>JBBRCB010000083.1:0-3083 GCA_038205215.1 Chitinophagales bacterium | reverse complement strand
GCTGATGAAAATAACATGTGCAGCTGGGCTTTGCGCTGCTTATTAATCGAAGATGAAGACCGGTTGATTTTAATTGACAACGGTATGGGTGACAAGCAGGATGCGAAATTCTTTGGCCATTATTATTTACATGGTGACGACACTTTAGATAAATCCCTGGCCAAATATGGTTTTACCAGGGATGATATCACGGATGTTTTTTTAACGCACCTGCACTTTGATCATTGCGGAGGAAGTATAAAAAGAGAGGGTGATAAACTGGTACCGGCATTTAAGCATGCTGTATACTGGAGCAATGAACAGAATTGGGAATGGGCTACCAAGCCTAATGAGCGGGAGAAAGCCAGTTTTTTGAAAGAAAATATTTTACCCATACAGGAAAGCGGGCAGTTGAAATTTTTTGACGTGATTCGTGAGACGAAAGACTTGAGTTTGGATACCCATACCGGTAATAGTTCTCTCCCCCACGGCTCACATCTCGCCACTCACGGCACAGCATTTACGCCCAACCTCTCTTTCTACATCGTTAACGGCCATACCGGCGCGATGATGTTGCCTAAAATTAATTATAACGGAAAGACTATCGTTTACATGGCAGATCTTCTACCTTCAATGTCGCACCTGCCGTTGCCTTATGTGATGGGATATGATATGTTCCCGCTCACAACTTTGAATGAAAAGAAAGCATTTTTAAGCGAGGCACTGGATAATAATTACAGTTTATTTTTTGAACACGATCCTGTAAATGAATGTTGTAATTTACAAATGACGGACAAGGGCATCCGGCAAAAAGATATTTTTAAATTGGATGAGCTATAATTATTTCACGCTGAGGAGTGAGCTTAAAGGATAACGCAGGTTCCTGTATCCCATCATATCTATTTTTATGCTACCCACTGCAATAGGGCTTTCCACCCTTAACAGTAAATGATTGGGATCATCGCTTACCCAGGCATTCATTTTTTCGCCGCCTTCAAAAATGGTTCCTTTGATCAGGAGGGGTTTAAATTTTATGGCATTGAATTTTCCGTACCGGGTCTTTAATTTTTCTTTACCCATATACCGGATATACAGGTGGTATACTTCATCATCCAGGAACATATCGAAGGGAATTTTATCATTCACTTTGTATTTGCTGAAATCAATATTACGGGCATAGTACACTGCGCTCACTACATCCTGTATACAATTGGTAACTTTAAAAACGCCATTGGTACTTACCGCCGTACCGGCACTTTGGTTAAATGTGACATTATTATATTTTTTGTAGCCGCCTTCATCAATATTCCGGATAAATCTATAAGGCACCAGGTTGCTGGTATCAATATAACTTTCGTAGCGGTCCCTTACTTTAAAAAAATTATCAAAGAAGGAATAAGATTTTCCTTCCCCTATGCAATGGTATACTGCTTTACCATTAAAACGTTCGAGGGTAGTGGTAAAAGTGGCTTCGCCTGCTCCGATATAAGCACCCATGGCGCTGTAAAAAACTTTCATGGTCACCACTTCATCCGCTTTAAAAGCAGTGTTTTTGGTGCCGCAAAAATCATCATTGTACGGCTTTAAACTCAAACAGCATAAACCCAGAACAAACAAGCCTGACTTAGCGTAACTTATCATTTTTCTTTTACTATTTTAATGCCCAAAATTAATAAACTGCCAATTAATGCAGGTACCACTAAATTAATTAACCATATTGACAACGCCGCTGTTTCAATACCCAATGTATTCGTGCTGTATAATTTCATCAGCTCCATACTGGCTTTCGCCCTCACCGGTAATTCCAAAAAACCGATTGTTGGAGCTACAGCCATTACCAGGTAAAAAACAGCAATCAGCCAAAAACTTAAACCGGTTTCAATTTCCACCTGCATCACCTGCAGCAATAAAACATATTGCAATACAAAGACCAAGTAACGCAACAGCGACAATGACAGTATTGTAAGCAATTGGCTTGCCGAAAATTGGTCCAGTACTTTAATATGGCTTGTTATTCTATTGAATGCCGGTAATTTTTCCATTAAACTCACCAGCCAGCCTAACCTTATATAGAACAAAAAAAGCAGTACTGTACCTGTAATGCTGAAATAGATCAGTACGTTGCCCCAAAAGTCTGGTAAAACACTTAAAGCGTTGTGATTGTTATGTGAAAAATATCTTAAAAAAATCAAGCCGGCACATCCCATGATCATGGTGATCAACAATTGGCTGATGCTGCTCACTATATTCAGGGAGATCGCTTTGATCCGGTATTCTTCCTTTATAAAAAGGATCCTTCCTCCATATTCGCCGATACGGTTGGGTGTTAGCATGGTTACGCTGCAACCCGACAACACCGATTTAAAAGCACGGATAAAAGAAAACGCCTGGAGGTGTAAAATAAGTAACTGCCACTTTTTTGCTTCAATGCCCCAGTTCAGCAACATTAAGCCAATCACTGCTAAAAACTTCCAGCTTTCCCAGCTTTCCTTAATTTGATGCCAGCGTTGCGCAAGGTCGTGCTGCTGTATTAACTGCCTGTACAAACTATAACAAAGTATTATTAATAAAACCGGCCCTAAAAAATAATTGATTAATATTTTAATACTTTTGTTCAATACGCAATGTTAGTTCAATTATCAAACCCAAAAAATTTTTAGTGTGCTAAAAACAAAACCGTCCATTATTTTAGGCATTGATCCCGGCACGGTAATCATGGGTTATGGATTGATCAGGGTGGAACAGCATAAGATCTCTTTAATTGATATGGGTGTACTTCAACCCGGTAAAATAAAAGATACTTATAAAAAACTGGAGCTGATCTTTACTGCCGTAAGCGGACTGATCATTAAATACCAACCCGATACTTTTGCCATTGAAGCTCCTTTTTTTGGTAAAAATGTACAAAGTATGTTGAAGTTAGGAAGGGCGCAGGGCGTAGCCATAGCTGCCGCAATGCGGCATGGTATTGAAGTAACAGAATACTCCCCCAAAAAAGTAAAACAATCTGTTACCGGCAACGGTAATGCCGGCAAAGAACAGGTGATGAAGATGCTGCAGCAGCTATTGCAGTTCAAAGAAGACCCCAAATATTTTGATGCAAC
>JBBRCB010000082.1:0-4254 GCA_038205215.1 Chitinophagales bacterium | reverse complement strand
AAATTGTAGCAGAAAAATATGCACGCGGCTTTGATAAAAACACCGTGATGCTTGGTTGGTCTATGTCTAAAAGCCTTACTGCTGCTATGGCTGGGATATTAGTGAAGCAGGGAAAATTAGATCCTGATGCTCCGGCACCTGTACCTGAATGGGCCAATACAGAAAAACAAAAGATCACGCTGAAAAATATCTTACAGCAAACTACCGGCCTGGATTTCGTGGAAGACTACTCGAAATACAGCAACGTTACCAATATGCTTTTTAATAAAGGCGATATGGCTGCCTATACTGCCCGACTGCCTTTAAAATATGCACCGGGTACGGTGTTCAATTATTCCAGCGGCAACAGCAATATCCTTAGCCGCATTATCCGCAAAACGGTGGGAGAGCAGGATTACGCCGCTTTTCCTTACCGGTCGCTGTTTTATAAGATCAATGCCTACAGTTTTTTACTGGAGCCTGATGCATCGGGCACTTATATCGGTTCATCTTACAGTTATGCCACGGCAAGGGATTTTGCCCGCTTTGGTTTACTCTACCTCAACAATGGCAAGTGGAATGGCGAACAGCTATTGCCTGATAACTGGCTGGCACAAACTATAACGCCTGGTGCTGCTGATAAAAGAAAACATTATGGTTACCAGTTTTGGCTGAACGGGCTTGATAAAAACGATCTTTCAAAAAGATGGTATCCGGATGTTCCTTCCGATATGTTCTTTTGCGATGGGTATGGAGGCCAGGGGGTTTATGTCATTCCTTCAAAAAAGTTAGTAGTGGTAAGAATGGGATTGCATGTGATAGAGGAGAATAAATTTTTGAAGGAAGTGATCGCAGCAACGAATAAATGATGTTTTTTTATTGTTTAATTCTTGCTTGTCTTCTTTGTGTCCTTTGCCTCTTTGCGTGATAAAATAATTCTCCAAAAAAGCCACTGAGCCATTCTTAAAATGAACTCATTATTACCAGTTTTACTACTTTAAATTTGCTTTCTTCGACCCTCAAAAATCCGCCAAAATCAACTACCTTCGCCAATCGAAAAAAGAACGAGCAATACATGAAGAACATCAGAAATTTTTGCATCATTGCCCATATTGATCACGGAAAAAGTACCCTTGCCGACCGTTTGTTAGAATTCACCCATACCATTGGCGAAAGGGATATGCAGGCGCAGGTACTGGACGATATGGACCTGGAAAGAGAAAAGGGTATCACCATTAAAAGCCATGCCATACAGATCAATTATAAATGGAAGGGTGTGGAATATGTGTTTAACCTGATCGACACTCCCGGGCACGTTGACTTTAGTTATGAAGTGAGCCGTGCATTGGCTGCATGCGAGGGTGCGCTGCTTTTAGTAGATGCCAGCCAGGGTATTCAAGCCCAGACTATCAGTAACTTGTACCTTGCAATTGAAAATAATTTAGAGATAATCCCTGTCATCAATAAAATTGACATGGACGGGGCGATGATACCGGAAGTTACTGACCAGATCGTAGAATTGATTGGTTGTAAAGCAGAAGATATTTTATTGGCCAGCGGTAAAAGCGGTATCGGTATTGAAGAGATCTTAACCGCGATCATCGAACGCATACCGGCGCCTACCGGTGATGAAAATGCACCGCTGCAGGCATTGATATTTGACAGCGTGTATAATTCTTTCAGGGGCATTATTGTTTACTATAGAATTTTTAACGGTACGCTCAAAAAGAATGATAAGATCAAATTCAGCAATACCGGGCTGGAATATGGTGCCGATGAAGTAGGTATTTTAAAATTGGGCATGGAGCCAAAAGCCGAAGTGAGGGCAGGAGATGTGGGCTATATTATTACCGGGATAAAAGTGGCTAAAGAAGTGAAAGTAGGAGATACCATCACCACCACTGTAAATGGTGCTACCGAATCGATACAGGGTTTCCAGGATGTGAAGCCGATGGTATTTGCGGGTATCTTTCCCGTGGAGACAGATGCATTTGAAGAGCTGAGAGATTGCATGGATAAACTGCAATTGAATGATGCTTCTTTGACCTTTGAATTAGAAACTTCCCAGGCATTGGGCTTCGGTTTCCGTTGCGGATTTTTAGGCATGCTGCACATGGAAATTATCCAGGAGCGTTTAGAAAGAGAGTTTAACCAAACGGTGATCACCACCGTACCTAACGTTAGCTTTGTTGCCACCACCAACAAAGGCGAAGTGATAAGGGTTAACAACCCTACTGAAATGCCCGACCCCACCAGGATCGATCATATTGACGAACCTTTTATTAAAGCACAGATCATTACCAAACCGGAATATATTGGCAATATCATGACCTTGTGTATTACCAAACGTGGCATCCTTACGCACCAGAGTTATTTAACGCCAACGAGGGTGGAATTGAGTTTTGAAATGCCGCTCACTGAAATTGTTTTTGATTTTTATGATAAATTAAAAAGCATTACCCGTGGTTATGCATCTTTTGATTATCACCCGATAGAGTACCGTGCCAGTGATATTGTGAAGATGGATATTTTACTCAACGGCGAAAAGGTAGACGCCTTAAGTGCACTGATCCACCGGGGCCGGGCACACGAATTTGGCCGCAAGCTCTGCGAAAAATTAAAAGAACTGTTACCCAAACAGCAATTCCAGATCGCTATACAGGCTGCTATTGGTGCAAAGGTGGTGGCCAGGGAAAATATCAGCGCCATGCGCAAAGATGTAACTGCTAAATGTTACGGTGGTGATATCAGCCGTAAAAGAAAGCTATTGGAGAAACAAAAAGAAGGTAAGAAAAGAATGAAGCAGATCGGAAATGTGGAAGTGCCCCAGGAAGCTTTTTTGGCGGTGCTGAAATTGAATGATTAGTGGGTTTCTTTTTTAGGTAATTGATTATGGACGGCATAATGTTCAATAAACAATGTTCAATACTCAAGGCTAAATGAAAGGCAACTATATTAATGTTGTTATCTACTTAGCAACTGTTTAAAGGGCATGTGGATTTCTATTCACCATTGAGCGTTGAGGATTGAGTATTTTCTTGAACCGGGCTTTGGAATTCTCTTAAATTTCATTGGCGTCGTCCGCCTGGCCAAGGCCGTTTCTGAAATTGCAATGAGGCATACCAGTTGCTAAATAGTACGTTAGCCTTTCCCTTTTTTCTTTACCGGCGTCTTTTTTGGCTTTGTTGTTTTAGGCTTTTCTTCAGCCGGTTTCTCTTCTTCAGTTTCAGCACCTTTTAATTTGCTTTCATCAAGGTTACCGTTGCCATCTCTTACCGGATTGGGAACAGGTTCCTTACCCAAAGGCGTTACCTGGTCAAATATTTTTTCTATATGCACCCATTTGCCATTCTTCCATTTAAACCCTTCATAATCGCCATCGCCTACCAATGTCCATTTTTTAGTGGGCTCGTTACTTTCGGAGATCAAATGTTCTACGATGATCATATCCATTTCAGTATCGTAATTGAGTTTGGGGCCATCCGTTTTTTTATATTCCATAATATACCGGCCAATGGAAGTTTTGAAAGTGGTGTCTTCTTCAAAACTAAAATAACGGCCGCCGAATATTGGTTCGCCATTATTGAAATTCAACACTTCAATGATCTTCCTGTTGCTGCGGATATTATTTTCATCAAAACCTAAAAGCGTATAATAATTTTGATTGGCACTTCTTTTTTGTACGATATTGTAATACACCGCACCGATCCATCCATTTTGATTGCCTACGGTATCCACCTGGTTCGTGGTAACCGCT
Source organism: Chitinophagales bacterium (assembly GCA_038205215.1). GTDB lineage: Bacteria > Bacteroidota > Bacteroidia > Chitinophagales > Chitinophagaceae > Ferruginibacter. Next base: position 518 of record JBBRCB010000082.1, on the reverse strand, counting down.
GATTTATCTATCAGCCCATATAATTTCAATGAACCATCATCAGTGCGCATCTGGATAGCGCCATGATGACGGATGACATTATCATTGATCATCATCTGCCAGGTAAATATCCTGAACATACTATCTGGTGCATAAAGTTTTGAAATGGTCTCTAAAGAATCGAAAGTATAATAAAAGGAGTTGGGTGTTTTTAAAGCCCTCACCAGCATACGGGTAAACATACTGTCGGCAGCAAAACGATCACTGGAATTAATACCCTGGATCAGTTTAACCGCATATTTTTTTAATGAATCTTCTTTAACCCGAAAGATCTTTCCATCAGCCTTCGTGATACGCTGGGCAAAGGATAACCGGCAAACACTTACAAAAGCCAATAAGGCTAACAATTTCTTCATGCAATAAATTTACTCAATCCTTTTAACTCGGGCCTTACAAAATTATTGTACCTGTATAAACTTTAACGTAAACTTAGTAAAATCCAATATGATTGCACGAAGTGAAGGCACGAATTACACGAA
>JBBRCB010000081.1:0-5099 GCA_038205215.1 Chitinophagales bacterium | reverse complement strand
GCAATGGCAAAAGAAATCATCAATACCAATAATGCACCGGCACCAATCGGCCCTTACAGCCAGGCTATATTGACCGGTAATTTACTTTTTATATCAGGACAGGTAGCCTTAAAGCCAGTTACAGGTGAACTGGCAATGACCGATATCATTGAAGAAACACACCAGGTGATGCAAAATCTAAAAGCTATATTGACAGAAGCCGGCATGGATTTTAGCAATATTGTTAAGACCACTATTTTTCTAAGTGATATGGACCTGTTTGGCCAGGTGAATGAAATTTATGGTAAATATTTTAATGGCGATTTTCCTGCAAGAGAAACCATTGCGGTAAAAGGCTTGCCTAAAAATGTAAATGTGGAAATAAGCATGATCGCAGCCAGGTAAGGTTGACAACCTTTAAGAAAGACTGCTGAAGATCAGGAAGAATGTCGCAAGGTTGTCAACCCTTAGTAAACGGCTACAACTCAGGTAAATTATTTACGGCACACTGTAGCACGGGCCTTTCTCCTTTTGGAACCAATACGATAATAGTTGTTTTAAGGGTTTCGCCATTGCGGAAGATATCACCTGCTTTAACGGCCCTGGTTACTTCTTTCCCGTTTTCCTGTACTTTGGCGTTGCAGTAAAAATCCCTCGCTTTTACCGTACCGCTCTTTGCAGTTAATCTTTTACCATTCGAATTGCTGCAATTAAAACTTGCTAAAAGGTTTGTTGTTTCAGAAGAAAGTATACCAACCCTTTCGGCATAAATTTTTGTGCAGCCGCTTTTATTGGAAACATATAAAGTGATCTCAAAGCGGCCGTACTCTTCGTCTTTAACGCTTTTCGTCTGCTCATTTTTTATGTAATAGCCATATTCAATGCCATCAACGGTTTGCGGTTTTTTTTCTTCAATAGTTATTAGTTGAGCAAAGGAATAAGAACAGCAAAATAATACAACTATTAAAAAAGAAATTTTGGGGAACATAAGTAAGTTTAATTTTACAGTTAAGATAAAAATATTTTAGCAGAATGAATAAGGACAGACTGGTGATTATTACTGCGGGGGCGCATCAATACCTTGCCGATACTTTACAAAAAAAAGGATTCAGGGTTGTATACCTCCCGGGTATAAGTTATGATGAATTATATGCTATAATCAATGAAGCGGAAGGGCTGGTTGTTACTACGAGGCTGGCTATTGATAAAAAGATGTTGGATAATGCAGGTAAATTAAAATGGATAGGCAGATTGGGTAGTGGCATGGAATTAATTGACGTTGATTACGCAGCATTAAAAGGTATAACCTGTGTCAGCAGCCCGGAAGGTAACCGCAATGCCGTTGCAGAACATGCATTAGGTATGTTGTTGAGCCTGTTGAATAAGATACACAGCAGCAACCAGGAAGTTAAAAAAGGTTTGTGGATACGCGATGCCAATCGGGGTACAGAATTAAGCGGTAAAACAGTGGGCATTATTGGCTTTGGTAATACGGGCAGCAGCTTCGCAAAATTATTGGCTCCTTTCAATGTAACGGTGTTGGCTTATGACCTGTATAAATTCGGTTTCGCTGAAGGATACATCAAGGAAGCTAACCTTGAACAGATCTGCCGCTATGCAGATGTGATAAGTTTTCATTTACCCTTAACAGCAGCAACATATCATATTGCCGGCGATGATCTTTTCAATGCACTCGGGCAAAGGCCTGTGTTGATCAACACATCAAGGGGAAAAGTGGTTGATACAGCCGCCTTAATTACCGCTTTAAAGGGAAATAAAATTGCTGCTGCAGCGTTAGATGTATTGGAGAACGAAAAAATAAGTGACTTATCAGTGACCCAACAGGAACAACTCGATTTTCTCAACAGCCAGGACAATGTTATCATAACACCGCATATAGCAGGATATAGCCATGAGGCGTTTTATCAAATGAGCGCCGTTATCCTCGAAAAATTAGGTATTTAAAAATTGACTATTTTTGCAGTACATGCAACGCCTTAGCAATCTGGGGCGTTGTATTTTTTTTCTCTTTACTAAAAGAATTTTTATGAGTACCACTAATTACGTTACAAAGGAAACCTTTGAAAAAATGAAGGAAGAACTTCATGGTATGAAAAGCGTGGACAGGCCTGCTGCAAGCAGGGCCATTGCCGAGGCACGTGAAAAGGGTGACCTTAAAGAAAATGCTGAGTACGATGCCGCGAAGGAAGCACAGGGTATGCTGGAAGCAAAAATAAAATACCTGGAAGGTATTATTGCCACCGCACGTATCCTGGATGAGACCAATATTGATACCAGTAAAGTAAGTATCCTTACTAAAGTGTCACTCACCAACCTGGGCACTAAAAAACAAGTTACTTACCAGATCGTTTCAGAAAAAGAAGCAGACCTTAAACTGGGAAAGATATCTGTTACTTCACCTATCGGGAAAGGCCTGTTGGGAAAAGTGATCGGCGATGTGGTGGATGTTATTGTACCGGCGGGTACATTAAAATTTAAAATTGAAGGAATCGCGGTTTAAAAAAATGACGCCATCTTTTTTAAAGCCCATTCGTTTTAAGATGGGCTTTTTTGATTGTATCTTTAAGCAAATCATTTTATGACCATCTTCTCAAAAATAATTGCAGGACAAATCCCTTCTTATAAGATTGCGGAGAATGAACAATTCTTTGCTTTTTTGGATATAGAACCGTTGGTGAAAGGCCATGTGCTGGTAGTGCCTAAACTGGAAGTAGATAAATTATTCGATGTGCCAGACGATTACCTTGCAGGTATACTGGTATTCGCCAAACCCATTGCGCATGCTATTGAAAAAGCTTTTCATTGCAACCGTTGCGGTATAAGTGTGGTAGGCCTGGAAGTGCCGCATGCACATATCCATTTAGTACCCATCAATTCGGCCAATGACCTGAATTTTACAAAAGGGAAAACAAAAACAACACCCGAAGAGTTGAAAGCGGTACAGGAAAAAATATTGAGTCATCTTAATTGATCTGTAACCTGAAACCAACGCCATGTATCGTTTCCAAAGAAATGTTTGGATCGGGCTTTAAATATTTACGCAGTTTGGTGATGAACACATCCATGCTCCTGCCTAAAAAATAATCATCTTTTCCCCATACATTCAGCAATAATTCTTCCCGCTTTAAAATTTTATTGAGATGTGTTACAAAAAATTTAAGCAGGTCGGCCTCCCGCTGTGTGAGGGGCGTTGTTTCCGTATCGCTGTAGATCTTGAGTTCATTATAAGCGAAGCGCAATTTGCCTAAAACAAATTCCTGCACGTCGTCCGACTTTAATTTCCTGGTACGGCGCAAAAAAACATCCATACGCATAATCAACTCCTTCATGCTGAAAGGCTTGGTGATATAATCATCAGCGCCGGTTTGAAAACCTTTTATCTTATCTTCCTCGAGGCTTTTAGCGGTTAAAAAAATTACTGGTACCACATCACTTTGCTGCCGTATCTTTTTTGCTAAAGAAAATCCATCTCGCGAAGGCATATTGATGTCGAGCAAACAGATATCAAATGCTGCCTTCTGAAATTTTTGCCATGCCGCTTCGCCATCAGCGCAATGGGTTACTTCAAAACCCGCATCCTGCAGCCCGTCTTTAATAACAAAGCTTAATGAAAGATCGTCTTCAGCTAATAAAACTTTTCCCTTGCTCATGTGGAGGATTTTAATGCATTGCAATTTTTATGGTGAAGGTACTGCCATTTCCCAACTGGCTTTTCACTTCGATCTTTGCACCATGTGCGTCTACCACTTTCTTAACAAAATTAAGGCCTAATCCAAAACCTTTGGCAGTATGCAGTTCGCCTTTGGTAACCCTGAAGAAACGGTCGAATATTTTTTTCTGGTTCTCTTCACTGATGCCGATACCGTTATCCCTGATGGAAATACAACAATCTTTTCCTTCTGTATATGTAGAGATAAGGAGCTGGGGGCTGGTAGAATATTTAATAGCATTTTCAATGAGGTTGATGAATGCAAGCAGCATATAATATTTATCCGCGGTGATCATATTGCCCGGTTGCAAAAATGCCGTTTCAATGGCCGCATTCTTTTGTTCCGCCAACGGGTGAAGATCAGCGATGGCCTGGCTTAATAAAATATTGATATCAAACCTTTCTTTTTGCAATGGTACTGTAGTGCTGTCAGTATAGGCAATTTCCAACAGGCGCTGAGTTTGCCCCTGCAGGTGAGTGATCTGCTCGTCGATTATTGCAGCATAGTTCTTTAATTTTTCAGGCTTGTCTGCAATATTCGGTTGCTGCAATACCTCGGCCGCAATTTTAATAACGGCCAGGGGCGTTTTGAATTCGTGTGTAAAATTATTTACAAAATCCTTCTGCGTTTCATTCAGGAATTTTTGCCGGTAAAGGTAAAAGATACTGGCCCCAAATGCAATTAACACCAGCAATAATAATCCCCCGGATGCGATCCAGAAATACATCTGTTTTAAAATATACTCGTCGCGGTGGGGGAAATATAATGCAACATAAGAATAATCTCTTTTTAAAACCGGTGTAACAGTTTTGCCTTTGGGAACATGATAGGCATCGGGCAAGTCGATATACTGCTCGTTGGTATACGCATTTTTTTCATGGCTGTAAATGGCTGCTTCGCAATCGGTGTATACATCAAAATCGGTAAGCTCTGCTTTAAGGTTTAGCCAAAGGCTGTCTAAGTAAGGGTTGCAATCGATCCTTAACAGGTACAGATCCGGCTTAGGGTTTTCCACAACTTTCTGTACATTGTCTGAAACATCATTCACTAACTCCATATCATCATACAATCCACGAATACTTTTTGAAACATTGATATTGAATTGTTTTTCTTCGTACCGATACACTTTCTGCAACCAGAATAACTGCACAGCAATAATTATAGTAACCAATACGGTACTGATTAAAATTACCAGCCGCAATGTTTTTGAACGAATGACCATTAGATGTTTTCTGTTTTCGGTTGGTAGTTTTCAGTTGTGCTTATACGATTTATGCCAGTCTGCTGATTAATGTACTGTTTTTTACAAAGGTTGAAAACTATACTGTTAATGAATTGTTGTTAACCCTAAACCCTAAACCCTAAACCCTAAACCCTAAACCCTAAACC
>JBBRCB010000080.1:0-5243 GCA_038205215.1 Chitinophagales bacterium | reverse complement strand
CCTTTTCCTCTTTCCATAGGATCGATATAAATACTTATTTCAGCAGTGGCATCATAAGCGGGCCTTCCATAAAATGGCTGGAAACTTACCCAGCCGATAATATTTTTTTCTTCATCTTCTACCATCCACAACGGCAGTTTGCCAGGTATATGTTCATCAAACCATTGCTGCCTGCTTTCAACAGAAACAGGTTCTGTATCTGCTGTTACCATTCTGCCCTGCACTGTTGAATTATATATCGCAATAATTACAGGCAGGTCGTTTTGTAAGGCATCCCTGAATTTCATAGTCAATAGTGAATTGTGAATATGAATTAGTTAATTCGTGTAATTCGTTTTATTCGTGTAATAATTTATCTTGTCTTCTTCACCAGTTTCAATTCGCTTATGATATTCTTTGCCCCTGCAAATTTATCTATGATAAATAAAACGTAACGGACGTCTACCATAATGTTCCTGCAGATATTCTTATCATAATTCACATCGCTCATGGTGCCTTCCCAAACACGGTCAAAATTCAATCCAACTAAATTGCCATTGGCATCCAGCACCGGGCTGCCGCTATTCCCTCCCGTGGTGTGGTTGGAGGCAATAAAACAAACAGGCTGGCGGCCATTCACACCATAAGGCCCGAAATCTTTATTTTTATACAGGTCAATTAATTTTTGGGGTACATCAAATTCATAATCACCCGGCTTGTATTTTTCCATTACGCCATCCAGGTAAGTGTAAAAATCATAATGCACCGCATCCCTTGCAGTATAACCTTTTACATTGCCATAGGTTAAACGTAAAGTACTGTTGGCATCGGGGTAAAAAACTTTTTTAGTGAATACATCCATTTGAGCCTGCAAATAAGTACGCTGTAATTGGTTGATGGTATTCTGCAGTTCATTTAGCCCGGGTGTTACATTGTCAGCATATGTTTTAATGATATCATTGTACAGTTCACTCACCACATCATTGGCAACAGGCTGTATACCTTTAGTACCCACGGCTTCCAATAAATTTTTGAGTTTAGCGGGGTCTGTAAAAGATGTTTTGCTATATAATGACCGGGCAAGTGCACTGTAGGAATTTCCATTGTCCGACAATAACTTTTTTAACAGTGGTGAAACATTTTCCGGCTTCTGGTCCTTTACATACATTTCCATCAGCACTTCAAACAACTTCTGGTCGACAGTAGCATTGTATTCTTTAAAAGTGCCTGATAATTTATCATTGATAGCTGCAAGCGTTTTTTTATAAGTAGCTTCATCTTTAATAAAAGCATTTACCACGGCATTGGTATTGGCAGCAATCCCAAATAATTCGATCTTGGACATGATTTCATTGTAATAATCACGGGCAAAACCATAAGGTTCAATATCTGCATAGGCCTGGTTCAATCTTTTTAACAGGTCAACATAAGCTACATTCATTGCCGGTTGCGACAGTACGAGCTTTTCGAAACTGCTTTCCAGTTCCTTTTTTTTCTCTACCGCACCTGATGCTCTTAAGCCCAGCACTTCCCCCTTCCATTTTTTATAAGCGTTTTCGATCAGGACATATTTTTCAGCGTACTGAATTTTTACCTGTTCATCCATACGCATATAAACATTCAATACCTCTAATGCCTTTTCCCGGATGCCGATCTTTGCCGGGTCACTCACATTCATGATTTGTGCAACAGCAGCAGAAGGCAGGTACTCTGTTGTTCTTCCTGGGAAGCCAAATACCATGGTAAAGTCGCCTTCTTTCATACCATTTAAAGAAATGCTTAAACTGCGTTTAGGTTTATAGGGTACATTTTCGGGTGAAAAATCCGCAGGCTTATTATCCTTGCCTGCATAAATGCGGAACATACTGAAATCGCCGGTATGCCTTGGCCACATCCAGTTATCAGTATCCTTGCCAAAATTACCAATGGACGAAGGTGGCGCTCCAACGAGGCGTACATCTTTAAAGGTTTCTGTAATGAACAAAAAATATTTATTGCCTTCAAAAAAAGGGCGGATGAGTATATCCTGGTAACTTTCTTTTTTTACTGTTTTTTTAAACTCGTTTATATTTTTATCAATGGCGCTTTGTCTTTCTCTTTCACTCATGTTTGCGGTAATGCCATTTAATATAGATTTGGTTACTTCGTCAATACTGATAATAAAAGTTGCAAATAATCCCGGGTTTTGTAATTCCTGCCCGTTATTGTATGCCCAAAAACCGTCGCGGATATAATTATTTTCTATCGAGGAATGATTTTGAACGGCGTCAAAACCACAATGGTGATTGGTCAATAACAAACCTTTGTCTGAAATAATTTCCGCGGTACAAAAACCTCCAAAGCTCACAATAGCATCTTTTAAGCTTCCCTTGCTGATACTGTAAATATCCGATGCATTGATCTTCATGCCCATCTTCTTCATTTCCTTTTCATTGAGTGCGGCCAGCAATTGCGGCAGCCACATGCCTTCATCGGCAAAAGTTCTGGCAATAAAAGAGAGGGAAAGGATGAATAATAAAAAGTATTTTTTCATACGTGCTGTTTAATATAACAAATGTAGGGAAATGTTTTTCTGCAGAGGACTACTGCAATTATAAATGTTGAATCAGGGAAACTCCCCGACAATACCTTTGCGGGAGAGATTTAAGTCATTTTAATGATCTTTTTTTGTAACCTCCTATGTTTTTCTTCTAATTAAAAACCATAGCCCAACAACAATACACCAGGTAATTAAACAATCAGCCAGTAAATAGGGGAAATTACTTCCATGTTGCACTTCATTGTCAACTAAAAACTGGTAATAAAAAATGAAAAGTAAACCAACTTTAAAATTAACGTGCTGTTCAAGATGAAGGAAATAGCTGATAAAGGTTAAAAGGACGAATATTAATATAGCCATACAAGTGGAGAAAAATAATTCTTTTATCCTTTTAGCTTTAAACAACTTAATGTATTTCTTAAATTATCTGATTCCTTTTAAACTTCTTACTTTCTCTATGTAGGATTCAAACTGTTTTACAGTAAAGCTGCTTAAATTCTGTTCTTTGGTCACCATTGCTTTTTGCGCAGCCAATACACCGTAACGGATATCATCAAAGCCTTCGATGGTATGCGCATCGGGGTCGATGGAGATGAGTACATTTTTTTGCAACGCATAATCAATATGCCGCCAGTCAATATCAAGGCGGCTTGGGTGCGCATTCAGTTCGATCACTACATGATTGGCAGCGCAGGCATCAATGATCTTTTTATGATCAACAGGATAACCTTTGCGGCTTAAGAGTAAACGGCCAGTCATGTGGCCAAGAATGGTAGTGTACGGATTTTCGATAGCTTTCAACAAACGGTTCATCGCTTTTTCTTCATTCATTTTGAGATTGCTGTGTACAGATACGATCACCAGGTCAAATGTGGAAAGTATAGCGTTAGTATAATCCAGGCTGCCATCATTTAAAATATCACACTCTATACTTTTAAAAATCCTGAATCCCGTGATTTTATCATTCAGTTCGTTGATGTATCGTTGTTGTGCGGCAATTCTTTCTTCATTTAACCCCTGGGCATAAAAAGCACTTTTACTATGATCGCTGATCACCAGGTATTCAAATCCTTTTTCTTTGGCGGCTTTCGCCATTTCCTCGATCTTATAACTGCCATCGCTCCAGTTGCTATGGCTGTGTATGATACCTTTGATATCGGAAGGTTGGATGAGATCGGGGATCTTTATTATTTTTGCTTTTTCAATAATAGCCGCTGATTCCCTTAAACAGTAGGGAATAAAGCTGGTTTTAGCCTGCTCAAATATAGCTTCATCCCCATTTGAATAGTCGATACCCGGGAATTGCTGTTCAAAAGCGGCGATAAATTCTTCGCTGCCGCTGCTGGTAAAACGGCGTTTTTGAAAATTTGCTGTACCCGTGTACAATTTTAAGCGCAGCCCGTTTAATAATTTATACAATAAACTATCCGCTGTTTCTTCCAACAATTCAGGCGGATTGGCACTTGCAAATTTTGGTTTTACCTGTTCATTACTGCAATTGACTACGAATTCAACTGCATCAATAATTTCAACCTGCCTGTTATACGCACCAGTGATAAAAACATTACCCTTACCAAATAATTTTTCAAGGTAAGTAATGATCTGGGGTACTACTGCTTCAACCTGAGGGTATAAATAACTGCCCTGGTTGTGTAAATAATATTCGATGGTTTCAATTATATTCTGTTGTGTTTTTTCACCAAAGCCTTTGTATAACCGCAAACGGTTTTCCTGGCAGGCGTATAATAATTCACCAATACTTTCTATTTCCATTTCTTTCCATATCGTATGAATTTTTTTTGGACCTATTCCTTTTATGTTCAGCAATTCAATAACACCTGTGGGTGTTTTACTGATCATTTCCTGTAGTACCTGTAACGAACCTGTCTCTAATAATTCAATAATTTTTTTTCCTGTTGATTCACCAATACCTTTTATCACGGGAATTTTTTCAATCGGCGTAGTACTTAATTGTTCGGTTAAATTTTCAACATGGTAGGCGGCAATGGCATAGGTTTTTGCCTTAAAACTATTTTCTCCATGTATGTCCATTAATTTGCTTAAAAGGGAGAAATTTTCGGCTATTTGGTAATTATCCATGTTTCAAAAGTAATAAAATCAAAAATAGGGAAGGCCTGGTTTTTTGAAAAATGATCAAAACATGCGGTCAATTTTTTTTTAATAAACTAAAATATTTTATAAAAGACAATACATAAAAAAATAATTAACATCTATTTCGCAGCGGTTTTCTTTGATAAAAAATTGTATACAAAAAGAGAAATGGCAAGGATGTGCGTTGTAAAAAATAAAATGGGCCTGTAAAACGGGATCGGCTGAAACACGGTGCCATTGGGGGTTACAAAAGAAAAGCCCCGGTAAAATTACCAGGGCTTCCGTATTTTTTTGCTTTAAAAAGCAAAGCTTACTTTTTCTTAGCAGCTTTTTTTGCAGCTTTTTTAGGAGCGGCTTTTTTTGCAGGTTTTTTTGCCATGATATTTAATAGTTTTTTAAATTTGTTTGAGAGGCAAATAACAGGAAAAAATTCATTGTCTGCGAATGAATAATAAGAAGTTTTTAACAATGGGTTTCCGGAATATTTTGTATTTTTCACTCTTAAAAAACAGGTTTTTACCAATAGAAAATACTTATGAAAACAGTTTTTATAACAGGCGGGACGGGCTATATGGGAAGCCGTTTGATAAGGAAATTAATTGGGAGGGGAAAT
>JBBRCB010000079.1:0-6501 GCA_038205215.1 Chitinophagales bacterium | reverse complement strand
CTTTTAAAAGCTAATGGTTGTGCAGTTTTTGGCATTGACCTTAATGCAGGATTGATAAAACTGGCTAATGATACGGGTGCTGCTGACAAAGCATTAAGCAGGAGTGATTCCAATTTAATAAGTGTTTGCAATGATTTTACCAATGGCCATGGATTTGATTCCATCATCATCACAGCAGCCGCACCTTCTAATGATCCTATTGAATTATCAGCAGAGATCGTTAGAAAAAAAGGAAGGATAATAGTAGTAGGTGCTGTGAAAATGGATATTCCAAGAGATCCTCATTTTTACAGGAAAGAATTAGACTTGAGAATGTCCTGCTCGTATGGCCCCGGAAGATATGATGTGAATTATGAAGATAAAGGCAACGACTACCCGTTTGCGTATGTGCGCTGGACGGAGCAACGCAATATGGAAGCTTTCCTGGGGCTGCTGTCCCGTAAAGCGATCAACATTAAACCTTTGATCACCCATGAATTTGATATTGCAGACGCAGAAAAAGCCTATGATATTGTGCTGGGTAAAACTCCCGAGCCGCATATAGGTATATTATTAAAATATGCTGCCAACAAATCAAAACGTCAAACAGTAATTACGGTTAAAAATGATCCCATAAAAAAGATCAATGCAGGTTTTATTGGGGCAGGAAGTTTTGCACAGAGTTATTTGATCCCGAATGTAAAATCTTTTGGCGCTTCACTTGACGGCGTAGTGACCTCAAAAGGCATTACTTCAAAAAATGTTGCAGATAAATTCAAATTCAATTTTTGTTCTACTGAAGCGAATGATGTGCTGAACAATAATAATATCAACACCATTTTTATTGCGACGCCCCACTCTTCTCATGCCCCACTGGTGATCAAAAGTATGGAAGCGGGAAAACCGGTGTTTGTTGAAAAGCCTTTGGCAATAAACCAGGAACAACTTGATGCTGTAATAGCAGCAAAGGAAAAATTCAAACAACCCCTGATGGTAGGTTTCAACAGGCGCTTTGCACCCATCAGCCAGGCGATAAAAAAAGAATTCAACAGCGTATCAGAACCTGTCGTGGTTAATATACGGGTGAATTCAGGGTTGATACCGAAAGATCACTGGACACAGCAACCTGAAATTGGCGGCGGCAGGATCGTTGGCGAGATCTGCCACTTTATAGACCTGATGCAATATTTCACCGGCGCAGAGCCTGTGAATGTATACGCGGCATCTATAAACACCAGCAATGATAAAATAACTGCAGAAGATAATATTGCGATCGTGGTAAAGTTCAGCACTGGGTCAGTGGGTAACCTTACTTACCTCGCCAACGGCGATAAATCGATGCCAAAAGAATTGATCGAAGTTTTTGGCGCAGGTAATATTGGTGTGATCAATGATTTCAGGGAAGGTACTTTTCATAAAGGTAATAAAGTAACGAAATTAAAATCGTCAGGAAAAGGGCATAAAGAAGAAGTAGATGCTTTTTTAAATGCAGTGAATAACGGTGGCGAAAGCCCGATCAGTTTCAGGTCGGTATGCCTTACTACTTTAACGACATTCAAAATTTTAGACAGCTTATATACAGGGCATTCACAGGAAATAAGTTTAGATGTATAAAGAGATACTTAATTCATTTGCCCTGTTAAAAGAGTATTGTGAAGAGCAAGGGTTCAAAGGCTACGATCCTTACGATGGTTTGAACAGCAGGCTATTCAATGCAATACCGGTTGTTTCCAAAAATCGTTATGCACGATTGTTGTGGATACAGACCTTTAAACGGTCACCGCTGAATTTGCGTGCAGTTACCGGTGTAAAAAAAGAATATAACCCTAAAGCATTAGGTTTATTTCTTTCCGGCTATTGTAATTTATATGCCTGTGATCCTAAACAGGAATACCTGGACAAGATATATTTTTTTACCGCGAAGTTGGGAGAATTACAAAATACCAAATGGGCTGGCGCGTGCTGGGGATATAATTTTGACTGGCAGGCGAGGGCTTTTTTTCAGCCAAAAAATACGCCTACAGTTGTGGCCTCTGTTTTTATTGCCAGTGCATTTTTAGATGCCTATGAAATTACAAAGGATGAATTCTTTCTGAAAACAGCAAGAAGCACCTGTAATTTCATACTTAAAGACCTTAACAGGACGAAGGATGAGCATGGGAATTTCGCTTTTTCTTATTCTCCTTTAGATAAAAGCGTGGTCTTTAATGCTTCGCTGTTAGGCAGCCGCTTGTTGGCAAGGGTCTATAGCTTTACTAAGGAAAAAGAATTGATAGCAGCAGCAAAAAGATCGGTTGAATTTTGTTGTGGCTATCAAAAAGAAGATGGGTCATGGGGTTACGGCATATTGCCGTTTCACCAGTGGATTGATAATTTTCATACAGGATATAACCTGGAATGTATTGCAGATTATACGAGGTTTTCGGGTGATCTTTCGTATACAACTCACCTGGAAAAGGGGTTTGACTATTATATCAAAACATTCTTTACCGAAGAAGGTATTCCAAAATATTATAGCAATTCGGTTTATCCAATTGATATACATGCGCCGGCACAAATGGTGGTTACTGTAGCGAAATTGGGTAAATTTAAAGAGCATAAAGCAATAGTAGATAAAGTGATGCACTGGACGATCAGGAAGATGCAATCGAAAAAAGGTTTTTTTTATTACCAGTTCAATAAGTTTTTCTCATCGAAGATCAGTTATATGCGCTGGGCCCAGGCATGGATGTTCTATGCGCTGTCTACTTACCTAAAATCTGAAAACAGTGAGCAGAATTAATATTTGTAATATTCCTGTCGATGTGCTTACGATGCAGGAAACCATTGCCATCATTGATAAGGCCATTGCTGAACGCAGGCCTGTTCATCATGTGGTGATCAATGCTGCTAAAGTAGTGAATGCACAAAAGGATGAAGCCTTAAGAGAATCTATCGTGAATTGTGATATCATTAATGCTGACGGGCAGGCAATAGTTTGGGCATCGCGTTTTTTGAACAGGCCCTTACCCGAACGTGTAGCCGGTATTGATTTGATGGAGAACTTGGTGAAACTGGGCGCTGAAAAAAAATACCGCATTTTCTTTCTAGGTGCAAAAGAACAGGTGGTTAAAGATGTGGTGGAAGTGTACAGCAAAAAGTATGGTGAAAGTATAATTGCGGGTTATCGTAATGGCTATTTTACAAAAGAAGAGGAACAGCAGGTGGCTACACAAATAGCTGGCTCTGGTGCAAGCATTCTTTTTGTAGCGATGAGTTCCCCTAAAAAAGAAATCTTCTTAAATAGTTATAAAGACCTTATCCAAACTCCGTTCATTATGGGGGTGGGCGGAAGCTTTGACGTAATATCAGGATTGGTGAAGCGGGCACCTGGTTGGATGCAAAAATGGGGGCTGGAATGGTTTTACCGGGTGATACAGGAACCCAGGCGCATGTGGAAACGGTACCTGTTCGGTAATTCGGAATTTATCTACCTTGTTTTTAAAGAAAAGTGGAAACAAACGTTCAAAACAAAATAATTAGTTTTTTAATACGTTATCCAGTACGGAAAAAAGGAACCCTAAAACCTCTTCTAATCAAATGAACATTACTTTAATAGCTGGCGCCAGGCCAAATTTTATGAAGATCGCCCCTATAATTAAGGCAATCAGGGCGGCACAGGAGGCCGGAAAAAAGATCGACTACCGGTTAGTACACACCGGGCAGCATTACGATAAAAAGATGAGCGGCGATTTTTTTGAGCAATTGGGTATTCCCGAACCTCACAGCAACCTGGAATGTGGCGGAGGAACACAGGCAGAACAAACTGCTGCAATAATGGTTAAATTTGAGAAAGAATTACAGGAACATAAACCTTCTGTTGTTTTGGTTGTAGGCGATGTTACTTCAACTATGGCCTGCACCATCACTGCAAAGAAATTATGTGTGGATGTGGTACATGTGGAAGCCGGAATAAGATCAGGTGATATGACCATGCCGGAAGAGATCAACCGCATAGTAACTGATTCTCTGTGTAATTATTTTTTTACAACCAGTGAACAGGCCAATGCTCAACTGAAAAGGAATGGCGCTGTAGATGGGAGTATATTTTTCGTTGGCAATACTATGATCGATACGCTTTTTCAAAACATAGACCGTATCAGGAAGCCTGCGTTTTGGGATGAGCATAATCTAAAACAGGAAGGGTATTTCCTTGTAACATTGCACCGGCCATCGAATGTAGACGATCCGAAAAAATTAGAAGCAATTCTTACGGCTATCGAGGAAGCATCAATGGATCTGCCTATCATTTTTCCTGTACATCCGCGTACTAGGCAGATCATAGATAAGTTCAACATCAGTGATAAAAAAATGCTGATGATCGATCCGCAGGGATACCTGGAATTCATGCACCTGGTAAAAAACGCAAAAGGCGTGATCACCGATTCGGGCGGCATTACCGAAGAAGCAACCGTATTACATGTACCTTGCTTAACCTTACGCAATTCAACAGAAAGGCCCGAAACCGTAACCATTGGAACCAACGAACTGATTGGAGATGATATTCATAAATTAAAACCGAGTTTAAAAAGGATCATGGAAGGGCAGTGGAAGAAAGGAATGATACCACCATTTTGGGATGGCCAAACATCAGGAAGGATAATTGATGCTTTGCTCAGTATCTATGAAAGCTAAAACTAGGGCTTAAAAAAATAACCACATCAATTTAGTTTTATAAGTACTAAATTCTTTTAGCAGTTAGCAATATGAACAGACAGTTTGAACGATACTTACAGATAATGCTGGTTGTGCTGGATCTATTTGTATTAAATTTTGCATATTTTTTTTGTAAAATAGTAATGACAGATAGCATACCCTCCAACTTATGGGGCGTTTATTTTCAATACTGGACCGTATCAGTAACTGCATGGCTTTTACTTGCTTTTTTCTTAAGGACCTATGCCGGTAAAGTGATCCTTGTGTTTGAGCATTTTACAAAACGAACTTCACAGGTATATTTAGTGTGGATCATTGTCATGCTTTTTTATCTTTTCTTTTCACGTGAATTCCGTATCTCCAGGATATTTATCATATCGGGTATGATCAGTTTTGGAATGGGATTATTATGCAACCGCTTTTTATACCTCGGGATAAAAAAGTATTTTAAGAACAGCCATTACCTAATCAAGAAAGTAATTATTCTTGGTTACAACGATACAGCAAAACAGCTGGCTAAATATTTTGAAGAAGATGGTATTAATACCCAGTTATTGGGTTTTATTGAAGATGATAAAAATGTACATGAACTATCTCATTACCCAATCATCACCGATGTAAGCAAAGCCCTGCAGGTAGCAAAAGAGTTTGATGTGGTGGAAATATTTTCTACTATCACACCGGAGCAAAATAAGGATATATACGAACTGATGTACCAGTCGGAGAGAGAATGTATACGTTTTAAGATCGTACCCAATCTTTCTGTATTTATAACAAGGGATGTGCACATTGAATATTTTGGCGACCTGCCCATTCTTTCTTTACGCAGCGAACCACTGGATGATGTAGGCAACCGGATAAAAAAACGTGCGCTGGATATTGTGGTTAGTTTTTTAGTCCTCGTTTTTATTCTGTCCTGGCTGACGCCTCTATTGGGTTTGTTGATCTTACTGGAATCAAAAGGCCCGGTCTTCTTTTCACAATTGCGTACAGGAAAAAATAAAAAACCTTTCTATTGTTATAAATTCAGGAGCATGCGCATCAATAAAGATGCAGATGTTAAGCAGGCTACTTCATCGGACAACAGGGTAACTAAGATCGGGAGGTTTATCAGGAGGACAAGCCTGGATGAATTCCCACAGTTTTTAAATGTATTTAAAGGAAATATGAGCCTGGTAGGCCCAAGGCCACACATGCTGAAACATACCAATGACTACTCAAAAGTAGTGGATGAATACATGATCCGCCAGTTTTTAAAACCCGGTATCACGGGATGGGCACAGGTTAACGGCTACAGGGGCGAAATCACCAACCCCGAACAGATACAAATGAGGGTTAATAAAGACCTCTGGTACCTTGAAAATTGGACGTTATGGTTGGATATACAGATCCTGTTTCTAACTGTCTACCAGATTTTTAAAGGAGATAAGAGCGCCTTTTAATCCAATTTTAATTTCAAAAGCTCGTATAATCAAATTATTAACTATATATTTAAACATTATTAATAACCTGAACTATGAAGATCTTAATAACCGGTGTAGCTGGTTTTATAGGTTCAAATCTCGCTAAAAAATTACTGGAACGGAGGCACATTGTGATTGGGATCGATAACCTCAATTATGGTTTCCTAAGGAATATCGAGCCAATAAAAGAGAATAAGAATTTTGAATTTATCATGGGGGATATTGCAAACCCCCTTATACTGAAAGATGTAAAAGCAGACCTGGTTGTTCACCTTTCTTCTCAAAAAATTCCCCGGTACACCAATGCATTAAGAACATTGGAAGAAAATTATCTGATGCTCAGGAATGTGGTGCATAAATGTAT
>JBBRCB010000078.1:0-6540 GCA_038205215.1 Chitinophagales bacterium | reverse complement strand
TGAAATGCCTGTCGCCATGCCCGGTATCTACCAGGGTGAATATGTGATAAAAGGAACTGATAATTTCTTATTGGCCAAACTTCCAGTAACCGTTACTGATAGCGCCGGCAATAAGGTGATAAGAGAAATGAGCAATACCCTATCAATGTTTTCTGCCGTAAGCCCAACGATCGCAGTTACAAAAGGAAGGCTCGCACATTTACTTTTTGGTTTAGGAGAAGACAGGCTGGGCGGTGCTAAGATCGGTTACCTCGATTCGCTGGTGCAATTGAATATCATAGGCAAAGAGGGTACAAAGTACAAAGTACAATTATCTAAATACCGTACCGCTTATATTGATGATGATGCCGTGCAATTCTTACCAAAAGGGAATTTTACACCTGAATCACTTACCAATAATTTGAGAACCTATGGGGATTCGCTGTTTGATTATGTTACCGTAGGTTTGTTTGCACGACTGCCCTACCAATCGTTTCAATTGATAGATCCTTCAAAAATTGTAGTGGATGTTTTTGGCGCTACCAATAATACCAACTGGATAACACAACTGGAAAATGTAAAAGAAATTAAAAACGTTTATTACGAACAAACAGAAGATGAAATTTTCAGGATCACGATCGAATTAAAACACCCGCAACATTGGGGCCATCAAATTTATTACCGGGGTAATATGCTGGTGATAAAAATAAAAAGGCAACCGGAAAATTTATCATTGAATAATTTAACTATTGCAGTAGATGCTGGCCATGGCGGTACCAATACCGGCGCAGGAGGGCCAACCGGCTCATCAGAAAAAATGCTTACACTAGCCGTTGCTTTAAAGCTGCAAAAAACCCTGCAGCAGCAGGGCGTAAAAGTGATCATGACAAGAACAACGGAAAAATTTGTAGATAATAAAGACCGTATCTTATTTTACCGCGACAGCATGCCGGATCTTTTGATCAGCATACATCTAAACTCTGCCGGCGACCCGATAAGGGTTAGCGGTACCAGTACTTATTACCGTTATATTGGTTTTAGAAATTTAAGCCACGATATTTACAAACGCATGCTGGAACTGGGCTTGAAAGAATATGGCAATACCGGCAGTTTTAATTTTATGCTCAATAGCCCCATTGAATATCCCAATGCATTGGTCGAAACATTATTCATCAGTAATCCAGAAGATGAAATGAAAATACTGGATCCCGGTTTTCAGCAACAGATCGCTGATAAGATCTTGTTGGGTATCAAAGATTTTTTAGAAAGCTGTAAAAAAGATAATTAGTAATGAGACAAAGTCTCAAAACCAGGGCATCCCCGTCGGAGACGAGGACGAATAAACTGTTATTTTAAAAAGGACTTCAATGCTGTTTCAGTTTCGTTAGCTGCGCTGATCATTTGTGCTGTGGGCGGCCAGTCGCTATCCTGTAATGTATTTTGAATGGACATGAAACTACTGAGATACTTCGCAAGGGCTTTCGCTTTTTCGCTATTGGGATCAAGGCCCTGTAATGCCGCCATACATTTTTTGATATTGTTATAACAGCTTATACTAAGATCATGCTGCAGTTGCAGGTCTTTCGCAGCTGTCTTTACACGTGGGTCCATCTTTACCTCTATAATTTGATCATAAGATTTTCCATCAATGGATAACCTTGCAGTATATTTTCCGGGTAATACCCATGGAGAAGTTTCATTAGGCGCTGTATTTGCATAAACAGCTGCGATAGGGTATGAAGGCGGTACATTCAAAGGCTGGTAATGCATATCCCAGGTAAAACGATGATGGCCACCTTCTGCTGATAAGGCCAGTTGTGGCCTAATCCAATAGGAGGGAATGTTTACATTACCGATCTTGTATAGGGTATCCGCCGAAGAATAGTTTCTTACCAGGTTATTTTTTGAATCTAATATTTGCAGGCTTAGCTTACCTGCTTTTTTATCAATGTAATAATCAATGATGGCGCCGTCGGGTGGATTTTGTCCAACCGGTTCTTCCTGTGGCAATGGTGTATCGCTATTCATATTCCATCTTACACGATAAGCATTTTGTGGTTTATACAAAATGGCTGACTGGTTTGAAGACTGATTATTTAAGTGCCTTAAAGGACTGATATTATCCAGTATCCAAAAACTCCTGCCATGCGTACCAATTACCAGATCATCGTCTTTAATCACCAGGTCTCTTATTGATGTTGCAGGCATATTCAACCGTAAGGATTGCCAGTTGGCACCGTCATCAAAAGAAACATAAACGGCTCTTTCGCTTCCGGCAAATAATAATCCTTTTCTTTTTGGATCTTCTTTCACTACATTGATAGGATCGTTGGGTAAACCATTTACAATCTCGGTCCATGTTTTTCCGCCATTGGTGGTTTTATAAATATGCGCCTGCATATCATCCAGGCGAATTTTATTTACTGCAGCGTAAGCGGTGTTTTTGTCGGTATGACTGGCTTCCATTAAGGATACTTTACTCCAGCTGGTAATTTGTGGGGGTGTAACATTGGTCCATGTTTTACCGCCATCATGTGTAACATGAATTAATCCATCATCAGTGCCGCACCAAATGGTATTGATATCAACATAAGAAGGCGCAACGGTATAGATCACACCACGCCTCGGCATTTTTTTCATATCTTCTTTTGTATAAATACCCACATTGCCCGGTATATCCCAATTCTCTCTTGAAAGATCAGGGCTGATGATATCCCATTTGTTGCCGCCGTTAAATGTTTTAAACAAAACATTGCCGGCGTAGTACAAGGTTTTTTTATCAATGGGGTTAAACAATACCGGTGCGGTTCTTACAAAACGGTACTTTCCACTTCGTATAGCCTCTGGCGAGATGTTCTGTGCCTGCCCTGTTCTTTTATCATAGCGGGAAATTTTACCGCCATAAATAATATTGTTATCCAAAGGATCGGCAACTACATAACCATATTCTTCTGCAGCAACAGGATGCCAGTCGCGGAAGCTGATGCTGCCATCATTACCTCTTGAAGTGATGCCCACACTTCCACTTTCCTGTTGACCGCTGTAAACATTGTAAGGAAAAGCATTGTCGGTACTTACATGGTAGAACTGTGCCGTGGGCTGATTGTACCAGCTTGAAAAAGTTTCGCCACCATTCACTGTAATGATCGCACCCTGGTCGCTCGCAATCAAAATAATCTTAGGGTCATTAGGGTTGATCCATATCCTGTGGTAATCGTCGCCACCCGGGGCACCACGAAAGGCATTCCATGTTTTACCGGCATCCAATGTTTTCCAAACTACCACATCCGCTGTATAAGCAATATCTGCATTAACCGGGTCAACTTTTACTTCTGCAAAATCAGCCCCTCTTCCCCATAATCTTTCATCTGCATTGATATTGGCCCAGCTTTCTCCGGCATCATCGCTGCGGTAAATGCCACCATATTTTCCTGCATCAACCGTGGCGTATAAACGGTTGGAATTAGAGGGCGCAATACAAAATCCAATTCTTCCCAATCCCTGTTCCGTGGTAGGCAGGCCTGTGGTTAATTTTTTCCATGTGGTACCACCGTCTGTTGATTTAAATAAACCACTTGCTGCGCCGTTCCATGCGCCATTTTCCCATGGGCCTTGTCTGCCAGCCCACATATCTGCATACACGATGTTTGAATTATTGGGATCTATGGTTACCTGTATTGCCCCGGTATTTTCATCTATGTATAAAACCCTTTCCCATGTTTTGCCACCATCAACTGTTCTGTACACACCACGTTCTTCATTGGGCCCATAAGGATGGCCGAGTGCAGCAACAAACAAACGGTGCTCGTTTTTAGGATCGATAGCCAGTCCCCCGATCTGCTGGGCATTTTTTAAACCCATATTATTCCAGGTCTTTCCGCCATCGGTGGATTTGTAAATGCCATCACCAACGGAAAGGTCTGGACGCTGTAAACCTTCGCCGCTTCCTGCATAAATTACGTTCGGATTTGAAGGAGAAACTACTACATCACCGATGCTTCCGGTAGGCTGTTCATCAAAAATGGGTTTCCATGTCCTGCCAAAATCAGTGGTCTTCCATACGCCACCATTATTTACTCCAATGTAAAATACATTGGGTTGAGAAGGTACGCCAACAGCGCCTACTGTTCTGCCACCACGGTGTGGGCCAATGCAGCGCCATTGCATCGCATCAAAATACTTTGCATCAACATGCTGGGCGGATGAATAAAAAGGTTGTAATATAAAAATTGCAAGCAATATTTTTAACAGCGTAAAAGATCTCATAAATATTTTGATTGAAGTAAATGAAATTACAAATTAAGCGTCATATTAATTGTAATAGCCGGTACAAAAAATTTGATGCCGGGCATTGATCAATTAAAAATCAGGTATTACCAGGGGTAACAACAGCCAGCTGAACAAAGTAATGAGTATAATACATATTATATTCAGCACAAACCCTGTTTTAAGCATTTGATTTAATTTAATGTGGCCGCTTGCAAATACAATGGCATTGGGTGGCGTACCCATTGGCAACATACCGGCACAACTCGCCCCAAGCGTCATAGGAATACCCAGTAATAAAGGATTAATATGGAGCGCATCCGCCACCGCTGAAATTACGGGTGCCATTACAATTACCTGTGCAATATTGCTCATTACCTCGCTTAAAAAAACAGACACTAAAGTCACGATAAAAATAAGCACGAGCATATTACTTGTAGCAAAGCTGGCAATGTACCGGCCCAGGCTTTCCATCAATTTGGCGTCTTCGAGTGATTTTGCCATTGCAATACCCCCACCAAATAATAACAATATGCCCCATGCCATATTTTTGGTATCACCCCATTCTAAAAGACGTTCCCCGGGCTCTTCTTTTATTCTTCCACTGGGCACAATAAATAAACTGGTAGCGCCTATCAAAGCAATGATGGTGTCATCCAGTTGAAATAATTGTTGAGCAGCATTGACGATATCTTTTGTGATCCACAAAAATGCGGTACTGCAAAAAACAATGAGAACCCTTTTTTCCTGGCGGGATAATGGCCCCATTTCTTTTAATTCTGCTTCAATAAAATTCCTGCCGTCAATGCTATGGTTAAGCTGATTGGGATATAACCATTTTACCAAAACAAAATAAAGGCACAGGAGTAATATAATGGCCAACGGCATACACAGCAGCAGCCATTTTACAAAATCAATTCCGTGTTTGTAATGCTCATTAAGGTGGCGTATATAGGCAACATTGGGTGGTGTTCCGATAATAGTTGCAATGCCGCCAAAATTACTGGCATAGGCAAGGGACAGCATAAGGGTTAATGAAAAATTTTTGATATTGGCATTGGGGTTGGCATGTTTACTGATAACATGAATTACAGATGCCCCAATGGGATACATCATCATTGTAGTGGCAGTATTACTTAGCCACATACTTAAAAACCCCGTAGATAAAATAAAACCAAGGATAATATTGTTGCCATTGGTACCGGTAAGTTTGATGATGCTTAAGGCAATACGTTTATGCAGGTGCCATTTTTCTATAGCCATGCCCAGGAAAAAGCCCCCCATAAAAAGGTAGATGATAGAATCGGAATAAGCTTTGGATGTTTCTTTAATGGAATTAATATTCAGTAAGGGAAACAATATCAACGGCACCAGTGCCACTACAGCAAGCGGCATAGCATCCAAAACCCACCAACTTATCATAAGTGCCGCAACCGCCAAAACCAATTTTGCTTTAAAAGCGAGCCCCAATGGATTGATAAAAAAGAAAAACAGGCAAATTAACAGCCCGGCAATTAAAGCCGTTTCCTTCTGGTATTTTTTTAAAAATTCCCGCATCAGTTTGTAGTATTTGCCAAATTAAAACAGTTTTGGCAATAAACTAAAGCTGCTTAAAACTAAATTTGTGTTTCATTAATAATAAAAATTATGAGCAGCTTAGTAAATGAATTCAATGACTACCGCACTAAAATGAACGAGGTTATTTTAAATAAGGATAACCTGGTGATAAAACGCCTGTGGAATTTAGACACTAACACTTATGCTGCAGGTGCGCTGGATGTTACAACAAAAGAATTGCTGGGCCTTGTTGCCAGCATGGTGCTGCGTTGCGATGATTGCATCAAATACCATTTGGGCAAATCGCATGAGCTGGGCGTAACCACAGCACAAATGTATGAAGTGTTTGCAGTGGCCAATATTGTGGGTGGTACCATCGTGGTGCCGCATACGAGAAGGGCAGCAGAATATTGGGAGGAGTTGAATAGGAACACTGATGATAAGAACTAACCTAACTATACGAACAGTGATTATTTTATTGAGAAAGTATGCTGGTTTTATATTTTCTTTTTTGCTTCTCCAAAAAAGAAACAAAAAAGGAGCCCGGCAAAGGATTACGCCCCCTTTGCCGGTTTGTTCCCTGATTAATCTTTAGTACTACTGTGACTTCAGCATTTATAATTCAGTATAATCCTCCATTGAATAACATTTAAAGTATTTTTAAGATGATAGTTTGATTAGAAGAGGGTCACATCGAATTTAAGAGTAGAGATCTCCCGATAGCTATCGGGATTGAAG
>JBBRCB010000077.1:0-7300 GCA_038205215.1 Chitinophagales bacterium | reverse complement strand
ATTACACGAATTGATTTCAGAGATCTAATGCGAAGGCTATAAGAGAAGGATAAACTTCATCAATGCGTTTATCGCTCGTAGCTACTTCGGGTCTGTTGGTGGTAAGAAACACGGTTTTAGCACCGAGGTTACGACCAAATTCCATATCACTTAAAGAATTACCCACCATTATGGCTTTATGGAGATCAATATCGGGAAAATCCTTTGCTGCCTGCAAACCCATACCTGGATTGGGTTTCCGGTTAGGGCTTTCAAGTTCGGGACAAAAATAAACGGCATCTACCTTTCCACCCACCGCTTCGATATCGTTGATCATATTGATATGGATGATCTCAAGGTCATCCATTTTTGTTAATCCTTTGGCAACACCACGTTGGTTGGTGACCACGATAATACGATTGAATTTTTGGGTAAATAGCTGTATTGCCACTTTAGCGCCATCATAAAATTTAAATGCTTCCCATGTATTGATGTAATGCGGATGAATCTCATGGTTGATCACACCATCGCGGTCTAAAAAAAGTGTCCAGGTATTGTCTATGGTTTTTAGGTCGATCATATTTTTGATTGCACAAATTTTGCGAATTACACTAATGACATGAATTATTTAAAGCTCAATTCTTTCTGTGCTCTTTCATAATCTTCCGGTACGCCGATATCAATAAAATAATTATCGAAGGCGATGCCTAAAAGTTTAGGATTGCTGGTATTCTTTTCTAAATATTCTTTTTCAAAAGAAAAAACAGCCGGTAATTTGTTCTTTAAAAACCGTTTCACATTCAAAACATAAATACCGCCATTGATCAATCCTTTATCGGTAAACTGCTTTTCTTTAAATGCAGTAACTATTGCAGTGGTACTGGTTTCTACCGCGCCATACCTGCTGAAGTTGGTCATACGTTTTAAAGCAATGGTGCACTCCGCCTTTTGTTTGGTATGAATATCGGCCAACTCCTGCAAATCAACGGGGAAAAAAGTATCGGCATTAAAAACCAGCACATTTTTTTCGTACAAATTTTTACAGGCTTCTTTAATGGCCCCACCGGTGCCTAAAGGTTCTTTTTCAAATACAAATACTTTATCCAGGTGCTTATAATTGCTGTCAACAAAATCAATGATGCTGTCACTTTTATAACCTACAGAAAAAATAAAACGGGTAATACCCTGCTTTTGTATTGCATCAATTACATAGGTAAGAAAAGGAATGCCATTTACCGGCGCTAAACATTTAGGTACATCGCTAACTACAGGTTGTAATCTTGTACCTAACCCCCCAGCCAATATAATCGCTTCTGTAACCATTAGAGTAATTAGGAGCCCCTTCAGTACTTTGGGGTGCTGAAATATTCCTCTTCCACCATTTGACAAATGATATGCCCCAGCATGATATGGCTTTCCTGAATGCGTGGTGTGTCAAAGGAAGGCACGTTGATCAAATGATCCGAGAGGGATTTCATTACACCGCCACTTTCGCCTGTGAAGCCAATGGTGATCATGCCTCTTTCTTTCGCCACTTCAAAAGCCGCAACAATATTTTTACTATTGCCCGACGTAGATAATCCAACCAGGACATCGCCTTTTTTGCCGATACCTTTTACTAGGCGGCTGTAAATAACCTCATAACTATAATCATTGGCTATGGCAGTCATGTAAGAGCTGTTGCAGTGTAAAGCTTCCGCAGGCAAAGCATCGCGGTCTAAATAAAACCTGCCACTGAATTCGGCCGCCAGGTGCTGTGCATCTGCAGCACTGCCGCCATTGCCGCAGAACAATACTTTATTGCCTGCTTTAAATGCGGTGACAATAATCGCTGCACAATCGGCTACAGTGTTTAAAATGCTTTCATTTTCTAAAAGTTCCTGCTTTACTTTTATTGATGCTGCAATACTGTCTTTTATTGTGCCGTACATATTGTGCGCTTACTTGATTACTAATAGTATGGTGCAAAGATAAGCGTTAATCAATGTTCAATATTCAATACCCAATTTTCTATGATCAAGGGAAATACATAGCTGGTAATGGTTAACCTTTTGCAGGTAAACCACAAAATAAATGCACTGTTTTTCCTTGAATATTGAGCGTTTAACATTGAGCATTGAATATTTGCTTTAATTGGTCACATGATCAGACGTGGGCGTCAGACCATGTAACCAATCCTTCTCTTACAAAACGATATTCCTTTATTGCCCCACCGAACCCTGTTAATGTTTTCATTACTGCATCACGGCTATTACCCGGGCAATAGAACACCATAAAACCGCCACCGCCTGCACCGGTTATTTTTCCCCCGCTGGCGCCTGCTTTTTTCGCGGCATCATAAATAGTTTCAATAGCATCATTGCTTATATTATGCGCCATCAATCTTTTTTGTTTAAAACCATAATCCAGCAGCTCACCCATTTCATCCATCCGGCCATTGAGTAAAGCATCCTTCATCATTTTTGCCTGCTCTTTTAACTGGTGCATGGCGTTAATACTTTTTTCATTTTTACTATTCACATTAATCACCTGCTCCCTGATAATGGCAGCACCTTCTCTGGAAGTGTTGGTAAAATACAGGAGTAAATTTTTTTCCAGCTCCTGTAAATATCGGGGGGGTATCTGCAATGGATTTACGATTACTTTTTCATTGGCATAAAATTCCATGAAGTTCACGCCACCGAATGTTGCGGCGTATTGATCCTGTCTCCCTCCTGCCAATGACAGGTCGTTGCGTTCAATTTGATAAGCATATTGCGCTGCTTCGTATGGGGTAAAATGCAACTGCATCATTTCTTTAAAAGCACCCAGTATGGCTACTACAAGTGTTGATGAAGTACCCAGCCCTGAGCCAAGCGGCGCATCAACAGCAGTTGATAATTTAAAACCGCTAACAGGAATGGTATGATCTTTCTGTAGACGGTTATAAACAGCTTTTAACAGGTCCAGTTTACCATCGATGGGCAATGTTGCAGACAGATCAAAACTTTGTATTTCGTTTTGATCAAGTGACTCGAGTATGATCCTGGGTTCGCTTAGCGGTTCAATAGCCGCATGTGCAAAGAGTGTAATGGTTGCATTCAATACAGCACCACCGTATAGATCGCTATAAGGACTAACATCTGTACCGCCACCCGCAAGGCCAAGCCTGAGTGGCGCTTTACTCCGGTAAATCATGCGTTTTTATTAATGGGGAAACTGAGGCCGGCAACTTCAAATATAGAATCAATTAGTTTTTCCCAACTGAGTTTTTTCTTTTCTTCTTTGATATGCGGAAGAAAATATACTTCTCCCTTATCAAAATACTCCATGATTTTTTTTGCAATGGAGGCTGCATCAGGCTCCGCTACCAATCCTGCTTTATCATCCGGGACCAATGAAGGAAGGCCACCAACATTTGTCACGATCATGGGTTTTTCAAAATGATAGGCGAGCGGTGTAACACCACTTTGCGTGGCATTACGGTAAGGCTGCACCACTACATCTGCAGCGCAGAAAAAATATTTGACTTCGCTGTCGATGATAAAATTGGTATGTAAAATAAGTTCATCCTGTATCCCTAAAATTTTTACCTGGTCTGTATATATTTTTTGATCCCCATAAAATTCACCTGCAATCAGCAATTTTATTTTTGGCGTATGAGGCAGTATATTGGCATCCTTTAAAATTTTCATGGCATCCAGTAAAATATCCAGGCCTTTGTATTTCCGGATAAAGCCAAAGAACAGCAGTATGCGGTCATCATCCGCAATACCTAATTTTTTTCTTGCTGCTGTTTTATTGACCTGCTCTCCAAAGTTATCATACAAAGGATGCTTCACCAGTTTGGCGGGTTTATCTTTTTCAAATGAACGCAGGTCACGCAGTACATTTTCGCTCATGGTAATAAATGCATCAACCGGTTTTAAAAAGTAACTGGTAAAAGGTTTATCGCCAAAACGTTTTTCGTGCGGAATGATATTGTCGGCAATACAAACGATCCTGCTGTGCTTGTTTTTTTTCACGATGCGTAAGATTGTACCCAATGCAGGACCCATCAACGGCAGCCAGTATCTTACAATTACCAAACCGGCATTTTCCTTTTTGATCCGGTTACCCACTTTGAACCAGTTAAGCGGGTTAACCGAATTGATGCAAACTTTTATGTCAAGGTCTGTTGGCGCCGGTTCAGCAGAATACTGGGTAGTTCCGGGGAACATAAAAGAAGGATATTGTAAAGAGAAAGTATAGATAATGGTGCGGAACCCCTGTTGCTGAAACTGCCTTGCCAATCTTTCATTAAAAGTTGTCATGCCGCCGCCCCGTAAAGGATGTGCAGGGCCAATGATAATAACTTTCATAGTTTATTGCAAACCTTTTTTATCCTCAATTAAATAGGTATTTCTCTCCGAAGAATTTCTCGAGATCAATTCACCAATAAAACCGGCAAGGAATAATTGTATACCTACCAATATTGAAATGATGCCTACATAAAACAGTGGCCTTTCTGTCATTTTATATTGCGCAAATGCAAATTTCGCAATACCCAGGTAGATCCAGATGCAGGTACCCGCAAAGAAAACAACGGTACCCCATAGCCCAAAAAAATGCATCGGCCTTTTACCAAATTTGCCTACGAAAAAAATGGTCATCAGGTCTAAAAATCCATTCACAAATCGGTTCCAGCCAAATTTGGTAACACCGTATTTCCTGGCACGGTGTTCTACCACTTTTTCACCGATATTGCTAAAGCCAGACCACTTAGCCAATACCGGAACATAACGGTGCATTTCGCCGTACACTTCAATACTCTTCACTACTTTTTTGCTGTAAGATTTGAGGCCGCAATTAAAATCATGCAGTTTTATTTTGCTCATGCTTCTTGCAGCAGCATTGAATAATTTACTGGGAATATTTTTAGTAAGCGTATTATCGTAGCGCTTTTTTTTCCAGCCGCTCACCAGGTCAAATCCATCTTCAACGATCATCCTTCGCAACTCAGGAATTTCATCAGGGCTGTCCTGCAGATCAGCATCCATGGTAATGATCACTTCACCCTGTGCGGCTTTAAAGCCTTCATTTAATGCAGCGCTTTTGCCATAGTTGCGCTGGAATTTTATCCCTTTGATATGCTGATTGCCCATGCGCAATTTTTCAATTGTCATCCAGGATCCATCACTGCTGCCATCATCGATCAGGATCACTTCGTAAGAATAATTATTGGCGAGCATCACTTTTTCTATCCACGCGCAAAGCTCCGGTAAAGATTCTTCTTCGTTAAACAGCGGTATTACAATTGACAGATCCATTCAATGCATTTATAATTAAAAATCGTTTTTTCTTTGTGTACTTAAAAATCCCGCGGTAATTACGCTGATCAATGTACCTATTGCCAAATATCCAAAAACAGCACCGATCAACAGGCTTGGCAAAAAAGCTTTTTTGGCGGTGGCGATCCTGGTCTCAATATCCAAAGGCGTAACGTCTTTCATTTTTGCAATCGCTGTTCTCATCATCGCCACCATCTGGTCTTTAATTTCTGGATGCAATAAAATAAAAACCAGGGTAAACAGCACCATCAGTAAAGTAACCACAATAAAACATTTAAAACCTTCTGCAAAATACTGTTTAAAAGTAGCGGTATTCCGTGTTTCTTTTTTTAAGGACAACAGCGTCCACCATATACCGGCAACATAAATGCAATAAGTAATATACTGCAAACTATTTTCAAAATCTCTTTTTACCAGGTATATCGCTACTGAAGACGCTACCATTATTGCGCCCGTGATCAAACCCTTATTTCTTGCTGAAATATTTTTCATATTAATTCAGTTCCACCATACCCTTGTTAATGATTCCGACCACTCTACCTTTTAATTTTTTTCCAACAAAAGCAGAGTTCTTCGATTTGGATTGTATCATGCGTTCTGCAAAAACATATTCCTCTGTTGGGTGGAATAAACTAAGGCAGGCAGCAGCTCCTTCTTTTATTTCCGGTAGGCTTACCCCAAATATTTTTCTCGGGTTTATGCTCAGCATATTCACCAACTGTTCCGTTGCAATGCCTAATGACCCCAATACCCCAAACAAAGTTTCCAGGCCGATCATGCCTTCTTTTGCATATTCAAATTCGCAGGTCTTGCTATCCCAGTTCTGCGGAAAATGGTGCGAAGCAATCGCGTCTACTGTTCCCTCTGTAACCGCTTTCAATAAAGATTGCCTGTCGGACTCGGTTCTTAAAGGCGGGTTCACTTTTAAATTAGTATCGTAGTCCTGCATGTCTTTATCGGTAAAGAAAAGGTGATAGGGAGTAACCGAGCAGGTTATATTAATGCCGCCCTCTTTTGCCCTCTTAATATACTCGATGCTTTTTGCAGATGAAACACCTGTAAAATGCAATTTACTATCCGCGTACCTCGCCAGTTTAATATCTCTTGCGATTAATATTTCTTCGGCAATCGTCGGCTTACCGGGTAAACCTAACTGGGTAGAAATGATTCCTTCGTTAATCAACCCGCTGGCGCCGATACTTTTGTCCTCAGGCACCTGGATCACTGTACCATCAAAACTCTTTACATATTGCAGCGCTTTTAATAAAATGCCGGCGGATTGAATTGGGTTGGTTCCATCTCCAAATGCGATGGCGCCTGATTGGTACATATCATACATTTCCGCAAGATCCTTTCCCTCCGCATTTTTGGTTATGGCTCCAATAGGATGAATAGTTACAGCCAATGTTTTTGACCTTTGAACAATATATTCGGTACCCGATTTATTATGTACTACGGGATTGGTATTGGGTAACAGCATCACATCGGTAAAACCGCCTGCAGCCGCGGCTTTGGCTCCCGTTTCCAGTGTTTCTTTATATTCATACCCGGGATCGGCAAAATTGGCAAAGATATCCATCCAGCCGATACTTACGCATAAGCCATTGTATGCAATAATTTGATCTGCTTTTTCATTAATGCTGTCGCTGATGCTGGAAATAATGCCATCGGTTACCAATATATCTTTGATAGTTCCGGAAAAAGGAGAGGAGGGAGAAATTATCCTGGCTTGCTTTATTAAAACCTTCATGTAAAAAAGTTGCGCAAAGATAATAAGATAAGTTGAAGTTTTTAAAGTTGAAATTTTCAATTACTTTTGGCCTCCGGTAAAAATTTCGGGATGTAGCGCAGCCCGGTAGTCCCGCCGATGGCGGGATGGGTTAGCAAGTTTGCATCTCAATTAAAGATATTTGTATAAGTTAGTGTTTAAAAATTTCGGGATGTAGCGCAGCCCGGTAGCGCACACGTCTGGGGGGCGTGGGGTCGCAAGTTCGAATCTTGTCATCCCGACA
>JBBRCB010000076.1:0-7303 GCA_038205215.1 Chitinophagales bacterium | reverse complement strand
AACGAACTGGTGGTAATGTAAGCCTTATCTTTGGGGAGGTTAATATCCAACCTCCATGACGTACGGGTTAACAGGTCAAGTAATCCTATTACGCAACTTATGCTGCCATCATCTTTTTTTAAAATGGTATAATCTACCGGTGTGGCACAACCGGGCGTGTGGCCAATGATACCATAATTGGCTTCAATGCCACCACTCGTCCACGGGCCACGCATCGCAATATCCCTGAATTTAATTACATGGTTATTGTAAATGAAATCTTTGCCAGTTGATTTTTCCGTGGCCGACCATATCTTTCCTCCTACTTCAGGAAGGATCATTATTTTAATAAAGTCATTTTCCAGTTCAACTACTTTCCATTCTTTTTGAATAGGTTTATCAGTAAACCCATCAAATCTGAAATAAGGGTAGATCGTTGACGCAGGTTTTGGAATAGGGTCAGGATCGGAGAACGGGTAAGTGGTAAATACCTTTTTGTATTCTCTTACTACTGTCTTTTGCTGGGCAACACAGTAAATATTGCAGCTGATCAAAAAGACCGAAAGTATTTTTTTCATGGAAGCGATATTAAAAGCTTGAACGGTTATAGTGTATTGAATGTTAGTACAACCATTAGTCATGGTCTTCTTCCTCATTCTCTTCCTGTTCGTGTTCTTGCGTCTCCAATTTTTTCTCTCTTAAATTCCAGGGATAATTATTTTTTACTTCGATATAATTATTCAGCTCCATATCAGCCATTCTGCCCTTAGCATCAGTAACAGCTAACTTAACGGAGTATTTACCCGGTTTACATGCAGAATAATTTACAATAGGATTTTCTTCATTGGATGTTGCAGGAATAGCACCGGGGAATTGCCAATTAAATTTTGCGCCTTTACCTTTCACAACAGAGTTATCATAAAAATATATCTTCATCTGGTTGGGATCTTCTTCATCCGCATCCGTACCTTCTGTACTCAATATATTTTTTGAAAGAGCGATATTGGCTTTAGGGGCTGTGCTTTCGTAGAGATCATTTTCCCAAATACCACGATAAGTGCCCAACCTTATTTTTTCTTTGTCATAATTCAGAAAGATAAAATTAACAGGTGTCTGCGGTAAATGAGTACCAACTGTTTTCCAGGTGCCCGTTGTATTACTTTTATAAAATAAGCCTGGATAACAGCCAAGATAAACGCCTTCGTTTGTGCCCCGCTGAAAGGCCATGGTTTGAATTTCATTTTTAGGCAGGTCTGCAGAATGGTCATCTACCCAGCTTTTACCTGCATCAGCTGATACCAATACTTTTACTATATTTTGAAAACCGCCAACACCCAAATATATTTTTTCCGGATCTGCATCGTTAACCGCAATGTCCGGAAAACCATATTTAACCGCAGCTGCATTTGCCGGTGTAATATTATTCCAGTGCTGCCCGCCATCTGCAGTCATCCAAACTTCCTTTGGATTGGTATTTCTTCCTTTGCCGGTTAATACATACATATAATCAGGGTTAGAAAAACTCACCCTTAAACGGCGGATATAAAATGTATCCGGGAAAACTTTCAGTGTATCTATTGTCCTGAAATTATTGCTGGTTTTAATCACCGAACAATTTTTTATTCGCCAGTGATCGCTGTTCTCGTCTACAGCATAACTGGTATAAAATAGATGCGAATCAAACTCGATATTCCTGTTAGGGATATAACCGAAATTCACCGGCGACTTATTTGAAATAGGTTCATCCCTTAAGCTTGCAGGCAATTTTATGATGAAATGAGAATAAGGTGTAGCATATAAATAACGGTCATCGAATGGATTCAGCGTTGCACTCATCGCATCACCGCCGCCATAATGGAACCAATCCTTACCATATAATTTTTCATCGTATACCATCGTACCACTATGGTCAACGCCCACAGCCATCACATCCGATTTAAAAGAAGTGCTAAAGCCCCAAAGGTCCTGCCCGCTAAATCCTTCAATACGGTAATGCAATCTCGTTATTCTGTTTACATACTGCAATCCACCGTCATTTGCTAACCAGATATCATCGCCAATTATTTTAGCACATTGTATATCGCCATGGATACCATAAGTTCCCTGCTTACGTAAAATATTCCATGATCGTCCTGCATTATTACTAATGATATTGCCTGATGCAGCCATCACCATAATATTTGCATCAGTGGGAGAAATAGCAAATGAAGTGGCCCAGCCTACCTGTTGAAAAGAAGCGGACCAGAATGAACTGTCCTTCATATCAAAGTCGTACTTATTTTTATCTTCATCTGCACTGTAAGGATGAAATAAAGAATAGTACTCATCGATGTAGCGGTAGTTATTGGCTTCAGGCACGAGGTGAAAACTTTTACCTTCATCCGTACTTTCTATGAAGCTGCCTACCATTTGATTTTTTAATTCCTGCTTTACGGTAGTCTTCACTTGTGCCTCGCCAAAAATGGTAACATATAATTTACCAGGTGCAGCGGGTGATACTGCTGCTGTGATATCATGCAGGCGTACCAGCTTATTCTTATCGGGCATGCCGGTTGTAATTTCTTGAAAACTAATTCCTGCATCAGTGGAGCGATAAATAAAAAACAGGTTTCTTTTTTTCTTATAGGCTCCGCCAATGTAAATGATATTTTCTTTAAGAGGATGAAATTCTATGAACTGTGTACTGAATCCTTCCAGTATTGGTTTCCAGTTCATACCTCCATCAATTGTTTTATACACGGTATCATTGGCGGATGCGATAATTACATTGGGGTTTACCGGTGAAACAGACAGCAATGTATTATCATCACTCCAGCGTGGCCCGCCCTTCTCAGCTAATTGAGCCAGTATATTCAAGTTGGTAAATTTCCATGAGGCACCATTATCCACCGATCTTAAAATTCCCACTGTGGTAGCTGCATATGCAATTTTATTATTGGAAGGCGCTATTTGGATCTTCTTTACATTTTCTACCGGCAGGTCTACTGTTACATTCTTCCAGGTGTTCCCTTTATCAGTTGTACGCCATATACCGCTGCTCATGCCGCCCATTAAAATCATGTCAGGATTTTTTAAAGACACATCCAGGCTACGCATCACACCAAGGCCGGGCGCTTCAACTGATCCAACTGTTTTATGGATACTAAACGGGCCTAATGGTTTCCAGGCAATATTTTTATTTTGAGCATTTGCAAACAACTCGCAACAAACAAAAACGGTTATAAAATATTTTTTCATCTTCTCGATTCAATTTTATTTAATGATC
Source organism: Chitinophagales bacterium (assembly GCA_038205215.1). GTDB lineage: Bacteria > Bacteroidota > Bacteroidia > Chitinophagales > Chitinophagaceae > Ferruginibacter. The sequence continues at coordinate 4,059 of JBBRCB010000076.1, read as the reverse complement.
AACAACCATCCTTTTCCCTTTTCAACAGGTATTTCTTCATTTGCTGAAAAGTTACGTGCAGGCTGAAAGTTTTTTACAGCCGGCGCAGTGATCGTTGCTTTGGAAGGATCGATGCCGAACTTATTCCAATCGATTTTTAATTTAATAGCAGTATCGGCTGTTGCCCAGCTTGCAATAGAAACCAAAACAGCTCCTTTCTTTTTATATACCGTTGCCAATACTTTTTCATTGCTGGTTGTAACAGGACAATTAGGGCTCCAGTAACCGATCATTTCAGAACCTTTAATTCCAAAATCATCCCATACTTTCCAGATAGCACTTGGATCTGCATTATCACTCCAGGGCATCCTGTTTGTCATGCCATAAATCATACCACGCCAGGCATTACCACCATCCTGTAACATTTCTCCCATCAATCCAAAAGGAATTCCGCTTACTTCTGTTAAGAAAAAATCAGGATTATTTTTTTCGTAATCAAAATATTCTCCAAACCATAATTTATTTAAGTAAGGAAAATGTTCCATGTAGAGATTGGCGCTGTTATTAAAGCCATCGCTTTTATTATATTGATTAGCACTATGGAGGTCTAAAATTCCCGGATGCCCGTTTTGCGTGAGTACTCTTTTGATACGTTTCATCGTGACCCTGTCAAAAGCCACATCATCTAAGTAGATACCATCAATGCCAACATTTTGTACCAGCCAGTTCATGCCTTCTACATAATAATTGTGCCAGCGGTTCATACCACTATTCACCACTGCAGCATCTTTCAATTCCGGCACAAACCATGCAGCAATATAATCATCCCCTAAATGTTCCTGCAGCCAGCTGAATCCCCCGCCTTTACCTCCTGAAAATATTTCATGGCCAAAACTGCGCAATGCATGTATCTCGTATGCTTTATTACTCAATTCCCTGATGGTGTTATAAATTTTTACTTGCTCCCCTTTTCTATGCGCTTCGTTAATATAATCCTTCATTTTTTTAAACTCAATGAAAGGATAGTTGATGTAGGGGTTGATTGGAGTTGCGTGGTGGATATTAATAATTGTGGCCCCTGTTTTACGGATCGTATCAATTGCTGCGTACTTATGGAAGAATTTAGCATTCCATTGAAATTCTGTATTGATAGCATGAAATGGCGTAATGAGTAAATTGAAATTATAATACAATACATCGCCTTTTTTCATACTGCGGCTCCCGCTATATGCATTTACTAAAATAGATTTCCCCTTTTGAAAAATATCGATACCACCTTGATTATTGTTACCCCATGAAGCTGGAAGTACCAATGGTTTTTGTAAATAGAAATTGGTATTCAGCGGTCGGCTGTAATGCTCATCCCTCAAAGAAAATTGCAGACCTGCATTTACATTCCCGATCCATGCACCGTCCTGGTTCTTATGTGCAACATCCCATTTCCATTGCAGGGTATCGGGCCTGTTGCCCCCTTTCAATCCCAGGCCCATTATATATTTTGCAAACTCCGGCTGCATAGGTAAATGAAAATTGATATCACTAAAGGTTACGTTTTCCAATGCGGTAAATTTTACCGAGTAAGATAAAAAGCCATCAAACTCCATTGTAGCATTCACCTCCATTTGTAAGGCAGCAGAAGTACTGGTGCATTTCCATGCCACTGTGCCGGGTTCTTTTTTTATAAAAATGACACCGCCTGTTTTCCATTGCAGTGCCTGTTTGCCGGCTTCATCAAAAAAATGAAACTGCACCGGTTCTGTAAGAAGATCGTTTGGCTTTGAACCAATGGATGTCATTTCCGGTGTGAAAAAAGTTTGTACCTGTGCAGGAAAACCATCTTTATTGAGGAATAATTTTCTACCTAACAATGAAATCACCGTGTCGCTTACTTCCAGTGCAGTATAGGGTGCAATCACAGTATTCTCCTGCGCCATAGTTGAATTGAGCCATTTTAGCCTTGTCATATTCTCCGGCTTATCAATACCACCGTTGGTTGTTATTCCTTCAGCTATTTTGATCTGCAATAGAATTTCTTTTGATGAATTGCCGGAATGAACAATTGCTTTACCGGTATAAACTCCCGGTGCTGCAGATTGTGGTACATCAATGCCACACCACATTGGCTGTACTTTTCCTTTTGAAACACTTACTTGATTAGAAAAAATAGTGCCGTCGTATTTTGTACCATCGGTATTAATGCAGGCAATATTTTTAGTCGAAATTATTTTTCCCTGTTTATTAGTAAGATCAGTGAAACTAACAGTAACATTATCGAGATCCTGCAAAGCAAAAATACCCAACTGAAAAGCAAGGTATTCGCCACGCAATGCAGTATCAGTAAAAGAATTTTGAAGCCCATTCAAAATCCAGCGTTGCGGCAGGTCGTTTTTCATGCGTATAGAATTTTCCCTTGCTTCAGGAAAAACTAAAAACAGCTGAGTGCTGTTCTTATCCAAAATATTTTTAGTTTCGGCTGCAGTTGCAATTACTTCCATTGGATAAAAGCTGTTAAATGCATTTATACTTTGTATCTCTTTTACTAAACAATTATTAGTAATCCTGCCTTCAGCAGATTGCAACCATAGTGTTGTCGCCGTGTTTTCCGGTTTCCTGTACACCCCTTTTGGATAATAAGTATTTGGCCCTTCATAGCTGTATGGCATGTAATAAATATAATAGCTGCCCCTGCCGGAAACCGGTTCAAAAAGAACAGTGCCTTCTTCCCTGCTGATTTCAATAGTTTTTACATTGACTATTTTTTGACCTGTCTTTGCATCCTGAACAATGATCCTCTTTTGTTCGGGGTTTGCATCCCTTCTGCGCCATGCAATAATTGTTTTGGCAATATTTCCGGTACCTGTAAACTGAACAAGCACCCGATGGTTGCCCAATGAGTCAGGATTCCAGCTGCCATTACCGTCGGTATATTTAATTTGCTGTGCTGTTAATGAACTACTAAACAGGCAAAAACATAAAATGGCCGTGATGCAATAAAGGAATTTGTTTTTATGCTGTAACATATTGAATTTTTCAAAATTATTTTTAACAGAACTTATAAAATCAGTACACTGCTTGCAAACCTTTTTCTTTATAATAATCAAGAATGGGCTGATATGGGCCATATTTATGCTGCATTTCCGAAAAGCTATCCACAAATGGTGCGATGCTATAATCAATTGCCTTTTCACTGATAACAGGATAATCAAAAGTACTTACTCCCGGCCTTTTATGTATCCTGTCGTCGTTAATAAATGCTGCAAGGTCCAATGCTTCCTCATCCTTTAAAAAAGGCTTATCCCAGGTGGCTTTATCCTGTGGCATATTTGCTTTTAACCATTGTGCCTGTTTAATAATACGGTGCATACTTGATCCTGGTTGATACCCGCTTGCTCCCCACAAAGGCGGGTATTGATAAGTAATATTGTTAGCCGTCATAACTCCTTCTCCATTGGCACCATGGCATCTTGCACAATGTTCGGTAAATAATAAAGCCCCTCTTTCAGAACTGGCTGCAACATCAGGAAATTTAACTGCAAGATTTTTCTTGCCTTTAAACTGATCTGCTTTCGGTGTAAAGCTGTTGATCCATTTTAAATAAGAGAGAAATGCGATCATCTCTTTACTATCAAGTGGTAAAGGTTTCCCGCTATGCGGCCTCATAATACAATTATTAACTCTTTCCGCAAGCGATAATATTTTCCCTTCTCTTGCACGGTATTGCGGGTAATCTGCATGAGAGCCAAGCAGGTTAAAAGAATACGATTTAGTTCCTGCCTCCTGGTGGCAATTGGTACAATTCATTTTATTGCCTAAATATTTTCCGTTGATACCATTTGGACCAATATAATAAGCAGTGTTCATCATTAACGACCTGCCATAGCGAACGGCCTCACCGAATTGATCATGGGGTATTTGAGAAGTATCAATTTCAATTAACTTGTCGGGGGCATTTTCGACCCGCCTTATATTTACTGCAGCTTTATTTTCATTACATGAAATGAATACCGATAATGAAGTGAACAATAAAATTAAACAAACAATGATACAATGGATCTTTCTCATGGTATATTTTATTTAATA
>JBBRCB010000075.1:0-8454 GCA_038205215.1 Chitinophagales bacterium | reverse complement strand
TCACACCCTTTCACTCAACTCCAGCCACCTCATTTCTTTGTCATCCAGCAATGATACGATCGCTCCAACCCTTGCTGCCGCTTTTTGTAAATCTTCAAAGTTTAAATTGCCGGTATTCATTTTTTCTTCAAGCTGCATCTTTTCTTTTTGTAAAGCCGGGATCTCTTTTTCTATGGATTCAAACTCGTTTTTTTCTTTGAAAGACAGTTTCGCGTTACGGGTTGAGGGTTGTTTATCATTTTTTATTGCTTCATTAACGTTCTTTAGCCCGGAATCCACAACTTCTTTAACTTCAAACCCTGTAAATTTTTCATTGGCAACGGCTTCCCGGTATTGAGAATAATTGCCCGGGAAATCTTTTATCACGCCATTGCCTTCAAATGCAAACAAATGATCCACCATACGGTCCATGAAATAACGGTCGTGGCTTACAATTAAAATGCAACCGGGGTAATCCAGTAAAAATTCTTCCAGCGTTCTTAAGGTTTGCAGGTCGAGGTCATTGGTAGGTTCATCTAAGATTAAAAAGTTGGGGTTCACAAAGAGTACACTTAATAAATGCAATCTTCTTTTTTCACCACCACTTAATTTACTCAGGGGTGTATATTGCTGCTCTGCATTAAAGCCAAACTTTTCCATGAACTGTGAAGCAGATATTTTGCTGCCGTCTGCCAATGGGAAAAATTCCGCGAAATCTTTTACATATTCTATTGCACGTTTATCTTCTTTATATTTTAATCCTTCCTGGTCGAAGTTGCCGAACACCACCGTATCACCATGGTTGATCTTGCCGCTGTCGGGTTGTTCCTGGTGCAATGCGATCTTTAAAAAAGTTGATTTGCCTACGCCATTCTTTCCAACAATGCCCACACGTTCGCCCCTTTTAAAAGTGTAATCAAATCCTTTGATCAATACTTTATCGCCATAACTTTTATTGATCTTTTTCATTTCAAGGATTTTGCCGCCCAGCCTGGTCATCTTTACCTGCAGCGTAACATCAACGTCTTCTTTTTTCTGGCTCACGCGTTCTTCTACTTCTGTAAATGCATCCTGCCGGCTTTTACTTTTGGTGGTTCTTGCCTTGGGTTGCTTGCGCATCCATTCCAGTTCTTTGCGGAAAATATTTTTATCTTTTTGTAATTCACTGGCCTGCACATCCTGCCGCAAACTTTTTTGTTCTAAAAAATAATCATAATCGCCTCTATAAGTAAATATTTTTTCTTCATCCATTTCCAGTATCTCGTTGCACACCGCGTCTAAAAAATAGCGGTCATGCGTTACCAGCAGCAACGTAACTTTTTGTGCACTTAAATAATCTTCCAGCCATTCGATCATGCTTACATCAAGGTGGTTGGTAGGTTCATCCAGTATCAATAAACAGCGGCCTTCATGCAACTGCATTTCTATCAGTGACTGGGCCAATGCTACTCTTTTTCGTTGTCCGCCACTGAGGTTTTTTACGGGTTCATTTAAATGATGCAGGTTAAGTTTACCTAATATCTGTTGCAATTCACTTTCAAAATTCCAGGCATTGTTTTCATCCACTAATGCCATCAGGTGGGTGAGCTTTTCAATATTATCCGGGTCTTCTTCCAAACATTGTTCATAGGCTTTCACCACTTTTACCACGGGATTGTCCATCCGCAATACATTATCCCAGATACTTTTGTTCTCTTCAAAAGGGGTATCCTGCTGCAGCATGATCACTTTAATATCCTTATGTACCCAGATCGTTCCTGAATCTTGTGTATCCAGCCCTGTAATAATTTTTAATAAAGTAGATTTTCCGCTGCCGTTCCTGGCCACAAAAGCGATCTTGTCGCCTTCTTCCACGTAAAAGCTGATATTCTTAAAAAGAGTACGGATCCCAAACGATTTACTGATATTTTCTATTGAAGCGTAATGCATAGCGGCAAAGGTACTTGGCAAATCACGAATTACAAGTTTGTTTCTAAGACGAACTTTGGTAAGGGTTTATATTAAATTTTCCCCACGAATCCACAAAGACCAGAAAAGGCCAAGGAAAAACGAATTAAATGCTGTGTGGTCTTTGTGGATTAGTGGGAGACCGAATAATTTTTAAATTGATTTTTTACTTTTATAAACTTATCCAAGGATTTGTTTATTTTTATTTGCATTGATCATAAAGCAAGAATATAAAAAATAGAGTACATCGTGAAAGTAGTACAAAAAAAAGCAGCTGACTGGACAGCGGAAGATATCGCCGCCCTCTGGGACTGGCAAAGTAAAAATGCCTCCAGGCTACAACAATATTTTACCGCGGTAATGGCACCGGGAATCGTTCGCTATTTAAAGAACAAAAGTTTATTGAAAGGCAATGTGCTGGATTATGGTTGCGGTGCGGGCCATTTACTGGAACAAATGGTGAAAGAAAAGGTAGTCCACTTTTATGGACTCGATTTTTCAACTGATTCTTTAACGGCAACAAAAAACAAAACCGGCAATGCCGCTAATTTAAAAGAACTGGTATTGGTGAACGAATTACCGAGCGCTTTTAATAATGATATGTTTGATACGATCACCTGTATTGAAACAATCGAGCATTTGCAGGATGATCAACTGTGTGCAACGATGAAAGAACTATACCGTATAGCTAAACCCAAAGGAAAAATATTGATCACCACACCTTTTAATGAAGACCTTGAAGGAAATTTATGTTTTTGCCCGTTCTGCAAAAGCGAATTCCACCAGATGCAGCATATGCAATCATTTGATATTGCAAGGTTGACTGCATTAGCGACAAAACATCAATTTAAAGTTGCCTATTGTAATAATATCAATATTGAAAAATTAAGGTTGGGGGTAGTGAAATATTTTATTAAGAATACTTTGAAAGAAATCGTTGTAACATTCGGCCTTGCTGAAAAACGAAAAGAAAAAAGACCCAATCTTATTGCTATTTTAGTGAAACCCTAGAAAAATCACGCAAAGACGCTAAAGAGCCAGGAAGCAAGGATCCTTTTCCTAACCTCCTTATCTCATTTTTTTTTGGTAAAAGTTAGGGTATAACAGCCATTAGTCTGTACCAAATAAATAAAATCCTTAACCATCCTTCACTTTTTTACAAAAATAAATTCATTACACCCGAGCCTCCTGGTTATTTTTATTTTATCCAATACAAATCCTTTTGCAGTATAAAGATCAATGATCTTTTTTGGCGCAGCCACTTCAAACGGATAACCACCGAGCCAATCAATCCAGTCGGTAACGATGGACATGCCACGCAATTTTTGGTATTCCCGGTACCGGCGTAAAGGATTTTTAAAAGACAGGATATCCCAGCAAAAGGAGGTGACAATAAAGTAAGGAATAAAAATACTTTTCACCAACAGCCTCGTAAAGCCATTGGCATTATATAATTTTTTTACGGAGAGCCATATCCTTGAACGAAGGCCCTGGTCGTTATAAATAGCAACGAATAATTTACCACCTTCTTTAACCGTCATAGCAATATTTTCCAAAGCCTGCCACATATGCCCGGTATGATGCAATACCCCCCAGGAATATACTACGTCAAATTTTCCAAGGCCGGATAAGAATTCGTTATTCAAAACCGAGGCTTCTTCAATGGTCCATTTTTCATCATTAGGAAAATATTTTTCTTTGAGAGAAAGCGCACACGCTACAGATTGTTTGTCGAAATCAAAAGAATGCACTTTATATCCAAGCTTGCGTGCTGCAAGGCTGAATAAGCCGCTGCCACAACCGATGTCTAAAAATGTTTGTCCTGTAGCAGGTGGCCCCGCAAGCATCTCTACCAAAGATTGTTCCGCCACGCTGATCCTTTCACCAGTCAATGTTTTTAAAAAAGCTTTCCAGTTAGCACCAAACTCAAACCTTTCGCCATCCGCTACCTGGTTAGAAAAATCTTTTTCCATAGATCAGTTAAAAAATTTTGCGGTGAAATTACATTTTTTTCAGCCAGGCTATTTTGTACTTTATACAACGACCGTGTTTAAAATGTATTGATTTCAATAGCTAAGGGTTATTTTTGTTCACAGTTACAACGCGATAACTCTTTCAGGAACCGAACAGCAAAGCAATAATGGAGACTCCGGGCACTAATAAAATAAAATTACTTATCCTCATACCCAGCCTTGCATGCGGGGGTTCAGAAAAATATGTTTCGTTATTGTGTAATCATATCAATACGGATAAATTTTTGGTTACACTTGCCGTGTTGAATAATGCACAGCCCTTTTATACCATCAGTAATACAGCCATTACCGTTACCGACATGCAGGTAAGGCATGCCCGCAGTTCATTGCCTAAAATAAGAAGACTGGTGAAGCGTGAAAAACCTGATATTATTTTTTCCATTGCCAATCACCTGAATATCCTTTTGGCTTTTTTTCGCCGGCTGTTGCCGGCAAACCTGGTATTAATGGCGAGGGAATCCAGCATCGTGAGTATGAATAAGGGCCGGGTGAAATTCCCGTTTCTCTACGAAAGGCTGATAAAAAAATATTACCGCCGCTTCGATCATATTATCTGCCAGTCTAAATTTATGCAGCAGGACCTTGTGAATAATTATAATATTGCAATCGAAAAAACTGCCCTGATCTATAACGCTGTTGAAAAGAACGACAGGTTGGTAGATATACCGCAGTACAATAAATTTATTAGTGTTGCCCGGCTATCAGGCGAAAAAGGCATTGCAAGGCTGATACGTTCGGTGGCAAAAATTTCTATGCCATACCGCTATTACATTATCGGGGACGGGGATAAAAAAGAAGCATTGCAAAATTTGATTGCCGACTTTCAATTACAGGACAAAATTTTTCTTGAAGGGAAAAAAAATGATCCTTTCGCTGGAATGGAAGACGCGGCGCTGTTCTTGATGGGCTCTTATTTTGAAGGTTTTCCCAACAGCCTGCTCGAAGCCACCGCCATGGGCATACCTGCAGTGGCCTTCGATGCGCCGGGTGGTATCAATGAAATAATTACTGATGGAAAGAATGGATTGCTGGTAAAAGGCGATGATGAAAAATCTTTTGCCCTTGCAGTAGAAAAAGCAACACGGATGAATTTTAACCGGCAACAAATTAAAACTGCTGCGCTCGAAAGATTTTCATTACCCGCAATCATACAACAGACAGAGCGTTTATTTATGCAACTTTACGAAGGGCGGGGCAACCAATAATGCAGGGCAAAACATCTTTCAGCAAATAAAAAAAATAACTCATATTTGCGGTCATGACAGCCGAATAAATGAAAACAAATGAACGGAATAAGACCAAAGCTATTGATATCCATTAACACCCTGCAGTCTGGTGGCGCCGAAAGAGTGGTTTCTCTTTTAATGGAACATTTACAAAGTGATTTTGAGATACACCTGTGCCTTTATACCAATATTGTAGATTATACCATCCCTGCCGGGGTTAAGGTGCTCGACCTGAAACAACCCCTTCAGCAGGATAAACTGATCCGGTTCTTAAAAATGCCTTACCAGTCTTATAAAGTATACAAGTATTGTAAAAACAACAGGATCAATATTTCGGTGGCATTCCTTTACCGGCCCTGCTATATCAATGCATTGATGAAAAGCCTTTGGCGTTACCAGGGAAAAGTGATCATGTGCGAAAGAACGCACCAGACCACGATGCAGCAAAGCCACTCTGCTATTTACAGGATGTTCTCGAAATTTATGGTGATGTTCTCCTACAAGAGGGCTGACCTGGTGCTGGCCAATTCTTATGCCATGCAGACCGACCTTATTGAGAATTTCAAAATAAAAACACCGGTTAAAGTAATTTATAATCCCATCGATCTTGGCTTCATCCGCAGCCATACAGGTGAGGAACCGTCTTTTCACTTTGAAGCAAATACTTTTTACTTTATAAATGTGGGTGGTTTCAGGAAAGAAAAGAATCATTTATTGCTGCTGCAGGCCTTCTTTATCATGAAGAACCTGCCCTGCAAATTATTGATCGTTGGCGGTGGGATAATGGAAGAGGAACTGAAACAAAAAGTATCCGACTTCGGGATGAATAATAAAGTAGTTTTTTGTGGCTGGGATAATAATCCTTTTAAGTATGTAAGCCGTTCCAATTGTTTTGTATTGAGCTCTGATGTGGAGGGTTTTCCCAATGTATTGATCGAAGCACTGGCCTGTGGCAGGGCGGTAATTTCAACCGACTGCAGCTCGGGCCCCAGGGAATTGCTGGCACCGGCTACCGATCTGCACCATAGGGCGATCAATAATTACGAGATTGGGGAATATGGTATCCTTACCCCCGTGAATGATGTAATAGCCCTGGCTGCAGCCATGAAAAAAATGTATGAGGATGCTGCTTTACGGGGCCAGTTTGAGCAAAAAGCGAAGAGCAGGGCCCAGCAGTTTGATGTGGATGAAATAAAACAATACTTTCATGTGGCTTTTACAGCAGTATAAATAGTTGACTATAAAACCGGCTGATAGTGTCAATAAGAAGCTATCCAATGGCGCCTTTGGCTAATAATGTATATTTTTGCCAGCAATAAATACAAAATGCATACAATATTACTCACAGGGGGAGCAGGTTTTATAGGGTCGCATGTGGCCCGTTTATTTGTTACAAAATACCCGCAATATAAAATTGTAAACCTCGACAAACTTACCTACGCCGGTAACCTTGAAAACTTAACAGATATAGAAGGCCAGCCCAATTATCATTTTGTAAAAGGCGATATCACCCACCTCGAATTATTACGCAGCCTGTTTAAAGAACACCGGTTTACTGGAGTGATCCATTGTGCTGCCGAAAGCCATGTAGACCGGTCGATAACGGATCCGTTAGCCTTTGTACAAACCAATGTAATGGGAACAGGCTCTTTGTTGCAGGCGGCAAAAGAATCATGGGCAAATGATAGGGCAGGGAAGATATTTTACCATATCTCTACTGATGAAGTATATGGCTCATTGGGGAAGGAAGGTTTTTTTACCGAGACCACCGCTTATGATCCGCGTAGCCCATATTCGGCATCCAAAGCTTCCTCCGATCATATGGTAAGGGCATTTTATCATACTTATGATTTACCCGTTAAGATCAGCAACTGCAGTAATAACTATGGGCCTAATCATTTCCCGGAAAAATTAATACCGCTTTGCATTTATAATATCATTAATAATAAACCTCTGCCCGTTTATGGCAAAGGAGAAAATGTGCGGGACTGGTTGTTCGTGAAAGACCATGCCAGAGCAATTGATGTGATCTTTCATAAAGGACGGGTTGGCGAAACCTATAATATCGGCGGCCACAACGAATGGACCAATATTGCGCTGGTAAAAGAATTGTGCAGGCAGATGGATGAAAAGCTGGGCAGGGAAAAAGGCGCATCCCAAAAACTGATCACTTATGTAAAAGACAGGGCAGGACATGATATGCGCTATGCAATTGATGCGTCTAAATTGAAAAACGAATTAGGCTGGGTGCCATCTTTACAATTTGAAGAAGGTATATGTGAAACTATTGATTGGTATCTTAATAATACAGCATGGCTGAACGATGTAACGAGTGGCAATTATCAAAAATATTATGAAGAACAGTATGGGAAGGTTTAGGGTTTAGAGGTTTAGGGGTTTAGATGTTTAGGTTGGCTTAAATATTTTATAACCATAATTTAGTACCATGAAAATTTACTCTTTTGAAAAACTGGAGTGCTGGCAATATGCCCGGCAATTAGCAGTTTGGACCTATAAGGCCACAAAAGATTTTCCATCTGAAGAAAAATTTGGAATAGTATCTCAAATGCGGCGTGCGGCGGTTTCAATTGCATCAAATATTGCTGAAGGAACTTCACGTAAAACGGCAAAAGACCAGTCTCATTTCAGTACTATTGCTTATAGCAGCACGATAGAATTATTGAATGACATAGTAATATCAAACGATCTTGGCTTTTTGTCAAATGAAAATTATACTAATGGCAGAGAGATGATAGAAAAACAAACATTGATGATTGCAGGTTTAAGAAAGTCACAGCAAAGGACAAACTTTTTGTCTTTTCTAAACTTTCTAAACCTCTAAACCCCTAAACGAACTCAACCAATATGAAAGGAATCATTCTCGCAGGTGGATCAGGTACAAGGTTATATCCTATCACGATGGGAATCAGTAAACAGTTGATGCCTATTTATGATAAGCCAATGATCTATTATCCATTGAGCACTTTAATGCTGGCAGGGATAAAAGAAATTTTGGTAATTACTACTCCTGAAGATCAGCCACAATTTAAAAGATTATTAAAAGACGGCAGCCAATGGGGCTGCGTTATCGAATACGCCATACAGGAAGTACCCAATGGACTTGCACAGGCTTTTGTGATCGGTGAAAAATTTATTGGTACTGACAGCGTAGCATTGATACTGGGCGATAATATTTTTTATGGAACCGGGTTTAGCAAATTAATGCAGGATAGCACACTTACTGAAGGTGCGGTGATCTTTGCTTATCC
>JBBRCB010000074.1:0-8531 GCA_038205215.1 Chitinophagales bacterium | reverse complement strand
GTTTTCTTTCCCTCTTTTTCTTTTTGCCTCACCAGTTCAGCGATCTGCTGTGCAACAAAAGCCGAGCCTTCGCTGGAATTGCGGAATATTTTTACGGGGATTTTTTCTAAAGAATCGGTAAGGTCTATTTTATTCATAATTGTATAGCGATAATAAATTTTTATACAGCAGAATTTTCCATATAAGCAGCAACTTTTGTTTGGAGGTGATCTTCTTTTGCCAATAATTGTTTTAATAACTCCAGCTGGTTATTGCACCTCATTAAATTATGTCCGTCATATTTTGCACCATAATAAATATCATTGTTGATATGATCTGTTAAGAAACGGATCGCCTGCATATAGATCATAAATTTGCCGGCATAAACAAAAGAATTTTTTTCGTCATCGCTCAGTTCGTCTTTCATTTCACTTAAATAACCATCTACAATGGCCTGGAAATATTCCTCGCGTACTTCTATCTTTGAAAGATCGTGCTCTTCTTCACTTACCGGCGAAAGATAAGTGCGGATCATATCTCCAACATCACTGATAAAATAACCTGACATTACCGTATCAAGATCAATTACACAAAGCCCTTTACCATTCTTATCAAATAATACATTACTGATCTTGGTATCGTGGTGCGTAACTCTTTTCTTAAAATGCTTATTTAGTTTTATTTTATTATAGGCAATGACGATTTCTTTTTGTTCTTTTATAAAATGGATCGCTTGTTGGCATGCTTCAATACGATCCTTGTTGCCTTGCTCCAGCGCCATTTCAAATTGTTTATAGCGTAAGGAGAGATTATGAAAATCAGGAAGGCTGTTCATTAAGCGCCGGTTATTGAACGAAGAGAGTAACCTGGTGAATTTTCCAAATTGCCTTGCGCCTTCAAAAGCTATAGCAGGATTATCTACCGTGTCAAAAGTTACTGACCCTTTTACAAACCTGAACATCCTGTAATAGCCTTCTCCCTGCAAAAATACCATTTCTTCATTTTGTAAAGTGGGAATAGGACTGACAAAAAGATAAGCCGGGAAAGCTACTGCAAAATATAATTTCAGTTGATGCAGGTTTTCTGCAATTAAAGCAGGGGAAGTAAAAACAGTATCATTTATTTTTTGAAAAATGAATAACTCATCACGATATTCCACCAGCCAGGTATGATTAATGAGCCCGTTTCCAAAGGGTTTAAATACAGCTTCGTTCTCCGAAAGTCCATAAAGCTCTACTACAGATCTAAGCATAATGCTGATGATTTAAATTTAATTTATCATCAAACATAATAAACCCAATTCATTTATCATTGAGCAAACGTTTGTGTGATTTAATATGCACTGTTTAATATTATTGTTTTGTGTGTGCAACCAGTTGCGGTTCTAAAATTATTTTATAGAAAGTAACATTTTCATTTTCTGTATTGTCCTTCGTTAACAGGTCAAGCATTATTTCCATCGCTTTTTGCCCCTGCTGGTAAGAGAATTGTTCAACAGAAGCCAATGGGGGATGAGCAGAGTAATGGCTGATCGGCAGGTTGGCATAACTTACAAAACTGATATCTTTATTGATCTTCAACTTTAATTTTTTTGCAGCCTGTACGGCATCCAGTAATACATAATCATTAAAAGCGATTATTGCAGTGGGTTTGTTCCTCAGCGATAATAATTTCTCCGTTGCCTTATTAATACTTTCTGTTTTAAGATCGCAGGAGATGATGAGGTTGGGATCATATTTCAGCCTGGCTTTTATTAAGCCATTTCTATAACCCTCTACTCTTTCTTTACTTGCCAGTAAATTCATTGGCCCATTAATCATACCAATGGTTTTATGCCCCAGTTTTCTTAAAAAAGTAAATGCCTGTGTTGTTCCCGAAGTCATGTTGCAGGCTACATAATGAATATTCTGCATATTGGGTATGCAATCAAAAAATACAATTGGGATACCATATTTCTTTAAGGCTTCAAAGTGATCGTAGTTAACGGTATTCTTGGCAATAGAAACGATCAGGCCATCTACGCGGTGGTTCTTTACCGTTTCAACCAATTGCTTTTCCCTCTCCTCATCATCGTGTGATTGCCCCACTAACACCGTATAATTATTTTTATTAGCGCAATCTTCAATACCACTTATTGCAGATGAAAAAAAGGCTTCTGATAATTCAGGGAGTATAACACCAATGATAAATGTCTTGCGTTGCTGGAAAAAAATGGCGGTCTGGTTGGGTTCATAATTTAATTCTTTAGCCAATTGCTGCACTCTTGTCTTTGTTCTTAACCCAATACTTTTATGATTGTGCAATGCACGGGAAACTGTTGAAGGTGAAATATTCAACCGCTTGCCGATCTCTTTTATAGTGATGAGTTTATTGTCCATTGGCACAATTTAGGCCGTTAAATGGACACTATGAAAAATCACGCAAACGTTTGTGTAGACTAATCAAACGTTTGCGTAGATCAACGCACGTTGTTGCGCAAACATTTTTAAACATTTTGTTTTTATCTTGGCGCAAACTTTAAAATTGCTGCATATGTTAAAATTAAAATTTTTATTATTACTGGCGTTGATCAGCACCACTGTATTTGCCCAAACAAAGATTACAGGAACCGTGTTGTCAGAAAATGATACGCCACTTCATAAAGCCACCGTTTCTTTAAAAGGAGCGAAAGGAAGTACGACTACGGATACAAACGGGCAATTTGTAATAAATAGTAACAGTACAAAGAATGTTTTAGTAGTAAGCTTTGTAGGATACGAAACAGTAACTGTTACCCTTCAGCCTAATCAAACGGATATTACCATCAAATTAAAAGTAGTGGCGGAACAACTGAGTGATGTTGTGGTGATTGGTTATGGTACCGCAAAAAAGAAAGACCTTACCGGTTCCATCAGTTCAATCAAAAGTGATAACATGAACCTGGGTGGTACCACTTCCAATATTGCGCAGGCCATACAGGGGCGTGCAGCGGGAGTTCGGGTGCAGCAATCAGATTTTTCGCCAGGAGGTGCTATCTCTGTAGTGATAAGAGGCGGTAACTCTATCAACACTACCAACGAACCGTTGTTTGTAGTGGATGGCTTTATCAGCGATAATGGAAAATTCATCAACCCGAATGATATTGAAGATATACAGATATTAAAAGACGCATCTGCAACTGCTATTTATGGTGCACGTGGCGGTAATGGTGTGGTATTGATTACCACTAAAAAAGGTAAGCCGGGCAAAATGCAGGTCGAGGCTGATGCTTCAAACGGATTACAGTATTTAACTTACAAACCCGGGTTACTAACCGGGCAGCAATACGCCGATATTCAAAATGCAACAGCGGCAGAAGATGGAAGATCGCCGGTGTTCAATTCAAGTTTCTCGATAGCCAATACCAATTGGTGGGATCAAACTACACAACAGTCATCTATTTTAAACAGGGGCATCAGTTTTAGCGGCAATGATAAGAGTTCAAAATTATACCTCTCAGGAAATTACATTAAACAGGAAGGCGTTTTAAAAACCACCAGTATGGAAAGATATTCTGTACGCATGGGCGCCGAAAAGAAATTTAACGAAAGGGTAAAAGTGGGCGGCAATTTTTACGGTGCAAACACCGACAATCATTTACAGCGCTATGTTGCAGATATTACTGCACCATTGTTTTCCATACTTACAGCAGCGCCTGCAATACCAGTATATAATGCAGACGGCAGTTATTACAGGTACCTGGGAAAAGATAATGCACTGGCAGGTATATTGGAACCCACCAATGTTTCTACCAACAGGCTGATCAACGGAAATATTTTTATCGACTATGATATTATTAAAGGCCTTACCTATCATTTTAGCGCAGGTTCAGAATTCAGACAAGCTACGGCTGGCCAGTACACGCCAAAAACACTTACAGCCGGAGCAGCCAATAATGGAATAGCACAAGAGCAAATGAGCACCAGCTTCAGGTGGTTAGTTGAGCAGTACCTGACTTACAAACACAGCTTTGGTATTTCGCATAGCATTACAGCATTGGTGGGTACTTCCAATCAAAAAGATGTGTTTGATAATTTAGCAGCAGGCAGCAGCGGTTTTTCTACCGACGTGTTTTTATTTTATAACTTATATGCAGGATCTAACCCAACTGTACAGGGTGCATCTGTACCTGCCAGTAGCAGAATAGAAACAAAGAACACTTCTTATTTTGGAAGGTTCAATTATTCCTATAACGATAAATTATTGGCTACGTTCACCATCAGGGATGATATATCTTCAAGGTTTGGCCCCAATAACAGGCATGGTATTTTCCCTTCAGGGGCATTGGCCTATAAATTCACTGATGAAAAATTCATTAAGGGCCTGCATACTTTTTCAAATCTTAAACTTAGGGTAGGGTATGGCGTTACTGGTAATGACCGTATCGGTGATTATGGGTTCCTGAGCCGTTTCTCCGCTTACGGTACATCACTCGGTAATAATTTTTATGCAGGGATCGAACCATCTTCTTTATCTAATCCTGACCTGAAATGGGAGAAGACGATACAAACAGATATCGGTTTGGATATGGGCTTCTTAAGAGGTAAGTTAAATGTGACCATTGATGCTTATAAAAAGAAAACTACTGATCTGTTGTTAGCTGTTCCTGTGGGTCAATGGTGGGGCTTCTCTACTCAAACGATCAATGTGGGTTCAATGGAAAATAAAGGGATCGAGTTATCTGTGAATTCAGAAAATTTTAAATCTTCGAACCTTACCTGGAGCACATTCTTTAATATCGCCTATAACAAACAAAAATTATTATCATTAGCACCGAATGTATCCACCATTAGTGCCAATACTGCTAATCCAAGTGGTACCGTATCGGGTAAAGAATTTACACGCTTAGTACCGGGTAAAGAATTGGGTGTACTGTTTGGCTATCAATATGTGGGCGTGCTTAAAAGCGGCGAGACCTATGCACCACAACCCAATTCAAAACCAGGTGATCCTAAGTATGCGGATACGGATGGGGATGGAAAAATTACCCCCAATGATGCCACTTATATGGGCAATACCAACCCGCATTATACTGCAGGTTTTGGAAACGATCTTAGGTACAAAGGTTTCGACCTGAATGTTTTCTTCCAGGGTGCTTTTGGATATTCATTATATAACATGAACCGTTTGGTATTGGAATCTACCACCAGCACCGATGCATTGAACCGTTTTGTAGTAGGTAAAAACGAAAATACCGACATCCCCCGTGAAGGATATTTTTTAAGCAAGTACGGCAGCTATGTCAATTCAAGGTTTGTAGAAAAAGCATCTTACGTACGCTTAAAAGCGGTTACGTTAGGGTATAGCGTTCCGGTAGATTTGATTAAACAGGTTAAGTTTATTGATGGATTGCATGTGTATGTATCCGGACAAAACCTGCTCACCTTTACCAATTACACCGGTACCGATCCTGAAGTAAATACACATTCAAGCAATATAGGCGGAGGTATTGATTTTAATGCTTTCCCTGCATTTAGAACTTTTGTTTTTGGTTTAAAACTAACGATCCATTAATTGAATGATAATAATAATTATTCAATAAAAAATATACAAATAATTAAATCTGCAAACAATGAACAAGTATAAAATAATATTTTTTTCACTCTTGGTTTTAGTACTCATCTCATGTAATAAAACCTTAGACCCTAAAGTGTACAGCAGCCTTACAAGTGTCAATGCCTTTGTAACCAAATCGGATGCCATTGCGGGGGTAAACTCCGTGTATGCCAGGCTGAAAGGCCCTGCAGTGGGAGATAATTTTGACTACTGGACGGTAAGGCATTTTGCATTAACTGATCTTACTACCGACCTGGGCCATTGTAGTTATGGTGGCGACCCGGGACAATTGTCACTCGCTGTTTGGAATTCATCTAATGGTTTATTAGCTGAAGACTGGAGGCAGATATACAAATTAATTGCCAATGCAAATAATGCCATTTTGAATATTTCCCCAATGACAACGATCACTGATGCAGAGAAAAAACAATTTCTTGCTGAAATAAAATTTTTGCGTACCGTTGCTTATATTGACCTGACCGATGCATGGGGGCCGGTGATTTTAGTTACAGAAAATGAAGTGGCTAATCCAAATTATACCAGCCAGCCAAAACCAGCTTCACTCGCTGATATCGAGGCTTTGCTTATAAAAGACCTGACTGACGCTGCTGCAGTGTTACCTGTAAATTATCAAAGCAATCCTATTTATACCAGCAATGATTATGGCCGAGCAACAAAAGGGGCTGCGCTTACCTTAATGGCAAAATTATATTTACGCAGGAACGACTGGCAAAAAGCTGCAGATGTTGCAAAGCAGGTAATGGATATGAATGTGTATTCGCTTTATCCATCTTACCTGGGATTGTTTACCGAAGCCAATAAATGGTGCAATGAAAATATTTTCTCTGTATTGAGTGATGCAAATCTTAACGGCACTGAATTGCTCAATCACTTCGGCCCTTTAAATCACCCGGTGGTAAAAGACAGGTGGCAATATTATTCAGTGACATGGGATTTTTGGAATACGTATAATAATGCTGATGACAGGAAAAGATGTTTTTATCCTTTATATACAGGTGTTGATAATTTAATTTATAAGCAGGCCCCATCAATTGGTGCTGCACCACCGCCGGGCGTGAGTTATATGGAAGATATTGCAACAAAAAAATATGCTGATTCATCAGGTTCAACTACCTACTACGATGGGCATAGTGTTGACATTTTAAGATATGCAGATGTTTTATTAAGCAGGGCAGAGGCATTGAACGAGATTAGCGGACCTACGCAGGAGAGTATTGACCTGATCAACCAGGTTAAGAATAGATCGCATGCAGTACCTTTAACGTTAGCAAGTTTTACAAAAACTACATTACGTGATGCAATTTTGCAGGAACGTGGCTGGGAGTTTTTCTACGAAGGAAAACGCCGTTCAGATCTGATAAGAATGGGTAAATATGATGTAGTAGTGAATGCTTACCTAACAAGGATAGGCCAGCCTGCTGCCATTACGATGCCTAAAAATAAATACTTCCCTTACCCGCAGGGGCAGGTTAACCTTAACCCAAACCTGGATAATTCGGGAAGATAAAATATATATCCAATAATATCCTTTGACCAGGAATAGGGTAGATATTTTATCCTGTTCCTGTTCTTTTTTATTTAATAAAGTTTAGTAAGATGTTAAGTTATTTGTCGAGGATACCGTGGTTATTTTTTGCAACAGTGGCATGTGTTGGTTGTTCCAATAAAAGTATTATCAAAGAAATAAAAATTGGCACCCATAACAATAACGAACTAAAGATACAGTTGGATGTAGCTACTTCAGATAAGGTTAAAGTATTTGCGGAATATTGGCAGGATAGTATTGGGCCTAAAGAAAAAATGTCGTCCCTCATTTCAACAAGCGGGTTATTCCACACTATAGTTTTAACCAATATCATTCCTGAAACAAATTATTCCTTCCGGCTTATTACCATAAAGGATACTGCTAAAACAGTAAGCAAGATATATACTTTCAGATCGAGAAAGTTACCCGAGTGGTTACAGGAACAATTTAAATATAAATGTACTGATGAGCAATTGTTGCCTGCTGATTTTAAGCAGGGCTTTATGCTCATGAATAAAAGGGAAACACCTGGTGTTGCTTATATAGTTGATTACAAAGGCCGCCTCCGGTGGTACCATACCGTTGATGGCACCGGTTATAAAGTCATTCATTTTACAAAAGACACCACTGTTATCGGCATTCTTGGAAAAAATGATGAGCCAACAAGTTACGGCAGCGAGATACTGGAAGTAAACCTGTTTGGAGACACAGTATTGTATTTAAAAAAAGGACAGAACGATCTTAAGTATTCCATTCATCATGAAATTTTAAAGAAAAGCAGCAATGAAATTGTAACGCTGTATGTTGATCAAAGGATCATGGACCTCAGTTCTATTGGTGGCACAAAAAAGGATACGATAAATGGAGATGGTATTTTAATACTCGACAGCACGGGAAAAAAAATATGGCAATGGAGCGTATTTGATGTGATGGATCCATTGAAAGATCCGCAGTTATTAAAAACAAAAAGCGACTGGATGCATGCCAACAGTTTGAATTATGATAAAGACAGCAACTATATCATTTCTTTTTATAACAATGGGCAGATATGGAAACTGGATGCACAGTCAGGAAAAATAATATGGAAGTATGGCAAAGCAGGAACTATAGCTATGGCAGCCAACAGTGATTTCTCACAAGCGCATGCAGTGCACATTAATCCATACGGAAGCTTAATGTTCTTCGATAATGGTGTAGAGAAAAAACAGTCGGAAGTTTTTGCAATAAAACTTAATGAACCTGCTCAAACAGCTACAGTAGATTTTCATTTCAAATTACCTGTAGAAATATATAATGAAAGAATGGGCAGTGCTTACATGGTGACGGATTCTGCCATATTATGCTGCTGCTCCAAAAAACACATTACAGTTTTGGCAAACAGGCAAGGACGTTTGTTATGGACGCTGGAATCAGCAATTCCTCCTTACAGGGT
>JBBRCB010000073.1:0-8588 GCA_038205215.1 Chitinophagales bacterium | reverse complement strand
AGTTCGTGTAACAGTTGCAATAATTCATATTCTTCTGCTAAAGCAAGCCCTGCATGATGGGCTACATCATAACTCCACAATTCAGCATCCGGTTTTTTAAACGCTTTGCTGATTTTTAATAATTTATGCAGTTCGCGGATTGCAGCAAGTATCGTAATCATCAAAGCCCTGTTGCCGGTCTCCACGTTCAAAGGATAAGTTACAATGGCGCCGCTGTATAATTTTTCGGGTACTTCCTTTATCAATTCCAGGATAGTAAAAACTTCCAGGCCTTCTGTTTTGATATCCATTTTACCATCTTCATACGCTGTTGTAATCTCTACCACATTCAGCAAAGTACCTGTATCATTCATTTTATTATCTATCACCGGGGGAATACCGAAAGGCTTTTTTGTTTCAAAACATTCTTTTATCAACTGTTTATACCTTGGTTCAAAAATGTGCAGGTTCAGTTGCTCGCCGGGATACACCACAATGCTTAGCGGAAATATGGGGATGAAATTTGTCAATCGCTATTATTTAATGCTTATTCATTTCTTTTAAAAAACTGTATTTTAAAAACGTGTACCATGCCGTAGTTTTGGCAATAAGGTAACCTTCCCAGCCATCTAAAAAACCAAGCCGTAAAATATAATGCTGGAAAAAAGTAAGCCCCGGAGCTACCCGTAATTTAAAAAAATTGGCTTGCTTGCCCTGCGCATGGTATTTTGTTGCATTTAATTTGGCATAGGCTAAGGTTTTGCTGATGTATTCATCGATATGCTGCGTGGTAAAATGCAGCACATTGCCAGGCAGCGTGACCAGCTTTGTATCACTGCTTAAGGTAAGCTCTTCGTGAACAGCGGCCGTATTCCATTTTACTTTTTCCCGGTTAAAGAGGCGGACATGGTTATCACCTGACCATTCGCCGTAGCGGATCCATTTATTGCAAAAAAAATTTTTGAATTTAAAATTGTAAACGGTGTTTTCATCGAGTAACTCCAGTTGCTGTATCGCTGCCTTAAGTGTTTCATCTATCGCTTCGTCTGCATCAAGGTTCAGTATCCAGTTATATTTTGCTTCGCTAATACCTTTATTTTTATTTTGCCCGTAACCATCCCAGTTGGTTTCAATTACATTTGCGCCAAAATCTTTACAAATAGCAATGGTATTGTCTGTGCTGCCGCTATCAACAACGATATAATCATCGGTGATACCCTGCAGGCTTTGCAGTGTTGTACCGATAATATGCGCTTCGTTCCTGGTTATAATAACTACCGATAGTGACATTGATACAATGAAGTTTTAAAGCAAATCCTCTTTGCAAAGAAACAATAAAGAGCAACAACTTAAACGGGTGTTAAAAATTAAATTCTGTTTAAGTGTCATGCCGGCATATAGCCGCCCGGCACCTATATGCTTTTAAATTTGTTACTTTGTAGTATGTGGCAGCAACAGTTAGATGAAGTAAAACAGGGTAACAGTAAAACACTGGCCCGCTGCATTTCAATTATTGAAAATGAAGTGCCTGGCTATGAGTCCTTATTAGAACAATTACCTCATTCCAATACCCCTGTTATAGGAATAACTGGTCCACCGGGTGCCGGGAAAAGCACGCTGGTGGATGCTTTGACTTCCGTACTGGTTGCAGATAATAAGAAAGTGGGGGTTCTTTGCGTTGACCCTTCTTCCCCTTTTAATTTAGGAGCTTTGTTGGGCGATCGTATACGTATGAGTGAATGGTATAATAATCCCGCTGTATTTATCCGTTCGCTTGCAACAAGAGGTTCATTGGGTGGGCTGCACCCGAAAATCATTGAAATAACCGACCTTTTTAAAACGGCGCCTTTTGATTATATCATTGTGGAAACGGTGGGTGTTGGCCAAAGCGAAATTGAGATCGCAGGGCTTGCAGACGTAACCATTGTAGTTGTGGTACCCGAAGCTGGCGATGAAGTACAAACCATGAAAGCAGGGTTAATGGAAATCGCTGATGTATTTGTGGTAAACAAAGCCGACAGGCCCGACGCAGACCTGTTTGTAAAAAATTTACGATTGATGCTTGCCCCGGCTTTTAGCAATCACACAATGCCGGTACCTGTTATAAAAACTACCGCCTCGCAAAAAAAAGGTATCGAAGATTTATGGAAAGCTATTACCAGCAGCGACCGGCAAACCAGCCATCATAAAAAACATTTTTGGTTACTGGCAGAAAAAGCCTTTCATCTTATAGAACAAAAAAGAATGAAGGGTGTTAATAAAGCGGAGCTAAAAAATAAAATAGTTGCCGAAGGAGATACATTCAACCTGTATCAATTTATAAAAAAATATTACTGATGGAAATGATCCCCAACGAAAACCTGCCCCGCATTGCAAAATGTGAACCCGCCATGATAAAAGTGGTGCCAGGTAAAATTTATGCATGGTGTACCTGTGGGCTTAGCGAAAAACAACCGCTTTGCGATGGTACGCATAAACGTATTGAACATACGATCAATGAAAACAATGAACCGGTGCTGCCTTACAGGAGTTTAAAAGTAGAATTTGAAAAAGAAGAAGAAGTATGGTTTTGCCAGTGCAAACAAACAAAAACGCCGCCATTTTGCGATGGAAGCCACAATACGCTGCCAAAAGCTGCAATATAATTATGCTTCTTCGGATTGTTTATTGCTTTTCCACCATTTATAACCCACCACGCCAACAATCGCAAAGGGCGCAAACATGAGGTAAAGTATACCCTGGTTCAACCCCTGCGCAGGTTTCTCACCCATTTGTGCTACTGTTTTTGTACAAACAGAGCATTGTGCAATTACTTTTGACGTAAAGAAACCATTAATAATAACGAGGAAAACTATGGCGAAAAATTTTTTCATTTGCAAATGCAAAGTTAGTAAACAATATGTCCTTTCAGCCGATTGTTTAACTAAAATTTTGAAAAAAAGCCGCTGTTAAAAGCCAAACTTGCATTTACTTTGTCTTAAAATAATTCCATTACATGTCAAAATACTTTTATACAATTTTATTGGCACTATTCAGCATTGTAATGGTAGCAGCGCAGCCGCCAAAGCAAGCCGTGATCTTGTTTAACAATGGCATTGCTTTTAAAGATAAAGGGATGTTCAAAGAAGCTGTTGCTTCGTTTAAAAAAGCGATCAATGTTAATAAAAAATATGACTCTGCCTATGTTGAAATAGCAAGGGCATATACGGCTATGGGCAGGGTAGACAGTGCGGTATTACTGTTGCATAAAGGTATTAATTTAGTTCCGGCCTTTGCCGGTGCTTATGTTTTGTTGGGTAATATCTACAGGGATAATATAAAAAATACAGACTCCGCTATAATCAATTATTTACAGGCATTGAAAATAGACAGCGCCAACAAGGCAACGTATTACAGCCTGGCCTGGTGTTCCAATGCAAAAGAGTATTACAGGGAAGCCATAAAATATGGTATTAAGGCGTTGGAGATCGACAATAATTATAAACCTGCTTACAACGAATTAGGCCATGCTTACCGCCAGTTAAAAGCTTACGACGAATGTGTAGAACAGTTTAAAAAGAACCTGGCCATTTCACTCAACGATTTGCCCATGCTTTATAGCGGCTATTCCTATATGGAATTGCATCAAAAAGAAAATGCCTTCAGGATGTATGAAGAACTGAATAAACTGAATCCTAAAATGGCGGGTGCACTTAAGAAAAAACTTGATACTATGCAGTAAATAATTACCGGATCTCAGATACGGTATTGCTGTTGTGAAATATTTCCTGGTCGAAGAATTTAGGAACAGTTACAAAAGCATTCAATTCTCCTTTTAAAATAGTATGCGAAAGCAGGTCGTCGGCACGGTATATCACTGGTGTTTGCGCTGCCTGTAATTTTTTTGCCGCATCCAGTGTGATAGCATAAGCATGTGTACAATCATGAAAGCCTGCTCTTTTTAAATGCGCACTATAAGGCTTTGGCAAAAAATGGTTCACCATGGTATAGCTCCACTTCATCAGGCCCAGTTTGCTTTTTATCCTGTATAAAAATTGTTTTGCCTTTAACCCAAAAGTTACTTCTTCGTGTTTTAAATAGCCGAAATATACGAGTTCCCAATTGGGGGGCAATTCATTTATCACTGCAGGCAGTTCGCGGAAGTGTTCATACAAAGGGAGTACATCATCTTCCAGTATCAAAACTTTATTCCAGTTGTGTTTGATCATTTCTTCATAAACCATCCTGTGCGATAAGGAACAGGCGAGTTCGCCCAGGTTCAATGGTTTTCCCTGGCGTTGCAGTTGCTTTGTTGTTACTTCATCGTAGACAGCTTGTTGTTTTGCTTTTTCCAGGTTCAGCTGCAGTTTATCTGTACCCCAGAAAAAATCAAATGGCAAGCCCATTAAACGTTGCCGCAATTTTACCTGCCTTTCGGTGAATCTTGGAATAGATACTACAAATATCTTATCAAAATATTGCTCTAATAACGTTGAGGCATTTGTGGAAATATTCAAAAAAATGATTTTTATTCCTGCAAAAGTAATTGTTTTAAAAACTATTGATAAATTGCCGGATAATGAACAGCCCTTTTATTTCAATATGCATCCCCACTTATAAAAGAACTGATCTTTTAAAAACGCTTTTAGATTCCATCATTATCCAATCTTTTAAGGATTACGAGATACTCATTAATGATAACAGCCCCGATGACAGTGTGAAGCTATTAGTGGGGTTATATGCTTCCACGCTGCAGATCTCTTATGAAAAAAATGAACCGCCTGTTACTGCAGTTGAAAACGGCATCAAAGTAATGCGCAGGGCCAATGCTCCATGGATAAAGGTAATACATGATGATGACTGGTTTAACAGCGCCGATGCTTTGCAGCAATTTGCTGATGCTGCAGTTCATTCCCGTAAGGATTTTATTTTTTGTGCGAGTAAACAGGTTTACCTGGAAACCGGCAAAAATGAAGTGGAGTCATTGGATCCCGGAAGAAAAAAAATGCTTGATGATTCTTTCTTCAGCCTGCTCTATTTAAACGTGATAGGGCATCCCAGCGTGGTAATGCATAAAAAAGATACAGCTATTGAATATGATAAACGGTTTAACTGGGTGTTGGATATTGATTACTATTTACGCTATTTAATTGCGCACGGTAGCTATCATTATATACCCCACACCCTTGTAAATATTGGAAAAGGCTCTACGCAGGAATCTTTTAAATATTATAAGAACAGCGCTGTTGAAATACCGGAATACTTTACGCTACTTACCAACTATGACAGCGATCTTTTATTAAAGAACCAGTATGTTTTTCATTTGGTGTGGAATATGCTGAAGCGTTTTAAAATAAAGAATATTGAAGCGGTTAGGGATACCGGATATAAGGGGAGGCTGCCTGATAAAATACAGGAGATCATAAATTACCAGGATAATATACCGCGGTTAATTTTAAAACAACGGCCCTGGTCTGAAACATTAATGAAAAGATGCTATAACCAACTGGCTAGAGTTTAAATAAATAAAAGGCTGCCTGGTCAGCCTGCAGCAATGCATTGTTTTGTTCATTAACCGCTTTGAAATTGTCGATTGCTGTTTTACTGTAACGGGATTTTTCTTTATTGACCATGTATGAATTGGCATCGGGCAATGTAATATCATTGGCATACTGGTCGCTGCCGACAAGGCTCATATAATTACCATCGAATACAACTTTTCTTAATTCAAAGCCAGCCTGTGCAGCAAGCAATCCCATACTTTTTAAAGAATGAATAATGATATGGCGGGGCGCATCAAGATCCATCCAGTTTACGCCGTATTTTTTCCAGCTGTACATACCCATCACGGGTGTACGTACCAATATGCATCTACCTTTTTTTATTAATTTGTTTAATTTCAATAACACTTTTAATGGTTCATCCATATGCTCAAATGCATGGTGCAGCATTATAAGATCAAAGTTTCCCGTTACATCAAAGATGCTTTTCTTATAAATATTGATGTTCCCATATTGCTGGTCTTTTTCAATAAAAGGATCTATGCCGGTAAGATTTGTAAACCCGATCCTGAACAGGCTTAGCAATAAACTTCCATTGCCTGTGCCTACATCCAGGATAGCATCGGTATAATTTACACCTGCATTTTTTATCCAGCTATAATAATCCGGGGCTTTGTAACCAATAGATAAAAGGCTGCCCAGCAATTTATTTTTTCCATAGATGAGGTAAGAAGCTTTGATCTTCCGGAGCGTATCTGCTTTTTGCCTCAGATCTAAACCGCGGTTAAAAGAATAGTAACCTTCATTAGGGTAATACTTTCCCAGGTCAGCAGGAATATTTTGCAATTGCATACAGCCGCAGTTGCCGCACTCCATATAGGTGAACATTTCACGCAGCCCGAGCTGCATTTCTTTTATATGATGCAGTTGATTATTATTGGTATTGCCACAAACTTTGCAGGTAGTTACTGCCATCTACTTTTATTTATACAAACTTAATATAATTGCAATTGTAACTACGGCGCATTGGAATAAAAAAATCCCCCGTTAACAACAGGGGACTTGAATTATCTAAAGAAGCACTTAAATTGCTTCTGCCTTCATTTGCTTTGACACTTTAGAACGCTCATTCTCATCCAGTATCACTTTACGCATACGGACGCTTTTCGGCGTTACTTCTATACACTCATCCTGCTGGATATATTCCATACACTCTTCCAAAGTCATCATGATCTTGGGCGCAGCCTTGCTGGCATCATCACTTCCGCTTGCACGGTGATTGGTTAATTTTTTAGGTTCAGTAGCATTCACGTTCAGGTCGCCTGGCTTGATGTGCTCCGCTATGATCTGTCCTGCGTAAACTTCGTCACCCGGATCTACAAAGAACCTGCCCCTATCCTGTAATTTGTCGATTGAGTAACCGGTGGTCTTTTCTGTATTTTTAGACAAAAGGACGCCATTGCTTCTTCCGGGGATAACGCCTTTCCATGGACGATAATCTGTAAAACGATGGGCCATTACGGCTTCGCCTGCAGTATTGGTGAGCATATTGCTTCTCAATCCAATCAAACCTCTTGAAGGAATGTCAAATTCCAAATGCTGCATTTCACCTTTGCTTTCCATAACCAGCATTTCACCTTTACGCTGAGTAACCAGGTCGATTACTTTTCCGCTGAACTCTGCCGGAACATCCACCACCAGGTTCTCATATGGTTCACATTTTTTACCATCGATTTCTTTCACCAACACCTGTGGGTTACCTACGGTTAATTCAAACCCTTCCCTTCTCATGGTTTCTATTAAAATACCTAAATGCAGGATACCACGTCCGTAAACGAGGAAGCTATCAGCACTATCGGAATCTTCTACACGAAGCGCCAGGTTCTTTTCAGTTTCTTTCATTAACCTGTCCCTTAAGTGGCGTGAGGTTACAAATTTTCCTTCGCGGCCAAAGAAGGGTGAGTTGTTGATGCTGAACATCATACTCATGGTGGGTTCATCCACACTGATCACCGGCAATGCTTCAGGAAAATCTACATCACAAATGGTGTCGCCGATATTAAAAGTTTCCAAACCAACTATTGCACAAATATCGCCTGCACTTACTTCGGTAGCTTTCTTTTTTCCTAAAGCTTCAAAAGTGTACAGTTCTTTTACTTTCATTTTTTTAATACTGCCATCAGCCTGCACCAGCGCAATTTGCTGGCCTTCCCTGATCACACCACGTGCCACTTTACCTACAGCGATCCTGCCCAAAAAAGACGAATAATCCAATGAAGTGATCTGCATCTGCGTAGTACCTTCGTTTATCTTTGGTTCGGGTACATGTTCCAGTATGGCATCCAGTAAAGGAAAGATATTATCAATTTCTGTAAGTGACGTATTCATCCAGCCGTTCTTGCTGCTACCGTAAATTGTAGGGAAATTCAATTGCTCCTCTGTTGCATCCAGGTTAAAGAATAACTCAAACACGGCGTCGTGCACTTCATCAGGGCGGCAGTTGGGCTTATCCACTTTATTAATTACCACGATTGGATGTAAACCTAAATGCAATGCTTTCTGCAACACAAAACGTGTTTGGGGCATCGGTCCTTCAAAAGCATCTACCAATAATAAAACGCCATCCGCCATTTTCAAAACTCTTTCTACCTCTCCGCCAAAATCACTGTGACCCGGAGTATCAATAACGTTAATCTTAACACCTTTATAGGTTACAGATACGTTCTTACTGAAAATGGTGATACCTCTTTCTCTTTCCAGGTCATTATTGTCCATGATCAGTTCACCAGTTTCCTGGTTATCCCTGAAAATATTGGTACTGTGTAAAATTTTGTCAACCAGGGTTGTTTTACCATGATCAACGTGGGCAATGATAGCGATGTTACGAATATTCATTATAATAGTTATTGTGGTAAGATATTGAGAACCAGTACGGTTATAATTTTACCTCTTTTTTTGAAGCTGCAAAGGTACGTCATTTAAGCCGGCTTTCCGCATTAAATAACATTGAAATTAAGGAGTCGATTAGTTAAAGTTGACGATGGTGCTGTTGCACTGAGATGCACAGGGGTAACAGGTTTAAGTAAAGGGATTCCCTAATTTTTAATAAAGCTCTTTGTGTATTTTTTT
>JBBRCB010000072.1:0-9633 GCA_038205215.1 Chitinophagales bacterium | reverse complement strand
ATTTACACCTGAACAATTGAAATCCATTTCTCAAACTTCCTGCTCTGTATTGAAAGAAATGGGTCCTAAGATCGAATGGCTACAGAGCTATGTAACAGGCGATAAAATTTATTGCATCTACAAAGCAGAAAATGCAGAACTTATAAAAGAACATGCAAAAAAAGGTGGCTTCCCTGCCAATGTTATTACAGAGATCGGCACCGTGATCAGCCCGGCTACAGCCAATTGATAATGACCGTAAAGATTTATAATAAAAGCCGGCTTTTTATACCGGGCTTTTATTGTTAAAGCCCCGGTAAAGGAACCAGCACTAAAATTATTTTTCCTGCAGCAGCACTACTTTACCATCCATGGTAGCCGCAATCATATTTTTTGTATCGATCACCTGCACGGTATTCACCATGGAGTTATCGATCTTATGAGCCCATGCAATTTTTTGTTTAGCTGCATCAACAGCATAGACGACCCCGTTCCTAGTTCCAAAAAAAATAATCCCATTCTTTTCTACCAGCATGCTGGGAACATGCTCGTAACCATAGCCCACATTCATTTTCCAGGCCGGCTGTTGCAACGAAGGGCTGGTTGAAAAAGCAACCAGCGTATCATTCATCGTTTTTCCGTACACATAGTTGCCATCTTCCGAAATACCGATGGATTCCCTTACAGCAGATGCATTGTTTCTCCACAGCGTAATGCCATTATTGATATCGATAGCAGTGATATACCTGTCGGGTGCCACGATATAAATTACATTGTCGTGAATAACGGGTATACATGATGCGGGTGAAAAATTTATAACAGTTGAACCATTGCTCCATTTCCAGTTCAATGAACCGGTGCTTTTATTTAAAGAATATAGATACGTGTCCCAGGCTCCAAATAGCACCGCGTTTTTATTTAAAATGGGTGTACTTACCACTGGGCCATCAAGCCCATCAAAATGCCATTTTTCTTTTCCCGATTCCAAATCAATTGCCCTGAACCGGTGATCGCTTGCACCGATGTAAACGATATTGCTGTCTATTACGGGCGAGCCCAATACCGCCGCATTGGCTTTGAATTTCCATTGTAGTTTTCCACCTATATTTAAACAGTATACATAACCGTCGCTGGAACCAAAGACAATTTTATTTGCAGCAATTGCGGGCGAAGAATAGATAGCAGCGCCTGTTTGATAACTCCATTTTATTTTGCCATTACCCAACGACAGCGCAACCATTTTTCCCTGCTGGTTTCCGAATATTACCAGCCCATTACTAACGGCAGGTGTTGAAATAACATTCGCTTCAGCAGCATAGGCCCATTTTATTTTTACATTGGAATAGGATTGGTTGACCTTGTAATCCGGTCGTGGATATTTTTTTGCCGCATCATAGTTATGTTTTTCGATTTTAACAGCCGCCCACTCTTTCATTTCACTGCTAACAGGATTTACTTCAGCAAACAAAATGGAATCTGTTTGTACCTCAACAAAATTATAACCGCCCACTTCTTTCTTTGCCCTGAGGTTCGATCTTCCCATTACCCCGGGTATATCTTCAAAGTTCAAAGCCTTATTGGCGTGGCCATGCCCGCATAAAAACAGTATGGTATTTTTCTTTTTAAACATATCGATCACTTCGTACCAGTTATCCATCTGGTTATCTATGGGATAATGATTTAAAAAAATCACTGGCATATTTGCAGCCGTGCTGTCCAATATATTTTTCATCCAGGTCATAGCATCTTTAGGAATGTGGCCATCACTCATTCTCATATAGGGCCCGGAGGCACATCCTATAAAACGAATGCCGTTATGATCAAAACTAAAACGGTCTTTACCAAAAGCTGTTATGAAACTTTCTCCCCCGCTTTCACTCCATCCATCATCATGGTTGCCGGGAATGATAAACCATTTTATTTTCAATTGGTCCAGCAACTTTTTTGCTTTTACCAATTGTTCATTGGTGCCCAGTTCGGTAATATCACCGGTGAGTACCACAAAGTCAAGGTCAGTTCTTTTATTGATATCCTCCACCGTCCGTTGCAGGTCCTGTTCGGCTTTGCCATCTGGTGAGCCGATATGTGTATCGGAGATAAATCCAAAATGGAAAGGTTTTATTTGTGCAGTGGCAGGGTAAGAAATAAGGGAGATAATTATTACTGAAATAATTTTTTTCATGTAGACAAGTTAAAAAACTTTTATCAGCCCGCAGGACTTAATTATTTATAAAGGGTTGGTTAGCGTATAACCAGGAGGGATACCACGCAGTTGAGTACACTGAACAGGAAGGAAGTTGGGAAAGTCTCCGTTTACATCAAAAATTTTCTTTACCTAAGTAACTATTTATCAACGGAGTAGGTATTTCTACTTCAAAAACAGTAAAATTACTGTCCAAAAAACTTGCGGTTTCCGAAAACGGATATTATGTTTGTGGCGGATATGACAATAGCGATTACCTCCGTTATTTCAAAATCCAGCATACTTCCGATATCCTTATACAGTACCAGATTTGACTGAACCCAAATCGATTACTGTAGAATTACCAAATTTTAACGTACCAAACCCACAAGAAAAATGAAAGCTAATTCTACACTAGTGTACATCATATTTTATGTTGTTGTACTCTTTTCCTCTTCTTTTAGTATTGCAAAAGCTCAATGTACTGCGCCGGCGTTGGTATTTGCCAACCCCCAACTTATCGCCGGATCGGCCAACCAGGTAAATGCAGTATATAAATTTCCATCAGTTATTACCGGTGTGGATGCCCTTGTAAAAATCACCGGCGCAGTCAATGGTGCAACACTTACCAGCATTGATGATAATACTTTTGGTTACAGCGATGCATGGCAGCCTGTAGTAAAAACGCCGTTAGATCAGGGCGCCATAGAATCGTATATGACCTTTAAAATAGATTTTGTAAAATCTGCAGATGGTGCTACACATACTTTTATCTGCTTTACGATGTCTGCAATTGATGTTGATGGCGATGCAGTGCATGTAAGAGAAATGGTAGCCGCCAATGATTTTACCAGTTATGGTGTATCCAATGCTACTACCCTTACTTTAACCAACCAGGCCAGTTTATTAAAAGCTACCAGCAGCATTGTAAATTGTCCGGGTATTGATACTTCAGCATATGTAACGAATATGAATTACAGGTATGTCAATAAAAGTAAAATAAGTGAAGTACAGATCGGCTCTGTAACCGATCCAACTTTTTCAGTGCAGGACAGGTACAGTTGTATTTATTTCAGGCCCATCATTATACCCAATGTGGTAGTGTTGCCTATTCAATACTTAGCATTGAGCCTTACAAATACAGGCAACAAAGTACAGCTAAATTGGTTGACCAATGAAAAAACCGACCGCAATTCTTTTACAATAGAACGTTCATTTGATGGCAGTAATTTTTCAGCAATAAATACCGCAATAGAAAGTTCAGGTAAAGAAAACCTTATCGCCTACCAAGCCGTTGATGTCACCCCGGAATTTCCCGGCCAGTCCTATCTATACTACAGGATTAAACAGGTGGATGCATCCGGGAAAGTGGCTTACAGTAACCTGTCTTATGTACACCTGCAGGAGCTGCCGATTCAAAAAATGACCACTGCCCCTAACCCATTCACGGAAAAGATAATCGTACAGTTCAACAGCAGTTATAAAGCTAACGCCGAAATAAGACTTGAAACTATGGCGGGGGTGACCTGGTTACAAAAACAATTTATAATAAACACAGGCAGCAATAATATATCCATCGACGGGCTTGCGGCATTTAACAAAGGAATATATGTAGCCCGCTTGATAGTGAACGGAAAGATAATTGAGACGAAAAAGATCATTAAATAACAGTGATTGCTTCTATAGTTGTACGTTGATTACCAAAAGCTGCTTTAAGTTAAAGCAGCTTTTGTATTAAATCAATTTTCCCCGCTATTTCAGGTCAGTATCAAGCGTATTATAAACCATTCAACAAAAACTAAAAAAAACCTTTTTTAGCTCATTTAAAAATAATGCCTGCTGGAAAACCGGGAATATAAGGGCTCTCTTATTATCCCCGCATAATTTTCCTACAGGCAATGGCTATAAATTCACAGATAAAATTTTTAACTTTAGGCAAAACACGCAATATGAAAAAAATACTTTTAGCCGCGATAGCTTTTATATACGGAGCTGTTTCAGCTAATGCGCAAAATTGCAGCAACTACCTGCTCTTGCAAAACAATAAAAAAATTGAAATGACCATCTACAATAAAAAAGAAAAGGAAGATGGTAAGCAGGTATGGAATGTAAGCAATCTCAAAACTGCGGGAGGCATTACCACCGCTACGCTGAATACAGAGTTTTTTAATGACAAAGGTAAATTGATCAACAAAGGTGAAACAGAGATCAAATGCGCAGACGGCATGTTACTGATGAATATGAAACTGATGCTTAATGAAGCACAGGTAAAGCAAATGGCCGATGGCACTGCAACGGCCTCGGGTGAATTTTTGGAGTATCCTCCAACCATGAAGGAGGGAGATAATTTAAAAGACGGCAACTTTAAAATGAACTATAAAATGAACGGTGGGCTGGAAAGCAATATGGAGATTACTGTTACGCAACGCGTAGCAGGCGGATCAGAAAGCATCACTTCACCTGCCGGTACCTGGAATTGTATAAAAATAAATTCCAACCAAAAAATAGTTACGAGGATTGCAGGCATTGGTATCCCAATCAAGATGACGACTGTTACCGAATGGTTTGCGCCCGGTGTTGGAGTAATCAAAACACAGAGTAATTATGGATCCACGCTCATCACGCTGATTCAATAAACGAAATGTATTGCATCGCTGGTCAATTTAATTTAAGGCTTGAATCCTATTCTTTGTCTTGGTTCCCTAGGCGGGTGCAATAGTTTTTTTAATGCCTCAAAAACGAGTTGTATATCAGCATCGTGTTGGTATATCTTGTTGTCCACCTGCATCATTCTCTTTTCTACCTGCTCCAATTTTAATAGAATATCCTTGTTGGTTAAAACTAATTCCCTCATTTTAGTAAACACCCTTATGATCTGTATATTTACTTCAATTGCAGTTGAACTATTCAAAACGCTTGATAACATAGCTACTCCCTGTTCGGTAAAAGCCATTGGCCGATACCTTGTACCTCCCCAACTTGAGGTGCCAATTTGGCTCCTCAAGTTTTCAAATTCTTTTAAAGTAAGCTGGAACATAAAATCTTTCGGAAAACGATCTGCATTGCGTTTTACCTGTCTTTTTAGTTGCTTGGTTTCTACTTTATACATTTGGGCCAGGTCTAAATCGAGCATTATTTTCCTGTTCCTTACCAGGTGAATTTTGCTGATTACTTTTTCTTCAAGAATTGTTATAGTTCTATTTACCCTTGCCATAATAAAAACTTTATATGATCAAAATACATCGCAGTTGGTTACATTTATTTTATAACCTAAGTCGCGAATTACAAATAAGGGTTGCAAGGGCGAAAAGAAATACTATATTTAGAAAACCTTAAACCAACACATATGAAAAAGTTCTTCAGTTATCTTGGCTGGGTATTATTGCTTGCAGTTATCATCGCCGTATTTACTTCTACCGGTAAAGAACAATGCAAACAATATGTCACGGAAAAATTAGCACCCGAAAAGGTTATAAACCTGAATGTATCCGAAGCACCCTTTAAACTTTTTGGCGCTAAATTATTTTCCATTTATAGCGTTTCTTATTTTAAACCAAGTGGCCTAACATTGGAGCAACAAAATGCTACCGGTGCCCATAACACTGCTGCTGTAGCGGCAATCCAGGCCAACAGTGGAATGAAAACAGCAACCTATATCGGCCTTTTTAGCACTTTTTGGGAATGGTAAGATTTAAAAGTTGAAAGTTAAAAGTTGAAGTCCGCCCGGATGAACTCCGGTTCGGACGGGGTTGCAAATGAGCACGGGAACCGAAGGAATTGTTACCCTCGAATAGCATCCTGCGTTGGTATACTTACAGCATTGCAAACAATAAAAAAAAGGTACTGCCATTTTCGATAGCAGCACCGGTTGTATAAATAATCAATCCTTATTTTTTTGCTGGTTGCATCGGCATCACTTTTGCAGTGTCGGTTTGCATCTTTGGAGCTGTCGGTGGTGGCATCATTTTCATCATATCAGCAGGCTGCATAAATGACCAGTGTTCCGTTGCCTTGCCGTCTTTAAATTTTGACACTTCAATGGCCGACATGCTGAATTTATCCCCTGCTTTCATACCCATCTGGTCTGTTACCAATGTGCCGGAATATTTTTGCCATGTCATTACATATTCATCATCGGCCAATTCTTTTATCACTTCCGTTTTGGAATCTTTGTATCCGGAAACCATTTTTGTAAATTCTGCTTTCATATTGGCCAGGCCTTTAATGTCGCCCTGCTCGCCGGCATGGTCTATTGCATCTTCTGCGATATAATCGCCCATTTTACTGAAATCTTTTGAATCAAAACACGCCGTGATCCCCCGCATAGCATCCATATTTTTTTGTGCCGCTGCAGAAGGCCCGCCTTTATCATTACAGGAAATGAATAAACAACCTGGTAAAACCATCATTAAAAAAAGAAACTTTTTCATGTTATATAGTTTTGGTTAAAAAATACAAACTGATCATGAAGAAATTTTCCTTGCAGTGGAATACTGTCGCACAAAAAATAATAAGCGTGGTTAAAGTTAGGGAGATTTTTTAATATACATATTTCACCTCAATGTTTCATTAGTTATTTCTATATTAATTGTTACGAATTCTATTTAAAAATGGGTATCGAAGTTTGTTCCATTGCTGCCTTTATAAGCCTGCTTGCAATTGACGACAGTCTTCTATGGAAGTGGAGAAATAAAATTCTTTTCGCCAGCTTTCCGTCGCCTCTGCATGTACACCGGTAAGCTCAACCCAACCTTTAACATAATTTCCCTCGACAGTCGCGGGCGTGCCATCGGGGTATTTTGAAACCAGTTCGCCCCAAGCACTAAATTGCGGACCGGCTTCCCAGTAGTATTAAATCATCGTTCCATCTGCATTAGTAACAGCAACCACTGCCTTTCTTTTGCTTTTGTCATCAGCCGAATAAAATTTAAACTGTACTCCTTCTGCAATATTTAAACTATCGTGCCTGGTATCAAGCGCCAAAAAACCGCCGGCGCAAATGCCCAAATAATTCAATCCCCCATGAACAACTGTTCGGATATTGTGAGTAGTTTCTGTTTTAATATTTTTTCCTATCGCTATAAAATTGCCACCGGGTATGAAGATCAATTTGTATTTCCCCAATTGATTGGTATCTAATCCATTTAGCTGAGCTGTATTTAATATTACAAAATCCATACGGTTTGAATACAATATATTTTTGATCGCTTCGACATCATTGGGCGAAGTGCCCGTACCATTGAAAAGTAAAATAGGTGATTCTTGTACGGTGCTTTTACTATTTGCAAAGAATAGGGCAATAATAAAACACGTAAAATAAATAAATTGAATTTTGATCTTGCCCATTTTGTAAAATACCACTTTTACAAATTAAATACAAGCCTCCGTGGCTTGGTTGCATTATGCTTTGCTTAAAGTAAACTTCGTTTTTTATAAAAACATACGCCGTTGGTTAAAAACCAGACAGCTGCGAAGGAGAGAAGATAGTCTTTTACCAGGGGAATATTTTTTCTGCCTATTTTTCCCCAACAGAAACGTATGCTGAAAAACTATTGATATATTTAATGGCCAAAACCAGCTTTATGACAGATAGTTTACAGCAGCAAACCCCTTCATGGACATTACTGCAAAAAATATTGTTCCGTTTTTTCTTTATTTATTTCATTTTATATACCAGCCCCTGGGATACACTCAATATTATCCCCGGCATCAGTTACGTCACCGATCTTTTCAACCAGGCTTTTGAATGGGCTGTTATTAAAAGCAACGAGCATTTTTTCCAGGTGTTTGGCATCAAACATGTACAGCAGGTTTTCAACGGAAGTGGCGACACTTCCTTTGCATGGGCTACCAATTATTTTATGCTGGCTGTTGCGGGTATTGGCGCCTGCATATGGTCGCTGGTTGACTGGAAAAGAAAAAGCTACCGCCAACTGAATTATTTATTATGCCTCTTCATCAGGTATTCGCTGGCCCTTATTGCATTTGGTTATGGTATCAATAAAGTATTTGCAATGCAAATGCCTTTTCCTATGCTTAGCCAACTGGCAACGCCGCTGGGCGACCTGTTACCCATGCGTTTTTCGTGGCTTTTCATTGGCTACTCCACACCCTATGAAGTATTCTCCGGCGTTATGGAAGTACTGGTGGCTGTTTTATTATTGTACAGGCGTACTGCTACTTTGGGTGCGCTGGTAGGTACAGCAGTTTTTATCAATGTGATGATGCTGAACCTGTGTTACGATATACCGGTAAAACTATATTCGATGAACCTGGTGCTGCTTTGTTTATACCTGGTGGCAAATGAGTACCGCCGAATGGCCTGCTTTTTTGTTTTAAATAAACCTGCAGCCTGTTGTTCTGTTTACGACCAGCCGCTTACTAAAAAATGGATGCGTGTCAGCAGGGTCGTTATAAAGCTGGGAGTTGTATTCCTCTTGTGTAAATCATTCTATGAAGTACGGCAATATTCCCGCGAGTATAGCACGATCAAACCCCGTAAAGATTTTCAAGCAGGGGTTTATGATGTTACCCGCTATGTAGTGAACACCGATACCCTGCCACCTTTATTAACCGACAGCATGAGCTGGAAGGATCTGATCATTGAGAACAACGCCATGGGCAGCATTAATACAACAGATACACTGCTGAGGAGAAGGTATGGTCGTGGTTATTTTAATTTTACAATAGATACACTACAACCTATCATTCATTTTAAAAAGATCCAGCAGGATACCAGCGATATATTTACCTTTCGCTACAAGGTACCCGATAGTAACACGATACAGCTTTGGGGTAAACAAAAAAACGATTCCCTGTTTATAGAACTTAAAAGATCGGCAAGGCATTTTCAATTGGCGGAAAAACAATTTCATTGGTTGAGTGAGGCGAACAGGTAGGGGAATATCTATAAATGCACAAGGATTAAAGTTCAACAATATTGGGCCCGTGCGCTGGTCGTTGGTACGCTTCGCTGTACACCTGCCCTGCATACCAGACGACGGCACGAGTTTAGTAATACCAATATATTATTTTTTTCATCCCGTTATGCCGCGGTTAAAAAAACTGCCAGGACTAATAGACACCAGTCGCCTTCCTGCGGAAGAAGACTGGCACCCGAACGAGCCAGGTTGAGTCCGCTATTGACAAAAAGAAATTTTAGCTTTATCTTTCATTCAAACAAATGTCATGACATCCCCTGCACATTCCCCCTGGCATAACGAAGTATCGGCACTGGCATTTTTTATTTCTCTTCCCCAATTGATAGCATCGCCAATTATTGTCGGGTTTACCAGCCTTGCTCATTCTCAAAACGTAGTTTTTGAGTTAAAGGAAATACTCGATTTTTTAGTGATCTCGTTTCCTTTAACATTAAGCATTGCCATTCTTTTTGTGGTAATTGAAAGAGGGGAATTTAACCTGTTCTACATGCTGGCTGCTGTTGTTGGCGCTGCATTACTATCCAATGCATT
>JBBRCB010000071.1:0-9867 GCA_038205215.1 Chitinophagales bacterium | reverse complement strand
GAAAAAATCAAGTAGTGGAATTGGCCTGGCAAATATCCGGGAAAGGGTAAAGTTTTATGGTGGGAAAATGGAAATAATATCAGCTATTAACCAAGGATGTCAACTTAATGTGACAATACCTGTTATCGACTAAGATAATCTTACAACATAGCTCCCAAAAAGTCATTTGAAGAAGTTTCGAATATTTTTTATATTCGGTTTATAAAACAAATGCTATGCTAAAAATCGCAAATCTTAAGTCAGGTGATATAATAATGGTAAATGATGAAGGGATAATGAGAGAAGGTACTGTTGTATCAACCAGTCCTGAAGAAAATCAGGCTCTTGTAAATAATGGGATTCAGGAATTTTGGTATAGCCCGGAGAATATGACAGCGGTTCCATTGGACGATAATCAGTTGGAAAAACTCGGGTTTACAAAAGAAGATATCGATGGCGCAGTCAAATATAAAAAGGATTCATTTCGACTGGTAACACCCCAAAAGGGAGATTTTTCAAATGTTGAGATGTGGTGGAGAGAAGATAAAAGGCATTTTGAGTTTCCGTTAGGGGTACATGAGCTTCAGAATTTGTACCTGGATATGACAAAAGTGCATCTTGAGATGCCCTAATCATCAATTTTCGGGCCTGTTTTTGGGAAATTAGCATTGGTTTTCCACAAAACCTCCAAAAATAATCGGGGTTATTTCTTTTTTCACACTGATACTCCTACCTTTGCGTTCCCAAAAATTATATGGCGAAACAACCACTTATTAAACAGGATGGAACAATAGTAGAAGCTTTATCAAATGCTATGTTTAAAGTAAAACTTGAAAACGGGCATGAAATATTAGCTACCATTTCTGGAAAAATGAGGATGCATTACATCCGTATTTTACCAGGTGATAAAGTAGGAGTTGAGTTGTCACCCTATGATTTAACTAGGGGAAGAATAAATTTCAGGTACAAGTAACCCTTCGCTTTGCTCAGGGTGACAAAAGAAAAATAAATATTATGAAAGTAAGAGCATCTATTAAAAAGCGCAGTGTTGATTGCAAAATAGTTCGTCGTAAAGGCATACTGTATGTTATTAACAAAAAGAATCCTCGTTTTAAACAAAGACAAGGTTAATCAATAGGCAATGGACAATTTGCAAATTGCTTATTGCAGATTGCCAATTTGAAAAAAGTAAACTAATAAATTAAAACAGAAATATGGCTCGTATTGCCGGTGTTGACTTACCAAAAAATAAAAGAGGCGAAATAGGACTTACCTATATATATGGTATTGGCCGTTCAACAGCCCAGTATATTTTGACTAAAGCAGGTATTGACCTCAGCAAAAAAGTTAACCAATGGAATGATGATGAGCAAACTGCCATCCGTAACATTATCAGTGGTGAATTTAAAACAGAAGGTGCCTTGCGTAGTGAAACACAGATGAACATCAAGCGTTTACTTGATATCGCCTGTTACCGCGGCTTGCGTCACCGTAAAGGTTTGCCTTTGCGTGGTCAACGTACCCGTACCAATAGCCGTACAAGAAAAGGTAAGCGTAAGACAGTTGCCGGCAAGAAGAAAGTAGCTAAGAAATAATTATAAGGTAAAAATTCAAAACCGCAGATCGCAGTTTTGAATTTTTACTTTTGATTTTTTATAAGACTTAACAACATTGAACAAAAACCGGATAGCTTATAAGTCTGCAGGAGGTTTAGTTCAGTCCCCGGTTAAACGGGGGTAAATTTTTAAGATTACCTAATTTAAAATTATTTATGGCAAAAGCACAGGCCGGTAAGGCTCAAGGCGCAAAGGCAGCTGCAAAGAAAAGAGTAGTAAAAGTGGATAGTCATGGCGACGCTCATATTGTAGCAAGTTTCAACAACATCATCATCAGTTTAACCAACAAGCAGGGTCAGGTTATTTCCTGGTCAAGTGCAGGTAAGATGGGTTTCAGGGGCAGTAAGAAAAATACACCATATGCAGCCCAGATGGCTGGTGCAGATGCGGCTAAAACCGCGGTAGATGCTGGTTTAAAAAGAGTGGATGTATATGTAAAAGGACCAGGAAGCGGCCGTGAAGGTGCTATCCGTTCTTTATCTCAAAATGGCATTGAAGTGGTGATGATCAAAGACGTTACCCCATTACCGCACAACGGTTGCCGTCCTCCTAAGAAAAGAAGAGTATAAGTTATTTTGAATGCTGCGTTTTAAGTGTTGAATAAATACATTTAAAATTCATCATTCAAATATTGAAATAATTATTAACTGGGTGCATTATTCATTTTAAAAGGTCTTTACAATGATGCACCGACACTAAAAGACCAGTACT
The DNA here is from genome assembly GCA_038205215.1 of Chitinophagales bacterium. Taxonomy (GTDB): domain Bacteria; phylum Bacteroidota; class Bacteroidia; order Chitinophagales; family Chitinophagaceae; genus Ferruginibacter. Next base: position 7,561 of record JBBRCB010000071.1, on the reverse strand, counting down.
ACAATTATGGCACGTTACACAGGCCCCAAAACAAAAATTTCAAGAATTTTTGGCGAACCCATTACCGGTAACGGTAAATGGTTAACTAAGAACAGCAACCCTCCGGGTATGCACGGCGCAACACGCAAGCGCAAAACTTTAGGTGAATATGCTTTACAGTTAAGGGAAAAGCAAAAAGCTAAATACACTTATGGTTTGCTGGAAAAACAATTCCGCAAAACATTTGATGAAGCTGCACGCCGTAAAGGTGTTACCGGTGAAAACCTGATCAAATTATTAGAAGCCCGTTTGGATAATACGGTTTTCCGTATGGGTATTGCACCAAGCCGCCAGGCTGCACGCCAGTTGGTATCGCATAAACACGTTACCGTAAATGGTGAAGTGTTGAATGTACCTTCTTATAGCTGCAAACCAGGTGATGTAATTGGTTTAAAAAATAAAAGTGCTGCCAATACTTCTATCAGCGCCAATCTACGCGGTAAGAATGCCAAGTTCAACTGGTTAGACTGGAGTGAGGCAGAAGTAAAAGGTACTTTCATAGCTTACCCTGAAAGAGAAAGCGTTCCTGAAAATATCAAGGAGCAATTGATTGTGGAATTGTATTCTAAATAAGGAATGCGCCGGTGGCGTGTTCTTCAATCAATAATTTATAATTACAAATTAATATTTTAAATATGGGAATTTTAAATTTTGTTAAGCCCGATAAGATCGTTCTTCAAAAAGCAACCGAGTTTGAAGCCAACTTTGAATTCCGCCCGCTTGAACCTGGTTATGGTGTAACTATTGGTAATGCCTTGCGCAGGGTTTTATTGAACTCCCTTGAAGGTTATGCGATCATCGGTATCAATATTTCCGGTGCCGACCATGAGTTTGCCACTATCAAAGGAGTTACTGAAGACGTTACCGAAGTAATATTGAACCTTAAGCAGGTTCGTATCAAAAGAAAGGTAGACCAGGATATTAACGTAGAAAAAGTTACCCTCTCCATTAAAAATAAGGCAGAATTCACTGCTGCTATGATCGGTGAAGCTTCACCTTCATTTGAAGTAATGAATCCTGAATTGCTGATCTGTACTATGGACAGCAGCGCTAAACTTGATATCGAGATCACTATCGGTAAAGGCCGTGGTTATGTGCCAGCTGAAGAGAATAAAGAAAAAAGTTCTCACTTTGGTTATATACCTGTAGATGCTATTTACACACCGATAAAGAATGTAAAATACACTATCGAAAATACCCGTGTTGAACAACGCACCGATTTCGAAAAACTGATCATGGAAGTAGTTACCGATGGTACTATTCATCCTGAAGAAGCGGTAAAGCAGGCGAGCCGTATCTTAATTCAGCATTTGATGATCATCACTGATGAAAACATCACGTTTGATACTAAAGAAGATAAGAAAGAAGACCTTGTAGACGAACAGACTTTACAATTACGCAAAATGTTGAAAACACCATTGGAAGATTTAGACCTTTCCGTACGTGCTTTCAATTGCCTGAAAGCTGCCAAGATCAATTCTTTAAGCGAACTGGTACAATATGAACAGGAAGACCTGATGAAATTCAGGAACTTCGGCCAGAAATCTTTAAGCGAGATAGAACAGGTGTTGCATGAAAGAGGCTTAAGTTTTGGAATGGACCTGAGCAAATTAAAATTGGACGACGAGTAACCCCTCCGCCCCTAAAGGGGAACTGGAGCTTTTATAACGGAAGTAGTCTGTAATTCCTGACACGGTACAGACGAAACACAAAAACAAAAACGTCATGCGTCACGGAAACAAGAACAACAACCTTAGCAGAACAGCTTCTCACAGAAAAGCGTTATTGATGAACTTAGGTTGCCAGTTGATCACTTTTAAAAGGATCACAACTACATTGGCAAAAGCAAAGGCTTTGCGTACTTACATTGAGCCATTGATCACAAAAACAAAGAATACAGCGAGTAAAGAAGCGATTATGCACAATCACCGTATTGTGTTCAGCTACCTGAATGACAAAGCTGCTGTAAAAGAATTGTTCACTGTTGTTGCTCCAAAAGTTGCAGCACGCCCGGGTGGTTACACACGTATCATCAAATTGGGTGCAAGGGTTGGTGATAATGCGGAAATAGCCATGATCGAATTAGTTGACTTCAACGAAATTTACGGTAAAGGCATCAGTGCAGCTGCTGAACCTGCTAAAAAAACACGTAGGGCCGGTGGGGCAAAAAAGAAAGCTGCTGAGGTTGATGCTCCTGCAACAGACGCTCCTGCAACAGATACAGCATCAAAAGAAAAAGCATAAATTGAAACTAACTGTCTATAAAAAAAGCTCTGATATTTATTATCGGAGCTTTTTTTTAGTTTTTATGCGTCAGACAGTTTGGAACCGTCATGACGCATAAAAACTAAATGTGAAAAATTTTATTTGTTCATTATGCGATTGAATTACTTTCTTTGCAAAACTCTTGAAAAATGTCTGACACATCTACGAAGCCCGCAGTTTTAATTTTAGAAGACGGGAATGTTTTTTACGGGAAAGCTTTTGGTAAGATAGGAACTGCTACCGGCGAAGTTTGCTTTAACACCGGTATGACCGGCTACCAGGAAGTATTTACAGACCCCAGTTATTATGGCCAGGTACTCATCATGAACAGTGTTCATATAGGCAATTATGGCGTTAGGGCTGAAGATGTGGAAAGTGATGGTGTAAAAGTAAAAGCCGTTATCGGCCGTAACCTGGAGGATAAATACAGCCGTTTTATGGCTGATGTTTCTTTGCTGGAATATTTTGAAAAACAGCAGGTAGTGGCGATTGACGGTATTGACACGAGGGCACTGGTAGCACATATCCGTACACAGGGCGCAATGAATTGTATCATATCTTCAGAGACACTGGATGTTGAAAAATTAAAAGCTGAATTAAAAAAAGTGCCCTGCATGGATGGCCTGGAATTGGCCTCGGTGGTGAGTACTACACATGAATATGTTTTAGGTGATGAAAAAAGCAGTCTCAGGATCGCCGTCTTGGATTATGGGATCAAAAAAAATATATTGAATTGCCTGGTAGAACGCGGTGCTTATGTAAAAGTATTCCCTGCCAAAACATCATTTAACGAATTGGAAAAATTTAAACCGTCGGGATATTTTATCAGTAACGGGCCCGGCGACCCAGCACCAATGGATTATGCTATTAAAACAGTAAAGGAAATCCTCGCTGCCGGTAAGCCATTGTTTGGTATCTGCCTCGGTCACCAGTTATTGGCACTGGCAAATGATATCCCCACTTTTAAAATGCACCATGGCCACCGGGGCTTAAACCACCCGGTAAAAAATATTATCAGCGGAAAAAGCGAAATCACAACACAAAACCATGGTTTTGGTGTTGACCCCAAAGCAGTGAAAGCTAATGCCGGCATCGAAATAACCCATGTTAACCTTAACGATGACAGTATAGAAGGCATACGCCTGAAAAATAAGAAGGCATTTTCTGTACAATACCATCCAGAAGCCACACCTGGCCCACACGACAGCAGGTATTTATTTGATGAGTTTATTGCTATGATCGGGAGCAATTAAAAGATAAGTGTCCAGCTGATCTTTTAAATATATTGGCTGCCCCCAAAAATGGTTCCGTTTTTGTATAGATAAGAAGAGCAGTAGGTAATAAATATAAATCTTCTTAACCAGCAGCCCTTTTAAAAGGGTTTAATTAAGTAATAAAATGACAATAGCAATTATTAACGGACCAAATCTGAATTTATTGGGTACAAGGGAAGTGGATATTTACGGCGGCGAAGCCTTCGACAGTTTTTTAAAAAAAATGCATGAGAAGTATGCAGACCTGGAAATATCATATTTCCAGAGTAATGTGGAAGGAGAATTGATCAATGAGATACAAAAAGTAGGATACAGTTGCGATGGAATAATACTTAATCCCGGTGGTTATACCCATACTTCAGTTGCAATTGGCGATGCCATTGCGGCAATAATTTCCCCGGTAATAGAAGTACATATCTCCAATATTTTTGGACGGGAAGAATTCAGGAAGATATCTCATGTTTCTGCAAAAGCAAAAGCGGTGATCAGCGGTTTGGGGCTTCGGGGATATGAAATGGCCGTCGCTTATTTTATAGATGTGCAAGCCTGAGGGATAAGATTGGAGCACCTGTAGTGATTGTTTATCGACTATTAGCGTAAACTATAGTATTACCCTTAGCATCAAAGCATACCCTACATCTTTTTTTGGTTCATCAGCTATCTTTACAATATGAAGGCCGGCGGTGGTCCATACCGTAAAGATTTCTCCTTTTTTATGGAGCGATAAGGCCTCATCTAATTGCGGCAGCATTACCCCCCGAACGAACCAACCCAGGTCTCCACCTTTTACTGCTGAAGCATAATCACGGCTATACGTACTCGCCATAGAAGCAAAGGTACTACGGCCCGACCTGATCCTTTCAATAATAGTATCTGCGAGTGAAGTGGCATAACGCTGGGTGTACCTGGAAGTATCTAATACAATATGATTGACATGGTAAAAAGTATTGGGTGCCTTAAATAAAATTTTCACCAGAATATTTTCTCCCTTAAAAGGGCCATAGGTCTTACCCAATTTTCCTTTATACGCCAGGCTGTCTGCCTTGCCCAAAAAATTGCTGGTAGTGAATACGGTAACGGTATCAATAAAATATTTTTTCTTCAGGATATATTTTACGAAACCAATTGGATTACCGGTTGTATCCAATACTTTTTTTATCTGTGCAACGGTTTGGCTTTTGCCCGAAAATAAAATACCTGTAAAGAGTATACCAAAAAAAAATTTTCTCACTTTTAAAGTTTATGAAGTAAAGATAGGGGTTGATGATGTTTTACTCAACTGCTGTTAAGCCAGTTTGAATTTCCTCGTCACTGCCTTCACCCTTTTTTTCATTTCATCCAGCTCTCCTAATTGCTGCTGTATAAAATTATTGTCTTCCAGCCGCCCAATCACGGCATTCATTTCTTCATTGGTATCATATACCATTTTTTTGAAGGGGTTGCTGTAATCCTTTGCCCGTGAATTGTAAATGTTTTTGCACATCCATTCTTTTGTTTCAATTGCCTGTTGTAACAATTGTTTTAAAAGCGCAGGCGTGAATTGTTTGGGGGTAATGTTCAATATCTCCAGCAAAGCGGTATAACCGTGATTTAATTTATCAACCCGGTAAGCAACACCTTGCCGGCGGTAAAAATCATGCAGCTCCTCCCAGTTTTTTATCTTCCCGGATTTTACGTCGCGCTTTAAATTTTCAATTGCCGTTGTTTGTATGAGCTGGCCACCTATATTCAACCACTGGCTGCGTTGTATTTTTGCAGAAAGCGTTTTTTTAAATTCTTCAAAACCGATGAACTTATTTTGCTGCATATGCATTAAAAGTTCCAGGGTGCCATAGTATCTTACCAGCTCCTTAAATATCAAAACCGCCTGCGGAACTTTTAAAATTTTAGTTTTGCGCTGTGTATTTTCCCATCCTGTGATTGAAGCGTTGCCATCTGCATCAGGCTTCAATTTTTCTAAAATTTTTATAGCATCAAATATTTCATTCACGGTATCCGGCGCCAGGTAGTCGTATTCAATATGCTGTATCTTTTCTGTTCTCCGGTCGCGGTCAACATATTTTTGAGCGTTACGTGCCAGCGCATACATGTTATACATAAACCAATAGGCGGGCATCACCAGTAAGCTGTCATTGGCCACATCATTGCTGATCAAACTAAATGGAACAGGGATAGTTAATTCTGCAGGAAAATCGCCTTTGGCTATTATTGTAAAAGAGGCAAATTTTGAATTGTGTTTCAGGCTCACGCACAGGCTTGGCCAAAAACCCCGCCCTGCAATGATCTCTCCATCTGCTGCACGGCTGTTATGATTGCTTCCAATGGTAGCGCCCGCGGCCATGTTACTTTGCCCCATCACTACAGCAGCACATAAAAATGAGTTATTGTGATGTTGTTCGTGGGCAGGAAAAATTAAGGAGTTCAATACTTCACAGCAGGAAATGGTAGAATTGTTTCCTAAATAAGAATTGATCAGCCTTGCACCATATTTTAACTGCGAGTGAGAAGCCATCACAAAGCGAACGGCTTTTGCTCCATAAAATATGCGGCAGCCATAACCCACAATCCCATTTACGATTTCACAGCCTTCGCCAATTTGTGAAGTACGGTCTTCATCACTGTTAACGGTAAGATTCTTTAATTTATTGGCCCCTTTAAAATAAGCGTCTGTGCCTACCAGTACGTCTTTTATGATCTTGCAATTTTTTATAACGGTCCTGTCGCCAATTTTACCGTAGTGACCGTGTTGTTTATCAAAAATATTTTCTGTGAATGCTTTGAATTTGTCCAGTAAGGCGGCGTCGTCCCTGTACTTGCTCCATATATAAGCATCACCGGCAAGCATGCCATCAAAAGGCAGTACACTTCTTCCACCGTTCTCATTGCATAATTCCAGCCATACCCTTACTTTTTCAGTTTCGCCTTCTTTTAATATGCCGTTACCAAATTTTGCCTTGTCGGTGGTAGCCAATTCATTTACGTTGGCAATCATTACTTCATTGCCAATGATGTAATGGCTCAGGTAGTTCACATTGTCCACGCAAATATTATCACCAAAATCACAACTGATGATAGTGCTGTTATATAAACCAACTGCCATTCTTAAATTGTGAAATTCGAGGTAATAATTTTCCAGTTTGCCAATTCTTACCAAACCAAAAAATTTGCAGTTCTTTACCAGTTCTGCATTAAAAGAGGAGGACACCAGTATATTATTCCAGTCATCAGAAGTATTGCGGTTACGTACCAGTATCTCTATTTCCTGGGCATTCAGTTTGCGGTATGTTATACCATTGCGGTTTTGTTTATTGCGCAGGTGGTATTCATCCTTTCCTTTAGGAATGAATTTCCTGTCCATAAAATTGTAGCCAAGATTATTGACCGGGTGTTTCTGTATGATGTTCATGCCCCTGTCCCCTAAAGGGGAACTTAGATTTAAGGTTTATAAATTTTCTCAACCAATACATAATTTGAACTGCCTGGGAAATATACTACTAGTTTGATTAGCATGCTGCCAGTTCCCCCTTCAGGGGGCGGAGGGGGCATTACTCCACTGTTACACTTTTCGCCAAATTCCTCGGCTTATCCACATCCACGCCTTTTGCAATACCAACATAATAACTTAACAACTGCAGGGGAATCGTGCTTAGCAAGGGCGCAATGATCTCATCTGCAGCGGGTACAAAAAACACATCATCGGCGAGGCCAGGGATTACTTCATCACCTTCTGTGATCACGGCGATTATCTTTCCTTTACGGGCTTTTATTTCCTGCATATTGCTCACGATCTTTTCATGGTAACTGTCTTTGGTTGCAACAAAAACCACCGGGAGGTTTTCATCCACCAGCGCAATAGGGCCATGTTTCATTTCGGCAGCCGGGTAACCTTCGGCGTGTATATATGATATTTCCTTCAGCTTTAATGCACCTTCCAATGCAATCGGGAAATTATAACCTCGGCCGAGGAATAAAGCATCTCCGGA
>JBBRCB010000070.1:0-10033 GCA_038205215.1 Chitinophagales bacterium | reverse complement strand
ACAATGGTTGATCCGCCTGTTTCATTATTGAGTTCGGCATCGGTGATACTTAAAGACATATTGGAAGGAATGGTATCGGCCACTTCGATCTCAATGGTATTCTTGCCTCTCTTTTTTGTACTTGTTTCGGTGTTCATTATGGTTACACCGGGTGTATAATTATCATTATTGATAAATGCCACACGTTCGGCCACCGGTTGCCATTTGGCATCAAAAACAGTTACCTGCATAACCCCGGTGGGTAAAGTTTTTACCGGTACTGTACCGGTATAAGGTTCCGACTGCGATACCGCGATATCAGTTTTATAAAATACTTTTTGATAGAGGTACATTAATACATGGAGGCTGTCATTGGGTAATTTATTCACGATATTAAATATCACATCGTTCTTTAACTGTATCAGCTTAAGTGATACACCTGCTGGTTTTGCATTGGGTAAATAAGATTGCTGTACTGTTCCTTTGTCGTCCATCCACTCCAGGTAAAATTTTTCATTGGCTTCTATCTGCAGGTCGAAGCGACCCATACCATCATGTGAAGACTTTACCGGCGTGACCATTTCCCCTGTTTGCTGTTTTTTAATTACCCCATCAATATCAAATGGCAGCCCATTATTGTAATTGGCTTTAAAAGCGATCGTGTTCCTCGTGCCTTCGATGATATCTCCTCCTTCAGGAAAAAACTGGAGGGAAACTGTTTTTATTGGTTTATTATTATCAGCTTTTGCATTGTTGTTGATCAGCCTGATCGCTTTGGTATATAAAAATGCAGTATCAAAATTCAGCATCCATGTGGTGTAGGCACGGCAGATGAGTTGTTTACTTTTTAAACTGTCGGGTATTTTAAAATGACCGTCGGTAGTGCCATTAAAAATGGGACAAAGCTGTTGCTGTATTAATTTTCCATCTTCGTCGTAGAGCGATGCATAAAAATTGGTGCTCCTTGCAGAAGGCAAATATTCTTCAAATAAATAGGCTTTGAACCAGATGGTTTCACCAGGCAAATAAGTTTCTTTATCAAAATGAATATGAATTTTTTCCTGCGGGAAATTGGCACCATACAGGTTAATGGTATTTTCTATTACTTGTGCATCAAGATGTATCGGACTAAAAGCTGATACTATTATAAAGAGGAAATAAAAATTTTTGTATAGTTGAGTCATGCAGTTCTGGATTACGAATTAAATATAACACTAATTCATTTCCAATTCCAAATTACAAAAGCTTATCACCAGTGCTTAACAAAACTTTATTCCTATTATCGCCTGCCCATCCCCGGCATCTTACCCATTGGCATTTTATTCATCATCTTCATCATGCCCTTCATTTGCTCAAACTGTTTTAAGAATGCATTCAACTCTGCAATATCTTTTCCTGCGCCTTTGGCAATGCGCAATTTGCGGTTGGGATTAATTACATCAGGGTTTCTTCTTTCTTCCAGCGTCATGCTGTTGATCATAGCTTCAATGCCTTTGAAAGAATCGTCATTGATATCCACATCTTTTATTTGTTTACCAACACCCGGTATCATACCCATCAAATCTTTGAGGTTACCCATTTTTTTGATCTGCTGTAACTGCGTCTTGAAATCTTCAAAATCAAATTGATTTTTACGGATCTTCTTTTCCAGTTTCCTTGCTTCGGCTTCATCAAACTGTTCCTGTGCTTTTTCTACCAGGCTTACAATATCACCCATGCCCAAAATACGCTGTGCCATACGCTCGGGGTAAAACACATCCAGCGTATCCATCTTTTCTCCACTGCTGGCAAATTTAATGGGTTTGTTTACGGTGTACTGGATAGATAATGCAGCACCGCCTCTTGTATCGCCATCCAGTTTGGTGAGCACCACACCGGTAAAATCAAGCTGGTCATTAAATGCTTTCGCGGTATTCACCGCATCCTGGCCGGTCATACTATCTACAACAAATAATATCTCCTGTGGATTGATTGCCTTTTTAATATTCGCCACTTCATTCATCATCACTTCATCTACTGCCAAACGGCCGGCAGTATCTACTATAATTACATTTTTATTTTTACTCTTTGCTTCCTTTATTGCGTTTTGTATAATGGAAACCGCATCTTTATTTTCACGCTCTGCATAAACATCCACCCCGATCTGCCCACCCAATACTTCTAACTGGTCGATTGCGGCTGGCCTGTAAATATCCGCAGCTACAAGCAACGGGGATTTTCCTTTTTTAGTTTTTAAATAATTGGCCAGCTTACCGCTAAAAGTAGTTTTACCACTACCCTGCAATCCCGCGATCAAAATGATGGCAGGGCTGCCACTGATATTGAATTCACTTTCGCTGCCGCCCATTAATTCCGTCAGTTCATCCTGCACGATCTTTACCATCTGCTGGCCGGGGTTCACTGCCAGCAACACTTTGGAGCCCATCGCCTTCTCCTTCACTTTGTCCGTAAATTCTTTGGCAATTTTATAGTTCACATCGGCATCTACCAATGCACGGCGGATGTCTTTTACAGTATTGGCAATATTCAGATCGGATATACGGCCCTGGCCTTTTAGGTTCTTGAACGCTCCTTCTAATTTTTCACTTAACGAATTAAACATATGACTATCTTTTAAAAATGACTGCAAAAGTATAAAATTATAGGGCTGGAAACATCAATAATTTTATTAAAGCTACACTACGCTCGGCACAACCGCTGACGGGTTTGATAACCGCCGCCAGGGTTACCCGGATTTTTAAAATTGTTTTAGCCAAATTGTTTAGCAATCATTAATTTGCTTTCATGAATTTGACGAAAAGTACCGGCTATAAAATAATCATGAATTGGCTTAAAGAATCAGGACGCATACCGTTTGCTTTTCAAAAAGAAACCTGGCAACATATTTTAAATAGTAAAAGCGGCTTAGTAAATGCGCCCACTGGCTGCGGCAAAACTTACGCTGTTTTTTTAGGTGCTATCATACAATTCATCGATGAACATCCACAACAATATCAAACTAAAAAAAATAATGGCTTACAATTACTTTGGATAACTCCCTTAAGAGCATTGGCAAAAGATATTGCCCGCGCTATGACGGAAGTAATTGAACAATTGGGTATGCAATGGAAAGTGGGCATCAGGAACGGCGATACAGAATTAAATGAAAGGGCAAAACAAAAAAGGCAAATGCCTGAAGTGCTCATCATAACTCCTGAAAGTTTACATTTATTACTGGCGCAAAAAAATTACCCGGATGTTTTTGCCACTTTAAAAATAATTGCAGTTGATGAATGGCATGAATTGATGGGCAGCAAGAGAGGCGTGCAAACGGAGCTGGCTCTTTCAAGAATAGTGAATGTGAAATATCAATTGTCGAATATGCATTGTTCAATTTGGGGCATATCTGCAACTATCGGAAATTTGGATGAAGCAAAAGAAGTACTGTTGTATCCTTTAAGAAAGTTTCAAAATCTTAAAAGCGCTGAAAACCCTTCTTTTGTTGAAAATTTAGGGGAGGCCGTAAAAGCTAATCTTCATAAAAAAACGGAGATCGCTTCTATCTTCCCTGATGAAATAGAAAAATATCCCTGGGCTGGTCACCTTGGAATTAAGTTGGTGGATAAAGTTTTACCCATCATTTATAACAGCCGTACCACTTTAATTTTTATCAACACCCGTGGTATGACGGAGATGTGGTACCAGTCTCTACTGAACGCGGCGCCCGATCTTGCAGGCGCGATCGCACTACACCATGGCAGCATCGACCAGGAATTACGTTTTTGGGTAGAAGAAAACCTGCATACCGGTAAATTAAAAGCAGTGGTGTGTACTGCAAGCTTAGACCTTGGTGTTGACTTTCGGCCAGTGGAAACCGTTATACAGGTAGGCTCTCCCAAAGGTGTCGCTAGGTTTTTACAAAGAGCCGGGAGAAGTGGCCACAGCCCTGATGCCACGAGTAAAATATTTTTTTTACCCACCCACAGTTTAGAACTGGTAGAAGCTGCGGCCCTAAAAAAGGCTGCAGAAGAAAACTTTATCGAAAGCAAAATACCGCAATTACTTTGCTTTGATGTGCTGATACAATATTTATGTACCATCGCTATTTCTGATGGTTTTTATCCTGATGAAATTTTTGACGAAGTAAAAAGTACTTATTGTTTTGCCGAGATTACCAAAGAAGAATACCAGGAAGTATTGGAACATATCACTGCCGGTGGAAAGGCGTTGCACCAATATGATGAATATAAGAAAGTAGAGATATTGGATAACGGCTTATATAAAATAAATAATCGCCGAACGGCCATGCGCCACCGCCTGCACATTGGCACCATTGTAAGTGATGCCATGCTTAAGGTAAAATTTTTCAGTGGTGGTTATATCGGTGTCATCGAAGAATATTTTATATCAAAACTAGTGCCCGGTGATTCGTTTACTATAGCGGGAAGAAATTTAGAACTGGTTATGATCAAAGACATGACAGTGCTGGTAAAAAAATCAACGTCTAAAAAAAGTATTATCCCCAGTTGGCAGGGCGGACGCATGAGCCTTACCAGCAATATGGGGAAAAAATTAAGGGAGGCACTAACGATCAGCCAGCAAAAAAATGTAACAACACCGGAGCTGGTGGTATTAAAACCATTGTTTGACCTGCAAAATGAATTGTCGCAGGTTCCTAAAGAAAACGAATTATTGATAGAACATATTGAAACCAAAGAAGGGTTTCATTTATTTGTCTACCCATTTGAAGGAAGATTGGTGCATGAAGCAATGGCCGCCATTTTAGCCTGGCGTATCGGGCAAATAACGCCGATTACATTTTCTTTTGCGATGAATGATTATGGCTTCGAGTTGCTCAGCGACCAGCCAATACCGTTGGATGATACAAATGTTTATGACTTATTCACTGATAAAAATTTATTTGAGGACATACAGAAAAGCGTGAACAGCACCGAAATGGCCAGGCGTAAGTTCAGGGATATCGCGGTTATCGGCGGGTTGATATTCCAGGGTTATCCCGGAGAATATAAAAAAGCAAGGCACTTACAATCTTCAGCATCTTTATTATTTAAAGTTTTTGCTGAGTACGAGCCCAATAATATTTTATTAAGACAGGCATACCGCGAAGTCTTTGACCAGCAAATGGAAGAAACCAGGTTAAGGGATATGCTGCAACGAATTCAAAGCAGTAAAATAATCATTACCTGGCCGCAACGTTTAACACCTTTTTGTTTCCCGCTTAAAGTGGACAGCATGCGGGAGAACAGTTCTTCAGAAAAATTAGAGGACAGGGTGAAGCGGATGCAGGAGCAGTTGGGAAAGGATAGATTGTTTTAGTTCATAGTTCATGGTTTATGTTTCATGGTTTAAAAACAAACGTTCATAAAAATGCCTTCATTCGTTAAGCACACCATTAATAAAAATGATTTTATTTTAAACTGCAACCGCACCATTTTCTGGGAGCAGGAAAAGATATTGATCTTATCCGATCTTCATTTAGGCAAGACAGGGCATTTTAGAAAATCAGGTATTGCTGTACCTGCTGCCGTGATGAAAGAAGATATGCAACGTTTTGTTGCCGCGATACAATTTTTTAAACCGGCCCTGGTGGTGATCGTCGGTGATCTTTTTCACAGCGTTGAAAATAAAGAACATGAATTATTTTTAAAATGGCGAAATGACCTGCAGCATGTACCTGTGTTACTGGTAAAAGGCAATCATGATATTGTTCCGGAAAAATGGTATACCAACGCCGGTATTGAAGTGGTAGAGAAAGTATGGCGCAAAAACAATTTTCTTTTTATCCACTTTATCGAAGATGCCGAAGAAGTAAAGGTAGAGGAGAAAGATTATTTTTTCAGCGGGCATATTCATCCTGCCGTAAGTGTGAAAGGTTTGGGTAAACAGACTTTGCGTTTTCCCTGTTTTTATTTCACCGAAAAATATGCCGTGCTGCCCGCCTTTGGAAAATTTACAGGCACTTATTTAGTAAGCCCCCGAAAAAAAGATACCACTTTTGTGGTAGTGGAAGATAGTGTGCTGTTACATAAATAATTTTACTGACTGCGTCGTGTTTAAGTTCTAAAAAATAACGCATCCCAAAAACTAATGAACACTTCGTGGTAATTGTTATGTAATTTAGGCTATTAATATTGCGATCCGGGTAAACCATTTCTTCATGGATGACAGCTTTTTTATCTATATTGAACGGCTTGAGCTGTTGGCTTTCTTTTCCGGCTACCCGCTTATTTATTTTATAGTTCGTTTGCTGGGAACCTATTTTCAAAAAAAAGGGTCGATCAAAATAAAACTGGTTTCGTTTGCTCCCGTAACTTATGCATTGGTGGGTATATTATACCTGGGTTTACAACTAAAGAATTTATATCCTGATTATAGTTTCGAAAATATCCAGCTCGCTACCCAAAATCCTTATTTAAAAATATGGGCGCTACTTTCATTGGTATTCTTCATACCCGCGCTTGCAAAAAGACCTGTGTTAAGCCTCTTACACAGCCTGGTGTTTTTTTACTTTATCGTGAGGGATATTTTTGAGGAATTTTTTTTTCACACCGATAATAATATCCTGCAAAACGATATGCACATTTATACAAGGAGCCTGCTCGTTAATCTGGGCGCCTTTATCTTCATTTTTCTGTTCTACTCGATATACTCATTCATAAGCAGTAAGAAAGCCCGTTGATCAAATAGGCTTCAACAGCTGCGTTATACCTATATGATAAGTGTCATATAACTGCTTGATTATGGTCAGCACAAATTAACGCTCCCCGGAATATTTTTACGGCAATAATTAATCATTCACCAAATACTATTTTTATGAAACGTTTTAGTAATAAAGTACAGCTGATACTTGTAGTACTTATTAGTGGCTTAGGCTACATTGTAAGTTGTACACGCGAAAATGTAGTACCTCCACCAGCGGCATCAACTACACCTATAATTAAACATGGCACCAATGTGCACTTGCCCGGCAACCTTACTGTAGGTAACCCCGCTGAATGGAAAATCGATAAGGCGCACAGCAGCGTTTTGTGGGCTACCAATTATGTAGGAGCAGCAGGTTTACTTACCGGTCGTTTTAACCAGTTTGGTATGCATGACGTAACCGCTGCAGAAATGACCAATTATGTTACTGCCGGCCAACCCCTACGGGATACTTCCTGGGCCTTTTATGAAAATGAACCGGCGAAAACATATTTCAGCGGCTATGTACAGATCAACCAGTCCAATACAGGTGAACCCGGACGTGATGCCGGTTGTAATATATCCGGAATGGGTACCGTTGCAATTGTACCGGGTACGCAAAACCTAACTGTAACTAACCTTGCGGTAATCAAAACTACCGAAGTTAAATTTGATGCGCTTAGCAATGATTATATAGTAAAACTTAACCTTACCTGGCAGGGTAAATTAACTGCACCACTTACAAAATCAATCGTGGGCACGCTAAAATATATTCCCAAAGCAAATGTGCTTTCTACTTATGATGTTTTTGGCCTGCAGTTAAAATTCCAGTTCAATTGCCGTGACTATGGTATTACCAGTACCAGCATTTCGGATAAGATCGACATTGAGTGCAACATGAATTTCAATAATAAGTAATCATTAAAAAGAAGTACAATGAAAAAGATACGCATATATACGGCAATCATTGTTGTTGCAACAGCAAGCTTAGTAAGTTGCTACAAAGATGTTATTCTTCCCGATGCCGCAGTAAATCCAGACGGGCCTCCGCAGGCAGTGAGTTTTTCTACTGATATCTCCCCAATGGTGAACACGAAATGCGCTTTAGCGGGTTGCCATGTTTCGGGTGCGCATAAACCTTATATGACCACGGGAGGTTCTTACCAGCAGATTGTGAATGGCGGGTATGTGAACACGCTAGTTCCAAAAGAAAGCATCCTGTACATAAAGATGAATGGCGAAATGAAGGAATATATTCCTTCTGCCGTAGACAGGCAAAAGATCTATGACTGGATAAGAAATGGTGCACCCAACAATTAACTGATCCCAAAAATTAATACCATGCAACTAAAAATAAAAATATCGAAACAACGGCTTGCAGCAGGCCTGTGTGTGATAAGCAGCCTGTTCTTTTTGCAGGCAAGCGTATATGCGCAGGATAGCACCGCAACAGAAGAGATCGCAGGGCCGGTTAAACCCAAACCTGTAAAAAATACTTTTCAAAGTGTGTGGATCATCGACAATCAAACCGTAATGGTACCTGTGAAAAAAACATTTGAAATGGATATCATGCACCGGTTCGGCACTTTAGAAAAAGGTTACGAAGACCTGGGTGGATTTTTTGCGCCCTCTAATATACGGCTTGGTGTAAACTACGCTCCAATAAAAAAACTTTTTGTGGGCATAGGGTTAACCAAAGACCATATGGTTTGGGACGGCAACGCTAAATATGCCATTTTTACCCAGACGAAAGGAAAATATCCTGTGAGCCTAACTTATTATGGCGATGTGGCCTATGAAACAAGGCTGGACCCTGACGGAAGCGTCTTTAAATACCGGGAACAAAGGCTGTTCTTTTTTAACCAGCTCATCATAGCAAGGAAGATCACGAATAAATTGTCTTTACAGATCGCACCCAGCATCTCTCACCAAAATTCAGTGAATGGCTATTATACAAAAAATGACAGTACAGGAACTGAAATATTCAACGAAATGAAACATGAGCATTTTGCCATTGCTTTTTCAGGAAGATACAAGCTCACCAACGTAACATCTTTAATGATCAACTACGATCAACCCATTACAAAACACAATATTCATAACCCCCATCCGAATTTATCTTTAGGGCTTGAGTTCAATACCAGCAGTCACTCATTCCAGCTATTTTTGGGTAATTACTTTTTCCTATCACCGGCAAGGAATAACTTATTCAACGATAGTGATCCATTTAACCATGAACCAAAACTTAACCCTGCTTCTGTTAATTTCCATTTCCTTGATAATTTCAGGATCGGCTTTAACATTACCAGGTTATGGAATTATTAAAATACTGATTCGTTCATGAAGAAAGAATCCGGTTTCAACAACCCTGAATTAAATCTAATTCAGGGTTCTTTTATAAAATCTGATTACAACAATGTAATTTTTTAGAATGAAAACCGCTTTTTTATATATTGCTGGATTTTTTTTTGTTGTATACCTGGCTGTGCTCTTAGCCGGCTGTGATAACAACCGCACAGCCGAAAAACAAAAAATAGATAAGGTTAAAAATAAAAGCACCATAAACTCCATATTTAAAGCCCCGGCCATATTACAGGACACGCTGGCAATCACCACGGCATCCGCAGTTTTTTACCAGCCTGATTCAATGCAGCTATTAAAAATAAAAACACAAACGGATACCATGACTTACGAAGGTTTGATGCACGAATATTTTTTCCAGATGCGCAACGCACGTATCGTTATAAAAAAGACCTGGCCTTCGTTAAAGATCGTTGAATCTAAACGCTACAGGTACCTGCTGTTTATTCGAAGTAACGGCGAAAAAGAATGTATTGACCTCGACGAACAAAAAGAGTCATTTGGGTTATTGGTTTTCGATGCTGAAAAACCAGCACAGGTGATCGATATGTCAAATATAGAAACGGGTATTTCATTTTACCTCAAATAGACCCTTTTTACATAACATGACGACAATCATATCAGTACTGGTTATTCATCAGTTGCAGAAAAGATGCTTAACATTAACTTGCTGATGAAACAATGGAACAATAAGCCCATTAGTAATTAAACCATCAAAAACATTACATTTTATGAAAAAGATATTCGCTTTAGTTACAGTTATCCTGGGAATTACCGGTATTAGCTTTACTGTTAAGCATAACATGGATCAAAAACCCTGGCCGGTACCCGACAACTATAAAACGATGAAAAACCCCATTGCCGTTAATGCTGCTTCCATTGCTGATGGAAAGGCGTTATGGGCTACCCACTGTAAATCTTGCCACGGTGCAAAAGGTCTGGGCGATGGGCCAAAAGCAGCGCAGCTAAAAACAGAGCCTGGTGATTTTTCAAAAGCAGATACACAGTCTCA
>JBBRCB010000069.1:0-10517 GCA_038205215.1 Chitinophagales bacterium | reverse complement strand
TCTAAACCAAACCATCTCTAAACAAATAACATGAAAACGCTTTGTCTTGATTTTGGAAATACACGGCTGAAAGCTGCGGTTTTTAATGACGATAATTTTGTAGAGGAAATAGTGTTGCCCAATGATGAAATGTTTACCATTGAAAGATTAATAGCTATCCATCAACCCCAAAAAACGATCTTAGCATCTGTTATAAATCATAATCCTGCCATTGAAACTTTTTTAGGCGGCACAACAAAATTTCACAAGCTTTCGCATCTTACCAGGGCAAATTTTACGACTGCGGTAGGCAAGCCGGAAACAATAGGCGCCGACAGGTTGGCGCTTTGTGCTGCTGCTGCCCATTTTTACCCGGGCAAAAATAACCTGGTGATCGGGCTTGGCACCTGCATAACTTATAATTTTATCAATCAATACCAGCAGTTTATTGGTGGCAGTATCTCGCCTGGTATGGAAATGAGGTTTAAAGCCATGCAGGTCTTCACGGCAAAGCTTCCGTTGGTGCAGGCAGCATGGAATTTCCCCCTCATTGGCTATGATACCAAAACCAATATGCAAAGTGGCGTAATAGCCGGGATTGCCTATGAAATCGACGGATTTATAGATGAATATGCTCAAAAATACGGGAACTTTAACGTGGTTTTAACCGGGGGTGATACGACCTATTTTGCTCGTCGGCTTAAAAACAGGATATTTGCCGACAGTAATTTTTTATTTAAAGGACTTTATGCACTCAGCGAAACTAACAATGACTAAATTTCTACCCGTATTTTTTTTGGTGTTTGGCTTTCAGATGGTGGCTTTTGCACAGGAAAACTCCCCTTATTCAAGATATGGCTTGGGAGACATTGCCCCCAATCATAATACATTTTCCAGGGCAATGGGAGGACTTTCTGCAGCAACGGGCGACTATCCCAATGTTAATTATATTAACCCCGCCGCTTTAGGCAAAATATACAATACCATTTTTGACATGGCCATTGAAGCAGATTTCAGAACATTAAAAAGTACCAACCCTGTAAAAAAATTCACGTCTGCCAACTCACTGTTTTCTTACCTGCAACTCGCTTTCCCTTTGACTACTGCAAAAATGAGAAGAAAAAATATTGGTTGGGGAATGAATTTTGGTTTGAGGCCGGTAACAAAAATCAACTATAAGATAGAGAAAGCCCAGCGCCTTAATAATATTGACAGCCTATATACCCTATTTGAAGGCAGCGGTGGTGCCAATGAAGCATTTATAGGAACGGGGATAAAGGTAAAGAATGTAAGTGTCGGCATAACTGCGGGTTATATGTTTGGTAACAAGGATTACAGCACCCGACTTAGTTTTATCAATGATACGGTAGTCTATTATAAATCCAATTCTGCCAACAAAACACATTTTGGAGGTGTGTTTGTTAATGCAGGTTTGCAATATGATATTATCCTGGATTCAAGTAATAAGGAGAATTATAAGTTTTTAAGATTGGGTGTATACGGCAACGTGAAGCAAAACTTAAAAGCCAAACGTGATGATGTCAGGGAGACATTTGACTACGATGCCAATACCGCTTCTTACCGTATCGATAGTGTTTTTGAAACCAAGGATGTAAAGGGCGTTATCGAATACCCGTTATCGATTGGCGGTGGATTTACGTACCGTGATGCGCATTGGTTGTTTGGTGCCGATTACGAAATGACTCAATGGAGCAAATACAGGTATTATGGCCAGGCCGACCAGGTTAAAAATAACTGGATAGTGAGGGTTGGCGGAGAATATTATCCAGCTAAAGCAGGTACTCCATTCAGGAGGTATTTTAATTTTGTAAAATACCGTGCTGGTTTTTATTATGGCCCCGATTATATTAAAACGAATAACAACAGGCCTGATTATGCATTCACTTTTGGAACGGGTATGCCTTTAAGTTCTTTGCAAAGATTAGGGTATAATTATGAATCCGGTCTTGTTATGTTAAACACAGCATTGGAAATAGGCGGAAGAGGGGATAAGAAAACCAATGTAAAGGAAACAACAGTACGTTTTAGTATAGGTGTTTCCATGAATGCCAACTGGTTTATAAAACGTAAGTACAATTAAATAATGGCTTTTAAAAGCATTTACATAAGATTAACTGCAGCCTTTATTTCGGGCTGCATTTTTTTGTCGGCCTGTGAAAATACCGCTGAAGAAATTGACAAGCTGACCAGGAAAAAATTGGGTGTAGAAGAAGCCGTTAATGTCAACGTCAATTATACCACCGACGGCAGGGCAAAGGCAATACTGCGGGCACCGTTGATGCTAAGGGTGCAGGATAGTTTGCCTTACGTAGAATTTCCAAAAACCCTTCACGTAGATTTTTACAATGAATTTTCCGTGATCGAAAGTATACTGGATGCCAAATATGCAAAGTACATCGAAAGCCAGAGTATGGTATTATTAAGGGACAGTGTGCGTTTTATCGGGTTATTAACCGGGGATACGTTGTATTGCGATGAGTTGTACTGGGACAGGAACCGCCCCGATCATCAATTTTATACTGATAAACCGGTACGGATAAGAACTAAAATGCAAAGTATTAATGGTACCGGCTTTGAGACCAGCCAGGATTTTAAAGATAAGCACGTGATCAACCCTACCAATACTATTATAAAAGTACCTTCATCGCAGTTTCCTGAAAATTAATATAGGGGTGCTTTCTTTACCCGGGTAATTATTTTAACCAATTTCGAAAATTCATTATCCCACTCTTATCCTAACTTCACCACTCAAATTTTTAAAGTAAATTTTATGCAGTACCGTCGTCTCGGCAGATCAGGCTTACAGGTTAGTGTGCTTTCTTTTGGAAGCTGGGTAAGTTTCAGCAAACAGATCAATGATAAAGTTGCCGATGAATTGATGGGCATCGCCTATGATCACGGCATCAACTTTTTTGATAATGCAGAAGCATATGCGTTGGGTGAAAGTGAGAAGATGATGGGGCGTGTGTTAAAAATGAAAAAATGGGACCGTACTTCCTATACGGTATCCTCTAAAGCATTCTGGGGATGGAGGGGAAAAGACAATAAGCCCAATCAAACCGGTAACAGCCGCAAGCATTTGATGGAAGCCTGCAACGAAGCACTGCAACGTTTACAGGTAGACTACCTCGATATGTTCTTCTGTCACCGCCCTGATAAAAATACGCCCATTGAAGAAACGGTTTGGGCAATGAACCATTTGATCCAGCAGGGCAAAGTATTGTACTGGGGTACCAGCGAATGGAGTGGTGTAGAAATCATGGAAGCGCACCGTGTCGCAGAAAAATACAGGTTGATCGGTCCCACCATGGAGCAACCGCAATACAATTTATTTGAAAGAGAAAAGATTGACAAAGAATACCTGGACATTTTCAGAACCGTGGGCATGGGCACTACCATCTGGAGCCCGTTAGCCTCGGGACTTTTAAGCGGGAAATATAACGAAGGCGTTCCTGAGAACAGTCGCTTTGCATTGGAAGGGTTCGGCTGGTTGAAAGAGCGCTGGATAATGGATGAAAAAATAAAGAAAGTAAAAAAGCTCAGTGCACTGGCCACCAAACTGGGTGTTAGCACCGCCGCGTTAAGCATTGCCTGGTGCATTAAAAACCCCAATGTAAGCACCGCCATTTTAGGGGCTACAAAAAAATTGCAGCTATTGGATAATTTAAAAGCCATTGATGCATTGGAAAAATTAACGCCTGAAGTAATGGAAAAGATAGAAGATATTATGAAAACAAAACCCGTGTTACCGGAGTATTAATTTAAAAATCGGGGATAATAATTTTAAAATTGTCGCCAGTAAATTATGCTGCATTCAAATTAACAGTAGAGATATTATGCTGAAGCTACAGTAGCGCTAATGTTCAACATAGCTCCTCGAAAGAAAAGCGATGTATATCTTTTCTTTCCTTACTTTTTTGTTACTTTTTTTGTCAAGAAAAAAAGTAAATAGAAAATACGAAGAATGAAAAATGTTACGATTTACGGCATCCCCAACTGCGACAGCACCAAAAAAGCAATCACCTGGTTAAATAAAAATAATATTGCTTTTAGCTTTCATGATTATAAATTGCAGGGCATAAGCAAAGAAAAACTCAGGGAATGGTGCGACAGGCAAGGTTTGGAAACTATCTTTAACAAACGAAGTACCACCTGGCGGGAATTACCGGAAGCCGTACAACAAAAAGTAAATAACCCGCAGGAAGCCATAAATATAATGCTCGCCAACAACAGTATTATTAAAAGGCCGGTGATTGAACATAATGGCGAAATAATTGTTGGCTTTGAAGAAGATGAATATAAAAGGGCTTTTAAATAATAGCATCACCATTAACAAAAAGCACCCGAACTTTTAAAGCGTAAAGCTCCGCCAGCCGGGGGATTTGGCGCATATATTTAAATTTAAAAACAATAAATTAATAAAATTATGAAACGCAACGCAACTGCCGTTTGGAGCGGCTCCGGAAAAGAAGGTAACGGTAACCTTACCACCCAAAGCACCATCTTAAGCAAAACACAATATTCCTTCAACTCACGTTTTGCGGAAGGTGTTGGTACCAATCCTGAAGAATTGGTAGCGGCTGCGCATGCAGGTTGCTTTAGTATGAAGCTTAGTTTTGTTTTAGGCGTTGCTGGTTTTACACCTGATGCAATTGAAACCAAATGTGAAATTACTTTGGATCCTGCCGCAGGTGTCATAACGGAATCGCATTTAATAGTCTCAGCTACAATACCCGGTATCAGTAAAGAACAATTTGAAACAGCGGTAGCAGATGCCAAAGCAAACTGCCCTATTTCAAAATTATTGAATACTAATATCACCCACGAAGCAACGCTGAAATAAGGATTATACGTAAAGAAGCTAAGTTAAAATACAAAGCCGCAAAGTTTCTTTGCGGCTCTGTTATTCTTAGCGTCTTTGTGTGAAATGACTTTAATGCATCGCTTCGCTTAAATCCATTTTAGGTTGTTTATTGCCTTTAACCATTATTACAAATGGTATGCAAATCAAAAATATGATACCCAGATAAAGGAATACATCCATATAAGATAATACCACCGCCTGTTTGGTAACCATTCCGTCAAGCGCAGCATAGGCTGATTTCAGCGCAGCATCGGCTGCTTTACCCTTACTGATGAAAGCTTGCTGTATAGCGTTTATGCGTTGCTGTACGAACGGGTTATTAAAATCCAGTTTACTTACCAGGTTGGTACGGTGTACAATATTCTGCCGGGATAAAAAAGTTGTGATCAGTGCAATGCCGAATGAACCGCCCAGTTGCCGCATCATACCGGTAAAAGCTGCACCCTGACCGATTTCCTGTCCTTTTAATGAAGAGAGTGAAAGCGCTGTTATGGGTATGAATAACATGCCCAAACCAACACCACGTACGATAAGCATCAAGAAGAAATCATCCGAACTGGTATCAGGTGTGAGAATATTGTAGCCCCAAAAAGTAAAAACAGCGAACATCATAAACCCACCCGCCACAAGGTACTGTTGCTTCATGCCTTTTTGTAAAAGCGTTCCAATTATGGGCATCATCACTGCAGTAGTCAATGCTGCAGGCACCATCAGCATCCCGGCCTGTTGCGCTGTCCATCCTAAAACAGACTGCGTATATAACGGTATAATAAAAGTGGAACCGTATAAACCAAATCCCATTATAAAGGAGAGGATTGTACCCACACGAAGGTTATTGTTTTTCAATACCCGCAGATCTACAATAGGTTTCCGGTAGGTTAATTCCCGCCAGATAAAAAAGTACAAACCTAAAAAGGCCATTACTGCCAATAGTATGATAGTATTGCTGTTGAACCAATCATCATCCTGTCCTTTTTCTAAAACATACTGCAGGGATCCAACGGTAACGATCAACAATGCAATCCCAAGCCAGTCGATATCGCTCACGGCACTTTTTTCAGCATATTTAGGACTGCGAACAAACTGCAGCGTAAGCAGTACAGCAATTATTCCAAGCGGTATGTTGATAAAGAAAATATAAGGCCATGAAGCGTGGTACACGATATACCCACCCAATGGGGGCCCGAGTGTAGGGCCAATAATAACACCTAAACCATAAATAGCCTGGGCCATGCCCCTTTTATTGGGAGGGTAGCTTTCTGTAATAATGGTTTGGGAAGTCACCAATAAAGCACCCCCACCGATGCCCTGTAAAAAGCGAAAGGCCACCAGTTCCCAAATGCCGGTTGCATTGCCGCATAAAAAAGAACATACGGTGAATAAAATAATAGAAGCTGCAAAATAATTACGCCGGCCGAATTGCTGCGACAGCCAGCTCGTCATGGGTACGATGATCACATTACCAATAGCATAAGCGGTAACAACCCAGCCTACTTCCGTAAGCGTGGCGCCCAATGTACCCCGCATATCATTCAAGGCCACGTTTACAATTGTTGTATCAACAATTTCCAGCAACGTACATAATATTGCGGTAATTGTAATGATCACCCGCTTTGAGCCATACTCTACCAGGGACTCCATCTGTTGCATAAATTTGTTTTTTCTGTCTCTACATCTTTATAGAGAATAGGGTCAATCTAAATGAACATCTACTGTTACATTCATTCCCGCCTTCAGTTGTTTTACAAAACTATCGGCGCTATTAAATTCTATTTTTACCGGTAAGCGCTGCACTACTTTTACAAAGTTTCCGCTGCTGTTGTCGGGAGGCAATAATGCAAACCGTGACCCTGTAGCAGGAGAAAAAGAAGTCAATGTTGCATCAAAATTGTGGCCGGGAAAAGCATCCACGTGTATGCTCACTTTTTGCCCGATCTTCATTTTTTCGAATTGCGTTTCTTTAAAATTGGCCACTACCCAGATATCCTGGCTCAATACGATACTAAAAACAGATTGGCCCGCCTGCAGAAATTGACCTGGTTGTGCACTTACCTTGGAAACCAAACCAGCTTCCTGTGCAGTAACTACAGCATAAGAAAGATTGAGTTTGGCCTCTGCCACTTCCACTTCACGCTGTTTGATCACAGCACCGGCTACACTAATTTGAGAAGAAGTAGCATTGCTTTGAGATGCCACTGTATTCGTTTGCTGCGAAGCCTGGTTCTTTTGCTGCATTAATATATTCAGCTGGCGTTCCGCGGTTTCTTTTGCAGCCTGTGCCTGCTCAAATTGTTGTTGCGTAATGGAATGGTCTTTTATTAAATTGGCATATCGGTCATAATCCTGTTTGGTACGCCAAACATTTACTTTAGCCGCTTCTATCTGTGCATCCACAATAGCAATATTTGCCTGCGAACTATTGATAGTTGCTTTCGATGCGTTGGTATTTGCCTCAGCAGAACCCAAATTGGTTTTTGCAGTTGCCAGCGCTGCTTCAGCCTGCTGTACCCTCAGCGCCATGTCCCTGTCGTCTAATATTAAAAGCGTATCTCCTTTTTTTACTACCTGGTTATCTTTTACACGAACTTCTTTTACATAGCCGGCAATGCGTGGTATCACCGGGCTGATATTTGCTTCCAGTTGTGCATCATCTGTTTCTTCATGATGTTTGCCATGATTGTACTTACTAATACCAAACCATGTGCCGCCTGCAACCAGTAATAATAAAATGATCAAAAAGGTCTTACTTTTCTTTTTGGGTGCTTCTGCTGCGGGGGCCACTTGCGGGGCTGCTTTTACATTTTGTTCCATGTCCATCTCTTTTATATTTGTTGTGGTAATGAATTAATTTTTTAAAAGTCCTGCTGCATACAATAACCTGTTATAAGCAAGAAAAGAATCGGCTTTTGCATTGGTGACACTTAATTTGCTTTGCAATAAGGCCACATCCGCATCCAGTAATTCTGTAGTTGTTGCCAGGCTGTTCTCATATTTATTTTTAGTGATGCGGTAATTTTCCGTTGCCTGCAGTACAGACTTTTCCAATACTTCTATTTTTTTGGTACTTACGAAGTAAGCCTGGTATGCCTGGTTGATCTGCATACGAATATTATCACTCAACATTTCCTGGCTTGCCACAACCTGCTTTACCCTGGCTTCAGCGGTGGCCAATTTTGTTTTTGTTTTCCAAAGCGAAGAAATATTGTACTTAACGCCAACACCAATATTAACGGCATTGGTTACACTGAGAAACTTTGGTATGTCAGCAGCAACATAGCCGCCGGTTAAAGCAATACTGGGGTAATAATCTGCCTTTATTGTTTTTATATTTAATTCTGCATATTTTCTACGTACAGAGCCCGCTGCGATGTCGTTACGGTTTTGTAAAGCATCCTGCTCGTATTCCGCAATTGATTTAACTGACGGGGGTAACGCTAAGCCATTCCTGTCGGGAATAAGATCCGTTTCTTCCGGCAGGCCGAGCATAATATCCATGTTGGCACTTGCCAGCCTGTAATTGCTTTCTGCATCTATCAATGTTAATTCGATATTTGAAGTTTGCAGTGCTGCTTTCAAAAGATCGTTGCGGGCCAGTAAGCCATTCTTTTCAAGATTAGTTAAGTCTTTTACCCTTTGCTGCGATTGTTCCAGGTTTTCTTTTACAAGGGTAATGGCCTCTTTGGCTTTAAATAAATTGATGCAGGCAGTAAGTGTATTTAAGATGACCGATGTACGATCATTTTCTGCATCCAGCTTTAATGCCTGCTCAAGGTATTTAGCAGATTCAATCCCATATTTTAATTTACCACCATTGTACAGGGGTAAAGAAATAGTAGCCATACCAAAAAAAGCCTGTGATACTTTTGGCCCGCCCGCGCCACCGGCTGAATCGCTTTTTAAATTAATAGTTGGCCTTATTGGTAAGTACAAGTAAGTGCCGCTTACACCAGCATCGGGTAAACGCTTTTCCTCAGCTTCTTTCACAGCGCTGCCTGCCTCCAGTATCTTTGCGGCGTTTAATTTAAGTTGTTTGCTGTAGGCAATGCTCAGTTCGATCGCTTCTTTTAGCGTGAGTTTCCTGCTCTGCTGTGCTACAAGTGATTGAAGGCTCAGCAGGCTTATTGTAATCAGGATCAATTTATGCTTCATGAGTTAAGATGGCTTTAAAAAGAAATTTTATGTGTGCACTTAATTTTTTCTTGATGAGTTTTTGAAATTGTTCATCGGGCATGTCCTGCAGGTTGTTGATCTCTTTATAAAAATGCTGCGTGGTGATCATGTTGCTTACCGTTCCCACTAATGTAGCCATCAATAGAGGGATATCAACATGTTTAATAAAATCCCCGCTCTTCTGCCCTTCATGTATCAATTGCTTTACCAATGCCTGGTTGCGTTTTTTATAATGCCCTATCAAACCGGATACAACATGCCGGTGACTGGCCACCTGTTCTCTCATCATAACCTTATGAAAACATTGCTGGTTCAAAAATTTATCAATGTAATAATCGATCATGTGGTTTACTTTTTCTATCGGGCTAAGCGTTTCGTTGTTCGACATACTTACCAGTTTCAGTGTTGTAGCTTCTGACCGGTAATTAAAAAGCGACTCCAGCATCTTTTCTTTCGAACCAAAATAATAGGATATCATGGCCACGTTCACATCAGCCGCATCGGCAATATCCCTTACCGAAGTACCGGAAAAGCCTTTTTCAGCAAAAAGCATTTCCGCGGTCTCCATTATTTTTAATTGCTTGCCGTTGAAATCCATGCGTAAATTTTTTAAAGGCACAAAGCTAAACATCTGTTTAATATTAATCAAACATTTGTTTAACTTTTTTAAAACTTTTTTATAAAGCCACTGAAAAGCATTTTGTTAGGGCTTTTAATTAGATTTGAGTAAATAAATAATCATGTCATTTAAAAACAAAACGGTAATTATTACAGGGGCATCACGTGGTATAGGGAAGGCTATTGGCCTCAGGCTGGCAAAAGACGGTGCCAATATTGTAATTGCGAGTAAAAGTGTGGAAGAAAATCCCAAACTGGGGGGTACTATTTTCTCGGCAGCGGCCGAAATGGAAGCAGCAGGAGGTAAAGCATTGGCCGTGCAGTGTGATATCCGTTTTGAAGACCAGGTACAAAATGTGATTGATAAAGCAGTGGAAACTTTTGGCGGCCTTGATATTTTGATCAATAATGCTTCCGCTATAAACCTCACGCCTACCGAACAAACAGAACCCAAACGTTTCGACCTGATGTATGATATCAATGTAAGGGGAACATTTATGGTAAGCAAAGCCTGTATTCCTTTTTTAAAAAAATCCACCAACGCACATATCCTTAATTTGTCGCCACCAATAAATATGGATATGAAATGGTTTGCCAACCATCTCGCTTACACTATTAGTAAATATGATATGACCATGATCGCACTTGGACTGGCAGCAGAGTTAAAGAAATATAATATCGCTGCCAATACTTTATGGCCACGCACAACTATTGCCACTGCCGCGGTAAATAATTTACTGGGTGGAGAAATGCTGATGAAGATGAGCCGCACACCGGAGATCATTGCCGATGCGGCCTGGTATATTTTAAGTAAGGCTGCCGCTACGTGTACGGGTAATAGTTTTATTGATGATGAAGTGTTGGC
>JBBRCB010000068.1:0-11416 GCA_038205215.1 Chitinophagales bacterium | reverse complement strand
TTACCAGGCATATTTATTTGCAGCGATCATCTTATCTGCAATTCTTCTTCTTGCGTCTTTACTGTTAAACGGTTCAGTTTTTGTAAATCGTTTCAACCCCAGCAACATCATGCGCTGTTCATCGCCTGTAGCAAAAGCATTGATGGCTTCTTTACCCGCTTTATTTACTTTATCTACAGCATCGTTCAAATAACAACGCATCATATCAATTTGTGTTTGTGCAGCGGCTTCGCCTTGTTTATCGGTTAATTTCATTACGCGCAATAAAGTACTTTCTGCTTCAAATGTTTCGATGGCCATATCAGCAATATTCATCAATATCTCCTGCTCGTCCTGTATTTTCATCATCAACTTTTGTACTGCCGCACCGGCAACCATCAGGATACATTTTTTCATATTCACAATGGCTTTGCGTTCTTTGGCAAAAGCTGCTTCATCATCATTACCAAATTCAGGAATGCTCATCAGTTCTTTACTAACTGCCATTGCAGGGCCCATCAGGTCGAGCTTACCTTTCATGGCTCTTTTTAATATCATATCAACAGTAAGCAAACGGTTAATTTCATTGGTGCCTTCGTAAATTCTGTTGATGCGGCTATCCCTGTAACCGCGGCTTGCCGGATATTCATCGCTGAAGCCATTGCCGCCATGTATCTGCACGCCTTCATCCACTACATAATTTAATACTTCACTGCCATGTACTTTTAAAATGGCACACTCTACAGCATATTCTTCAGCAGCACCCAACAACGCTTCATTAAAAGGTTTACCGGCAGCGGCCAATTCTATTTCTTTATCATCCACCCATTTACTGGTTCTGTATAAGGCGCTTTCACTTGCAAAAATGCGGATAGCCATTTCAGCCAGTTTATATTTTATTGCACCGAAATTTGCAATAGCAGTATTGAATTGTTCTCTTGCTTTTGCATATTCAATTGAAAGGCCAAGTGACATTTTGCTTGCACCGATAGCAGCAGCACATAATTTTAACCGCCCGATATTTAAAATATTGAAAGCGATGATATGCCCTTTTCCAATCTCACCCAATAAATTTTCAACCGGTACTTTACAATCCTGGAAATATAACTGCACAGTGGAAGAACCTTTGATACCCATCTTATGCTCTTCAGGCCCCTGGGTAAAACCCTCAAACCCTCTCTCAACAATAAAAGTGGAGAATTTATCCCCGTCAATTTTTGCAAATACGGTATACACATCAGCAAATCCGCCGTTGGTGATCCAGCACTTTTGGCCGTTCAAAATATAGTTCTTTCCATCGCTGCTCAGCGTTGCCGTGGTTTTTGCACTCAGTGCATCACTGCCACTATTAGGCTCCGTTAGCCCGTAAGCACCTTTCCATTCGCCGCTGGCTAATTTAGGAATATACTTCTGCTTTTGCTGCTCTGTTCCAAAGTATAAAATGGGCAATGTGCCGATACCGGTATGTGCAGCTATAGCAACACTGAAAGAATAGCCACCGCCTAATCCTTCGTTGACCAGTGTAGAAGTAATAAAATCTTTTCCCAGTCCACCCAAAGCTTCCGGCACACTGGCCCCGAGTAAACCCTGTTCGCCGGCTTTAACCATTAATGAAGGCATCAGTCCTGGCTCCATTTTATCCATCCGGTCAACGATCGGTATCACTTCAGCATCTAAGAACTGGATACACATCTCTTTTACCATCAGCTGTTCTTCGTTAAAATCTTCGGGAGTAAAGTTTTCAAAAGCATTGCTTTCTTTAATTAACCACTCGCCGCCTTTGAATAAGGTTTGGGTTGCTGTTGTTGTATTCATGATTTTAAATTTTATTAATTTTTTTTAATGGTTCATGGTTAAGGAAGTTCAGCTGTTTTACTATGAACTATCAGCTATGAACCATGAACTATTTCAAATTATCATACACCATCTGTAACACTTCCTTAGCAATTTCTATCTGTCCATTCGTTACACCTTCCAGGGCTTCGTTTAAAGTGGTGTTGGCAATGGCCATACATCTTTCCTCCAGTTCGCTGCCCTCGTCTGTCAGTACGATCATATTGATCCTGCGGTCTTCTTTTGATGCATTCCTTTTTACCAGCTTTACTTTTTCAAGGTTATCCACCAATCTTGTTATACTTGGTTTATCCCTGAAAGTGGCTTCGCATAACTGCTGTTGGCTCAACCCATCTTCTTTCCATAAATGATATAACACGCTCCATTGTTCGATAGTAATCTCGATATTGGCCTGCTTGAAATTCTTTTGCAGCCGCCTGCCTATTGCCGTGCTGGCCTTGCCCGTAATAAAACTGTATAATTCGCCTTTCTTAAATTGGTTGTTTGACATATAGTTGTTTATGCAACTAAACAAAGATAATGATTCATTTGAAGATTTAAAATTTATTTTTGTGTCGCCGGCAGTGCCTCAAAAGCGGGGCTCACTTGTACTTTTTTTAATTTTATGGAGCCCATCATTACTGTCATAGCTTTTGTTATTTTGTTGATTTATGCCGGGTTATTACTTTATTATCGTAAAAGCTGGGTATCGATTTTAGATTTTAAACCAACGATCTCCCATTTAAAGGCAATCACTAAAATATCCGTGATCATTCCTGCAAGAAATGAAGCGCATAGTATCGGTAAATGCCTTCAATCGATCGCTAATCAATCTTATCCAAAAGAATTATTTGAAGTGCTGGTTATTAATGACCATTCAACTGATAATACTGCTGCTGTTGTTGAATCTTTTGATCTGTCCAATTTGAAGTTGTTGAATTTGCAGGATCTTGTAGCCGCAGTTGCAATTAATTCTTATAAAAAGAAAGCTATAGAAATTGCTATCCGGCATTCGGAGGGGGAATTAATTATTACTACTGACGCAGATTGCATTGTTCCTTCCGGCTGGCTGCAAACTATAGCTGCATTTTATGAAGAAAAAAAACCAGCATTCATCGCGATGCCGGTCGTTGTTGATTGCAGTAATACCTTCATAGAAATATTCCAGGCATTGGATTTTATGAGCTTACAGGGAATAACCGGGGCATCGGTACAAAAAAAAATCCACAGCATGTGCAACGGCGCTAACCTGGCCTATACAAAAACTGCTTTTATTGCTGTAAATGGCTTTGCAGGTATCGATAGCATTGCCAGCGGTGATGATATGCTGCTGATGCATAAAATATTTAAACTCGACCCTGCTGCTGTTTTATTTTTAAAGGCTAAAGAAGTTATCGTACAAACACAACCGGTAAATAGTATAAAGGATTTTTTTAACCAGCGCATCCGTTGGGCAAGCAAAGCCGGTCAATATGACGATAAAAGGATCTTTACGGTTTTACTGGTAGTATATTTATTT
The DNA here is from genome assembly GCA_038205215.1 of Chitinophagales bacterium. Lineage (GTDB taxonomy): Bacteria > Bacteroidota > Bacteroidia > Chitinophagales > Chitinophagaceae > Ferruginibacter. The sequence continues at coordinate 8,085 of JBBRCB010000068.1, read as the reverse complement.
AATTTACTGCTGCTTCTATTACCCATAATGGCATTAGTCAATAACAAAACGTTCAGTATGCACATTTATCCGCTTACCGTTATTGCGACGCCTTTTGGATGGTGGTTATTTTTTTTGATCATGAAGACGGTTATTGAATTAATTTTTCTTTTTCCCGTTGCTGAATTCTTTAAAAAAAGAAAACTCTTATGGTGGTTCCCCTTAATGCAGCCCTTTCATATTTTGTATACGGTTATTGCCGGCTGGCTGGGTAAATTTGGCAGTTATAAATGGAAGGGTAGAAATGTAAAATAATTATAGCATGCTTTTAAATGAAAATAAAAATGTTGTCTTAATTGGAGGGGGCATCATGAGTGCAACCTTAGCGGTGCTTTTAAAAAAATTAATGCCGGGTATTTCCCTGACTATTTTTGAAAAATTAAATAAAGTTGCAGAAGAAAGTTCGGACGCATGGAATAATGCGGGCACGGGCCATTCGGCTTTTTGTGAATTAAATTATACCAGTGAAAAAGAAGATGGCAGTATGGATATTTCAAAAGCTGTAAAAATTGCTGCACAGTTTGAAATATCAAAACAATTCTGGGCATGGCTTGTGCAGGAAGCATATATTTCATCACCGGGAGATTTCATTAACCACGTGCCGCATATTAGTTTTGTTTGGGGAGCCGGTAACGTAGCGTTCCTGAAAAAACGTTTCGAAGCTATGGCTGTCAATAAACTTTTTAACGACATGCAATATTCCGAAGACCGGGAGCAATTAAACAAATGGATGCCCCTTGTAATGGAAGGAAGAGATCCTTCAGAAAAAGTTGCCGCAACAAAAATGGATATTGGCACCGACGTAAATTTTGGCGCATTAACCGATGCTATGTTTGCTCATTTGGAAAGTTTGGATGACGTAAAAATTTATCTCAACCACGAGGTGAGAGATCTGGAAAAACTGGAAAGTGGGGCATGGAAAATAACCGTAAAAAATTTAGTGGCAGATAGTTCCATTGAAACAAAAGGCGATTTTGTTTTTGTTGGTGCAGGTGGTGGCGCTTTACCTTTATTACAAAAATCAACTATTGAAGAGTCGAAAGGATATGGGGGCTTCCCCATAAGTGGCCAATGGCTAAGGTGCACCAATGAAAACATCATTCAACATCATGCAGTAAAAGTTTATGGAAAGGCAAGTGTTGGTTCACCTCCAATGAGTGTGCCTCACCTGGACACAAGGATGATCAATGGTAAAAAAGAATTGTTGTTCGGACCCTTTGCAGGTTTCAGCACAAAATTTTTAAAACATGGTTCCTATTTTGACCTGCCCAAAAGTATAGAGTGGCACAACATGTTTCCTATGCTGGCTGCTGGCTGGCATAATCTTCCGTTAACAAAATACCTGGTGAAGCAGGTTACCCAATCAGCCGAAGACAGGCTGGATGCGTTGAAAGCATATTATCCTGCCGCAAAGATGGAAGACTGGGAACTGGTGATTGCAGGGCAGCGCGTACAGGTAATTAAAAAAGATGAAAAAGAAGGTGGCGTACTGGAGTTTGGTACCGAACTGGTTTGTGCGGCAGATGGTACACTAGCTGCTTTACTGGGCGCTTCGCCCGGAGCATCAACAGCCGTGCCGGTGATGATCAATGTTTTAAAAAAATGTTTTCCCGAAAATTTTAATGCTGCAGAATGGCAATCTACGTTAAAAGAGATCATTCCAACTTTAGAAAAGCCATGGGCAGCATATGAATTACTTTGCCAGGAAATTAGGGAATGGACCGGAGATATTTTGGAATTGAATGTGTGATGGATGTATCGTGAATCGTGAGTGGTGAGTATTACCTGTTACTTATTACTTACCACTTATTACTTACCACTATATTTGTAATTTACACCATGCGGCAATCTTTTTCATTTAAACAGCAAACCTGGAGGCGGCTTAAAAAAAACAAAGGCGCTTTGTTGGGGCTATTTATTATAATTATTGCCTTTCTCCTGGCCATTTTAGGTTATTTAATAGCACCGGATAATTCTCCCAATGCCGATTTACAAACTGTAGAGATACAGGCAAAGAAACCAGGATATACACAACAGTTTTTAAAAGTGCCGGATTTAAAAAACAGCAGTGCCAAAAATGGGTTTAATATTTTATTATCCGGGGAGCAACTGAATTACCGTTACATACCTATCAGCGGGTACAAAATAAAAAATGATAGCCTGCTCATTAATAAATTTATTGATGAAGATACCGCTGTTGTTCAGTACTATTCTGTAAATCAACTCACTTTAAATCATTCAGCAAATCTTATTGTACAAAATATCGTCACAAAAAAATACTGGCTGGGTACTGATAAATTTGGCAGGGATATTTTAAGCCGCCTCATTATTGGAACAAGGGTAAGCCTGGCCGTTGGTTTAATTGCAGTACTCATCTCTTTAACGCTGGGCATTATTTTAGGAGCATTGGCCGGTTATTTTAAGGGATGGGTAGATGAATTGGTGATGTGGCTGCTGAATGTTACCTGGAGCATACCTACTTTATTATTAGTATTTGCTATAACACTTGCAATGGGCAAAGGTTTTTGGCAGATATTTATTGCTGTTGGGCTAACCATGTGGGTTAGTGTGGCCCGTTTAGTGCGTGGGCAGGTAATGGCAGTGAAAGAACTGGAATTTGTACAGGCTGCAAAAGCATTGGGATTTACTAATGCAAGAATAATTGTAAAACATATATTGCCCAATATAATGGGGCCTGTATTGGTTATTGCCGCCAGTAATTTTGCTACGGCAATTATTGTAGAAGCAGGCTTAAGTTTCCTCGGCATTGGTGTACAGCCGCCGCAACCCAGCTGGGGGCTGATGATAAAAGAAAACTATAATTTCATCATTACACATAACCCGATGCTGGCACTGGTACCCGGATTTGCCATCATGTTACTGGTACTGGCTTTTAATTTATTGGGCAATGGTTTAAGGGATGCGGTAGATGTAAAAACAGCCGGAGTGTAACTTATTAAGATATAAAAAAATAAAATGAACAACTCTACAGAGCTAATGGTAAAAATGGCGCTTGATAACTGGAATGGATATTTAACCAGGACCAGCAAACTGTTTGAAGAACTCAGCGATGAACAATTTCAAAAAGAAGTTTCCCCGGGAAGAAATACTGGCATTTATCTTTTGGGCCACCTGGTTGCCGTACACGATACGATGATCGCTTTGTTAGGAATGGGAGAAAAAATGTTCCCCCAACTGGAAATGCCATTTATAAAAAGCCCCGATAAGTCAGGCTTATTATTTCCGCCGGTAAGTGCACTAAAAAATTACTGGAACGAAACTAATCAACAACTGGCGAAACATTTTGCGCTACTTAATGCCGATGAATGGTTTATGAGACACAGCGCTGCAAGTGAAGAAGACTTTGCAAAAGAACCACACCGCAACAGGCTAAATGTATTACTCAGCAGAACCAGCCATTTGGCATCTCACTATGGGCAACTCGTCTTTTTAAAATAAGGGTCATGTTTTTTACAAAGTAATCATCAGTATTTATTCTGCCGGTGCTACCTGTACATTCCTGATAAACCCTTCTTCCAGGGAAATAAAAGTTTCAGTACGCTCAATACCTTTTATTTTTTGCAGCTCATCGTGTAGTACAAAACGAAGCTGGTTGATATCCTTGGTCACGATCTCGATAAACATACTGTAGTTACCGGTGATATAGTTCAGCCTTACGATCTCGGGTATCTTCATGAGGTCTTTTGCTACACTATCGTATAGCGAACTTTTTTCAAGGTATATCCCCACAAACGCAGTAATATCGTAGCCCAGTTGTTTCAGATCAACGTTAAGTCTGGTCCCTTTAACGATCCCAAATTCCTGCAGTTTTTTGATACGCACATGGATAGTACCGCCGCTCACAAACAGTTTCTTTCCGAGATCGGCATAGGAGATTTCAGCGGTCTCCATCATTTCATGAATGATCTGAAGATCGAGTTTATCAAGATTTAATTTTGTTGCCATTATAGATATTTTATTAGTAGTAATTCAATTTATAATACAAATATTTGAATAATTTCTATATTTTCAAAATTTTTATTGAATTATTTTTAAAATAGTTTTTATCGCTTTATTTTTGTGTCCTCAAACCTGGTGAACAGGTAAGTTCTTTAATTGTGGGGTGATGAAATTTTTGGCAGACATGCCCCCTTGTCTCGGGGGTGAGGATAACAGGATAAACGCAGCATAGAGCCGTGTTAGTAGCAATACTAATGCGACCGGGGTCGACCACCGAACTTTGTACTGCAGCTAACTGCCTCGTGGAGGTTCGATCCCTCCCCCTACAGCTTTAAGCCCTCGTTTAATAACGAAGGCTTTTTTATTTTTTAGACCCTATTCTTTCTCTTTTCTTCCAATTCTGTTTCATGTCATTCTCTTCCTGTTTTTTGTCCAGGAGATTTTCCAATGCCTCATAAATTGCCGTCAATTAAGTATCATGTTCGCCTAAGCGGGTTTTCATTTCACGCAGATCGCTTATTTGTTCAAACAGATCTTTATGGCTGTTAGCAAAATGCTGCATAGCTATAAACGCCCTTACAATGGCTATGTTCATATCAATTGCCTTATCAGCGTTTAATACCGGTGCTAACATAGTTACACCATGCTCAGTAAAAGCAAAAGGCATGTACCTGGTCCCTCCACGTTTTGAGGTGATGAAATTGCACCTCAAAACTTCAAATTCATTTTTAGTCAGCTCAAACATAAAGTCGATGGGAATTTTTTTGGGATTTTGTCTTACGGTTCTTTTTAATTACTTAGTTTAAGTTCCGTATAGTCCTGCTAAATCAAAATTCAGCATTACCTTTTGCCCCCTGATCTCAAATATCTTTTCATGTGTGATTTGCAAACTCATTTTGTAATTTATTAATTACTAAGCCAGGCCTCATTAAAAAGATTTATAAACTACCGGTTTGGTTGCATTAACTTAAAACTGTGTATTATTTCAAGGCTCTGCCTGTATGCTTAAGTATTCTTAAAAAAAAGGCTTTTTATTTGTATATGTAACGTTTTAAGTCATCGCCCTGTCAAAAATTTGTTCTTATTTATAGTTTTTAAAAAAATTGAAAACTGCAGGCTATTTTATTGGGCCCTTTTCCTGTTTTTTTGCATAACATTTGCAAATTCATTGCTTACTTTGCAGCTCAGTTAAAGCCCAGGCCATCACATGAGATCTGCAAAACTTATTGTATTGTTTCTTTTACCGCTTTTCATGAATGCACAGGATAAAGCAATTCAAACATTGTTGTTTGAATCAGGTACAGTAATTCCAAAAGTTCCAGCACCCGACACGTCAAAAAAAGAATGGAAAAAAGGGGGCATGTACCGTTTAAATCTTGGCCAGGGAAGTTTAAGCAACTGGGCTGCCGGTGGTGATGACTTTTCAATAAGTATCAATACCACTTTAAACCTTTACGCCAGTCATAAAAGAAAACATTTCAACTGGGATAATTCCGTTGACCTGGCATTTGGATTTTTAAAAACGACAAGCCTGGGTTCAAGAAAAAATGATGACCGGATCGATATCGTTTCCAAGTATAATTATTCTATCAATAAAAAAATAACAATCGGTTTACTGGGTAATATAAGGACACAATTCTTTAACGGGTATTCTTATTCCGCCACTACTTCAAAAATATATGCTTCGGGTTTTCTTTCACCAGGCTATGTGCTCACCAGCTTTGGCATGGATTTCAAACCGAAAAAAGAGTTGTCGATGTTTGTATCGCCTGTAACTTCACGTTGGGTGATCGTACAAAACGATAGCCTCATAACAAAAGCTTCGTATGGTGTTGATACAGGGAAACATATCATTAACCAGCTTGGTGCATTTGCAACGATCAACTATCAAAAAGAACTGGCGAAGAACCTTACCTACAAATCCAGGCTGGATATGTTTTCCAATTATAAAAAGAATCCCCTGAATGTTGATATTTATATGACCAATATACTTGCGGTAAAGATCTTTAAAATGCTTTCTTTCAACTGGAGCTTCGATGTTATCTATGATGATGATACCAGGATCTTTGGAGCTGATAAAGATGCCCCCGCATTACAGTTGAAATCTATTGTTGGAGCAGGATTTCAACTCAGGATATAAAATAATTTACCGGTAATTTTTTATTTGTAATCTTTCCCCTGCAACTATCTTTGCGCCGATGGCACAAAAAAAACTACAACGCTTCGCAGATATTAAAACTTTCACCAACGTGCTGGAATACCCGGAAAATATACAGGGTAAATGGCATAAATTTTTTAAGAATGATAACCCTGTGATACTTGAATTAGCCTGTGGCCGGGGGGAATATACCATAGGCCTTGCAAAATTATTCCCTCAACAGAATTTTATTGGCATTGATGTTAAAGGTAACCGCATGTATATTGGTGCAAAAAAAGCATTGGCTGAAAACATACACAACGCCGGTTTTTTAAGAACGCAGATAGAAAGGATCGCAGAATTTTTTGCACCCGGGGAAATAGATGAAATATGGATCACCTTCCCTGACCCTCAACTGCGTATTTCAAAAGCAAAGAAAAGGTTAACACATCCAAGATTTTTAAGATTATACAGACAATTTTTAAAACCGGCAGGAGTGATTCATATTAAAACAGATTCTCCCGATTTGTATGCCTTTACAAAAAAAGTAATTAAATTGTATGATTTAAACATAGTGGAGGATTACGGCGATGTATATGGCCAGCCCGGCATTAAGGAAGAACTGAAAATTAAAACACACTACGAAAGCCTCGACATCGCACAAAGCAATACTATACATTACCTTAAATTTACTTTACCCGCCTTTATAAATAATTTTGATGAACAATTACAGGAACAATTAAGAAATGACTAAACTGGTTGAAGGAGAAGATTACTATTATAATGAACAAGGCTATATTGTTCTTACCGCAAAATACCACTTGCAAAGAGGCAGTTGTTGTGGTAATGGCTGCAGGCATTGCCCCTATAATTACGAAAATGTGGAAGAGCCAAAACGAAGCGAATTGTTAGCCGCCCCGGGGGGACTTTAATACCAAAACAATTGGTGTACCTTTTATACAATGAAAAAGAAAAGTTCAAAAAAATCTCTTGCTACTGAAGCTCCTCCCCTTTCGGGAGAGGTTGGGAGGGAGCAGTACAGCTTCTTCCAGGATGTTTATGAAGTGGTAAGGCAGGTACCAAAAGGAAGAGTTACCTCTTATGGCGCTATTGCTGCTTACCTTGGTACAAAATTATCCGCACGCATGGTGGGCTGGGCCATGAATGCCTTAGGCACAGCAAAACAAAAAGTGCCCGCGCAACGCGTAGTGAACCGGAATGGAATATTAAGCGGCAAACATCATTTTAAAACCCCTGATTTAATGGAGGCATTATTAAAAAAGGATGGTGTGGCAGTAAAAGATGACACTGTAGTGGATTTTAAAAATATCTTTTGGGACCCGGTAATTGAATTAAGTTTATAAGATCATGAGTAAAACAACTTTGCAGGGGCATGTGTCTTTTGTGAATCACGAAAAAAAATACGTGATGATAGAATATGAAGTGAATGGAAAAAAGAAGACCATTAATGGCATTATAGATGACAAAACTCAACAGCAATCAATTAAAGAAGGGCTGATCAAAAAAGCGCATGTTTTTCATATCGGCGACATAGTAAATTTTAATGCAGGGCTCTCCGGCAGGGGCGATAAGATGATCGCCTCCAATATTCAATATTTATATAACAGCGCCCTGGATGTATTAATCAATAAGGCAAAAACAGAAAATAATTTTATCGGCTATTTAAAAATGGCAGATGACAAAATGTATGTGAAGGAAATTGACAGCTATCTTTTTTTTCCTGTCGTGGTATCGCCCTGGCAAATAATCCCTGGTGAAAAAGAATTGAATGAGGCAGTAACATTTTCTTTGGAGAATACAGCCAACAAAGAAAAAGTGACCGCTAAATTATTCAACAATAATTATATCCCCGAATTTTATACTGCTGTAAAATTACAAAAATCCAAAACGCCCGTAGAAGCTGAAGTATACAAAGTTTCGCCACATGG
>JBBRCB010000067.1:0-11805 GCA_038205215.1 Chitinophagales bacterium | reverse complement strand
AAGAATTGTTGGGTGAATGGCCTCCAAAAAATGCATATCATCGAAAAAATTTAGAGTAATTGGATTTCTCCTTCGTCGAAATGACAAGGGAGAAAATAATGAAGGAGAAATATCAATGCTTTTTAAAAAACGCTTTTGCTGATATCAGTTCGGCCCTCTTTGAATTTGGTGCAATAGCCAGCAATTGCTGGTAGAATGCAGTTGCTTTTTTTATATCATTACATTTTTCCGCAGCCGTTGCAGCACCATAAAGCCCATTGAAGCGGTTGGGATGTGTTTTTAGGTCTGCCTCGTATGCTGCCAATGCCCCGGTGGCTTTATTCAATTGACCCAGCATGTCGCCTAATAATTCTCTTGCGGGAATTACTTCCCCTGGTGTAACTGGCGATTTTTCGGTTTGGTCTTCCATGTCTGCGGCAATTGTCATTATCCTTTCTGCGTCGGCATTGCGGCCTTCTTTAAAAACTATCCACGCTTCCGCGGTTTTCATTTGTATTTCTACCTGTTTGGCTTTATACAGATCTTTTTGATTCAATAAAGTATCATGAATAATATGGAGCTTTTCTAATTCCAGTTTCGCTGCAGCTGTTTGTCCCATATGCACATCACCCAGCGAGCGGGCGAAATGTATAATGGCTTCCTGCCAGGGAAATTTTTGCCATTGAAGGCCCGCGAGATTTGTTTCCAGGCTGGCCGCTGCCGCCCAGTACCTGTTTTCTAAAAAATACCGGGCAGGAATAGCCGCAAATGCATAGGCAACTTTAAAGTTCGTCGGGAAAACAGCCTTGATCGTTTTTAGGTATTCATATTCCTGTTTGGCGGAATCGGTTGCTCCTTTTTGCAGGTATGCATACACCAGGTAGTCGAGGCCATGCAGTTCCTCATCCCAATGCCCCTTCATACCCGCATTTTCGGCATAACATTTTGCAGCAGCAGTAGCAACAAGGTTGGAATGAATGCATTCATCCCATAACCCCAGCCTTGTAAAAATATGTGACGGCATATGTTGAGCATGCGCGGAAGCAGGTGCAATGGAAGCGTATTTCCTTGCAGCGGGTAAAGCCAATTCGGCCAACTCAGGGTAGTCGTAGCTGTGAATAATATAATGTACAATTCCCGGGTGATCGGGTTCGCCAGGATAAAGCGCCGTTAAAATGGCGCCGGCTTTTTTTTGATTGGCAAAAGTTTTATCAGCGGGATCCGCTGACGCATCAAGTGATAAAGCATAAAATACCGCAGCCTCTTTATCATCAGGAAACTCGGCATGGTTTTTCTCCATCGCTTCTTCAAAACGAATAGCACGTGTGCGGTGATCAGTTATTTTCCAATCTTTATAAAACAGTGCTATAGCTTCAATATAATTGGTAATTTTTTTTGTTGCAGGACCAAGTGACTGTGCTATAGCAGTGGCTTTAGCGCCTTTTTCAAGTTCAGCCTCGGTGGGCGGTGCCCATAACGGGTGGTAATTGCACATGGCTACACCCCAGTATGCCATAGCGCATCCCGGTTCTTCATCAATTACTTTTGCAAAAATTTTTTCCGCTTCATCGTATTCAAAGGAATGCAGTAACGCTATCGCAAGATCAAAATCTTGTTTTACTTTCCCCGTGCAGGCGCTTTCAAATGAAACCGTGCCAAATTGTTTACCAGGCGGGATGCATAATACAACCGCACCTCGTTTAAGGTTGATCGCGGCAATGCTGTCTGGCGAGGGAGATTTTTTTTTGTTATGGCAGGAACTGGTCAGCAATAAAAAGCCGCAGGCGGCGAGGGGGCAAATTTTTATTGCCTGCAATATTTTTTTTAGAGAAGGCATCATGATTCACTATTTAATTTGTAATAAATCATTTCATCAACATCAATGCAGCCATCGTTTCTATTCCCTCAAATAAATTACCGATACGGATATTTTCATTTTCCGCATGTTGGTTATTATCATGATTCGCTACGGGCACTGTTATAGTTTTTACAGCAAGGTATTTTTCAAATAAAAATAAGGGCAGGCTGCCACCCATCGTTGGCTGGATCACCAACTGTTGGGTAGTAGTAGCTTTCACTGCGGCGATAACTTTTTTTACGATAGGCAGTTCCATTGAAGTACGCTGTGCGTTATAACCATCATTAAGGAACAGTACTTTTATGATCTTTGCATGTTGAGCTCTTTCTTCATCGGTTGGTTCATGATCGGTTAGGTAATATCCCTGCGCTTTTATGTGCGCTGCTATTTTTTGCTGTTGCCTTTTCCAGTCATTACCCAATACCAGCCTCAGATCAATAACTGCAGTGGCTGTGGTGGGTATTTGATTGGATGCGAGCTTGCCTACATTGCCGCTTTGCATGCCATTAATATTTAATGACGGCTGGTTGATGGCTTCACTTAATGATAAACCCTGCATATCAACGGCACTGATACCCAGTTCTTTTTTCATTTGTGTATCTGCAGAAGGTACTTCCTGTAATACTTTTTTTTCAGCAGCACTTAAGGGTATCACATCATCATAAAAGCCTTTCACTGTTACTTTGCCTTTTTCGTCTTTCATTGAAGCTAATAATTTTGCCAGCATCATTGCTGGATTGGGTGCCCAGTTACCATAGTGCCCGCTGTGCAGTGGCCGTTTTGATGCATACACCGTAAGGTCGAGATGCGCATCACCACGAACGCCTAATACGATCTGTTTCTTCCCGGATTGGTGAACAGGACCGTCACAAATTATCCATAAATCAGATTGCAATAAGGATCTATTTTGTTCGAGTATTTCATTAAGGTGTATAGATCCTGCTTCTTCTTCTCCTTCAAAAAAGAATTTAAGATTGCAGCCGGCCGTTAAGCCTGTTTTTTTTATTGCGGCGTATGCATTTAAAATAGCGGCGATGCCTGCTTTATCATCAGCAGCACTTCTTGCATATATTCTCCATTCATTTTTATAAACGCCATCTGCAGGGAAAGGGATAGCAGTGCTACCGGTATCGATCGTACCCGGAAATAATTTGGGCTCAAATGGTTTTAATGCAGCAGCCCATTGCGCTGGATTAACGGGCTGGCCATCATAGTGCGCATAAAAACTAAGGGTTTGTACAGCACCCGGAACCATCACTTCGCCATAAACTGCGGGTGGTGCCTCGGCAGTGGACGGATGCAATAACTGCACCTTGTCAATACCACGCTGCCGCATCATATCCATGATAAAAGCAGCGGTCTTTTGTTGCCCCCCGGCATCCGCGGCAATATTGGGTAATACTAAAAGGTCCGTAAATTCATTGATGATCGCGCCAGCGTTTTGCCTGCTGTATTGACGTACAGTTATCATATCGGGTGATTGAGCCGAAACAAATTGGACGATCAATAAACTTAAAAAAAAATATTGTTTTTTCATGCCGTTTTTATTCATTGCACATAAATATACAACAGCTCATTCCACAATTCAAATATAGAGCGATCAATATTCAATTAACATCGGTTAAGTCAAATATTGTGTATAACTTTTATCCCAGCCCATTCAGTTACTTTCTTCCCCGGCATTGTGGAAAAAACTACCCGCCATTTATAAGTTACCACTAGAAAAAAATTGGCACAATTGTTTATGGTATGCAGGTGTAACTAAACAAATTTATCATCTCTAAAAAATAGAATTATGAAATCTGGAAAACTGATTACAGGCGTTGCAATAGGAACCGTAATAGCTTTGCTTCTTGTACCAAAAACAAGAAAAATGATCTCTGATGCGGTGTCTGATTTGACTGATTCCTTTAAGGATATGTTAGGCAATGCTTCTGATATGGCTAATAACGCGGTTGAAACAGGTAAACAGGAAGTAAACAAATTTGCTGATAAAGCAAAAGATACCGTGGCTTCAGCAAAAGCCGCTAAAGATGCCTGGCAGGCATAATTTATTCCTGCATTTATACAAAATGCCTGAACAACTGTTCAGGCATTGGTATAATAATTCGCAACAAAGATAAAGACAGCCTGATCGGGTGAAAAAATTTCAAAATGGGTTGTCTAATTGCTTAAAGAATTTTAACGTTCGTAAGTATACGCAGCCTTGCTAAAAAGGATCTTATATCTTTTATCCTACCATTATCTTTAGTCAGGATAAATTTTCGCCCTGGTTCGTGGCTTACGAACTTTTGCAACAATCTTCGCAGTTGGCTTACTGTAGTATATATGCTGCTATAAGGTATAGTATTTACAAATTCAGCACCCCCCACCTGTTAAAATTGAAGTCTATGTAATGGTTCGTGATCATCAAACCGGGGCGAATGCACGCAGCAATTTTTGAGATAATTTAACAGCATCGAATGTCAGGTTAGTATTATCTTCAAATACTAAAACCCGCTTATGTTCATGAACATCGTCTTTTTCGTAGCATTGCCCCTTATTTTATGGTTGTCTTATTATATTTCCGCTTCGGTGTACAAAAGCCTCAAAAGGAATGATAATAAATATGCAAGACTGATCCAGGTATTGATTGCCTTAGGCGTTTTGCTGGTATTGGCAGTGATCCTGGTAGTGTTCATTCTTTCACAGGTGCGGCTTACCCGGTAGGTAAACTGGATCATCATTCAATTGCCCGTATGTTCCTGCTTCCCTTCATTTATATTATTGCATTGGTACTTATCATAGGGAGTTCGAATTTTATTGCGGCAAAGTTTTAACAAAGTTTGGTAAAAAATAATGAGCGCCGTGCTGGGGCTATACAGGTAATTATATTTGTTGCCTGTTTTATCCAGCAGGGTATGCCCGCCTGATGGTTCATCGATCAGAATTTCCGGATGGGGCGTTGACCTACAGGTTCTTTCTTCTAATTAACCATTCCGCAAATAACAGGTTAGGCACAAAACCCATCCACGCATCGATCATGTACAAGGTTACCGGGTCGATGGTAAAAGAGTGGGAGAGTATGATCTTCCAGCTACGTAAGGTAATCGCGGAAAATGTAAGCGCATAACTTCTTATCATAAAACGTTGGTGTTTTTTAATATCTTTTACCCTTGCTGCTGCAACAGCTTTGTAGGTAAATAAAAACCACAGGCAGTCTAAAATAATAAACGCGGTCTTCGAAGGAATACCACCGTTGGCGTAAAAAGCCATGATCATTCCTGCGGGAACATTCACGAGTAAAATATCGTAGGCGTAGATCCTGCCCACCAGCCGGTGTAATTTTTTATGGTGCTTTAAAACATAACCGGAGAATTGAGTAAAGCCGGCACACACAGTCAATAAACTGGAGAACACATGAGTATAAAATGCAGCCCTCCATATACCAATAGTAATATAATCCTGTTTGAATTGAAGAAAACCAACATTAGTTTGCAGGCTGGCATATTGAGCAATAGTGAGGAGCATAGCAAATGTTGCTGCACATAATGCAAAATAGATGATAATGTCTTTGCCGGTATCTTTAATGATCGTTCTCAATGAATAATGCTGGTCAAAATAAAGGGATCGGTGAATAACAAAGATACCTATACCACTTGTTTTACAGGAATCTTAACTTTTACATTTGTAAACAACGTTTGCCCCGGTTGTTTTTTACCGTTTCATTTGTACTATATTTAATACGGCGATCACTATAAAACAACTTCTATGTTAAGCAATAACGATATACTTAAAAAATTACGCGTGGCGCTTTCATTGCGCAATGATGATATCATCGAAATATTAGCTCTTGTAGATTTTAAAATATCGAAAGGGGCTTTAGGCGACCTGTTCAGGAACTCCGATCATCCCGGCTACGAAGAAGCCGGCGACCAGTTACTCCGTAATTTTTTGAATGGACTGATCATTTATAAAAGAGGCCAACCGCCCGTACCGCCAATAAAAACCCATGAAGAAAACAAACCGGGCAAAGAAAAAAAACGCCCATAAAATCTCCTGGGTTTTGCCCTGTTTATGGCTATTTGGCACATTCCAATTTTACGGCGTACCTGCTGAAACTGTCATAACAATCGATCCTTATGGCGCAGTTATTATTTATTGTTATCCAGCTTATCTTCAAATACGCGATATCTTTTTTAGGCAATTTTAATTCGTAATAGTAATAGCCAGAAAAAGGTTTTGTATCGCAGCTTTTGATCAATTTAGCGGTAAAAGGTTTTTTACCAAAAAGGCTGTCAGGCGTATATTTCGAATGTATTTCACCGCTGGGCGGCGAACTTAAAATACTGAAAGAAGTATAGCCACTGCGTGGTCCTTTAAGCATGATAGTCCATTTTACAGGTTGCCCTGCCTGCATAAAACTTTTTCCTTTAAGGCTGATAGCTACGGTGCCCAACCGGAAAAAATTGATACTCGTATCTTCACTCATGATCAGCCTGTCTTCCTTCCATTTGACAGGGTATTTTTTTGGCTCGCCTACAGCCCAGTCACCCACGTTTTCATAACCCGTACTGTCGGCGAGTAATTTTTTCACCAGGTCGTATAATTCTGTTTTGGCAGACTGCGCAGTTACATTAATAGTGCTGCCGGCAATTATAATGAAAAGTATAATTTTTCTCATAAGCTTAAAGTTAAAATATATTTTTAAAATTTATATCAAAATCCTTTTCCAATGCTTAAATGAGCAGTTAACGCGGCAGTGAATTTTTTTGTGCATTTAAAATTACACAATTCTTTTTCACGTCGCTGTGGGCCGTTACATTACCTAAACCAGCAAATGGTTGCTCTAAGAAAAGTTCGCAGGTGCGAAATATTTTATATGGGCGGAACGTTATTAGGATAGTAAATCCCATTCCGTGAAAAAATTTTACCTCCAAATTATCTGCCTGCTTCCTTTATTTGCGTGGGCACAAAAGAATATAGATCTCGACCGCTTCAACTTTACTGTTGAGTACAGGTCGCTGCCGGCAATGAAAATAGACAGTACTTACCGCACTTATAATGTATCAGTTGAAGGCACCAGGTTAATGGAACCATTTTTAAAAAACCTGTCACCAGAAAATACGGTAATGCTGGAAGGCTGGAAAAAATTATCCTCGAACGGACATTTATCCATAAAAGTAAACCTGGAAGACCTGATTCCGGAATCTGTAGCTATAAAAGAAAGGTCAGTAATAACAAAAGACGGGGCCGGGCTGGTTACCGGCACTAAAATTTATTACCACGAAGAAGTGCGGTATAGCTTTGCTGCAAACGCCGGCATCAGCGATTATAAAGGGGCACATATCATGGATATTAACCTTGCGGGGCGAAACAATAAATATACTTACAGCAGTCCTGAATTTGCATTGAAGCCATTGGCAGAAGGATATTTTATGC
Organism: Chitinophagales bacterium; assembly: GCA_038205215.1. Taxonomy (GTDB): domain Bacteria; phylum Bacteroidota; class Bacteroidia; order Chitinophagales; family Chitinophagaceae; genus Ferruginibacter. The sequence goes on along the minus strand of JBBRCB010000067.1, from coordinate 4,547 downwards.
TGAATGCTGCAAAACTTACCGGCGAACTTTACCGCAACTGTGTAAATACTGCGATGCATTACCTGAATGAAAATATTACCGATAATTTTGGCTTCAGGGCAGTTTCTTCAAGGGATGTCATGTGGATCATCGATAGCCGCAAAGACCCGGAATATGCGGCACACCGCCAGGCATTCCGGCAATTGAGTGATATCTTTTTCAATATGGATGCCAACAGTTCAATCGAAAAAATAAGGGAGCAGGTAAAACCGGTGGTCAATTATTTTGAAGGCCTTAAAACTGCGTATACCGGTTCCGGTAAACATGATCGCAAAATAAGGTATGCCAGTTATTTTAATCTTGCTGTGCTGTATTATTATTTAGACGAACCGCAACTGATGGCGAAGGAGGCACAGGGATTAATATTAAATGATTATGATACGCGGGACGGTAAAAATTTAGAATCCACTGCGCTGTGGTTAAAGAACTTATTTCAAACCAATAATATAACTACACGTCATTTTAATATTGATACCAAAACTTTTAAGGGGCCATACGAAAAGGATGCGGTTACGTCAAAATAATACCGGCTCCATATAACCGTTAGTATCGAAGAAGAAGCATCACTTGAATCCCATCTTTGCCAGTTTTTCGCAGGTGCTGTTATAGTCAATATGCCTTAAGCCTTTTATACCCAATGTTTCGGCAACCTGCACAAACATGGCCCGGTCTTCGAGGTACAGCACCTGTTCTGGAACAACCTGCGCAGTATCCAGTGCAATTTTAAAAATATCTGCATCCGGCTTCCTGAAATGTACAAAACTGGAGACAATAAAAAAATCAACAAAATTATTCATATTGAACTGCCTGATGCGGTACTCTGCCAATTCACGCCCTTCATTACTTACCACGGCAATGTTTACGCTGTATTGTTTTCTTAACCGTTGCAACAGCTGCAGCATTTCAGGAAAAGCTTTCGATTGGCTGAACATGAATTGTTTAAAACTAGTACGGCTGAAGGAACGTTTTTTATAGAACACCACGCGGTTAAGGTATTCATCCAATGTGATTTTGCCTACTTCATAAGTATCAAATGTAAGGTGATGCCTTTCTTCAGTTTCTTCGGGATCTAATCTAAACAGGTCAATAGCCCTTCTCCGGCTGCCACGATCCCAGCCATTCGTTAATAATACGCCGCCAATATCGGTGAATATAGTAGTGATGGGTAATTTTTTCTTCATGTAATAAAGCTACTGATAAAAACGGTAACAGGAAAGACAGGCATTATTCCATCCTGCTCATATACATATACCAGTTCCATTCCCAGGTAATACCGTTATCATCGCTCATGGCCTGGCTCCACACAGGATTGTTCTTATCGCGGGCATCCCAGCGAAATACCATGATAACATTTTTTCCTTTGTAAATATCTTTGGTAAAAAAATGACCCACATTATTTTCGAAAGAACCTAATACAGGAGGATCGAGCACACCGGCGTTGGAATCTGCCCAGTAAATACTCCACAATTTTGTTGCAGGATTAAACAACCTTACCGTCATGCCTTCAAATGGAACGCCATCAAATGTTGCCAGGAAATTATCAATATTACCAATACCGTTCAGTACGCGGTACATTTCCTGCGTGGATTCAAATTCGATCCAATCGGCACAGTTGCTTAGCCTTGCTTTTAATTTTTTATTGTGCAGTTTCCATTTGCCTTCAAAAAAATCGAAGTCGTTTTTAGATGAAGTGGAAGAGGGGCTGATATCAATATCGCCATTTGCTGTAAAATACAAAGCTGGTATCGTAAGGTTGCTGGCAGTTGTCATGTTTAAAGTTAAGATTTTTATTGATGAGTAAAAATCCGCAATAATCCATGGCAAATAAAAAGGCTCCGCCTTAGCGAAGCCTTGCTGTTTGTTGCAGTGCTTATTTCCCTGTATCAAATTTCTTAAAAATCGACCTTACATTTTTGTTGATTTCCTTATCGGTGATCTGTGCATAGTTCAATTCTTCTGTAGACCATCCCTGCCAAACCGTTTTGTCGGTCTTTGTATCTATCAGCATGATGGTGATCGTACCTTCCTTGACGGTAGTAGCATAACTATTATAGCCTTCAAACTGGCTTGGATAATAAAAGCTGGTATACCTTCCCGAGCGTGGATTGTAATAGTAGCGAGTGTAAGGTTGAGAATACACAGGGTCTTTCTGCTCCTTTTGGGTTCTTTCCACCAGCAATTCTGAATTTACTAAAACATCGGGCCCGTTGTTGGAATTTACTTCCCTGTAACCGACCTTTTGTAATTGTTCATTCACCGCTTCATGCAGGTTCTGCACGGCGATCTCGTTACGTCTGTTGACTTTAGTCTGCTCATTTTTTTCCGGGGTTATCCAGCTATAGGTTTTATAACCGCCGAGGTTTGCTGAGCCTGCTTTTTGTATATGGGCATTATTAGCACAACCACTGATAAATATACCAGCTACAACAGCGAATACACTTAATTTAATTGATTGTATTGTCATAATTTTTTCTCCTTTTTATATTCATATACGAGCAAAAATTATGCTGCAGGAGCAATTATTTGTGAAAGTTTAGTGAAAGAAAACTAAAAGACTGATATAACATGAATACATCATAAACAAAAGCACTGGAATTAGTTAAAAGCACGGGTAAACAGATCGCGCCTGCCTTGGCGTAGAAGACATTGTTTTGCAGGCAAAGGCTGTCGACGACCTGTTCATCTTTACCCAAAAAAATGTGATATAGCTTTGGTGCTGATCACGAAAGAGGGAAAGTTTTTCGTGAGGATCTCTATTTCGAGAGAATCCTGTTAGGGACGTGCATAAAAAAATTTATCAAAGCAGAACGTATTTTACCGTTCCGCTTTCTTATTGACGCAACATCTCTCCACAGGAACATGGGTTAGCCGGGGACGTTACTTTGTTCTTATAAATAACCGGGGAGAAAGTTGATTTTTAATTGATCTCTGTATAACCAATGGTTACAGTCAATTTGCCTTTATTACTCCAAAGACAATGTCAGCGGCTCTTCGGTTTGTATCACTGATGTTTTTCCATTTGGTAATGCTTTTTTAATACATCTTCTCCATATTCATTTCCTTTTTCTCTCCAGATTGCATGAATATGATTGGCGCCATTTCTCGGTCCGCCGTTATTGTCAAATTCAATAATGAAAGTTGGCCCGTTTAAAACATAATAATGTGGCTCTTTTTCATTGTATTGTCCAATCCATCCAAAATAGATTTTGTCAATTCCTGCTTTTAGTATTTTATCATATTCTATAACTGCTTTATCATATTCCAGGTTAAATACAAATTCACGAATAATATATTGCAAAATTGATTTCTGGTTGGAGTTCATCTCCGATCCTAAGATCCCCCAATTTTCCACTAATCGTTTTCCGCTTTCGGCTGCTGTAATAATGTCTTTTGGCACAGCGGTACTCATGGTCGCTTTTTTTTGTTCGGCGGGTGTCAATAATTGTATAAGCTTAATGCCTAAATCTTCCTCTTGCCCCAAAACCCGCCAGCCTGCGTATTCAGAATTAGGGTATTCAGCAGGATCGGTTCCTATAAAAAATGGAGTAACGGATAACCTGTCATTTACGAACGTAAAGTTGATGGATAAATGATGCCCTTCTAATTTATACCCCCAAATATTATCTGTTGGCTGTCCAAAAAAGGCAAAGAAGTAATTTTTATGCGACCATAGTAACGACTTTACAAAAGAATAAGTTGTGTCATTGAGTTCCTTTTTATAAAAAAGGCTGTCGTAATAACGGTTTAGCAGATCGTCCAAGTGCATTATGCTCGTAGCTTTCAGATAACCTTGTGAACTTAATGAAACGGAAAGGATACGATGCAGCAATTTTCGTTGATCGTCGGTCATGTTACCGATGCTTGTTCCAACTCTTGCCCTTAATCCAACGGGAAGATTATTCCATTTAAGCCTTGACGTGTCATTAAAATTAAGCCTTCCTGAAATATTTTGCATCTTGTCAAACGAATTGTAAAGCGAAACAGCAGCCTGCTTTATTTCATTGTTATAAGTTGACTGGCAGTTTGCAGCCGGCGAAAACAACAAAAGGATTGTTGCGAAAAAAATAAACAGCTTTAAGATTTTCATCAATAATTTTTTTTATAATGTTTGTTTACTTGCTGTGCTAACGCGGCCATTGCTGTTTCGCCTCAGGCGGGAGGATTTTTTTTACCTGGTGTTATCGGTTACTAAAGAAACGAAATTTTATTATGATGACAAAGTGAATTTAGTATTCGGTTAAGCCGATCTGTGCGTCGTCCAGATTTCAGTTGACTCTTTTTCACGTTATACACAGTTGGATAAGATTCCGGTGTTCTACGTTTTGGGTTTAGTAGTTCATCTTTGTTTTACCAGTTGAAGCGGACTTCATTAAGTTCTCGGGAGATTTTAATGAACAGGAATAAGTTGAAATGCCCATGTTGCGTGTACCGTGTCTATTTTCAGGGAAAATGACAAACCAAAATCGTTTAACTTTTATAAAGTTTCTAAAGTTTTCGTATAACGTATA
>JBBRCB010000066.1:0-12099 GCA_038205215.1 Chitinophagales bacterium | reverse complement strand
GTTTTCAAGCTATACTATTTAATTTATCCTTACATTGATCTGCGGCCCACTATTTCCTGCCTTACGCAGGTTGTAGGTAAAGCTCATCATGTAAAAACGGTTCAATACTTTATAACGGGCGTCTTCAATATAATTTAAATTGGCATTGCGGCTGATGCCGATGTTCTGGTTCAGCAAATCGAAAACACTCAACTTCAAACTGCCTCGGTTGTATTTAAATAAACCTTTGGTGATCGCTGCATTCCACAGTGCCACATTTTTGTTATAGCCCTGGCTGCGCCCTGTATTGATGCTATAGGAAAATTCGTTATTGACCGCAATATTCAATGGTAAATTAATAGTAGCATCAACTTCATAAGTATTGCGCCAATAATGATCATCAAAGGAAGGCTCCAGTGAATATTTTATTTTGTTGTACCCAAACCTGGCGCTTGCACTCATATCAAATCTTTCTTTGTAATTGTAAGTCAGCCCAAGCCTTGGATTGACGGCAAGGTTAGTGATATGGTTCTTTTCTCCATTTAAAAAATTATAGTTATTGAATAAAATACTGTTGCTGCCAATATTTATCCTGGTATTTAATTTTTTTATTTTAAAACCGGCTTCGATACCGGCAAACAAATTACTTACACCATTTACGTTTTTATACGTGGTAGTACGGCCACCGAATTGATCCAGCACGTCGGCATTCACTATGGCATTTTGCGCAGCGTTATAATTAACATAGGCAAAAAAATTGCGTTGTGCCAACGGGCTTGCAGTAAAATAATTCAGGTTGATATTATGCTGGTATTGTTGTTTTAAATTGGGATTACCTTCTTTGATGTTTAGTGGGTCACCCAGATCTTTAACCGGCTGTAATTGAGCCGTTGTGGGTTGTTGGGTGGACGTGCTGTATTGAAAACTAAGGTTCTTTGTCCTGGAAAAAGCATAACTGAAATTTGCTGCAGGTAGCACATTAGTAAAATACTGGCGGATATTGCTGTTGTTTTTTAATGAGCTTAACAATGAAGCGTATTGAACTGCAGCACCAAAACCTACTGTAACTTTCTTTTTTTGTGAGCGCAGGTTCAGGCCACTACCGCCAACGTTGTATTCACTTTTAAAATTGTTAGTTAATGCATCATTCATCCTATCGGGTTTGCCGGTCTGGTTATCGAGATCGTACGTTTTTTTGTTGAGCTCACCATTACTTTTGTTATAAAAGCTATTAATTTCAAGTAAAGCTCTTTTAGACAATGGCTCGGTGTAGCTAAGGTTGATTCCATAACTATAGGTCAACGATTGGAGTGTATTCATTTGATCCAGCGTGTCTTTGCCATCCAGTATACCATTGAGATAGAAATTATTGATCGATTGGAGCGTACCATCGCTGTGGCTGTCATTATAGCCACTGCTGATGTTGGAAGATAAGGTCCTTCCTTTCTTTTTAAATTTATGCCGGTACAATAAATTGCCGGTATAATTAAAACCCGTTGCGTCCGTGGTGGAATTGTTAAACCCTTTATTCAGCAATTTATCTCCGGGCAATAAAGATTCATAATTACTGTTGCTTTTATATTGGTTGTGCTGGCTGGTGAGTTGTGGTGTAAATTTTATAGAATTAAACGAATCTATTTTAGAGTCGATAGAAAGAATGATACGGTTGCTTTCGCTTTTTTTATTGCTGTTGTTTTTTTCGTTGTACGCAAAAGGGTTAACAGGGGAGAGGTTTTGCCTTGTTGTATTTTTTTCATTATTCAAATCGATATTGTTGTAAAAATAACTGCCGTTTAGTTCGGTTTTCTTTTTCCACGTGTCATTAAAATTAATACCGCCTGCAATAGTTTTTGCAATGCCTTCGCTGTTATTGTTACCTTGTACGGGCAATCCAAAATCTGCAGGGCCATTACTATTAATTACAATTCTCCCGCCACCGCCGCCCCGCATCATTTTTTGCGCCTCACCGGTAAAATTCAAAATATCACTAAAGGTAAAACCCTGGCGGTTGGTATTGTTGGCCATACCGATGGCGGATAGTTGCCGGTCGCCATTAAAACGGTTAATATTGAATTGCCCGTCGAATCTTTCTTTGTTGCCCATACCGGCAGTGGCCTTACCAAAATTCATTTTCTTCCGGTCTTTTTTTAGTTTCAGGTTGATGGCTTTTTCACTGTTACCATCATCCACACCCGTAAATTCGGCCTGGTCGCTTTTTTTATCGAACACCTGAACTTTATCAACGGCATCCGCATCCAGGTTCCTCGTCGCAATTTTAGGGTCGTTGCCAAAAAATTCTTTGCCATTTACAAATACGCGGCTGATGCGCTGTCCATTTACCCTAATGGTGCCATCTTTATCTACGTCTACACCCGGCATTTTTTTCAACATATCTTCTACTACTGCATTAGGTTTTGTTTTAAATGCTTCGGCATTGAACTCGAGTGTATCGCCATTCACCTGTACGGGTGGCCGCTGGTTTTGCACGCTCACTTCATCGAGTAAACTTTTATCTTTCATTTTAATTTCACCGAGATCAGTTGCTGCATCATCACTCAGTACAATATCTTTCCATACAGGATGAAAACTTACCAGCGATGCAGATAAACGGTACATACCGGGTTGAAGGTTTGTCAACTCAAATCTTCCTTCAGCATCTGTTTTTGTAAATGCTGCCAGTGAGGAATCTTTGGCTTTTACCAGGGAGACAGTGGCGTTTTCTATTTGCTGCTTTAGCAGGCTGTCTACCAAACGGCCTTTTAGCGTTTTATTTTTTTGTGCAAAGCAGGCAAATGCAAATGACAGCAGTAAAGCCAATAGTACAATTCTTTTCATAAATGTTTTTTCAAAAACCAAAACTATCGGGAACCATCCGAAAAAGCAGTTAACCAACTTTGGATTAATGTTAATTAAGGTTAATGGTAAGGAGTAGGATATAAGGTTTAAGGTGTAGGGTATAAGGTTGAAAAGCTTTGAACCTTTGCTAAAATTCAGCTAGCTTTATATAGTTTAAACAAAAAAAATGCATACAAATGAAGAAGTGATCGGGCAGACAAAAAAATGGATCAGCGATATTGTTGTGGGTTGTAATTTTTGTCCCTTTGCAGCAAAAGTATTGAAACAGCAAAGGGTGTATTACAGGGTAGAAGAAAGTGCAGTTGCCAATATATGCCTGGAAACTTTTTTACTGGAGGCTATGCGGATGGATGACGATGAAAATATTGAAACAAGCTTCATCATTTTTCCGAATGCTTTTAAAAAATTTGAAGACTACCTGGATATTGTATCCGTTGCTGAAAAAATACTGCAGCAGAACGGGTACGAAGGAATTTACCAGGTAGCAAGCTTTCATCCCCTCTATCAATTTGCGGGTGCTGCGGAAGACGATGCCGCCAATTATACCAACCGCTCTGTTTATCCTATGCTGCACCTGTTACGGGAAGACAGTATCTCTACAGCTTTGGAGCATTATAAAGACCCGGAAAATATTCCTGAACGCAATATAAATTTTGCGAGGGAAAAAGGCCTGGCCTACATGAAGCTGTTGCGGGATGCCTGTTTATAAGGCTTAAGGGAAAATAACCGTAAGTTCTGAAAGATCGTCTTTAAGATATTTAGTGTGCTGCTCATTGTATACGGTGGTGTTGGTAAGTAATGCATTCATATGAAACGATACTTTATACAATACAGGCTTTGCGGAAGAGACTGCGATCATTTTATCGAGGTAAGCCAATGCTTTGGAAGTTTTTTCTTTATCAGTAGAATATTTCATTCCCTTAGCCAATTCTTCTTTTTTTGCGGCATAAAAGTCTTTCAGAGAGGTCATGTCATGACGAATGCTGTCGATCGACATTGATTTTATGCTGCTGGCCATTTGCAGTTCCTGTTTTTCTATCGCTGTAACGGCTGTACGCAATTTAAGAGTGAGTGAATCTTCGGGCTGCGCTGTTTGCACCGAGATGGGGGGTGCTGTTGTTGTATCACCGTTTGGCGCTGCAGGCTGATTGCAGGAAATGCAAACTGCAAGAAATAATATACAAATTATTTTCACAAAAAATTGTTTAGTTAAAACAGGATAATAAATTACGGGATTTTTTTTAACCCGGGTAATAAAAATGCTGATTTAACTTCTGATTAAGATACTTACTTTAATCCCGCTTCTCTATTTTATAAGTTCATACCTGTTTCAACCAGCCTGTTATACTCATCCTGCTGCGGTGGGCTTTTGTAACTTCATGTTCTATTTCATCGCTTTTAAAGAATACCGCGGTTTGCGAGTGGGGTAAAATCTTTTGTACTGTATCATTTTGATAAACGATCAACTGGCCGCCATCTTCTTCCAGCCAGTCGTTATTAAGGTAATTGATCAGCGAATATTTTCTATCACTGTCATTTTTAAACTGGTCTTTGTGCCGTTTATAAAAACTCCCCTCTTCGTATAAGGCATAGTGAAATTCGTAACTGTTAATGCCGGTGTAACAGGTTCGGTTGAGGTGGTCAATAAAATTTTCCACCTGCTGTAAAAATTCCTGCTCATAAATATTATCGTGGCTTTTATCCAGCCAGTAGATCTTATCGCCCCGCATTTTTTGACCGGCGTCTTTTACTTCGTTATTGCCGATACCGGCCGCATTCATTAAGTCATCTTTTTGCAATTGTACTATATTTTGTTGCAACCCATTGCAAAGTTCTTTATTTAAAAAGCCGGCATCAATGCCGATATTATTATCAAGGTAACTATCGATCAGCAGGTCAAATTTATTGGTCATTTTACTATTTGACAGGGCAAGATAATCTTTTAACCACGGGGGAACACTAATTATTGCCGCAATTGAAAAAACGATTTTATCTTTACACTTTATTTATAACGTATGAAAGACTTTAAAAAATATTACATTATTCCTGCACAACCTGGAGAAGTTTACCTGGCATTGACGCTGCCCCATACTTTAAAATTATGGACGGGTGAAGAGGCGGAAATGAGTACCGAGCCGGGCAGTGAATTTTCGTTGTGGGAGGGCAGTATCGTAGGTAAGAATATTGCCTTTGAAAAAGATAAAAAAATTGTGCAGCAATGGTATTTCGACGGGCAGGAAGAAGCTTCAATCGTAACCATAAAATTACATCCGCATAAACAGGGTACATCGGCCGAGTTATTGCACACCAATATCCCTGGTGAAGTGTATAAGGATATTACAGAAGGATGGGATGAGAGTTATTTTGGATAACTGATTAGTTTTTATTCCTGATTGTACTATCTTAAAAAATAAGCAGGCAATAACCTGCACCGCTAACGATTGTTATGCCTGCTGCTGAAAAAAAAAATATAGCTATTGTATGTAACCCTATTGCCGGTGCGGGTAAAGCCATTATTATTGCGGGAAGAATAGCAGCAATGCTGACTGCAAAAAATATCTCCTATAGTTTATTCGAAGCATCTTGGCCGGGTAATTTTGACGGTTTTACAGATGTGTTTATTGTTGGCGGTGATGGTACTCTAAATTATTTTATCAATCATTACCCGCTATTGCAATTACCCCTGGTGATCTTTAACGGGGGAACGGGTAATGATTTTCACTGGTTGTTGTATGGCGCTAAAACATTTGATGAGCAAATGCAGGCAGCATTGTATGAAGATGCAAAACCGGTGGATATCGGCAGGTGTAATGAACGCTACTTTATAAACGGCGTAGGTATTGGTTTTGAAGGTGCGGTTGCCAAGGCTTTATCTGGGACGAAAAAACTAAGCGGCAAAACCTCTTTTCTTTTAACTATCATCAGGAAAATATTCAGTTACCGTTCAAAAAAATATATTATCAGGGCAGCTGGACAGGAGCTTAGCGGAAAAAAATTGCTGGTGGATATTACCAATGGAAAACGAGCTGGCGGCGGATTTTATATATCACCGCAAGCAAAAGCAAATGATAGTTTGTTTGATATTGTTATTGCAGATGCACTCACTGTATTGGCGCGCTTGCGTTACCTGCCTGTTATAGAAAAAGGCAAACACCTGCGACTGTCATTTATTACCTATTTCCAAAGCAGCAGGGTAACCGTTGAATGCGACAGCCCTATGCAATACCACCTGGATGGAGAATATTTTGAATCACAAAAATTAACGGTTGAGCTATTGCGGGGTAAATTATATTTTCGATTTTAGTTATTTTTGATCAACAATTTTCAAATAGCACTTTCATTATGGTCACATTTTCTAACGCTGCCATTTCAATAGCAACACTTGCCGATGCAACTGCAATAACTTCATTACTCAACAGCGCCTACCGCGGCGAAAGTTCCAAACAGGGCTGGACAACCGAAGCGCATCTTATTGCCGGCAATTTTCGTACCAATGAAAGTTCAGTAAAAGAAGTGATGCAAAAACAAGACAGTGTGATGCTAAAATATACGGATCAGCAATCAAACCTTACCGGTTCTGTAAACCTGCAGCAGCATGGCGATAAGATCTATTTGGGTATGTTAAGTGTAGCGCCGCAATTGCAGGGAGCAGGCATTGGTAAAAAATTATTACAGGCTGCTGAAGAATATACTTTAAAGGTGCAGGGTAAAGCGGTATACATGACCGTGATCAGCGTAAGAAATGAATTGATCGAATGGTATGAACGGCATGGTTATAAAGATACCGGGGAAAGAAAACCTTTTATTGAAGACGCTATAACCGGCAAACACTTAAGACCCCTGGAATTTATGGTGATGGAGAAAATGCTAGTGCATTCTTAAACTTCTCTGATGCATGTTTACATTTAGGCCATGCAGTATAAGATTTTCTTGATACACCTGACCAACCTCATTGTATTTATAGGTAAGGATCATGTCCGCATTTAATATTTAAAGGTAAATTGCCTTATGATTTCTGCCGGAGATACTTCAGGATTAACAACGGCGCAGGTAACTGACAGCCGGCGTTTGCATGGCAGCAATACCCTTAACATGAGGGAAGACCGTGTACTTTTTCAGGTGATTAAAGAGATCGTACTGGAGCCAATGTTTATTATATTACTGGCTGCATGTATCATTTATTTTTTGGTAGCACAGTATAAGGAAGGTATTATAATGCTCGTATCTATTTTTATTGTTGCGGGCATTTCCTTATTCCAGGAATACCGAAGTAAAAACGCTGTAAAAGCACTTAAAAAAATATCCGCTGCAAAAGCAACGGTGCGGCGCAATGGCACAACCGAGCAGGTAAACACAGAAGAAATTGTAGTAGATGACCTGTTGTTGTTGGCAGAAGGCGAAGTGATCGCTGCTGATGGGATGATGACGGCTTCCAATGATTTTTCCGTTAACGAATCCATTCTCACCGGCGAATCTTTTGCCGTTAACAAAAGCGGGGATAATAACGACGTTGTTTTCAAAGGCAGTTTGGTTACCAGCGGCAGTGCAACCATAAAAGTCAGTGCTGTGGGCTTAGCAACCAAATTTGGGGCAATTGGTTTATCCCTTCAGGAAATTACCGTTGAAAAAACACCGCTGCAATTGCAGATCCGTTCTTTTGTGCGAAGCATGGTTTGGATCGGCGGGGTAGCTTTTTTAATTGTTGTAGGATTTAATTATTACCAGTCGGGAGATATTGTACATTCATTTTTACAGGGGCTTACCTTAGCCATGAGTATCTTACCCGAAGAAATCCCTGTTGCATTCAGTACATTCCAGGCACTGGGCGCATTCAGGTTATTAAAGAATAATATCATTGTAAAACAGCCGCAGTATGTAGAAACGCTGGGTTCTGCTACGGTGATCTGTTGTGATAAGACCGGCACACTCACGCAAAATAAAATGAACATCGAATATTTGTATGATGCTGCGTCAAAATTATCTGTTCCGCTAAAAGATCCCGTGGCGTTACCACCAATAGTTATAGCCTATGCCATGTGGAGCAGTGAGACCGATCCCTTTGACCCGATGGAAAAAGCCATTCATGAATTATACAAAAGAACTGCGGTAGTTGATCAAAGAAAACAGTTTAAACAAATACATGAATATCCCATTGCTGGTAAGCCTCCTATGATGACGCATATTTTTAAAAATGAAAGTGGTGAGGTCATCATTGCTGCCAAAGGTGCACCTGAAGCCATCCTCAGGCAAACTAATTTATCCATAGCTGCATTAAAACATATTGAAGAGCAATCATTGGCTTACGCCAGGATGGGTTACCGTGTGTTGGGTGTGGGTAAAGGATTGTTACCGGGCACTGCTTCAGGGGAAGAAAAAAAATGGCCCTTAACCCAGCAGGAATTTAAATTGGAATTTTTGGGACTGATCGCATTCCAGGATCCACCAAAAGAAAATATCACGCAAACAATACAAACATTTCGTGATGCGGGGATACCGGTAAAAATGATCACCGGCGATTATCCCGAAACTGCGCTGGCTATTGCAGGCCAGGTAAAACTGGACCACAATAATGAAGTGCTTACAGGCCAGGAGGTTTTACGTCTTGACAAAGCAACACTGCAGCAGAAAGTACAACAGGTAAATATTTATGCAAGGATGTTTCCCGAAGCAAAATTAAAAGTGATCGAAGCGCTTAAACAAAACGGAGAAGTGGTGGCGATGACGGGTGATGGCGTTAACGACGGGCCTGCATTAAAAGCGGCGCATATTGGAATAGCAATGGGATTGCGCGGCAGCGATGTGGCCAAAGCCGCTGCATCATTGATCCTTACAGATGATGACCTTGCCCACATGACAGACGCAGTTGCGCTGGGACGAAAAATTTATGATAACCTGAAAAAAGCGATCCAGTATATTGTCTCCATTCATATTCCCATCATATTGATCGTAACACTGCCTTTATTGCTGCTGTGGAAGTTCAATGATTTTTTTTCACCGGTACATGTTATTTTTTTAGAATTGATCATGGGGCCAACCTGTTCCATCATTTATGAAAATGAACCGATCGAACCGGGTACCATGAACCGGCCACCTCGAAAAACCGGTGCAAGTTTTTTGTCGCTGAAACAATTAACCGTTAGTATCATACAGGGCCTGATGATCACTGCAGGTTGTTTGGGTGCCGGCTACTATTATATGCAGCAGGGCAGTGATGCTACTGTTGTGCGTACCATTATCTTTATTACACTTTTATTTAGTAATATTTTTCTTACGTTGGTCAACCGGTCTTTTGTGTACCCGGTTTATAAAACGATCACTTATAAAAATAACCTGGTGCCTCTTGTTACAGCTATTACATTTATTTTTATTCTCCTGTTGGTGTACGTTCCGTTTGTGCAAAAGCTATTTGGGTTAAATGTTTTGCCTGTTGCTGCTGTTGCAACCTGTGCAGTAGTTGCTTTAACCAGTACGGTTTGGATAGACGTTTGGAAACTGTTGAAAACAAAAAAGGCTGGCAGCTTTCGCTGATCAACCTGTTCTTATACTTAATGATTAATAAAATTGCTGTTGTTTGATGATCAGGGTGCTTTCCTGACATTGATGGCATTAGCACCTTTGGGACCCATTTCCACTTCAAATATTACTTTACTGCCTTCATTGACTTCGTCTTTGAGCGCATTGATATGCACAAAAACACTTTCCTGTGTTTCCAGGTCTTTAATAAAACCATATCCTTTTGCGCCATTAAAAAATGTAACGGTGCCTTTTCTTATCAGGTCGGCTGGGTCAATTTCACCCTGTCGCGGTACCCCGATCTCGATGTCTTCCAATTTGATCTTCCGCATCTTTTTAGGATCTGGCGGCGTTGCAGATATGTTGCCATTTTCATCGATATAGGCCATCATATCATCCATACTTTTCTTACCAGGATTGTCTTTACGCTCCTGCATTCTTTCTTTTTTCTCTCTTTTACTCTGTTGTTTTTTCTTTTCCCTTTCCTTTTTATTCCAGGTTTCGGCCATATATATTTATTGTTTTAATGAAAAAATTTTACTGTGTTGATAGAGGAAACAGGGGTCTATCTGGGGAAAATTCCCTTCAGATGGCTGTAAAGGTAAATCTTTTTGGCGGGCTTTCAGGATTTTGCTATCAACATATTATACCAAGCTGCCTTTAAACGGCTATAATAGCATGTTGAATGCTTATTTTGGGGCAGCCATCCTATTGCTGCAATATATTTTAGTTAAATGATAGTATTAAACGACTTAAGGTTACATTTATATTTTTTCTAACCTTATCTGGATTTGATGATTGGTTAAATCCGGTATCTCACTGATGATGCCCGTAACCAAATACAGCTTATTTAATGTAAGGAAAAATTAACCGGATTAAACGTATTGCACCTGTTACTTTTTTAAATACAGCTAAGTTATCTTCTTTACTAACCTATAAATAATTTTAGATGCGTGGATTAAAATTACTGATTTGTATATGTATCATTTTGCCTGCAATGACCGTCAAAGGACAATAAGTTGCTCCCTCCACATCTACTGGGTTCAATAAAAAGGATCCGGCTCCTATTATATGCGGCGACAAAACGATATTTTACAAAAATGGTTTTTTTGGTGTAGTGGCTAATACAGGCATAAGGATAATCTATATACAACCTGTAATGACTTCCATACAAAAGTACAACAGCAACTGTTCGGGCTTTATCTGTAAATACAAAGACAGATCCTATGTGCTTTATTTTGATAAAGACAATAACCTTTTTTACAAAACATATTGCACTGCATGCATGGGTTCCGGCTATAGTTATGACGCAGTTGACGGATTTGATGTAGAAGGCAAAAAAAATACCTACCAGTACACTACAAAAGGCGCTGAGGATTTTAAAAACGGTACTTCAACAAAGGTAACGGTAACAACAACTGATCCATCCCGGCACGTTAATGGTTCTTTTGAAAAAAAGCTATGTGCTGTCTGCAATAATGTAGTAGGCAGCGGTCCTTTATATTGGGATGAAGAGAATTATGTTTTTACAAAGCCGGTTAAAAACAAGGTCGAGGAAATTACACGTGTTGTTACTCCTGTCACCAGTACAAAAACGCCGCCTTCCACTGAAATTACTAACCTGGATGAGTTTTTTAAAAATAATAAAGACAAACCAACAGCTGGAATAGGATCAATGGCTCCTGGTTTTACACAGGCAGATGTGAACGGAAAACCTGTTTCTCTTTCATCATTCAAAGGAAAATATGTGTTGCTGTGTTTTTGGGCAAGCTGGAGCGAACCAAGTATAAAAGATAACATAAATGTAGTAAAAGCTTATAATTCTTTTAATCAAAAGAATTTTGAGATCATTAGTGTATCATTGGATGGTGCTGTTCAAAAAGACAAATGGATAAAAGCCATACAGGACCAACATTTAACATGGACGCAGCTATGTGATTTTAAAGGTTGGAACAACGAAGTAGCGCAGCTGTACAAGGTGTTCGCTGTTCCAATGAATTTTTTATTGGATCCCAATGGAAAGATTATCGCAACAAACCTTCGTGGCGAATTATTGAACAGTACCCTGTTAAAAATATTAAAGTAAAAAACAGTATCGTGTACCATGGTCAAAACAATTTTTTTAAGCTTTATTAATTAAATGACAGCAGCAACAAAAAAATCTAAAATATTAATCGCTTTATTATAATGATGATCCATTGTTAGGTCAGCGGCTACCGGTGCAATCCCTTATGAACACCTATTGTTTGCAGAACAGAAAAACAGAAAGGCTACCGGAATTGGTGTATATAGGAATTGGGAATAGTGAAAACAAAATAATTTTCCTGGCATTGTATACTGCAAACTAAGTATTTACGAAATGCAGGCTTACACTTATTTTTATCAACATCTATTAAATTCCTGTTTATGAAATGGCGCAGAATAATTGTAAGAAGCATTTTGATAGTAATTACTGTGTTACTCATTGGCGGTATATGGTATGCCTGGCGTGCTTTCCCCATCATCAGTGGCTATGGTTCCAAGAATATGTGTTCGGCTATTTTCCTGCAACACCGTAATTATGCGGATGTGTTACGCGAAGACCTGGGTGATTTCCCCTTGTCTATCGGAACTTTTACTGTTAATGAAAAAGATGCTTCTGTTACCGGTTCTGTATGGGGTTTTGCGAAAAGAAAAACCATTTACAGAAAGGGCATCGGCTGCACATTGATCAATGATCTTAGCGAAGCCGAAATAAAAGCACAGCGGTTT
>JBBRCB010000065.1:0-12602 GCA_038205215.1 Chitinophagales bacterium | reverse complement strand
TACTGCTGCCTCCCGTAGGAGTCGGGCCCGTGTCTCAGTGCCCGTGTGACTGGTCGTGCTCTCACACCAGTTACTGATCGCAGGCTTGGTGGGCCGTTACCCCGCCAACTACCTAATCAGGCGCACGCCCATCCAAAACCGGCCGAAGCCTATAATAACAAGTAGATGCCTACTCGTTATGTTACGGTGTATTAATCTCTCTTTCGAAAGGCTATTCACCAGTTATGGGAAGGTTGCGTACGTGTTCCGCACCCGTTTGCCGGTCGTCATCAGGTATTGCTACCTATGTTACCCCTCGACTTGCATGTATTAAGCCTGCCGCTAGCGTTCATCCTGAGCCAGGATCAAACTCTCCATTGTAAAGAAGTTTTGATCTGACTGTTGTATTTTCTCTCGAAATTATAACGTCAAATTCTATTAATATTTGCGCTAACATTACCTTTTGTGAATCCGAAGATTCGTGCTGTTGTTTCCTAACTTTCAAAGATCTTTTGGCTTTACTTTTAGTCCCTTTTTTAATTGGGAGTGCAAAGGTAAGTGCCTTTATATTATCACCCTAATTTTTCTTCAAATATTTTTGAAATTTTTGAATTTAAATTGAAAAATTTCGGCTGTTTTTTAAGAACTATTTTTGCTTTTTTTAAAAGCGGATTGCAAAGGTAAGGGTCTTTATTTTCCTACCCAAATTTTTCTTGAAAATATCTTGAAACTTATTTGAGCTTTTTACCTTTTAAGAACTACTGCTTTTTTAAAAGCGGATTGCAAAGGTAAGGGTGAACATACTGCTGCCAAAATTATTTTGGTAAATAGTTATTAACAATGGCAGGGCTTTCCTGCTATAATCTTTTGTATCCATTTACTGCACTGCATTTCAGCATTTGATTAAAAAAAAATAAAAGCCAAAATATTTTTTTCTTAGTGTCACTTAGCTTCAAATTAAGCCGGATTAAAGCTGAGCTAACAGTAACGGAGCCATGAAAAAAACCAAAAAAATAAATTTAAAAAAGAGATTTGCCCGATTAAAAGGAAGGAAAATTGACCTTTTGCAGGAATAAACCCTGGGGAGGCACGGAAAAATCTGCCCGCGTGCAATCCTTTGAATTGACAATATCTATAAAATGTTCAACCGATACCTTATTCCTGCCTACTAGTAACATTGTACCTACCATACCCCTAACCATTCCACGCAAAAAACGATTACTGGTTACATGGTAAGCTAAAACTTCGCCCTCCTGCTTCCATTCGCTGTTGAAAATGGTACAAATAGTTGTTTTGACCTGGGTATTACGTTTTGAGAATGTTGCAAAATCCCCGGACCGGCTCAATTCATGTGCAGCCTCTCCTAACAAGCCCGGGTCCAACTTAAAAGGAAAAAAATAAGCCCTGTCTTCCAGGAAAGGATTTTTTTGTTGGTACAGGTAATAGGTATATTCCCTTGAAAGAGCATCAAACCTGCAGTGACTATCCGGTTGCACCGGGAAAATCTGCCGGATCACGATATCGTTTGGAAGTATCGCATTGAGGTGATAGGAATTATCTGCAATCTCCACTGCACTGTCAAAATGAAAGAAATTCTGCATGGCATGTACACCTGCATCAGTACGGGAAGATCCCGTTAATTTGAATTCCTGTCTATAATATACCTTAAGTGCCTTTTCAACTTCTGCCTGAATAGAGTTGGCATTCTGCTGAACCTGGAAGCCTGAATAATTTGTACCCTTATATGAAACCTCTATAAAATACCGTGGCATAACTATTTATTCAGGCTGGAGTGCTGTATTAAAATTATTTTTTACCGTATTAGTGATGGATCATTGCTTTGAAACGACTGATAAAATAATTATCGCTTAACTGGGCTTCAAGCGTACCAAAGTTATAAGAATCCGATACAAAAGGATACGCAAGGTCCAAAAATCTATACTTGCCCTCGTCCTTTAAAAATAGTACACATAAATTCTTTACCTGCTCAGTGGTAAAACATCTTGATTTGAAAACCTTTTTTGCCATATCTATCATTTTATCATCACTTTCCCCCGCCGCCATTTTCTTTCTCAGTTTTAAAAAGTCTTCATCCGAAGCAAAATTCTTACAGTCGGAATTGGCCATTGACGGCTTAGAGATGGCTTCCTTTGGTTTTTCGGAGGCTATTACTACCCTATCAAATTTTTGCTCACCAGCTGGAATGGTAGCAACCGGTTTTATAACAGTATCCTTTTTTGCATTGGGGTTGGGCAATTCAATATCAATAAATTTTGTGGAATTATTTTTGGCCTCTTCTTTTTTTATGACTGTCTTCTGTGGTTCCTCCTTTTGAGCGTTTTCAATTAAAGGCAATTCAGTTTTCTTTTCTGGCTGTGTTGTAACTTCTTTTTTAGCCTCCTGCTTTATTTGGGTTTTTTGTGGATCTTCTTTTTGAGGAGATTCAACAACAGGTATTTCAACTTTTTTTTCGGGCTGACTAACCGCTTCTTTTTTTACATCTTCTTTTATTTCGATTTTTTTAGGCTCTTCTTTTTCGGGAACTTCCGCAACAGGTGCTTCGGCTTTTTTTGCTGGCTGAACTACCTGCTCTTTTTTTTCTACAGGAACAAATAAACGTATCGTATCTGTTTGCCCTTCCATAATATCTGCATATACCATATCTGTCCCCTCGGTACTCTCAACACTGAATAATTTTTTTATTTGAGTGGAAGATGCAACACCCACTTTGTTCTTCGGAATTTCAATCACGGGTATTTCTTCCTCCCTAATAACAGGCTTATCTTCTGCCTTTTTAATAACAGACGTTTGATCCGGAACATTGACAACAATACTTTCCGAATCTACCTTTTTTAAATCGGGTTCAGCCGGCTTTATTACTTCCTTTATTGCAAGTTTCTCTTCTGTTCTTTTTATTATAGAAGGATCATCAACAACCCCAGACAAAGTATTTGAAAAAAGATCGTTGTTATTATCCCCTGCTGCAGTTTTATTATCGACAGGCTTAGTCACCGGTAATATTACTTCCATTGTTTGCAGGTTAAACAAACCCCAGCCCTTATCCCCAAAATTCTTTAAAAGGTACCCGGCATCTTTTTTATCAACGCTGCATGTAACATTCTGCTCGGGCCATTCGTTTTTTGGAAAACCAATAGTCAAGATATAATTACCATCCTGTATTTTGGGAATGATCAGGTAACCCGAAGCGGAAGAACTGAGTATCCTTTTGTCGAGTTTTATATAAAAGGGCTGCTTATTTTCTGTCTGTATATAAACAAAATGATTTTGCTGTGCAAATGAACTCAATGCATAAAAAATTATAGCTAAGAAAAAAGAAAACCTCTTTTGATAAACCTTGTTCATTCTGTGATAAAATATTATAAAGGTAAAAATAAGGCCATCCTCACAATACCGGGTGCAGCATTGTTATGAATAACCATTAATAAATGTTAAATGTTTGTATCAAAATTACTTATTAATATATTGCTTTTGCCATTTAAATAAAATTTGATCTCCGTTTCACCCAACTCCGCTTATTTTTGACTCTTAAATATATAATATGAAGAAAATGTTTTTTTTGCTTGCCCTCGCTGCAGGCCCTTTCCTGGTAATTGCACAAGATGACAATCCTCCCCCAAAGGATACCACATGGAAAAAAATGTACCGGGGCACCAATCCCAAAATAAATGACCTGGTACATACCAAGCTGGACGTAAAGTTCGACTATGACAAAGCCTGGATGTATGGTAAAGAGTGGCTGACATTAAAACCTCATTTCTATCCTACCGATTCCTTAACCCTGGATGCAAAAGGTATGGACATTAAAGAAATAGCAATGATGAAAGGCGCATCAAAGTCGGTATTGAAATATACATATGATGGATGGCAATTAAGGATTAACCTCGATAAAACTTATAAAGCCGGTGAGAATTATACGATATATATTGATTATACCAGTAAGCCTAATGAAGTTAAAGTTAAAGGCAGCGCTGCAATCAATGATGCCAAGGGTTTATATTTTATTAATCCCAGAGGCGAAGATAAGAACAAGCCTACGCAGATCTGGACGCAGGGTGAAACTGAAGCCAACAGCGTTTGGATGCCCACTATTGATAAGCCCAATCAAAAAACAACGGACGAGATCTATATGACCGTACCGGCTAAATATGTAACCCTCAGCAATGGTTTATTGATCAGCCAGAAAAAAAATGCTGACGGTACCC
Organism: Chitinophagales bacterium; assembly: GCA_038205215.1. GTDB lineage: Bacteria > Bacteroidota > Bacteroidia > Chitinophagales > Chitinophagaceae > Ferruginibacter. The sequence continues at coordinate 8,400 of JBBRCB010000065.1, read as the reverse complement.
GTACCGATTACTGGAAAATGGATTTACCGCATTCTCCTTATTTATTTTTCATGGGTGTAGGTGATTTTGCAATCATTAAAGACAGCTATAAAGGCAAAGAGGTAAGTTATTATGTAGAGAAAGAACAGGCACCGTATGCAAGAGCCGTATTTGGAACAACACCGGAAATGATGAAATTCTATTCAGACAAACTAGGCGTAGAATATCCCTGGCAAAAATACAACCAGATAGTAGGCAGGGATTATGTAAGCGGTGCAATGGAAAATACCACCACCACACTGCACCAGGAAAGCGCTTACCAGAATTTCAGGCAGTTATCGGATGAGAACAGCTGGGAAACGGTGATCTGCCATGAATTGTTTCACCAGTGGTTTGGCGACCTTGTAACAACAGAGAGCTGGAGCAATATAACGGTTAATGAATCGATGGCCGATTATAGTCAAACATTGTGGATGGAATACAAACACGGCAAAGACGCCGGTGACAGGGAAAATTTTAATGGGCTGCAGAATTATTTACAGGACCCCGCCAGTGCAAAAAAGAACCTCGTAAGATTTTATTATGCCGACAAAGAAGATGTATTTGACCTGGTAAGTTATCAAAAAGGCGGCAGGGTACTACACATGTTACGTAATTATGTTGGAGACGATGCCTTCTTTAAATCACTGAATAATTACCTTACAACAAATAAATTCAGGAACGGTGAGTCGGACCAGATGCGTTTGGCTTTTGAAGAAGTGACGGGCAGAGACCTGAACTGGTTCTGGAATCAATGGTATTTCGGTAGCGGGCACCCGATAGTTAAAATAGATTATGCTTATGACGATGCAGCCGGAAAAGCAACCGTTACCATTGAGCAAACACAAAAGACCGATAAGGTATTCCGTCTTCCATTGGCAATTGATGTTTATAATGGCGCTGCTAAAAAAAGATATACCGTGTGGCTGGAAGATAAAAAACAAAGTTTTAGTTTTTCTTATACACAGCGCCCTGACCTTATTAATGTAGATGCAGATAAAGTAATGCTTTGGGAAAAGACAGACAATAAAACCAGCGCTGATTTTATACATCAATGGAAATTCGCGCCATTGTATATGGACAGGAAAGAAGCACTTGACTATTTTGCTGCCAACAATATGAAAGAACTGGCTGAAGGATTAAAAGATAAGTTTGGCTATTTAAGAAGGTATGCTGCCCAAAGAATAATTGAAACCAAGATCGCCGGGGATGCTGATGTATTAAAAGCAGCGGAAACAGCAATAGCCATAGAAAATAACAGGACGGCAAAAGCGGCTGAACTGGACATATTGGTAAAGACAGGTGATGCAAAATACTTGAACCTGTTTAAAAAGAATGTTGATGATTCCTCTTATACCGTATCTGCTTCGGCATTACAGGGACTTACTATCATTGATCCCAATAATGCTTATACCCTTGCCAAAAAATATATGAAAGATGCCAAAGGCGAACTGGTACAGGTGATCAACAGTATTATCATTGAAAAAGGTACAGAAGCTGATTTTGATATGGTTGCAGATAGTTATGATAAATCGCCATTAAGCCAGGAAAAAGTTCAGGCCACTATAACATTTGCGGGCTTCCTTGAGAAAGTACAAAACACCGCCAATGTAAAAAAGGGCATCGACATGATCATTAAACTCAGGAAGCAGGTACCTGAACAATACAAGGGCTTTACTGATCCACCCATAAAAGAAGCATTGGATAAATTATCAAAAGCAAAAGGTACAGAGATCGCCGATTACATTAAAAGTTTGTGGAAATAAGAGCATAACGAGAAGTAAATTTTACGCAAAGGCGCAAAGAAAATAATCATCTTTGCGCCTTTTGTATTAACCCTATCTTCTTCGCGTGGAAAAAAGAAAATATTTTAATTGCCCTGGTCTACCAATTACCCCCGGCTCCGCCGCCACCAAATCCGCCACCGCCAAATCCTCCGAATCCACCACCACCTCCTCCTCCGGAACTTCCGCCACCGCCCCAGCCACCTGATCCACCTCCGCCCCACCAGATCGCCGGGCCAAATCCCCTGTATCCCCTGCGGCTCATATAAGAACCACCGCCTCCGCCGCCCCTTGACGCTAAAATTATAATAATAACGATCACAAAAAAGATCACCTTAAATATTTTTCCAAAACCAGTGCCCTTGCTTCCATATCCTTTTGGCGCCGTGTATTTTCCTTCTGTAGCTTTTATAATGGCATCAATACCGTTATTAAGTGCCCCATAATAATCAGCGCCTTTTAAATTCGGAATAACCTCGTTATTTACAATTTCCGAAGCAGTATAATCCGGCAAAACCCCTTCTAATCCTGAACCTGTTGCAATAAAAACTTTTCTCGTAGTATTATCTTTGCTTCTATAAACCAAAAACACTATACCGTTATCAAAATTCGCATTACCAACACCCCATTTTTTTCCCAGCTCCACCGCGTAATCACCTGCATCCATACCCGAAATATCGTCCGTGGTTACAATGGCTATTTGGGTAGAAGAACGCTTATCAAAATCAACCAACTTCTGCTCCAGCGCAGCCTGTTGGTCGGCCGTAAGCAGGTGCAGCCCGTCGTTTACCAGTTTAGGCGGAGTAGGGCGCGCAGGCATATTTTGCCCAAATGAAACTGCAGCAACAAACAGCAGTACAACAAAAAAAATAGGTTTAATCAATTTCATTCAGTGCTATATTATTTGCCAAATACAATTTCATCCGGCAATTCGTTTTTATCTTCATTAGGTTCGTAAGGAAATTCCTTGTGTAGTGTTTCTCCAACAACGGCGATCGTTTCGCAAATGCCGGTTACATGATTGTCTTTATTAAAATGCAATACCATTTCCTTTACTGCATTTTGCCAAAATTCTTTCCCTACCCTTGCATGAATACCTTCATCACCATAAATAGCTAACTGGTGGTCTTTTAACGCTACATACAGCAGCACCCCATTATGTTCGTCGGTCTTTTCCATTTTTAGTCCAAAGAAAACTTCGATGGCCCGGTCAACAGGATCTACAAACCGGCAATGGCTTTCTACATAAACCCTTACTTCGCCGCTGGTATATTTTTCGGCAGCCCGTATAGCAGTTACTACCCGTTCTTCATCCTGTTCTGATAACAATCTTTTCTTTTTAAAAAGAGGAAATAGTGCCACGTGTATTTTATTTAGTAAAATTTATTTCCGGGGCCTGGTTAGCACCCGTATCCGCGGTAAAGCCTTCTTTAATTTTAAAACCAAACAGGCTTGCAGCTATACTTGAAGGGAAAGAACGCACCGTTTTATTATAACCCTGCACGGCATCATTAAAATCATTCCTTGAAAATTTTATCCTGCGTTCTGTTCCTTCCAGTTGATCCTGTAACCTTAAAAAACCGACAGTGGTTTTTATGTCGGGGTATTTTTCTATTACCGCGATCACCCTGTTTGCAGAAGCAACCAGTTCATTGTTGGCCGCCTCTGTTTTTTGATAATTCTCATAACTGGCATCCCCGCTTACATTCAGTGATGCAACTTTTGCCCTTGCTTCAGTCAGCTTCACCAAAACATCCTTTTCATATTCGGAAGATTGTTTTACCGTTGCAACAAGATTAGGAATAAGGTCTACCCTGCGCTGGTAATCGCTTTGCACATTGTTCCAGGTCTTCGCTACATTTTCCTGTTTTCTCACCAAAGAATTGTAACCGGTAAAAAAGAAAATGGCCAATAGCGCAATAACAATTACCGCTATCAGCCAAGATTTTTTTCCTGTGTTATTTGCCATTGTTACTAAAACTTAACTGGAGGTGCTTTTTCTGTTCCGGCATCTGCTTTAAAACCTTCTTTAGTTTTAAACCCAAATAATCCTGCTAAAATATTTCCCGGGAAGGAGCGCACTTTTACGTTGTACGTTTGCACTGCATCGTTAAAATTATTCCTGTCAGATTTTACGCCATTTTCAATGCCTTCGAGCTGACTCTGCAACTTGCTGAAATTTTCAGTTGCTTTTAACTGCGGGTATTGTTCTGCGACAACCAATAAGCGGCTTAAAGAACCTTTCAATTCTTCCTGCGCCTTCTGGAATTCCGCTATTTTTTCAGGAGTAAGATTATCTGCACTGATATTTACAGAGGTTGCTTTTGAACGGGCATTGATCACATCGGTTAATGTTGTTTTTTCAAAGTTGGCAACGCCTTTTACGGTTTCTACCAACTGGCCAACCAGGTCGGACCTTTGCTGGTAAGCAGACTGCACTTTATTCCATGCATTTTTTACATTTTCATCCTGGCTTACCAAACCTCTTTGGGCAGAGATTCCCCATATTACCAGCACTGCAAGTATTGCTACAATTATTAAACCTGAACGTTTCATGTTGTGTTGTTTTAGTTAAGAAGTTAAAAGTAATAATTATTTCAGTATATGGGGGTTAATTCTTCTGCAGGTAAAAGGTAACCGTTAATTGTTGTTAACCTTTGCAACCTGCCCATCCATTTAAATCAGGAGACGAATGCCGGGAATAAATATTTTACAAAAATTTATTTTTCAGTAACTATTCTTTGATCGCAGCGATACCCGGCAATATTTTTCCTTCAAAATATTCCAGCATCGCCCCGCCACCGGTACTTACATAACTCACTTTATCTGCCAGGTGAAACTGGTTAACCGCCGCCACGCTATCACCACCACCTACAAGGCTAAACGCCCCGGCCGCCGTTGCATCCGCTACAGCCAACGCTACCGATTTAGTACCGTTTTGAAATTGCTCCATCTCAAAAACACCCATCGGGCCATTCCATAAAATGGTTTTGGAATTTTTAATGACTTCACTGAAAATGCCCACTGCTTTTGGGCCGATGTCCAGTCCCATCCAGCCATCGGGTATGGCATCACTTGGTTGTATTTTGGTATTTGCATTGGCATCAAACTTATCCGCGATAACAGAATCTTCGGGCAAATGAATGCTTACATTTTTTTGTTTTGCTTTTTCTAAAATATCCAGCGCCGTTTGTAAACGGTCGTCTTCGCAGAGAGAAGCCCCGATCTTACCGCCTCTTGCTTTTAAGAAGGTATAAGCCATACCACCGCCAATGATAATATCGGTTGCTCTTTGCAATAAATTTTCTATAATCAATATCTTATCCGAAACCTTTGCTCCGCCAATGATAGCAGTGAAAGGTGTTTCCGCCTGGTGCAATACTTTTTCCGCACTCAGCACTTCTGCTTCCATCAATAAGCCAAACATTTTTTTACCGGCAGGAAAGAATTGCGCGATTACCGCGGTGCTGGCATGTGCACGGTGAGCAGTACCAAATGCATCATTTACATATACATCACCCAGCTTGCTTAATTTTTGGGCAAAAGCTGTATCACCTTTTTCTTCCTCCTTATAAAAACGAAGATTTTCTAACAGCAATACTTCGCCGGGGCGGAGCATGTTAGCAGTGAGGTGCGCCTGTTCGCCAATGCAATCGTCGGCGAAGAAAACGTTGACCGTTGGTTGTTGATCGCCCGCAGGTCCCTGTGGGTTGGCCGGGGAAGGATTCAATAATTCGTACAGGTGTTTTACCAGATGCTTTAAAGAATATTTATCTTCCGGCCCACCCTTTGGCCTGCCGAAGTGACTCATTAAAATCACTTTGCCTCCATCCGCCAATATTTTTTTAATGGTAGGAATGGTAGCCGACATCCTTGTATCATCGGTAATAGTAAAATATTCATCCACCGGCACATTAAAATCCACGCGTACCAGCGCTTTTTCGCCTTTGAAATTATGATCAGAAAATTGGCTCATAAAAATAGATTAATTACCTCTCCTCAACTCCTCTCCCAGGAAGAGGGACCGCGGAGGATGCGATTTTATAATTTGAATGTTAAATGACAATTGCCACTATAAAATAAGCAAAGCTTCTTACACCAGTAAAAAGCTTTGAATTAAATGCGTTGAACAAAGAACTACTGTTGAAGCGTGCGACGCCTGTGCAGCTGATCGCAGTACAAATGTTCGTTACAAAAAGACCTCATCGCAACCCCTCTCCAAAAGAGAGGGAATGCGGAGGATGCAGTTTTATAATTTGAATATCATATAACCGTCGATCACAACATACTTACTTTGCTTCTGTCATCGCTGATATCTTCTCCATTTCCTTTCCGTCAGCTGGCGGAGAAGAAAGATGGGGCCGGGTGTTCTTATTTTATCAACCCAGCAAAATGATGCACGGTCCTTACCAGCTGCGATACATAACTCATTTCATTGTCATACCAGCTCACTGTTTTTACCAGTTGCTTATCGCCGGTTTTGATCACCCTTGTTTGTGTTGCATCAAACAAACTACCGAAACGGATACCGATAACATCGCTGCTCACGATCTCGTCTTCGTTATAACCAAAGCTTTCATTGCTGGCCGCTTTCATTGCTGCATTTACTTCTTCAACCGATACATCTTTACCCAGTACACTATATAACTCGGTAACACTACCGGTAATCACAGGCACCCTTTGAGCGCCGCCGTCTAATTTACCTTTTAAGTTAGGTAATACCAGGCCTATCGCTTTTGCAGCGCCGGTACTGTTGGGAACGATATTGGCTGCTGCTGCCCTTGCCCTGCGCAGGTCGCCTTTTGGATGCGGTGCATCTAAAGTATTCTGGTCATTGGTATAGGCATGGATCGTGCTCATTAAACCAGTGATGATACCATATTTTTCATCTAACACTTTTGCCATTGGCGCAAGGCAATTGGTAGTACAGCTTGCACAACTGATGATGGTTTCGCTGCCATCCAGTATCGCGTGGTTCACATTAAACACTACTGTTTTCAAGTCGCCGGTAGCAGGTGCAGAGATCACTACACGTTTTGCGCCCGCGGCTAAATGTGCTTCTGCTTTTGCTTTATCCGTAAAGAAACCGGTACTTTCTATCACTACATCCACATCGTGGCTGCCCCATGGAATTTGCGCGGGGTCTTTCTGTGCATAGATCTTTACTTCGTGGCCATCTACCACAATTGAGTTTTCAGTGTGGGTAACAACCTGGTCGAAACGGCCCTGTGCACTATCGTATTTTAATAAATGTGCCAGTACCGCAGGACTGGTAAGATCATTGATCGCGACTACCTCGATACCCTGCATGTTATAGATCTGGCGGAAAACTAAACGGCCGATACGCCCAAAACCATTGATTGCAACTTTAACTGTACTCATAACTGAAGTTTAAAATTTGAATTTTTTATTTGAGACCGCAAAATTACAGCTTGTACTACACATAAAACAGGATTATTTTAAAGTTTTCGCTAATGGTAACAAGTCTTGATTTATTAACAACAACCGTTTTTAAAAAAATTAGCCCCCATTTTCTTAAAAAATTTGGCTGAAAAACTGCCACGGGTTATCTTTGCCGTCCTTTAATAAAAGATGCCGCGTTGGTCAAGGGGTTAAGACGCCTCCCTTTCACGGAGGAATCACGGGTTCGAATCCCGTACGTGGTACAAAAAGCTGTAAACAGCAGCAGGGAAGCCTTTCAGAAATGAGAGGCTTTTTTATTTTGGGGGAACGGCACAGGGGACGTATTGAATACTTTTTTTTGTTTTATGACTAACATTACCCAAAACTTTAAAACCTTTCTACTAAATGACATCAGGAAGATTAAAAAGAAGCATTGTCATTATAGTTTGTTGATTTTATTTATTGATGTCACGGCATTGTATTTTATTAAACCGAAATGGTGAGCAGTAAATTAAAATTCGTAGTTGGTCGGGAGACCAGGCTTCGGCGAAATAATAATAAGACGCCTGCCCTTGTTACCGGCTATTATTATTTTGCCTTTAGGGTAGTGAGCCGGTAAAATCAAACTGGCTTTATTATTGATAGTTATAACTTAAATAAAAATTTATGGGCAGGAATACAAGAATGATATTATCTTTTGCATTGCTGATGCTGAGTTCATGCGCAGGATATGCCGATCGTGGTTATGTACAACCTGTTTACATTGCACCCGGCGTGGGATTGGGTACGATCATTGCCGTGGTTATTTCGTGGAGCAGGAATAAATCTATACTCTGGGCAATTATTCATGGCATACTGGGATGGCTGTATGTTATCTATGCATTGATCGTTGGTAAAAAATCAAGTTGATCATTTAAAAATAACGTAAAACCTGCCTGCTTACACAAGCAGTGTTACTATAATACGACTGTTATTACCAACGCGAGTGTAACAAGTAATTGTGCAGTTGTATAGTATGTCAATCTACCCATCTAAAATTTTGCTCCAAGTGTAATATAAAATGTCCTGCCATCGGCGGGTAATATTCCAGGCCCGGGATACATTGTGATCCTCCGGTTAAAATATTTTTCATTGGTAAAATTATTGACCCCCGCAGAAAAATGATATTGTTTTGCAAGCTGCCAGTTAAACGTCC
>JBBRCB010000064.1:0-12798 GCA_038205215.1 Chitinophagales bacterium | reverse complement strand
CCAGTCACAAAAAGACAGTGTACCCTTCCAGGGAAGTGATGACCGGGAGTTTTGGCAAAGGGCTGAAGAACGTAATGCCAATACCGCAAAACTATATGCACATCTTGGATTAACGCAATATGCAGCCATGGAAGCTTTTGTGAAGTACGATTTTTAATCGCTATTGATGATACTGGATGCCGAATCAAATATCCAATATCAAATATCCAGTACCCAATATCTTCAAATACCATTTATCATCTTTATAAAAAAACTCAACATATGCAAACACCCAATAATCCGAAGAATGCCATAGTGATCATTGGAATGCTGTTTTTTATTTTCGGGTTTGTTACCTGGTTGAATGGAACTTTGATACCATTCTTAAAATTAGCCTGTGAGTTAAAAACTGATATAGAAGCATTCTTTGTAACGTTTGCATTTTATATGGCCTATTTCTTTTTAGCCATTCCGTCTTCACTGATATTAAAAAGAACAGGGTTTAAAAATGGCATGGCGCTGGGCTTGCTGGTGATGGCTATTGGTTCATTGGTTTTTATACCGGCAGCAAATACACGCACATTTGGGTTATTCCTTACCGGTTTATTTGTACAGGGCATGGGGCTTGCTTTATTGCAAACCGCAAGTAATCCATATATCAGCATCGTTGGGCCAATTGAAAGTGCGGCACAACGTATCAGTATTATGGGTATTTGTAATAAAATAGCCGGGATGCTGAGCCCGATCATACTGGGCGCACTGGTATTAAAAAATGCAAATGAACTCCAGGAAAAAGTAACCGCCACCACGGATACAGCCATTAAAGAAAATTTATTAAATGAATTATCTAAAAGGGTGATTACTCCATATATTATTATAGCGGTCGTTCTTGTGCTGTTAGCATTTATGATCAAGCGTTCTTCCTTACCGGAAATTGAAATGGAAAAAGACGAGGTGATAAAAACAGGTATAGAGAAGAAAACTATTTTTCAATTCCCCCATTTATTACTGGGCGTATTATGTATTTTTTTATACGTTGGAGTTGAAGTGATGGCTGGTGATGCGATAGGTACTTATGGCCGTCAATTAGGTATGCCGCTTGCTGAAACCAAATATTTTACCAGCTTTACTTTATTGGCAATGCTGGTTGGATATATTATTGGCGTGTTTACCATTCCGAAATATATCTCACAACAAAAAGCCCTGGCTATCTCTGCTGTATTGGGAATTATTTTTACCATTGCTGTTTTTGCAACCAAAGGTTATGTTGCCATTTCTTTTATTGCTTTGCTCGGTTTGGCCAATGCGCTCATGTGGCCTGCTATATTTCCCTTAGCAATTGATGGTTTGGGAAAATTCACCAAAACCGGTGCTGCCCTGCTCATCATGGGTATTGCAGGTGGAGCAATAATTCCCATAATCTATACCACTTTAAAAGATAAAGGCATCTTAAGTAACCAGGCTTCGTTTTTGATTTGCGTGTTGCCTGCCTACCTGTACATTTTATTTTATGCAATAAAAGGTTTCGCAGCAGGAAAGATCACTAACGGTAAATTAAAAATGCTGCAGGGTGAAAAGTGAATGAAAAAATAAAAGGCCTATAATGGCCAACTTTTATTACCGGATAACTATAACTATACCTGATTCAATAGTTGCTCAAAGAACCTGCTAATATTATTTTTCCTGTCCACAAATTGTATCTCTACAATCAAGCTCCTGAAATTTTCATTTTTTGCCTAAGGTTAATAGGCTTGCTGCGATTAACCGGGTGAAAATTAAATCATGGTTTAGGGGCATCTGGCTGCTCCTATGGAAAGGGCCCTGTTTAGAGGTGGCAATAAACCTGGAGAGATGTGCCAATCAATAAAAAAATTAGCAATAAAAAAGCCGCCCTCGCTGATGTGATGGCGGCCCGGTGGAGCTGCAGGGAATCGAACCCTGGTCCAAACATATTCGCCGTAAGCTTTCTACATGTTTATTTAGTTATTAATTGTCGGGATAAAGCAGGAACCTAACCAACCAACAATATCCGTAGAAGAATGGTCTTAAGCAGTGGTCACTTCATTCCACTACAGCATTCCGTTTTGTTTTTGAGTCGGCGGCGGAACATGGTAACAGAACTGACCTGTTCGGCGGCCCTAATGGATGTTAATCTATCGATTAAGCAGCCATGGCATACTGAGTATTGCCATTTAAGTTGTTGAATATTCAGATTAAAGTGCTAATTATCCAACGCACTACATGCTTATACTTACAAAGAGCTATGCTGTCAAAACCGGTCAGCCCCGTTTTTAATTGATAATTAATAATGTATAATTAATAATTATAAGCAAATTTACGAAAAGTATTTCGTTATGCTTATAAAAGTACATTTGCAGTAATTCATTTAACAAAACAGTAATGGAACCGGAAGTTTTTTATGCACAAAGAATAGCAGCCCTGGAAGAGCAGCGTAGAGCTTTAATAAAAAGAAGATTGCTACTGGCATGGCTGCGCTTTGCAGCAATTATTGCTTTGGGAGCAGCCCTATATTTTTTATTGCCGGTGGCAATAAATTATGCCGTTATAGCAGCGCTTCTATTACTGGCATTATTTATACGATTGGTTTATATTGACCTTGAAAATAAAAGCGCTATAAAGAACAACGGGCATTTGGTAAAGATCAATCAACTGGAAATAGCAGCATTAGCACATCAATATTATAATTTCGAAGACGGCCACCAATTTACTCCTGCGGAACATCCTTATTCCAACGACCTTGATATTTTTGGCAGGGCTTCATTATTTCAATACTGCAACCGTACCACTTCCGATATGGGGAGTAATACCTTGGCGCAATGGTTGTTGCAGCCGTCCGCTACTGCGATTGTATCAGAAAGACAGGAAGCTGTAAAAGAACTCGCCGGCAAAACGGAATGGCGTCAACAACTGGAAGCTTATGGTAAAGAAGAAAAGATCAGCAGCATTACGCAAAAAAGATTACAGGAATGGTTAGCTGCGGAACCACATTTCATCAATAACGTATCCTGGAAAATACTGCAATATGCTATACCTGCAATTATTATAGGCATTATCATTTTAAATATTGAAGACCTGGTCAGCAATCCTGTAAGGAATATGTTCCTGCTCAGTTCTGCCCTGGTTGCTTTAGTGATGGCAAAAAAAATTGCCCCCCTGCACCACCAGGTAAGTAAAATGGCGAATGAATTATCCGTATTGGCCAACAGTATAAGATCAGTTGAGCAAACTGGTTTCAATGCTGCGTTATTGCGGTCATTACAATCAAAGTTCAATACTGAACATGCAAAGGCATCAACGCAACTGAAGCAATTAAAAAAAATTGTGGAAAGATTAGACCTCAGAATGAACCCCGTGGTGTTTATACCGCTTGCAATAATTTTTCAATGGGATATACAGCAGGCGATGTCGCTCGAAAAGTGGAAACAGCGCAACCGGCAAAATATTAATGAATGGTTTGATGCTATCGGCCAGTTTGAATCGCTGCATAGTTTTGGAGGCTTATTATTCAATCATCCCGCATGGTGTTTTCCGGCATTTACTGCCGAACATTTTTATATGCAGGGTACTAACATCGGCCACCCGCTGATCAATGCCGCCAAAAGAGTGAACAATAATATCGGAATGAACAGCCGCGACGAATTAATGCTGATAACGGGTAGTAATATGGCCGGCAAAAGTACTTACCTGAGAAGTATCGGTGTAAATACTGTATTGGCAATGGCAGGTGCACCGGTTTGTGCAACAACATTTACGTTATCCCCGGTGCAGGTGATCAGCAGTATGCGCATCGCTGATAATTTAGAAGAAAGTACCAGCACTTTTTATGCAGAATTAAAAAAATTAAAAACCATCATTGACAGGGTAAATGAAGGTGAAAAAATATTCATTTTACTGGATGAGGTATTAAGGGGCACCAATTCTTTAGACCGGCATACCGGTTCGGTAGCATTGGTAAAACAACTGATCAAACATAAAGCTGCCTGCATTATTGCCACGCACGACGTGGAGCTGGCCAAACTGAAAGACGACTATCCAGTAAATATTTTAAATTATCATTTTGATGTTCAGGTAGCCAATGACGAATTATATTTTGATTATAAATTGAAAGAAGGGATCTGTACCAGCCTTAATGCGTCTATATTGATGAAAAAGATCGGGATTGAGTTGTGAAGGGGAGGTTGAAGGTTAATAGTTCCCTGTTCAAAATTCCTTGTTCCTTGTTCGATATTGAAGTTTGAAGTATCAGTTAATAAATAAAAAAAGAAAGCATTTAAACTTTCTTTTTTTTATTTGCAATTATAATTTTTTATTTGCAATCCACCGGGCTGATTGTTTTGCCCCACCCAAACCAGTCGTTGCCGTTAGCATACAACATTAAACCGAGCAATAATACCATTCCTACTATTTGAGCATACTCTAAAAACTTTTCGTTGGGCTTGCGGCCGGTGATCATTTCATACAAAGTAAATACAACGTGGCCACCATCCAACGCAGGTATGGGTAATAAATTCATAAAGGCCAATGCCATTGAAATGAATGCAGTAAATAACCAAAATGTTTGCCAGTCCCATTCGCCGGGTAAGCCATTGGTCATTCCCTTGAAGCCACCTAAACCTTTGTAGGCACCGGTTTCGGGCTTAAAGATCATTTTAAACTGGTCAACGTACGAAGTTAAAGATTTAACGGCTTTGTTTACACCAGCCGGAAATGATTGCAGGAAGCTGTAAGGCGTTTTCTGTAATTTATATACAGCAAGACTATCGTATTGTACCCCCGTTAGTGAACTTAGGCCGATCTTGCCATTGCAATCAACAATGGTATTGCAAATTATGGTGTCCTTGCCTCTAAGCAATTTAAATACAACGTTCTTATCTTTTTTATTTTCAAGATAAGTATTAATCTGGTCAGAAAATGTTATTGGCATTGAATCAGCTGCTATTACTTTGTCCCATTCTCTAAATCCAGCTTTATAAGCATTGGTAGTATCTTTAGGCAGTGAGAACTCTCCTACAATTGCCGGTACCCTTGGTGTAATAAATCCTCTAGCGGCCTTTCGGTTTTCAATTACTTCATTCAAAAATTTAACCGGTATGGTGATCTGCATTTTTTTACCATCGCGTTCAAGATCAACAACCCTTGCTTCTGAGCCAATTAAAATTTTCTCTGTTAATTCGTCAAAATATACAATTGGATTTCCGTTGATTGCAATTATTTTATCACCGCTTTTAAAACCTAAATCTTTTATCTGTTTGTTTTGAATACCAATGCCATCTTTTAAACTCGACATAGGAATTTTTGTATCTCCCCAAACCCACAGCACCATGGCATAAATAAAAAATGCCACCAGCACATTCATAATTACACCACCCAGCATAATGATCAAACGTTGCCAGGCTGGCTTACTTCTAAACTCGTAAGGTTGTGGGGGTAATTTTAATGCCTCCTTGTCCATGCTTTCATCTACCATGCCGGAGATCTTTACATAGCCGCCCAATGGCAACCAGCCGACACCATATTCCGTATCGCCGATCTTTTTTTTAACCAATGAAAACCAGGGATCGAAGAACAGGTAAAATTTTTCTACCCGGCATTTGAACCAGCGGGCTGTAATGTAGTGCCCAAATTCGTGCAGGATGACCAGTATGGATAATGCCAGTAAAAGCTGGCCAATTTTTACGCCTACTACCGGCCAATCTATTGATAATAATGTCATATGCCCCATCCCCTAAAGGGGAGTTATTTTATTTGTTTAATAATATTATTGCTATACCATTCCCCCGGTTAATTTATTGAAGCCAATGTGATGTAGAAAAACCATGGTCATAAAATCTTCTTTTACCCCATTAAGGGATCGGGGTTACAGGTTAATTAATGAAGCGGCAAAATTACGGGCTTCGCCATCGCTGTCAAAATATTCCTGCAAGGTGGGTTTTTCAATGAATTTAATATTCTCCATCGTTTTTTCCACCATTGCGGTCATATCTAAAAAGCCAATACGGTTACGCAAAAAGGCCCACACTGCAATTTCATTCGCCGCATTTAATATACAAGGCATATTGCCACCGCGGAACAAAGCTTCAGTTGCCAGGGCTAAATTTCTGAAAGTTTTAACATCGGGCTCCTCGAAATTAAGGCTGGGATATTTCCTGAAATCCAATCTCGGGAAATCATTCTTTATCCTTTGTGGAAATGCCATCGCATACTGGATGGGCAGTTTCATATCAGGCAAACCCATTTGTGCTTTGATGCTGCCATCTTCAAACTGCACCATGCTGTGTATCACACTTTGGGGGTGCACCACTACCTGTATCTGCGCTGCTTTTAAATTAAATAACCATTTTGCCTCAATCATCTCCAGTCCTTTATTCATCAATGTTGCCGAATCGATGGATATCTTTGCGCCCATCGACCAATTGGGGTGCTGTAATGCATGATCACGTTTTACATTCACTAAGTAATTGGGCTTTTTACCGAGGAAGGGGCCACCGCTTGCGGTGAGTATAATTTTTTCAATGCGGTTGCGGCTCTCTCCCACCAGGCATTGGAATATGGCGGAGTGTTCACTGTCAACAGGAATAATGGGCACCCTTTTTTCGATCGCTTTCTGCATGATCAGGTCTCCGGCTACAACAAGCGTTTCCTTATTGGCAAGGCCGATGGCTTTACCTTTCTCCACGGCTTTCAAGGTAGGTTTAAGACCCGCGAATCCTACGATGCCTGCCAGCATCATATCGTAACTATCGAAGTCGGCTACTTCTTCCAATGCCTTTTCACCCGCAAAAACTTTCACCAGGGTTTTACCCAGCGCTTCTTTTACTTTTTGATAACGGGCCTCGTCACCAATAACCACGGCATTGGGTTTAAATTCCAGCGCCTGTTTTACCAGTAACTCATCATTGGTTTGTGCGGTGAGGATTTCCACGTCGAATAGATCCGGATTGGCACGGATAACTTCCAGCGCCTGTGTGCCGATAGAACCGGTGGAACCAAAGATAGCAATGCGTTTTTTGGGTGACTGATCAGCCATTTGTAATTAAAAATTGTGGGGCAAATCTAACTTAATAATTGTTGCAACGCAATTTTCACTTTGTCAAAATCAAATTTTTGGATAATATTTTGCATAGCCTCCCCGATACGGTCATTGGAAAGATTGCCCATAGAACCTTCGTGGGTATGGGCAAGATTGGTGCTGTAGGTAAAATCACCCTTCTCAATATCCAATCCAACTTTCTTATAGGCATCCCGGAAAGGAACACCCTGTAGCACCAACCTGTTCACTTCCTCTACGCTGAAAAGGAATTTATACTTTTCATCTTTAAGCAGGTCTTTCTTTACGTCAATATTGCTCAACATTAAACCTGCCATCTGCAGGCAATTATTTAAATTTTCAAAAGCAGGGATGATATGTTCCTTTAATAACTGTAAGTCGCGCTGATACCCGGAAGGCAGGTTGGTAGTCATCAGCATGATCTCGTTGGGCAATGCCTGTATGCGGTTACAATGCGAACGTATGAGTTCGAATACGTCAGGATTTTTTTTGTGTGGCATGATACTGCTGCCGGTGGTTAACTCATCAGGGAACGAGATGAATGCAAAATTCTGGTTGAGGAACAAACAGGCATCCATACTTAATTTAGATAAAGTAGCTGCGATATTAGCTATTGCAGACGCAACGATACGTTCTGTTTTACCACGGCCCATTTGAGCATACACTACGTTATAATTCAGGTCATCAAATCCAAGCAATTGAGTGGTTAATGTTCTGTTGATGGGGAAAGAACTGCCATAACCTGCAGCCGAGCCTAAAGGATTTTTGTTGACTACGGTGTAGGCTGCCTGCAATGTGATAAGATCATCCACCAGGCTTTCGGCATATGCGCCAAACCATAAACCAAATGAAGAAGGCATGGCCAATTGCAAATGCGTGTAACCGGGCAGGAGATCCGCTTTGTATTTTTCACTTTGCCGGATCAGCAGGTCGAAAAGATCTTTTGTATTGCCTACCAGTTTTTCTATCTCGCTTCTTAAAAATAATTTCAGGTCAACTAAAACCTGGTCGTTGCGGCTGCGGGCACTGTGAATTTTTTTGCCCACATCGCCGAGTTTTTCGGTTAACATTAATTCTACCTGCGAATGAATATCTTCAACAGCTTCATTTAATTTGAAGCCGCCTTTTTGTATCTCCTGGTAAATATTTTTTAACTCAACTTCTAAAACTGCCAATTCCTCTTTGGATAATAAACCTACAGAAGCCAGCATTTTCGCGTGCGCCAGGGAGCCGAGCACATCAAAGGGCGCTAAATGAATATCCAGTTCATTGTCATTACCGACAGTGAATTTTTCTACTTCTTTTAACGATGCTTTGTCTTTTTGCCACAACTTCATGATTAATTATTTTGAATGTTGAATTATAAGTTTTGAATTAAAAATGCACCCGCATAATTTAAAATTCAAAATTTATAATTTAAAATAAAATTTTTTCCACCATTTTAATATACGTTTCTATACCATCTTTAATTTCCTCCAGGTAAATAAATTCATCTGCAGTATGGCTTCTTGCACTATCGCCCGGTCCCATTTTTAAAGTAGGAAAAGGCATCAATGCTTTGTCGGATGTTGTAGGCGAACCATAATATCCTTTACCTAAATTGATACCGGCTTTCACCAATGGATGATCCAATGCAATGGATGTTGATTTCATCCTTGTAGTGCGCGGACTGAACTGGCTTTTTAAATTTGTTTTTAATTCATCCAGTATTTCTTCAAATGTATACAGTTCGTTTACCCTAACATCAATTACAAATTTACATTGAGCAGGAACTACATTATGCTGTTTGTTTTCTGTTTCAATAACTGTGACTGTCAATCTTGATTCACCTAATAAGGGGCTTATTTTTTTAAACTGGTAATTCCTTATCCAGCTGATATCATCCATCGCATTGTACAATGCATTCTCCCCCTCTTTTCTTGCAGCGTGGCCTGCCCTTCCCGGTGCTACACAATCGATCACCATTAATCCTCTTTCTGCAACGGCCATTTCCAGTTGTGTAGGCTCGCCCACAATTCCAAAATCGATGTTGCCAAGATGGGGCAATACCAACTCAATCCCATTGATGCCACTGATCTCTTCCTCGGCACTGGCCGCAAATACGATATTGTATTTTGTATTAGCTTCATTGTAAAAATGCAAAAAAGTCGCGATCAGGCTTACCAAACAGCCGCCTGCATCGTTACTGCCTAATCCGAATAATTTACCCTCTTTTTCAACTGCGGCAAATGGATCGAGTGTATAACCTTTATTGGGTTTAACCGTATCGTGATGAGAATTTAATAACAGCGATGGTTTGGCTGTATCAAAATATTTATTAGTGGCATAAATATTATTGCCTACTCTTTTAAAAGGTACTTCATGCCTGGCAAAAAAAGCACCGAGGATCTCGGCTGTTCCATCTTCTTCCCTGGAAAAAGAAGCTGTTGCGACCAGATCCTTTAACAGTCCTACAGCTTCATTGTATAGATTGTTGATGTTGCTCATTTAATTAAAGTGCCGTTAGTTTGTTGGGTTATATTTTGCAGCAGGTGATCAGCATGCCCGATCAGTACTTCCTTTACACCATTGTTGATCGCTGTAAAAGCATTGTCAATTTTTGGCAAGATGCCATCGAATAATTTATTGCGTTCTTTCAGATCTTTGTAAATATCTTTTGTAATTAATTTGATGACGGAATTTTCATCATCAATGTTTTCCAATACGCCCTTCTTTTCAAAACAATAGATCAGCCTCACATCATATAATAAAGACATGGCAACCGCAATGGAAGATGCTATTGTATCTGCATTGGTATTCAGTATCTGTCCCTTGCCATCATGTGTAAGCGGTGCGATTATCGGTGTTAAATTACTCATTAAGAATAAAGACAGGTTAGCGAATCCCAATTCTTCTGTTGCTATGTCACCTACAAAACCGTAATCAATTTCTTTCACCGGCCTCTTTGTTGCGGGGATGATATTGGCATCAGCACCCGTTAGCCCGATAGCATTGCATTGCAGTGCCTGCAATTTTGCAACGATCTTTTTATTCACCAGCCCACCATATACCATTGTCACCAAATCGATAGTATCAGCATCTGTGATGCGCCTGCCATTAATATATTTTGATTCAATACCTAACTGGTCGCCGATCTTCGTGGCGATCTTTCCGCCACCGTGAATTAATATCTTCTTCCCTTTTATTGCAGCAAAATTCTTTAAAAAAGAAGCTAATGCGTCATCGGTATCGATCACATTTCCTCCAATCTTAATTATAAATAATTGCTCCATTACATTGATTTTAATATTTCAGCAAGCACTGCCTGTGCAGCCCAAACCCTGTTACCCGCCTGCACTGTTGTGAGGCAATTGGGACCGTCCAGTATCTCATCACTTAATTCCACGTTCCTTCTTACCGGTAAACAATGCATTACTTTGGCATCATTGGTCAATTGCATTTTTTCTTCTGTCAGCATCCACGAAGGGTCGTTGCAATAGATCCTTCCATAATCAGTGTAGGTACTCCAGTTTTTTACATACACAAAGTCGGCATCCTTCAGGGCTTCGTCCTGGTTTTGTGTGATCGTGGCGCCTTTAGTGAATTGTTCGTCCAGCTCATAATCTTCGGGGTGCGCAATTACAAAATCAGCTTCGCCCCATGCATTGATCCATTGTGCGAATGAATTGGCAACGCATTGTGGCAATGGTTTGATATGCGGCGCCCAGGTCAAAACGATCTTCGGTTTTTTATTTACAGCTTTCTGTTGTAGGCTTTCCTTGATAGTAATCACATCAGTGAGCGATTGCAACGGATGCAGGATGGCGCTTTCTAAACTCATCACAGGTATTCCGGCATATTGAATAAATGAATTGATCACAAGGTCACTGTAGTCTTCAGCCTTATTTGTCAAAGATGGAAACGCACGGATGCAAAGTATGTCAAAGTACTGTCCCAAAATTGGTGCTGCATCTTTTACATGTTCTACTGTAGTGCCGCTCATGATGGCGCCCTCTTCAAACTCTAAAGCCCAGCCTTCTTTATCTACATTAAAAACGATGGCATCAAGCCCTAAATTCTTTGCAGCCACTTGCGTACTCAAACGTGTGCGCAGACTTGGATTCAAAAATAATAATCCAATACATTTATTCTCGCCGATGTTCTTATCAACAAGCGGGTTCGCTTTGTAAGCCAATGCTTTTTCTACCAATGCATTGATATCGGTGACATCGTTTACTGAAATAAAATTTTTCAATTTTTACTTTTATTTTTTATGACAAACAATTGTAATTCTATTCGGCATTGGTGGCGTCGCACTCTTCAACATAGTTAACTATACTCATCTATTTTCAAGCTATCATTTAACACATGGTCAGACGAGGGCGTCAGACCATGTTTAATTCTGCATTCAACGCTTTTAAAAACATATCCGCTTCCACTTTTGTGATATTTAAAGCCGGCAATAAACGTATCACATTCGGTTTTGATTCTCCGGTAAAAATTTTATGCTTAAATAATAAATTCTTTTTTACATCTTTTAATTCAGCCGGCAGGTCAATGCCGATCATCAAGCCTCTTCCTCTTATTTCATTTATTTTTGGTAATTTTTTCAGCTCTTCAATTAAGTAATTACCGACTGTTGCTGCATTTTTCATTAAAGCATCTTCTTCAATGATCTCCAAAACTGCCAATGCAGCCGCGCAGGCCAGATGATTACCACCAAAAGTGGTGCCCAGCATAAAATGTTTCGCTTTTAGTTTAGGTGCTATGGAAATACCTGCAACAGGGAAACCATTACCCATACCTTTTGCCATGGTATAAATATCCGCATCTGCGCCACTGAAATCGTGCGAATAAAATTTTCCTGTTCTGCCATAACCACATTGTACTGAATCAGCAATGTACACTGCATTATATTTATCGCAAAGGCTTCTTATCAGTTCTAAAAAAGATTCAGTGGCTACATTAATTCCTCCCACGCCCTGGATACCTTCAATGATCACTGAAGAAATATCATTCCCATGCTCATCAAAATATTTTTGCAATGCATGTTCGTCGTTAAAAGGAAGGAACACCACATTGCCGGTTTGGTTAACGGGTGCAATGATATTGGCGTTATCAGTAACCGCCACGGCTAAAGAAGTTCTGCCGTGAAATGCTTTTGAAAATGAAATGATCCTTTTCCTTCCATTATAAAAAGACGCGAGCTTCAATGCATTTTCATTAGCTTCAGCGCCGGAGTTGCATAAAAAAAGATGGTAATCTTCTTTACCAGAAACTTCACCTAATTTTTTTGCCAGTTCCACCTGTAACGGAATTTTTACAGAATTAGAATAGAAACCTACTTTATGCAATTGTTCTTCCAGGCGGTTTACATAATGAGGATGGGTGTGACCGATAGAGATTACAGCGTGTCCTCCATACATGTCTAAATAGATCTGTGCTTTATCATCCCATACATAAGAACCTTGTGCTTTGTCGATCACGATGTCGTTGAGTGGATATACGTCGAATAGATTCATAATAATTACACGAATTTTTACTAATTACACGAATTAAAAATAGTTGGCTTTTAATTTAAGACCTACAGTCTCTTCTAATCCAAATATTAAATTCATATTTTGTATGGCTTGCCCGCTGGCACCTTTCACTAAATTATCAATTACTGAATGAACCACTAATTTATTTCCCAATTTTTCTAATTGAATTATGCATTTGTTGGTGTTCACTACCTGCTTTAAAAAAACAGGCTCTGCTGTTACAGTTGTGAA
>JBBRCB010000063.1:0-14812 GCA_038205215.1 Chitinophagales bacterium | reverse complement strand
CTGATCTTGGCAAATTCTGCCGGTGTAACTTTTTTCCCTTTGGAAGGCGCTTTCAATTCAGCTTTTTTTACATCGTTGCTGATCGTTGTTGCGGTAAATACAAATTCACTTTGGTTAACGTCCATTGCCAATATCAAGCCGGGTAGACCACCAAATTGCGCAGGCCCCGAAGACAGGGAAATATCTTCGGCATACCAGGCAATGATATCAGCGCCCATTTGTGATTTACCGGTTGCTTTTTTGCAAACATGCCCTGCAACAGTTTTCGTTTCTCCATCCACCAGCTTCCAGCTGATATTATGGATCGAGTCTTCCACGATAAATTCTTTTTCCATCAGGTTCCTTTTTTCTATTGAAGTCTGCGTGGTAAGGTCTTTATAAAAAATATTGTCATTGCCTGAAAAACGCATTACAATGCCTCCACCCTGCTGCTGGTCGGCCAGGTCGGGTTCTTCTTCCGCAGCTTTATACAAAGATTTGTTGTCTGCAAACGTTAATTCAAATTTATTGGTACGGAACTGCGGCACCATCGCTTTCATCTCTTCATTTTCTTTAGGTATGCGGCGATGCATATCAATGGTTTGTTCAAATACGATTTTCCCTTCTTTAACCTGTGCGGAAGCCATCTGTATCAGTAGTGCTGCTGTTATTGCGGCAATAATTTTTTTCATGATGTTTCAATTTTAATACAAATCTATCCTTTGCCATTTGATCAGTAGGTTAATCATCCTTTCATTAAGGTTAATTAAGGTTAATGCCCGTAAAAGACATCGGTATTATCATTTACATTTGTGTTGTGGATATGAAAAAGAAAATAATTGCAGATCCATTACTAATGATCGCAACGATACTCATCATCGTTGGTTTCCAGGTATACTGGATAAAGAATAATTATGACAGGGAGAAAAAATTGCTTGCTGGAAAAACGGGCATCCTGTTCCGCACTGCGGTATTCGACCTGCAGGCAAAAAAACTGCACCTGCCTGCTTTTACTAAGGACAGCAATATGCAAGCGGATATCAAACTGGTAATGGATGATAACGAAGGCGACCACGCGGTGTTCATAAAAAAATCTAAGGACCAGGTGGTAGGTCTTGCCAATGCTATGCGCAGGGAATTAACCGACAGCTTTAAAAAAGATACCGGGAACCATTCCAAAATGATGGTATCCGTTAATAACTCCACCGTAGTATACCGTGATGATGGGTTAGGGTCAGAAAGCGCTACCAGTGTAGTGAACGATAAGGGAAAGATAGTGCAGGTTCTGTACAGTATTGATTCGATGCAGGATAGTATTAAGCTTCCGGAAATTGTTGCAGCAGTGCAGGCTTCATTTAAAGAAGAAAAGGTACCGGTATCTTTCCGCATCATTCCTGTGCCCGCAGCTGCTTCAAAGAATACAATTCCCCCGCCACCGCGTGCACGCATCGATATTGAAAAAATGGATGAAGTATCTGTAGGTTTTGCACATCCGGTTACGTACCAACTGGTATTGGATAACAGCTTCGCTTACCTGTTCAACAAAATAATATCGCCATTACTCTTCTCTTTATTTTTAGTAGGGGTTACTATTTTTTCTTTTTTATTGCTCTACCGCAACCTTAACCGTCAGCGGCGTTTAACGGAGATTAAAAATGAATTCATTGGCAATATCACCCATGAATTAAAAACGCCGATCAGCACCGTGGGCGTGGCCATTGAAGCGATGCAGCATTTCAATGCTTTACAAAACCCTGCACGAACACAGGAATATTTAAGTATTGCCAGCAATGAATTACAAAGGCTGGGTTTACTCGTGGATAAGGTTTTAAAATTATCGATGTTCGAAAAACATGAAGTGGAACTCACCACGGAAGTTTTTGATATCAAACAATTGGTTACCGAGGTTATGAACTCCATGCGCCTACAGTTTGAAAAATACCGTGCTGTTATTGAACTGCATACTACCGGCGATGATTTTAACCTCACAGCCGACAGGATGCATATCACCAGCGTAATTTACAACCTGCTTGATAATGCACTTAAATACGGCAGCGCAAACCCGCGGGTAGCTATTGATATTAATTCAACCGCGAAAAATATTATTGTAAAGATTACGGATAATGGTGTGGGTATTCCGGCAGCTTATAAAGAAAAAGTATTTGAAAAATTTTTTCGTGTACCCTCTGGTGATAAACACAATGTAAAAGGATACGGGCTCGGGCTCAGTTATGTGTCGCATATTGTAACACAACACCAGGGAACTATCACAATCGATAGTGAAGAGCAGAAAGGAACAACCTTTATCATTCAACTACCCAAAGCAGATGAAAACAGTTAAAATATTATATGCCGAGGATGAATTGTTTTTGGGTAAGATCGTAAAGGAAAGCCTGGAAACGAGAGGTTATGAAGTATTGATGGAAACAGATGGTGATAAAGTATTGCCTTTATTTACCAAAAGCCTGCCCGATGTATGTGTACTGGATGTGATGCTGCCCAATAAAGACGGCTTCGCCATTGCAGAAAATATCAGGCAGATCGACAGCGCTGTGCCCATCTTATTCCTTACAGCTAAAACGCAGATGGAAGATTTAGTGAAGGGTTTCCAGTTAGGCGGCAACGATTATATCCGCAAGCCTTTCAGCATGGAAGAATTGATCATCCGTATTGAAAATGCCCTGCGCTACCGCAATGGAGAAAAAATAGCGTCGGATAAAAAAGATGATATCAGGATCGGCAAATATACTTTTCATTTGGGCCGGCAGTTATTAAAGGATAACGGCGATGAAAAGAAATTGTCTTTCCGTGAAAGTGAATTGCTGAAATTGCTGTACCAAAATAAAGACCGCATCATCAACCGAAGGGATATACTCAATTTACTCTGGGGCAATGATAATTTTTTTAACTCCCGCAACCTCGATGTGTATATCACCAAGCTCCGCGGCTATTTAAGAAACGACCCATCGCTGGAGATCATTACCATCAAAGGCATCGGCTATCGTTTTGTGGTAGAATGATCACTTCTGCCAGAGCGCTGCCGTTGATACTACATCCGCGATGATCTTATCGCTATGCTTTCTTAATATGGCATTGTTCAATCCACGGTTCTCGATGGCAAGCCCCATCATGAGACTGCCTTTAGCAGTAATATAAAACTGGCAGGGTTGAATTTTAAAATTCTGTTTTAACAATGCGGCATTCATTACAGAAGAATCTGCCCGTGGCTGGCCCAGGAATACAGTAAGCCATACAAAATTTTTACTGGCACTGAGTTCGTAAGCTACAGGCACATCCAGGGTTGGAGTGGTGTTGGTTACTTCATATTTTTCTGAACCGGCAGTTTTGTTGATGTCTTTAACAGTGTAGCCCAGTTGTCCCAATATTTCTCTTAACCTTTCGGTTGAGATCGGGTCACAGGTTTGGGCTTTGCCGGCTATTGTTAGTATACAGATACAAAATGCAGTTATGGCATACCTGGTGAATTGCTTTTTCATGAGTTTAATAATTTGGGTTTATACAAAATGCGGTTTAATACTATAAAAGTAAAGCATTGCCGCCTGCACTGCAATACCATATTGACGGTATTTTTTTTAATGCCTTTGTGCAGTCCGTACAACCGCTGTGTGTCTCTGTGGCGCTTACACACGACCACAATGCGGAGATTCACAAAGAAGCGCAACGGTACACTAAGAAAATACAAGCAGGATAAATTTTTTTCCTAGTCTAATCCGTACTAATTTTCACTTTCATTAATGGATCAAATATGAGTTTACTTTTTTCGCCCCTAACCATCAAAAGCATCAGGCTTAAGAACAGGATCATTGTTTCTCCAATGTGCCAGTATTCTTCCGTCGATGGTTTTGCAACCGACTGGCATCTTGTGCATTTGGGGAGCCGTGCCATAGGTGGCGCAGCGCTTATTATACAGGAAGCAACAGCCGTATCAGCGGCAGGGCGCATTACTTATGGCGATTTGGGCATCTGGAAAAATGAACATATTGAAAAACTATCCGCTATTGTTGCATTCATTCACGAACATGGTTCAGTTGCAGGTATTCAACTGGCGCATGCCGGCCGCAAAGCAAGTTGCGAATTACCCTGGAAAGGCGGCCAGCAGGTTCATTCAGGAGATGGCCACTGGCAAACTGTGGCACCCTCGCCCATGCCATTTTATGAAAGTGATATGATCCCGCACGAATTATCTAAAGAAGAGATCGGCAGCCTGGTCAATGATTTTAAAGCAGCCACGATACGTGCGGTAAAAGCAGGGTATAAAGTTGTAGAGATACATGCGGCGCACGGTTACCTGATCAACGAATTCCTATCCCCGCTTAGCAACCTGCGTACAGATGAATATGGCGGCAGTTTTGAGAACAGGATAAGATTTTTACTGGAGATCATTGCAGCCATTAAAAGGGTATGGCCTGCAGACCTTCCATTATTCGTTCGTGTATCCGCAAGCGATTGGGTTGAAGGTGGCTGGACGATTGCCGATTCGGTGCAGCTTGCCATGATCCTGAAAAAGAAAGGGATTGATTTGATTGATGCTTCATCAGGCGGTTCACTGTCCACAGCAAATATACCTGCAGGCCCCGGTTACCAGGTACCCTTTGCAGCAGCCATTAAAAAACAAAGCGGTATTTTAACAGGTGCCGTTGGCATTATAACCAATGCAAAACAGGCGGAAGATATTTTACAGCAACAGCAGGCCGATTGCATCATAATTGCGAGGGAACATTTGCGTGATCCCTATTTTGCATTGCATGCGGCAAAGGAATTAAATGAAGATGTTGAGTGGCCCGTACAATATATTAGGGCGAAGCGTTAAAACCAAGATTGCCAAATTGATTAATTGTTGCATTGTTAAGAACATTATAACAGTAAAACAATTTTACAATTTAAACATTTCAACAATGCCAGTAACGCATCCGCAGCTAAAAAACTTATTGCACTGTATCGGGCTGGAAGAAAAAGAGCAGGTAAAAAGATACAGCCTTGATCAGCAGCATACACTTCGCTCATTAAAAGCCGAAGGCCTTGCATTGCACCCGATCGTGGTAACCAGGAAAATTTTTGGTTATGCCGATTATCCCGAAATAAGCTTTCGCCTGAACTTTCCTCCTGAAATGAATTTGTTCAAAGATGGCGCTGCCATTGAATGTTTTTGTACCGGTGAAGACCCGGTAAAAGGAGTGTTAATCAATTTAGAGGGTAAGTCGGGCGAATTCCGTTTGTTTGCACCCGACTTTCCCGACTGGATAGAAGATGATGGTGTAGGTATTAAACTGGCGCCCGATCAACGCACTACCAGCATTATGAAAACGGTGTTGAATAATTTAGAACAGGATATAGGACTTTTTGAATTGTTCAAGCAGTTACATGCTGGCACCGTTAAAGAAAAAGACCCGCTAAAACTACCTGAACCACTTTCTTATTCCAATAAAAATTTAAATGAAAGCCAGCGTCGGGCGGTTGCTGCCATCACAGTAAACGAGCAGCTGCTGGTTGTTCATGGGCCACCCGGCACCGGAAAAACCACTACCCTGGTGGAAGCCATTGTTCAATTGGTTAAGGCCGGCGAAAAAATTTTGGTAGCAGCGCCCAGTAATACCGCTGTAGATAATATCGCGAAAGGATTGATCGTACAACAGGTAAAATTGTTACGGGTGGGCAATACAAGTAAAGTAGATGAAACTGTTTTTCAACATACCCCTGAAGGAAGACTGTTCAACAGCAAACAACTAAAAGAAATAAAACAGTTGAAGATACGTGCCGAAGAATTGAGAAAGATGGCGTTAAAGTATAAACGCAGTTTTGGTAAAGCAGAGAGAGAACAGCGTAACCTTTTATTTAAAGAAGTAAAAAACATCCGCACCGAAATAAAAAAATTACACGCATACAACGAAGAAAAATTGTATGCCGAAGCAGAAGTGATCGCCGGTACGCCGGTTGGTTTGTATGATGCAAAAATAAACCAGCTCAACTTTCATACATTGCTGATAGATGAAGCTGGCCAGTGTATAGAACCACTCGCATGGACGATCTTTCCTTTGGCAAAAAAATACGTGCTTGCAGGCGATCATTTACAATTGCCGCCAACGGTATTGAGCAATGAGGCCACCAGGCTGGGTTTAAACCGGTCAATTTTAGAACTCAGCATTACGGCCGTAGCAAATATTTTTTTGCTCAATACACAATACCGTATGCGGGAAGCCATAGCAGGTTTCTCCAGTGATTATTTTTATAAAGGCCTTTTACTTACTGCTGCTCATCTTATCAACGAAAATATACACATCAGTTTTATTGATACAGCCGGGTCGGGTTTCAATGAAGTGCAGGGCAATGATGGCACCAGCCTTCAAAACGAAGGAGAGTTAACTATCGCACAAAAATTACTGGAAACCCAAAACCTTGATCCGCTTCAAACGGCTTTTATTTCCCCTTATGCCGGGCAAGTGGCCGCTGCCAGAGAAATTTTACCGAAACAAATGCGCTGCAGTACCATCGACAGTTTCCAGGGACAGGAAAAAGAAATTATTATTTTATCATTGGTAAGAAGCAATGATGATGGAGTTATTGGTTTTTTAAAAGATTACCGCCGCATGAATGTAGCCATCACAAGGGCAAAAGAACAATTGTTTGTTATTGGCGACAGCGCTACCATTGGAGCCGACAGTTTTTACAACGCCTTCTTAACCTATATTGAAAAAAAAGGCACCTACAGAACTGTGTGGGAGTTTGAACTGTAAGTGCTGTTAAAATTCGTCCGCAGAGAATACGGTCTTATTAAACTAATTTGGAAAAAAATCTTGCGTGGTTTTATACTGCTATCATACCAGGCATGTTCCTGTAACTTTTTGCTTTTGAAGATTTATAATCTTTTGCTGTATAACCGGTCACTTTTTTGAACTGTGCAGACAAATGTCCTACACTGCTGTAATTCATTTTGTAAGCGATCTCACTCAGAAAAACGTTCTCTGAAACAAGCATCGATTTCACTTTTTCAATTTTTTGCAGGATGATGTACCGCTCAATACTGATACCATTAGCCTCTGTAAATATTTTTGAGAGGTAAGTATAATTATAATTCAGCCTGCTGCTGAGGTAACAGGAGAATTTAATATTCAGGGGTTCATTAAAATAGTGTATCGTTTCAAAAATGATATTTTTTATTTTTTGGTCAAGGAGGCCTTTTTTATCAAATACCAGTTCCAGGTCTGCTTCTTTTAATGCCGCATTCAATTGCAGCAATTGGGGGTAAGAAAGGTTCTTTTTTAGCTCAACGGTACCGAGAGAAATAGTCGTTGCTTCAAGTCCAAAACTGGTTAAAATATTTTCTACCACCATTTTGCAGCGCAGGCACATCATATTTTTTATATTGATTATCATAACATTATTTTTTAATAAAAATGTAATAATCATGCCAATTCATTTTTAGGTTATGAACGCATGTGTGTAACCCCGGTTGTTTTGCTTTTAAATTCCCTGCTTCAAATGAATTGACAGGTATTATTATTCGGTATTTGTGAAATATAGGCCGGACCTGCGTATTTTTTTTGCAGACCTGCTTACAACAGGATTGTGGCGAAAATGGTAGAGTGGGGAACATTTTCCTCATTATGTATAACAACCGCTGGATGGGAGCGTAAAAATTTAAAATATTTGTTTAATATTTTATACGGTGGCACGGTAGTTGTCCAGTTATACAGGAGGATGCGATTGAATTTTTTGTGTTTCAGCTCATCACTATAAAAATATATTTATGAAAAAAACAGCAATAATATTATCGACTTTATTTGTAGTATTCGCGGCCTTTATCCTGCATCCTTCCAACATCATGTCAGGCATACAGGGAACAATCAACCCTGCAGATGGTGCGAAAAAAATATGGGCTTTCAGCGGTAAAGACACTATTTCAGTGATACCCTCTTCTTCAGGTTTTTCAATGGATGTAAAACCCGGCACCTGGAACATATACGTTGAGGCAGTAAAACCATATAAAGATACAACGGTATCCAATATAACAGTAGAAGAAGGAAGGTATACGGATGCCGGTGAAATAAAATTACTTTCGGATAAACGTTAATGTTACTGGCATATATCGCCCGGGTTTTGTTTGATTAGCCGTGTTTGCTTTAATGGCGCAGGTGTTGGTTATAATTATTTAGCATGCTATTGGGTAAAACACGGCATTTTTTTTCACTAACCTTGATTCTTCTTACTAAACAAACTGCCTGCCTTCCTTGCGGCATCACTTTTTTGCGCTGCTGAATATTCCACAGGGCAATAATGGTAAAAGATCGCTCCTGGTTATTATCAATAGCAATAGTTTCATTCACTATCTCCGTGAATTTTTTTACATCCGTTTACTGATCGGCGTAAATTTATTTTTACTTATTGTTTTTATGTTCTTTTTTATTTGATGGTAAATTGATGTACCTGCTCCATTCTTAGCTGAAAATTATTTGCTAACGGTAACTGCCAGTTACTCTGTGTAGCCACCTGTCAGCAATACGCGCCAAAACAACCTTGTCGCCTTTTTACATTTTTCCTGCTAGATGTAATTATTACCTTTTATCCCATTTTAAGTTTTTCATATGTTGATATAGTAAGAGTTTCGCAGCATTATTTAAAGTATACCAAACCAAAGTAGTCATGAAAAAAATCTCCATCATGCTTACAGCGCTGCTTATATCCGCCGCAATGTATGCACAAAAAAAAATTGGTGCTGTATCAGGAACCGTGATCGCAGCAGAAAACAAACCGGTGAACGCGGCCACGGTGCAACTAATGCATGCAGCTGATAATAGCCTTGTAAAAGTTGCGGTAACAGACAAGACCGATTACTTTTCATATGAAAAATTAACAGAAGGCAAATACCTGGTCAGCATTACTGCTGTTGGTTTTGCAAAAAAGATCACTGCACCGTTGGAACTAACTGCTGCCCATCAAACAATTGATTTGGCAACTGTTCCTTTAAGTGAACAGGTAAAAGGATTGAGTGAAGTAACAGTTGTTTCTATAAAACCTTTTATAGAGCAAAGGCCCGATCGTACAATAGTGAATGTAGAAGACTCGCCTTCCAATGCCGGTGCTACGGCGTTAGAGGTATTGGAAAAATCTTCCGGTGTGAGTGTAGACAATGATGGCAACATCAGCCTTAAAGGAAAGCGGGGTGTTATCGTAATGATGGATGAAAAGCCCACCTATCTTTCCGGCGCCGACCTTGCCAACATATTGCGCAACCTTCCGGCATCGGCGTTAGACCAAATAGAGATCATGACCAATCCTTCATCCAAAAATGATGCATCGGGTAACTCGGGTTTGATTAATATTAAAATCAAAAAAAAATAAAGGAAAAGGTTCCAACGGAAGTATTGCCGTGGGCACTACCAATTCATTATTCCGGCACAACTGTAAAAAAGAAATGACCTGGAAGCCCGGTGTTTCGGTGAATTATAATTACAGGAAAAACAAGGTCAACTTCTTCGGCAACGCGGTGTATAATTACCGGGAAGGCAGAAGCGCACTTGAACTGGTAAGCCGTTACTACCGCAATGACAAACAGATCGACAGTATCAATAATGTAAATACCTATTTCCGCTTCCGCAATAACAATTACACATTAAAAACCGGATTGGATTTTACACCCAACAAAAAAATACTTATGGCATTGTATTGAATGGATTTCTTTTTGCAGGCCGTCCGAATCCTTTAACCAATACCACGTTTACCGATCTCAATGCTGTAGCTTTCTCGAGGCTCAATACAGAAATCTTTAATAAATTAAGCTGGAATAATTTCGGTGCGAACTTTAACTACAGGCATAGTTATGATACAACCGGTACAGCGTTAACGCTCGACCTGGATTATTCACACTATAACAATGTGTCTGATCAAATGCTGAGTACAGGTTTTTTTGACGGCGGTTATAACAAGACAGCAGATTCAATGTACCTTAATGGCCACCTGCCATCAATATCTATTCTATGAAATCTGATTTTGTACACACTTTTAAAAACGGCACCAATTTCGAAACGGGTATTAAATCCAGTTATGTTACTACTGATAATCTTGTTGAGTATTTTCGTAAGGCGGGTAACAGCTGGGTGCCTGATTCAAGGAATAACCATTTCATTTATAAAGAAAATATCAATGCAGCTTATGTAAATGTCAATAAGAAATTTTAAAAATGGAATGTACAAACAGGTTTAAGGGCAGAAAATACCAATACCAAAGGCATGCAGGCAATCGACAATTCATCTGTAACGCGAAATGATGTAAGCTTCTTCCCTACTGCATTTGTGAGTTATACTGTAAATCCGAAGAACTCATTGACTGTATCAGCAGGCAGAAGATTACAACGCCCCAATTACCAGGAGCTGAATCCATTTACCTTCTTTCTTGATTCGTTGAGCGACCTCCAGGGTAACCCCTATCTTATGCCGCAGTTCTCGTATAATTATGAACTTACCCATTCTTATAAGGGCAAGTTGACCACAATGATAAATTATACCAACACTAAAAATGTGATTTCACAGATCATCAACCGTAAAAAAGGCAATAGCGGGGAAATCATTGGATTTTTAACCTCAGATAATATTGCGAAATATACCAGCGCCGGTATTGCGGTAAGCGCCCCGGTAAAATTTAAAAAATGGTGGATGTCGAACCTTTATGTGAACGTATACCACAATCACTATACCGGCACCTACATCAGTAATGAAACGGGCAAGCCGGAAGTTGTTCCTTTGGACCTTGCCTTTACTTCGTTTACCCTTAACGTTAATAACAACTTTACCATTGGAAAAGGTTGAAGTGCAGAGATTAGTGGCTGGTACCGGTATAAAACCATTGAGCAGTTATCGCTGTCGTACCCGATGGGACAAATGAATTTCGGCCTTGCAAAAAATAATTTATTGAAAGGAAAAGGCAGCCTGCGTATCAATGCCCGCGATCCCTTTAACTTTCAAAGTTATCATGGTGCTACCAAATACGGTACTGTTGATATCGACATCCGCAACCGATTCGACAACGGGCAATACGGGGTAAACTTTACTTACCGGTTTGGAAAACAACAGGGCCAAAGCCGCCGCAAGTCAGCAACAGAAGAAGAGCAGCAGCGCGTTGGTGCCGGCAATTAACAGGCGTTTTTATTTTAACAGGATAGAAAAAAATATTCCCGGCAGGTAGCAATACCTCCCGGGATTTTATAGGCTTGCCAACCATATATAAAGTCTCCCGGCCTAAAACATTATGAGAAGGTTGGAAACCTTCTCAATGATCAATATATTTATGCCGGCTTATCTGTAATCTTCCTGGTTATGAAAAAAATAATCGCTATAGTTTTATCTTGCCTGCTTTGTGCCCTGCTGCCGTTTTTTACTGCCGCACAAAATGATAGTCTAAAATATTTTTCTTCTTTTGATAAAGTGAAAATACATTATGAAGTTACCGGCAATGGCCAACCCATATTATTGATCCATGGGTTTACAGGTTCGGGCAGTGACTGGAAAGGCAAACCGCTTTATGACAGTTTACTCGCTAATGGTTTTAAAACAATCACCGTAGATCTCAGGGGCAATGGGTATTCTGATAAACCATCAATAGCGAAAGCTTATGCAAACGATGCAGAAGCAAAAGACCTTATCGGTTTATTAAAATTCCTGGGGGTAAAAGATTATGATGCCATTGGCTATTCAAGGGGCTCCATAATTTTAGCAAGATTACTGGTGCTGGATAAAAGTTGCCGCCTTGCTGTTATCGGTGGCATGGGGCCTGATTTTACAAATCCCTTATGGCCGAGGCGTATTGGTTTTTATAACGCTTTGATGAATGACAGCGTCAAAGGTTATGAAGGATTTAGAAAATATATTGCAGGCAAAGGGCTTGATCCTGTTGTACTCGCCTGCCAGCAAAAAGAGCAACCCAGTACCAGCCAGGAAGCATTGGCAAAAATTAAGCAACCGGTTTTGATCATTTGTGGTGATGAAGATGCCGATAATGGAAAAGGTGCCGACCTGCAGGAACTTATTCCCGGATCAACCTTTGTTAGTGTACCTGGCAACCACAACAATACTTCAGGATCAGTAGCGTTTGCCGCGCAGGTTATTATCTTTTTAAATAAAAAATCAAATTAAAATAAACAGTATGAAGGTCGTTATTGCATCAGACCATGGCGGGTTCCAATATAAAAATATATTGCTGAAAGATATACAGCACCGGGGCTTTGCTATTAAAGACCTGGGCGCTTTTGATGAAACGCCTTCCGACTATCCAGATTTTGCCGCGATCATTGCCAACGCTATTTTAAATAAAGAAGCAGAAAGGGGCATTCTCATCTGCGGCAGTGGCGTGGGGGTTTGTGTTGCGGCCAATAAATTCAAAGGCATCCGTGCAGGTGTTTGCCATGATACCTATTCGGCCCACCAATGCGTGGAGCATGATGATGTAAATATTTTATGCATTGGGCAAAGAGTGATCGGTATTGAACTGGCAAGAGAAATTGTATTTAGTTTTTTGGGCGCATCATTTTCAAAAGAAGAACGGCACGAAAGGCGGCTGAAAAAAGTTATTGCCATCGAAAATAGCAATATGAAATGAGCAATGGATTGTAATACCCCGGCTAATCCGGGTAATCTCAAATCACCACTTTCAATCCTTTTTTCTTTTTATCATCTAACAACTTAAAATAAGTTGCCTTAAATTTATTGTCTACTATTTCGCCCTGCACTGCTGCTTTTCTCACCGCGTTGCAAAGGCCCGCTTTGGCATGTGCGTCTCCAAAATCATCAATGGCGGCACCTTCCACAAAATAACTTTTACCTTTGATACGAACCGCCAGTTTACAGCTTTCGCCTCCCAATGCAAAATTGCATTTACCGCAGGATACTTCCACTACCTGTATCTTTTTATGTGGGTCAGGTGAGCCCGTAGCCTGGCTGAATGCAGGCAATACGCCACAAGAAAAAATCAATAATACAAGGAATGATTTCATGATAATAATTTTGTTGCCTTAAAGTTAGTCATAATACCGCCAAACTGCCGCGTACATTTTTATTTATTACCAGCGGGATAGTCGGTAAACTGTATTAAATTTACTTTCCAAAAATCATTAATACATTTTTATGAAACAGACAATCATTTATTACATCAGCCCGGTAATAATTTCATGGATGCTCTATGGCTGTTCTGATAACAGTGCGGCTCCGGGCAAAACGACTGCCAGCGCCGCAGATAGTGTAGCAGCTGCTGCCGCTGCAATGTATAAACCTAACACCGATTATAAACCCGCCTTTAAAGGGCAGACAAGGATTGATAGCGTTAAAACCACGACAGCTTATAAAGTAGAAAAAATAGCTGAGCACTTAGGCAGGCCGTGGGCAGTTGTTCCATTACCCGATGGTAATTTATTACTGACGGAAAAATCGGGCTATATGATGCTGTTAACTGCCGATGGAAAATTATTGAAAAAAATAACCGGCTTCCCCGCAGTAGTGGATAATGGCCAGGGCGGTTTGCTGGATGTTGCACCCGACCCTTCCTTTACAAGTAACCGAACGATCTATTGGACTTTCTCCGAAAAGTCGGGTGAAGGCAACCTAACGGCAGTGGCTAAAGGCCAACTGGCTGCCGATGACTCTGTGATCAAAAATGTAACAGTCATCTTTCGCGCCACGCCGGAACTGAACAGCCAATACCATTTTGGATCAAGATTATTATTTGATAAGAGCGGCTACCTTTTTGTAAGTGCGGGTGAAAGGTCGATACTGGAGGGAAGAAAACAGGCAGAGGACCTTAGCAGTGGCCTTGGTAAAATTTTCAGGATCACAAAAGATGGAGAAGCCGCACCGGGAAATCCTTTTATCAACCAGGCCGGGGCAAAGCCGGAGATCTATTCTTACGGACACCGCAACCCGCAGGGCCTGGATATCAATCCGGTGACCGGCGACCTTTGGGAAGCAGAGTTTGGGCCAAGAGGTGGTGATGAAGTGAACCTTATCAAGCCTGGTAAAAATTATGGCTGGCCCACCATCACTTATGGAATAGAATACGATGGCAAGAAAGTGGGTGAAGGCATCCAGCAAAAAGAAGGATTAGAACAACCGGCCTATTATTGGGATCCGGTGGTATCGCCCAGCGGTATGGTATTTTATACCGGTGATGCTATGCCTGAATGGAAAAATAATCTATTTATTGGCGGCCTGAGCAGCACACATATCATCAGGCTGGTGATTGAAAACAATAAAGTAGTGGGTGAAGAGAGTTTACTCGCGGATCAAAAAGAAAGGATACGTGATGTAGCACAAATGGATGGTAAATTATATGCGGTAACTGACAGCGGTATTTTATTCAGGATAAGTAAACGATAAAAAACAATATAGTGTTTAAAAGGAATTATTAGTTTTTACCGGCTGATCAATGGATTTAAATAAATCAGTAACTTTATGATTCACCAAATAAAAAGGAGGTATTCATGCAATCTACAGATCAGTCATGGACACTTTCGGTAACTAATCACAGTTAACCGGGTGCTCATAAAAATATCTGACGACACCAACGCAGTGTCAAAAAAAGGCCATTAAACATTAATGGTCTTTTTCATTTCATGCGTTTTAGTCTGCAAATAAGCTCTATCGTTTTAAACAATTTCAACTACATTTATTTAAAATAACACCCTATAAGTAACTTGTTGGGCAGAAAATTATCCCTGATATTTTTCATCTTTCTTTTTTTTAATTTACTATAACATTGATATGCGGATGTATACAACTTCATCAATAATCATATAAAATAACAGACTATTATGTGGAAACTTAAAACGATTGCT
>JBBRCB010000062.1:0-15097 GCA_038205215.1 Chitinophagales bacterium | reverse complement strand
TCGGACGGGGATAGTATAAGAGTTTCTGATAAAAATAAATTGGCCTCGTAGTACAATGCCCGCCCGGAAGAACAACGTTCGGACGGGGATAGTATAAGAGTTTCTGATAAAAATAAATTGGCCTCGTAGTACAATGGATAGTATAAGAGTTTCCGAAGCTCCAGATCCAGGTTCGATTCCTGGCGAGGCCACAAATTCCGCCCGATGTTTTATACTTATGTATTAAAAAGTTTGAATCATGACTTTTACTATAAAGGCCATTGTGAAAATTTAGAAGAAAGGCTAAAGCAGCATAATTCGGGGTTGACTGTTTCTATCAAACCATATATTCCGTTTGAAATGATATACAGCGAGGAATTTGATACAAGAGCAGAAGCAATTGTTAGGGAAAAATATTTTAAATCTTCAGCTGGACGAAGATTTTTAAAAAACAAATTGTGATACTAATACGAGGTTGATCACATGGAGATGTAAAGAATTTCCTAAGTTTGACCAGCTATTAAAAATAGTAGCAGGACTCCAGGTCCATGTTCCCCGCCCAAATAAATTCGTTCGGGCAGGGATTCCTGGCGAGGCCATAAAAACATCGCAACCTAGTTTTAGGTTCCATCTTATCCGGTAATCCTTT
Source organism: Chitinophagales bacterium (assembly GCA_038205215.1). GTDB lineage: Bacteria > Bacteroidota > Bacteroidia > Chitinophagales > Chitinophagaceae > Ferruginibacter. The sequence goes on along the minus strand of JBBRCB010000062.1, from coordinate 14,469 downwards.
CCAGCATTTGTTGGGCAAGGGGAAAAAGCAGGTTGTTTTCCAGGTGCACATGACGGTGCAGGTCTTCTTCAAACTCTTTTAATTCAGCCAGTGCTACTTTAAATGTAGTACAGGCGTCAGCGGGAGGTGTATAGTTATTGGTCAGTTGCCTTATTTCGTACAATAGATCACCTGCATGCTCATGTTCCTGTTCCATTGCATGTACCGGGCCATTGATATAACCGCATGCAAGCCCTGTTTTTTTTTCGCTACTATAAAACTGCCCTACTTCTTTGATACGTGGAAACAAAATCGTTTCTTCTTTTTGCATGTGTAGTGTCATCTCTTCCTGTATTGCTGTAAAAAGTTGCAGCACTTTTATCATGTAAGGATAACGTTCACCATGTTTTGCCGCTACTTTTTCGATATGCGATAAAATAGCAGGCATACTTTGTTTTACATAAAAATGATGATGGATCAATATATAACTGATGAGTTGCTGTTCATCCATCTCATTGAAAGGCAGCTGTTTTTTTTGTAAAGTATCCGTAGCGCTTTCTAATGCTGTTAAAAGAGCTTCTACGGAAATACCCTTTTCCTTGCAGGCATCCGAAAGGGTTCTTTTGCCTTTGCAGCAAAAGTCAAGATCATATTTTTCCAGTACAGGTACCGCCTGGTGGTTTTGGGTTACAATGGAAGCTAAGGTTTGCCCGGCAAAATTTTTCATAATAATTATTTTTTACAAAATTGCCGTTGTTTGGGTACATCAATTGTGATTCAAATCATTATTGATTTTTTTTGACTTATTACCAGCAACACTAACCCGGAGAACAGCACCAACGCTGCCAACAGCAGCGCCTGGTTAATGAAAGGTATATTGGTATAGTATAAAGCGGCAATGGCTTGCGTCATTAAAAATACTTCGTTGATGATGATGCCGGCGGTAAAAATAATAGCGCCGGTTTTGGTATAGGTATTAATCAATAAAAAATTACCTGCAAGCATATAACCCAGCAGGAATAAACTGATCACTCCGAGTAATACCAAATGGAGGTAACCAATTACAATGGGCCTGAACCCGAATGCAAGGTCGCTGAGCGAAGGTATAGTGGAGCCCAGTTGCAGTAATAATTTGATCGAGAGCGCCGCAGCGGAAAAGAGTAACAGCCATTTGGCAATTGGGGGCATAGTTTTTTTTAAACCGGGCGCTTGTTTTTTTAACAGGCCAATGGTATAGATCCATGCCAATACCTGGGCAAATGCCGAAACTATAACCAGTACGTATACCCACAATGGAATAGGCATCCATAATGCAGACAAAAAATAGGCTGGTACAACTGCGGTAACAAACAGCAAAAATATTCTTCTCAGCATCACAGGGGCAGCATGCGCAGTGAACTTTGCAGTAAGTAATCCCATGCAGGCAAAAAAGAACCAGCCATTGTATTGAAAATGCAAATAGAAATATTCTGACGCCAGGTACCAGTTTTGGTGCGTGATCCTGGCTATCATCATGATGGCTAATGCCAAAGCCCCCAATGAAGAAAAGGCATTAAAGAAAACAGCGGCTTTAAACCAATGATGCGCAGTGGTTTTTACCGGGAGTTTATCCAAATCTTTCCAATAATAAACCCCGAAGCAATAAGCAACAATAATGGAAAGTGTAGAAAATATGATGGAGTATAATCCATATCCCTCTATGGGAAACGCCACCAGCATTCCATAAGCGGTAAACAGGTTGCCATATAATAGCCAACGGTATCTTTTGTACACTGCATCCCCGTTTTTTGTAGCTAAATAAGCAACCAGTAATACCATTATCGCCTGAGATATCCATCCTGCAAAAGCAAAATGGGAATGGCCGTGTAATAAATGTTTTTGATCAATGAAAGGTAGCGAATAGGCGATCTTATACCTTAAAACCAGGCCAATGGAAGCTACGATCAATAAATTGAACAGGGCGATTTTAATCCAGCGTTGCAGGTACAAAGACATAAAGAAAATTTATACGAAGTAACGCCGTGCCGGATAGGCAGGTTATGATTCAAATCATAACCATTACTATGAAGTATTTTTATTGGTACGCTGAGTGACCTGGTGGAAAAACTATGGGAGCATAAAAAACTTTACTTAAACTAGCAATACACTTTACCTTTTTCAATTACCAATTGCCCCTTTACCTGGAGGTTCTTTATGGTACGGATAACTGTTTCTACCCTCAGCCCGGTCATATCGGCAATTTGCTGACGGGTAAGTTTTATCCGGTTGCATTTACTGCAGATATTTTTTTGTGTTTGTTTAAAATAACTGAGTAGTGTAGAAATGCTGTGTTCGGGGTTATGGTTCGCCATCTCTTTCAGGATAAAAAATTTAAAACGCAAACGCTGGCTCAGCAGTTTACTGAAGGCAAAATGTATCTCCGGATTTTCTTTAATCAATTGAAGAAAAGTAACACGGTGCAGGCGGATGATCACGGCAGCTTCATTGGTGATGGCTGTAGCGGCAAATGGCTCTTCATCAAATAAAGGCATTTCACCAAAACATTCACCGGGTTCTATCATTACCTGTAAAAACTCTTTTCCTTCCTCATTGATATTTACCCAACGCACACTGCCGCTAACCAACTGGTAATAAAACTGGCCTACCGCACCTTCCCTGAATATTACTTCATTAGCCGGGAGTTTTTTAAAAGCACCGCCCCAGGCGAGTAAAGTGTCAACATCGATCATGTTTATAGATTTTTGATCCTGAAAAAGTCGGATAAAAATATTGGGATATGTTTCAGGTAAGGCTGACAGGGATTACTCCCCTGTATGATTGTAATCATGTTTCGGCCACGCCAAAACAATGCTACAGATTTTTTAACTATGGCCTAAGCCTTGCCGGGTATACAAATCAATTTTCCTATTCCCATATGATTCAACGCATAAATAAAAGATTGCGGCTGCTGTAATCTTGTACCATCATTTATAAATAAAAAAAATTATCATGAAAAAATTAGCAATCATTTTAGGTATAGTAGTTTTTATATCGGCCTGCGGCGGAGGAGCCATTACCGATCCTAAAGGCACCAAAGACCCTTATGATGCAAAAGCCACCGGCAATCCTTCTTATGATCCCAACAGGGGAGAGGGAAAATTTACCAAGGTAGACGTGGGGGCAAACGTGGATCAAACCATGGCGGCGAATGGAGAAAAGGTATTCGGCGTAAAATGCAGCAGTTGCCATAAACTCACCGAAGAAAAATTGGTTGGCCCGGGTTGGAAAGGTGTTACCAGCCGTCATAGTGGTCCATGGATCATGAATTTTATTACCAACACTGATGACATGCTGAACAAAGATCCCAAAGCCCAGGCACAACTCGAAATATGCCTCGTGCGGATGCCTAACCAGAACTTGTCTGATGACGATGCAAGGGCATTGTATGAATTCCAGCGTAAGAATGATGGCGTTAAATAATAATAACTATCAAAACAAGTAATATGAAAAGTAGAAGGATTATAACTGCAGCAGTTTTTACATGCAGTTTATTATTGGGATTCACTTCATGCAAACCTAAGAATGCGGGTAATGCAGTAAGCTCCGATGCAGCTGCAAAAACTTATGTGCCACCAGGCAAGTATGATGAATTTTACGATTTTGTATCCGGTGGTTTCAGCGGCCAATTGGCTACCTATGGATTGCCTTCGGGCCGTTTGCTTCGTGTGATCCCAGTTTTTTCTGTTGACCCCGAAAAAGGATGGGGCTATAGCGAAGAAACCAAACCGATGTTAAATACCTCGCATGGTTTTATACCGTGGGATGACCTGCACCATGTACAGTTGTCTAAAACCAATGGCGAGTATGATGGGCGATGGATATTTGGCAATGCCAATAATACCCCGCGTGTGGCCCGTATCGACCTGAAGACATTCAGAACAGCGGAAATAATTGAGTTACCCAATAGCAGTGGTAATCACTCTTCTCCATTTATTACAGAAAATACCGAGTATGTTGTAGCGGGTACCCGTTTCAGTGTGCCACCCGATGACGCCAATGGTGATGTGCCCATTAATACCTACAAACAAAATTTTAAAGGCACGTTGAGTTTTATTAGTGTTGGCAAAGAAGATGGCAAAATGGATATTGCTTTCCAGATACAATGCCCCGGCTTTAATTTCGATCTGAGCCGTGCAGGTAAAGGCGTGTCGCATGGTTGGTTCTTTTTTTCCTGTTATAATACCGAGCAGGCCAATACGCTGCTGGAAGTTAATGCTTCTCAAAAAGACAAGGATTTTATAATGGCGGTTAACTGGAAAAAAGCGGAAGAATATTTAAAAGCAGGCAAAGGGAAAAAGCAGGCGGTTAGGTATGCGCATAATATGTACAACGAGAAAACCCATTCAGCGACTTCCGAAATAAGAACAGCAGTTACCGTGCTGGATTCAAAAGAGCTAAAAGATATCTGTTACTTTTTTCCTTGTCCTAAATCGCCCCACGGATGTGATGTAAGCCCTACAGGCGAATACATCGTGGGGAGTGGAAAACTGGCCGCGTTGATCCCCGTATTTAGTTTCGATAAAATGATTAAAGCGATAGCAGCAAAAGATTATATCGGCGAATTTGAAGGCATCCCGATCCTTAAATACGAATCGGTATTATATGGTGAAGTTAAAAAACCAGGACTTGGCCCGTTGCATACTGAATTTGATAACAAAGGTAATGCCTATACTTCTATGTTTGTTTCATCAGAAGTGGTGAAATGGAATATTAAAGACCTCAAAGTACTCGACAGGGTGCCTACTTATTATTCAGTTGGACATCTTTGTGTTGCCGGTGGCGATACTAAAAATCCAACTGGGAAATACCTGGTAGCGTATAACAAAATAACCAAGGACAGGTTTTTACCCACCGGGCCTGAGCTGTCTCAAAGCGCACAGTTGTATGATATCAGTGGGGATAAGATGCAGCTGATCCTCGATTTTCCAACCATTGGAGAACCACATTATGCACAAATAGTATCTGCCGACCTGATCAAAGGGAATTCTGTTAAGTTCTTTAAAATGGAAGAAAACAAGAACCCATATTTTTCCAATGGCGAAGGGGCAACCAAAGTGGTGCGTGAAGGAAATAAAGTGCATGTATATATGACCGCTATACGTTCTCACCTCACACCGGATAATATTGAAGGTATAAAAATGGGTGATGAAGTGTATTTCCATGTTACCAACCTCGAACAGGATTGGGATGTGCCGCATGGCTTTGCTATAAAAGGTGCTGCTACCGGGGAATTACTGGTGATGCCGGGCGAAACACAAACACTGAAATGGAATCCTGATAAAGTGGGCATATTCCCGATGTATTGTACTGATTTCTGCAGTGCATTGCACCAGGAAATGTCGGGTTACATCAGGGTATCTCCTACAGGAAGTAATGTGCCTTTGCTTTTCAGCACGGGTAAAAATTATCCCGCTGCTGATACGGCTAATAAAAAATAGTTTTTTTGAGCAGGTGAAAAGGGGCGGGTCTTTACCTGCTCCTTTCTTTACCTGCCCTGTAATTAAAATATAATTATGAAAACGGTAAGGATACAAAACTGGTTGAGGGGGCTCTTAGTGCTTTGCGCTGCAATGCTTGCCGCCGTATTGTTTGTGCCGATGTGGAGGATCGACCTGCAGGCACCGCAGTATCCCGAAGGATTAAGGTTGTTGATCTACCCCAATAAATTGGATGGGAATGTAAATATCATTAATGGTTTGAATCATTATATTGGTATGAAGACCTTACATACCGCAGATTTTATAGAATTTACCCTGCTGCCTTACATCATTGGTTTTTTTGCATTGGCTTTTATCATCGTTGCTATTATCGGTAAAAGAAAATTACTCAACATCCTGTTTATTGTATTTGTTGGCTTTGGCATTGTAGCGATGTACGATTTTTGGCGCTGGGAATATAATTATGGCCATAATTTAAATCCTGAAGCAGCGATAATTGTTCCGGGTATGGCATACCAACCTCCGCTGATCGGATTCAAACAACTGTTGAATTTTGGTGCATACTCTATACCGGATATTGGTGGATGGTTGTTTATTGCAGTAGGTGTTTTATTGCTGCTGGCGGTTATTGCAGCATGGAAGCAGGCCTCCAAACAAAAAATACAATTGAATACCGCTTTAGCTGTAATTATTTTATCTATTACATTAAGTTCCTGTAATGCAGGCCCCGAACCTATTAAGCCCGGCGTTGATAATTGTTATTTCTGTAAGATGACTGTAACGGATAACCGGTTTGGTGCAGAACTGGTGACAACAAAAGGAAAGCTCTATAAGTTTGATGATGTGCATTGTATTTTATCTTACCTCAAAACAAAAGCTATTGAACCCAGCAAGATAAAAGATATCTACCTCACGGATTTTAGCGGTAACCATGCGCTCATCAATGTAAATAAATCATTCCTGTTAAAAGCTGAAACATTTAAAAGCCCGATGGGAGGTAATGTAGCGGCATTCAACAACCGGGATAGTTTATTGAAATGGCAACAAAGTTTCGCGGGCGATATCGTTAACTGGAATGAATTAATTAAACTATGAAACGGGTACTTTTCATAGTGCTTTGTGTGGTGATTTCCGCAACGGCAAATGCCGCAATAATTCATACGGGTAAAACACGTTCCGTCAAAACAATTCAGCAGGCCCTGCAAACTGCCGCTAAAGGCGACACGGTATTGGTGGATGCCGGAGAATACCACGAAAAAAATATTGTTATTAATAAAACGGTCTTTTTAATTGGTGTAGGTCACCCGGTGCTGGATGGCGACCACCAGTATGAAATCATTTCTATTAAAGCCGATGGGGTGCTGGTGGATGGTTTTAAACTAATACATTCCGGCATTTCAAGCATTGAAGATTTTGCAGGTATAAAAATTTATAACCGCAGGGATGTGGTGATTAAAAATAATATTCTTGAGGATACTTTCTTTGGGATCTATGCGCAATATGGTATCAACTGCAGCATCGAAAAAAATACTTTGATTGCTTACAACCGTGAGGAGCAGCAAAGCGGTAACGGTATCCATTGCTGGAAAAGCGACAGTATGCGCATCATAGCCAACACCGTTTCCGGCCATCGCGACGGTATTTATTTTGAATTTGTGACCAACTCTGTTATCTGGCGCAATACCTCCTTTAATAACCTGCGGTACGGCCTGCATTTTATGTTTAGTAACAACGATGCCTATATCGCTAATATTTTTAAAAACAACGGCGCTGGTGTTGCGGTGATGTTCAGTCACCACGTAAAAATGTTCCATAATTTTTTTGAAGAGAACTGGGGCGACGGCGCTTATGGGTTATTGTTAAAAGAAATCGCGGACGGTTACATTGAAAATAACAGGTTTTCAAAAAATACTATCGGTATTCACATGGAAGGCGCCAGCCGCATCAGCATGCAGAAAAATGTTTTTGAAAATAATGGATGGGGATTAAAGATCCAGGCAAGTTGTATGGAGATCGCACTAAACAATAATAATTTTACCGGCAATACTTTTGATGTAGGCACCAATGGCAGTTTGGTACTGAATAGTTTTAACCATAATTACTGGGATAAGTACGATGGGTACGATTTGAATAAAGATAAAATTGGGGATGTGCCTTACAGGCCGGTAAGCATGTATTCCATGATCATTGAACAAAACCCGCCGGCGATGATGCTGTTCAGGAGTTTCATGACAAGCTTACTGGATAAAACAGAAAAGATCATTCCAACACTTACACCGGAAAATTTAAAAGACGACTTCCCACTAATGAAAGCTTTACCATTATGATCATCGCAAGTAATGTTTCTAAAAAATTTGGTAAGCTAGCGGCACTGGATAATGTTTCAGTAACCTGTAACAAAGGCGAATGCATTGCACTGATCGGCCCTAACGGCAGCGGTAAAACTACCCTGATAAAAAGTATTTTAGGGATGGTGGTGTGCAATAGCGGCTTCATTACATTTAATGGAAAAAATATCCTGCACGACTGGCAATACAGGGCGCATATCGGTTATATGCCCCAGATCGGGCGTTACCCGGATAATATGACGATCGGCCAAATGCTCTCGATGATGAAAGATATACGTGACCAAAAGAACCTGGTACTGGATGAAGACCTGGTAGTGCAGTTCAAATTAAATGAGCTGTTGAATAAGCGCATGAGAACTTTATCAGGCGGTACAAGGCAAAAAGTAAGTGCAGCCCTGGCCTTTTTATTCAACCCTGATGTTTTAATATTGGACGAACCCACCGCCGGGCTCGATCCTGTTGCAGCGGAAATTTTAAAAGAAAAAATCATCACGGAAAAACTAAAAGGTAAGCTGGTATTGGTCACGTCTCATATTTTGAGTGAACTGGACGAACTGGTAACACAGGTGATCTATATGCAGGATGGCTCACTGAAATTTCATAAAAGTATTGAAGAACTGAGGAAAGATACGGGACAGGAAAAATTATCGAAAGCAATCGCGAGCGTAATGGTAAAAATAAACGGATGAAAAAAATTATTAAATATGTGATGATCGATATCCTGCGTAATAAAATTATGCTGGCATATACTTTATTCCTGCTGCTGATATCCTTAAGTGTTTTTAACCTGGAAGATAACAGCGCGAAGGGGTTATTGAGTTTACTCAATATCATTTTAATTATTGTTCCACTGGTAAGTATATTGTTCTCCGCCATTTATGTATACAACAGTGCCGAATTTTTAGAATTACTCGTAAGCCAGCCACTGAAAAGGAAAACCATCTGGTTAAGTATGTTTACAGGCCTGGCGGGTTCACTGGCACTGGCTTTTTTTGTGGGCGCGGGCATTCCAATTTTATTATACGAAGCAACCGCTACAGGTTTTATGATGTTGGGTACGGGTTTATTACTGTCTGTTATTTTTGTTGCCATAGCCATGCTCGCCGCAGTTAAAACTAGAGATAAAGCAAAAGGAATTGGAGTAGCTATTTTATTGTGGCTGTATTTTTCATTGTTGTTCGACGGGCTGGTATTATTTTTATTATTCCAGTTTGCTGATTACCCGATGGAGAAATTCATGGTAGCAGTAAGTGCTTTCAATCCTATCGACCTGAGCCGGATCTTAATTTTACTGAAGATGGATATTTCGGCACTGATGGGATATACCGGCGCTATCTTTAAAAACTTTTTTGGTACACAGGCAGGCGTATGGTTATCATTTTTTGTGCTGGCCATGTGGATCGTTATTCCGTCCTGGCTATCTCTACGGAAGTTTAACCGCAAAGACCTGTAAATATGAAAAGACATGAAACACTGGCACCGTTATCAAGAGACCATCATGGGGCATTAATACTGGCGCAATTATTAAAGAAAGGCGCCCCTCCTTATAAGGGCCTCCCCGATGAACCAGGGGGAAAAGCCAGGTATGCTTTGAATTTTTTTAAAGCCAGCCTGGAAGAACATTTTATTAAAGAAGAAAAAATATTGCTTAAGGTTAAACAATACCATATTGCCATAGAAAAACTAACAACAGAAATAATAGCGGAACATGAGCAATTGAAAAAACTGTTTGGGTCCCTCGGGGATACTAAAGATCTTCCCGGTACACTTGATCAATTAGGAACATTGCTTGAAGCGCATATAAGAAAAGAAGAACGGGTGCTATTTCCATTGATACAGGAGCATTGTAGCGGCGCGATACTGGAAAATATAATATTGTGATCAGTAGTAATAAATAGTGCAGCATGAAAAAAGACATCGAAACAAAAGAAGACATACGATTGCTGGTAAATAGTTTTTATGAAAAAGTAAAAACAGACGGGGTCATTGGCTACATCTTCACTGATATTGTAAAAGTGCATTGGGAAAAACACCTGCCGGTAATGTATAATTTTTGGGAGAACAGCCTCTTTTATACCGGGTCTTACGATGGTAACCCAATGGCAATACATAAACATTTAAACCGGGTCATTCCATTAACAAAGGAACATTTTACACGCTGGATCCTTCTTTTTACCGACACCGTAAATGAGTTGTTTGCAGGGAAAACTGCCACGCTGGCTAAACAAAGAGCCATAAGTATCGCTACCGTAATGCAGGTAAAGATCCTTCAGGGAGACGGGGCAACTGGTAAAACATATTAATTCTCTTCTAAAATGATAACAGGTAAAGCAGCTTCTATGAGCTGCCTTTTTATTTAAGTTATTGAAACTATAACCGCTTTATTTTGAAGCAGGCGGTAATAACACTTCATCAATTACATACACGATACCGTTAGATGCGGGTACTGTGGCAATGATATTGGCAACACCGTTGATCTTTATTTTACCATCTTTTTTGCTGATAGTAATGTTGCCTCCGTTCACCTGCCCGATGATCTGGCCATCCTGTAACAGGTCTTCTTTAAAAACACCCACCGAAACATGGTACTGCAGTATATCAGTTAAGGCATCTTTTTTCTCCGGTTTTAATAATCCTTCTACTGTGCCCGCAGGTAATTTATCAAAAGCCGCATTGGTTGGAGCGAATACAGTAAACGGGCCGGCGTTGCTTAAGGCATCTACTAACTCAGCCGCTTTTACCGCCGCAACCAAAGTGGTATGGTCTTTACTGGCAATGGCAACCTGCACTACATTTTTTGCTGATTGATCATCCTGCACTCCTGATTGGCCTGCACCGGTAGTTGTAGGGGTGCTGCTGCCCGCAGGAGCTGTGTTGGTATTGTCGGCAGAATTGCATCCCAAAGTAAAGACCAATACAGCCATCACAGCAGTGGTTTTTATCTTATTTTTCATTGTTACTGTTTTTAATTACAAATAAAATACTCCCATAAATCTACTGCAGTAATAATGGTATAAATATGATTGTAATCACAACCGCCAACAGGGCTGTACGCCAATTTCAATTGCTATTTTTATTTCTTGGAGAACGACGATATCCTTCCTAATTTCGTTTCAACCCAATTTAACAGGATCATATGTTTGAGTCCATAATTAAAAATAATACTGACTTTGAGATAATCATTTTGCAGGATGTAACCACGGGTACATCCGTAGAGATCATTCCCGCCTGCGGTGGAATATTGAATGCATTTATTGTTGCCCATAATGGTACAGCACTTAATGTGATTGATGGTTATGATAATGTGGAGGATTTTAAAAATAATGCAGAAAGCAAAGGTTTTAAAAGTTGTAAACTCTCCCCGTTTGCCTGCAGGATCGATAATGCCAGCTATCATTTTGGGGAGAAAAAATATACCATCGGGAAATTTTTGTTGAATGGTGCTGCATTGCATGGACTGCTGTATGACGCGGTGTTTATAGTAAAAGAACAATGGGCGGATGAAAAAAGCGCCGGCGTTAGTTTACAGCATCATTACAAGGGAAGCGATAAGGGTTACCCATTTGTATATACCTGTACCGTTGTTTACGAATTAAAAGCCAACAATGCATTAACCGTTACTACGGTCATTACAAACAATGATGCAGGGTTGATACCCATCCAGGATGGATGGCATCCTTATTTTAGTTTTGGCGGAATTATTGATGACCTGCAATTGGAATTTCAAAGTAAAGAAATAGTAGAGTTTGATGAAGCACTTATCCCAACAGGAAAATTATTACCTTACCAGGAATATGGTGCACTTAAAAAAATTGGTACTGCAGCATTCGATAATTGCTATACTGTAAACTTTGCTGAATGCCAGCCGCTAGCTGTATTGCGGGACCCCGTAAAAAAAATACAGCTCGAAATATATCCTGATAAAAGCTATCCTTACCTCCAACTCTATACGCCACCACACCGTAAAAGTATTGCTATCGAAAACCTAAGCGCAGTACCTGATGCGTTTAATAATGGAATAGGCCTGCAGGTTTTATCGCCCGGGGCATCAGCAAATTTTATTACTGTATATAAACTCACCTCTTTACCTTAGCCTGATGAATAGTATTGCCAGCAATGTTTCAAGAATATTTTCGGAAAGATTTTCTTCAGTGCCCCATCTCTATTATTCTCCCGGACGTATTAATTTGATCGGTGAGCATATTGATTATAATGATGGGTACGTGATGCCGGCAGCGATAAACAAAGCCATTTACTTCGCGGTTGCTGCAAACGGCACCGGTACAATGAATTTTTATGCCGTGGATTTTGATGAATCATTATCAATAGAGATTGATGCAATAAAAAAACTGGATAGCTGGAGGAATTATGTACTCAGCGTGGCCAATGAATTTGTATTGCTCAAAAAACAAATGGGCGGATTTAATTGTGTGTTCAGTGGCGATATTCCGGTGGGTAGTGGCATGAGTTCATCTGCAGCGCTCGAGGGCGGCCTTGCCTTTGCCATCAATGAAATTTTTAATTGCGGTTTAAACAGGGTTGACCTGGCTTTGCTTTGCCAGCGTGCCGAACATAATTATCCCGGCGTTAATTGCGGTATCATGGATATGTACGCCAGCATCAATGGAAAAAAAGACCAGGTTATACTGTTGGATTGTAAAAAGATCACACACGAATATTTTCCATTGCAGTTGACAGGGTATAAAATTCTTTTGATCAATACAAAAGTGCATCATACCCTCGCCAGTGGTGAATATAATGTGCGCAGGAAAAGATGCGAAGAAGGAATGGCCATCTTAGCAACAGAGTTAAAAGTACATTCCTGGCGCGACGTTAAAAATGTACCTGATATTGGCGTACTTAAAAATAAAGTGGCTCCCAAAGTATATAACTGTTGCAAGTTCGTGGTGGAAGAGATTGCCCGCACAAAAAAAGCTGCTGAATTATTACAGCAAAATGATCTTGCTGGTTTTGGTCAGCTGATGTATGCCACACACTGGGGGTTAAGTAAACTCTATGAGGTGAGTTGCCCCGAATCAGATTTCCTGGTTGAACTGGCAGAGGCGAATGATAATATTATTGGTGCCCGGCAGATGGGCGGCGGCTTTGGAGGTTGTACCATTAATATTGTGAAGGAAGAAGCGGTTGAAAATTTTATTGCTGAAACAGCTATTGCCTATAAAAAACAATTTAGTATTGACCCGGAAGCTTATGTGACGGAGATCAGTGAAGGCACGTATAAGATTTCATAATACCATTGTACTACTAAAGTGAAATTAAACGCAGAGAAAAGGAGAAAAAGAGTCTACGCTGAATCTCTGTAAAATCTCTTTTTCTCATTTTCTCTGCGATAAAGATTAAACCTTTATATAAATCTTTTTCCTGTCTAACAGCCACGCCAAAAACCACATCATCGTTATAAAACATAAAGCATAGATCAATGAACCGATATTAGGTAAGGAAGGAACGATCGGTTTGCATACATGCTCATAAAACCAACCAAATGGCGTAAGGTAATTTTGTTTTCCATTGACAATAGCCCCGGGAATTCTTATCAATGCCAGTGATCTTGGTAATAAAGCACTCATCGCAAAAATGAATAAGGCATTCTTTCCAAACACATCAAAGAAACGGCTCCAAACGCCCCTGGCGTTTTTAAATTCTATCTGGTAGATCATGACAGATAAAATTAATAACGCAAGGCCTGTAGTATAAATAGTATAGCTGCTGGTCCATATTTTTTTGTTGATCGGGAAAACCATATCCCAAATAAATCCGGTGAATATTAAAACGCAGGCCGCAACAAACAGTCCATTGAGCATTTCGGGTGTTTTGCCTTTTTGTACAATATAATTACCAACAAAATAGCCGAATACTACCTGTACGATCGCGGCAAACGTACTCAACAATCCTTCGGGGTCAAAGGCAATGCCTTCGCCATGATACATATGGCTTTCACCTAAAATATTTTTATCAACTGCAGTACCGAACCACCCATTGATGCTGAATGGATCGGCAGGATTTGCCAGCACGCATAAGAACCAATAGAATAATAAAATGAATGCACTCACCACGAATGCGCCCCTTACTTTAAAAATATGAATGATCACAGAAGCGAAAAAATAACTCAGTGCAATACGCTGCAACACACCAAAGATGCGAACCGTTTCAAAAAGCTTGCCTACTATATTTCCCGCCTCATCATATTTAATAAAAGGGAACCAATTTAAAAATAAACCGATTAAAAATATGAGGGCTGTTCTTGTAATGATCTTTTTCCAGACTGCAGCTTCGCCCTTTGCTTCCAGTTTAGGCATCACGAAAGCCATAGCATTACCCACTGCAAATAAAAAGAAAGGGAATACAAGATCAGTTGGTGTACAACCATGCCAGTTGGCGTGCTCCAGGGGAGGAAAGATATGTGACCAGCTGCCGGGATTATTTACTAATATCATCAGCGCCACCGTAGCACCGCGAAAAACATCAAGGGAATAAAAGCGTTGGTTCATGCAGCGGAATTGTTATGTAGCCCGTTTAAAAAAGCAATCTACCAAATTTACTTAAAACCGAACAACTAAGAACTAAAAACTAAGTACCGCCCTCCAACCTGTCACGCCTTCTACAAGCTCAGACTGACAACATTCTCTTTCACTCCCGACTCACGT
>JBBRCB010000061.1:0-15248 GCA_038205215.1 Chitinophagales bacterium | reverse complement strand
AGCATCCTGTTTTAGTTCGGGGGCTCCAAATTTTTCAATTACGGCCAAACCCTGTAAGCTTAATTCAAGCGCTTTTTCCGGATCACCGAGATCACTGTATGATTCCGAAATATTGAGGTATCCAATAGCAATATTCAAGGTATCTTTCAGTTGTTGTGCAAGGGAAAGAAATCTTTTATTGCTTTCAAAAACAGAATCTATATTACCAGCTGCCCTGAACAAGGCTGTTTTGCGCAATATTGATTTAAAACGGCCCTTATTAAAATTCAATTTTTCGCTAAGCGAATATGCCTGCTCGCTGTACAAATGCGCTTTGGTCATATCGGTGCTTTGTGTTGCTTTGCTTAGCTTTAAATATAACCATACCTTATTGGTATCTTCTTTTGCTGCTGCAAGCTGTTGTAATAAACTATCCCTGTTATTTTGCTGTGCCTGGATAATGAATGCAGGAAGTAGTAGAATAGATATAAAAATCACCCTTTGCATGCTACAAATTAACACATACTTCCGGTAAAATTCAAGTATCTCTTTAAAATCACTGTTTCGGGGGATTGTATCAAAACTCAATAGAGGCCCGGTTTTAGTGGTATGGCTATAGTGCTAAACGGGGCAGGAGTTTATAAAAGGAATTAGCCCGGAAATATTAAATTTTACAATAAATAATAACTATTTTACAGTACTTAACTGTTAACAAAGCAATATGGCTCAACTTGACTGTACTAAGAAAACTGCAGTACCCACCAATTATCTTTCGCGGAATCTGATATCTCTTTAAAATACCTGTTTTAGGCGATTCCTTATTATTTAATAGAAATCACTGTTTCAGGTGATGCATGCGGCTTTTGGCTTATCTACTTTTGATTATTCTTCATTAAAAAATAAAACAATGAAAAAGTACAATCAACCTGTTTTGAATAAAGCCCGGTTTGTTCTAGCAGCTTTATTTATTCTTTTAAGCAACAGTGGTTTTGCACAGGCGAGATGGCAGGCCGACGTGAGTGTTACTACGGTAAGCATTAGCGCTGCATCACTTAAAAAGGTTCCAAGGCCTACAGACAATATTAATAAACCTACGGAAAAAGTTGTTGAAGCTGCCAATGATAATTTGAAATGCAGCATCACCATCCACAATGAAAATGATGATGATGCCTGGGGTACCATGATGGTAGTAGTATTACCTATTGAAGTTACTGTTGTAAGCATGCCGTCAAATGCAAAACTCGATCCATCCGTTACTGCAACACAATCTTTTGCAGGACATATCATTTTTAATATTGGCCATATGGCGGTAGGACAAAATGTAACCGTTGAATTTACTTTCACCAAATCAAAATATGGAAATAAAGTAGGCGCTTATGCTTATAGTGACAGCCCCGATCCAAATCCTGCAAATAATTATAAGGATGCTACTTATTGATCTTTAAATTTTATAACGCTGAAAATTACAGGTATGAAATCTTTTATAAAAAATATATCGATCATCTGTGGCGTGCTTATTATAAGTGATACCACTATTGCCCAACAACAGGGAGGAACATCAGATATCAGCATTACTGCATTAACACTAACCGCAATAACCCGATCACAAAAAGTTCCGACAATAAGTAAAAGTGAAAACCCAACAGGCAAGCCGGTAACTATTCAGGCAGTAGCCACTGATACTTTAAAATGCACAATCACGCTTAGCAATACAGGTAATGTTACCACTTTTGGTAAACTGGTAGTTGTATTACCGGCAATGGTAGACGTGCAGCTTGCTTCACTTCCTGCAAATGGTAAAGTATTCAATCAAAGGGGTATAAGTGCCTGGCCCGGCTATGTAGAATTTAGCCCTGTTCAAATTGGCCCCTACCAGCAGGGTGAAACGTTTGAATTCACATTCACCAAATCAGCATTGGGAAATAATATAAGCGCATTCGTTTTTTCTACTGTGCCTGATACTAATTCGGCAAATAATTATAAAACCGCGGTGTACTGATTTTATTTATCACTTTTCTGCAAAATAAAATTTCATCAACATGAAAAAAATATTTTTTATTCTTTTGACTATAACAATGACTATGCCACTTACTGCACAGTTCAT
Organism: Chitinophagales bacterium; assembly: GCA_038205215.1. Taxonomy (GTDB): domain Bacteria; phylum Bacteroidota; class Bacteroidia; order Chitinophagales; family Chitinophagaceae; genus Ferruginibacter. Next base: position 13,165 of record JBBRCB010000061.1, on the reverse strand, counting down.
AAAAGAAGAAAGAAAATTACCGGTTAGGTCATCAACTACTCCGGCCATGTCAGCCGCAGTGATTCAATCTTATAATTGGTGGAGATACATTAATCCCACTAATGTCAATTTGCTATCCTCATTCACCAATGTAAATCCTGTTAACTATGATACAGGGATAGTAAATTATTCCAAAAGAACAGCAATGAGCCTTGTGGGATGGATCAGCCCCAATATCCCGATAAGTAATGCAACAGCAAACGATAGTTTGATACACCTGGAGCCATTGCTGTATTTGGAGCAATTGCTTGTTGGAAGTAATATCGGGGATGCAGGCATCGCTCATGTTGGCGCACTTAAAAATTTAAAACATTTTGAAATTGCTGTTGCCGGAGTACCCGTTGTAAATGTTACCGATAAAAGCATGATCATACTGGGTACCTTAACTAAACTGGAAGTGCTGCGGTTATATTTTTGTAGTAATGTGTCGGATCTTGGCTTAGAGTCCCTGTATACTTTGATCAATTTAAAAGAACTAACACTAAATGGCTGTGGTATAACAGACAGAGGGCTAAACAGGTTGGCTGCATTTACCAAACTGCAAACACTTAGTCTTGCCGCTACACATATCACTGACAAAGGCGTACAAGTGCTTATTCAGTTACTACCATCGCTTCCGGCGTTAACCAAGATCATCATCAGCAATTCGCAGATCAGTGTGAAAGGCAGAGATGCGCTGATCGCATCACGTAGTGGTTTATCGGTAATTTATTAAATCATTCCGGGTAAATCAATATTATAATTACTCAAACTTATTTATGAAAAAGAAATTATTGTCCCCTCACTGTTTTTTTCTTTTTATTCTGTCGGCGATAACTATATTAAGTGCAAAAGCCCAGCAACAATTTATACAGGTGGCTGATAAAAAGAACAGCTATTGTAATTCTACCTGTACTTTATTGGATATTCCCGACCTCAATAAAAATTCTGCCGCAGTTGTTTTTGCAACAGCTTTAATTGAGGGAGGTGTTAATCTTAACCCTCATCCTATTGGTGTACATTTTATTAATGACAAATGGAGCATCTTTAATTTAGACCAGGCGGCTATGCCTGCAGGAAGTAAATTTAACGTACAATATTTTGCAAAACCCGATCCTAATTATCAATTTGTACATGTAGTTACAAAAGAGAACCTGCAGGAAAATAATACACGGTCATTCATTAATAACCCCACATTAAATAATAATCCCAAAGCAAAGTTTCATTGGATAGTTAATGGGCTTGGCAATAACAGGGATGAAGTAAATGTGCAGTATGAAAATAATGTAGGACAATGGTATATATACAATCTCAATAAAAAAACTTTTGATTATAATGTTGCTTATAATATAGTTATTGAATCGGTAACAAAACAAGCTACTGCATATCCTGTCACATCTGTTCCTGCTTCAACTACGCCGCAAGCGCCTGTTTATTTTGGGAATATGTCATTAATGCTGATGAGTACGGAAGGAGCTCAACAGGGAAAATTCAAAGGAGAAGTTTTACTGGCTAACCAACTCAATAAAATTGAATTAACCAATTTCAATTTTGAACTAAGTGCTCCGTATGACATTGCAACTAATGCTAGCACGGGTAAAAATACCCGTTCGCCAATTACTGTAATTAAAGAATTTGGATCATCAAGCCTGCAGTTTCAACAGGCGCTTACAAACAACGAGAATATTAAAACAATTGTCATTGAATTTTATGCCCCGAACAGAAATGGTGTAGAAAACCTTGTCAATACTATTACATTAACCAACTGTAAAATTGTTTCGATCAAACAAAATATTAATAAGGCCAGGAGCTCAACTACAGCAAGAGATGGATTAACCGAAGAAATAAAACTTGTGTATCAAAAAATTGAAATGAAAGACGCTACCGGGTTTACAACCACCGCAGATATCACCGCACAGAACTAGTTGCTTTAAATAAATATAATGCAAATACGTAATTATAAAATAGCAGGGATAAAAAAAATATCAACTTCAGTAATACTACTACTGCTGTTTCATTATTCATTCGCCCAACCCACGCAGGCCGAAATTAATAAAATGATAAAGCAGGCGCAGGAGCAAATGAAAAAATACAGTAAAGATTCATCGGCAAATAGGATAATGAAGAATTTAATAGGTCAACAAAAAAATATCAGCGATGCAATAAAAAACCAACCGCAAAATAATAATACAGCTTCAAACAATTCTTATGCAGCTGATCTCAGCGAATACGGTAATGTGGACAACTGGAAATTTCCTGCAAAAAATATTACTATGATTTCTTCATTGCCAAAGAAAATATTAACCCGGGCGGAATTGATCTATTTCCTAAACGAAGTTTATGCACGATTATCTAAAAAAATGCTGCCCCGTATCAACTCTTCTGCACAAAGTCTTGCAGCAAAATATAATAATGATGGAAATAAAATGGGGGATGCTGCAGTAATTGGCTGGTATACCAATTATCGTGAAGAATCATTGCTTTTGATCATCAAAGCTGCTGCTATCAATCCTGATAATGGAGTGCTATTAAATAATTGTGCTGCATTATTAAATATGAGTGGCATTGAACAAGCTGCGATCCCTGTTTTAAAATATATCATTCAATCGTATCCTGGTAATGCGATGGTGTTAAACAATCTCGGGCAGGCTTATGCAGGTCTTGGAGAAACTGACACGGCAATGTATTATATCAAACGTTGTTTAAAAACAGATCCGGAAAATTCAGAAGCCAATAATACCGCCGGGCAAATTGAAGCTGCCAAAGGAAGTATAGATAATGCCATTGCATTTTTTCAGCAATCATTAAAGGGCGCTTATAATAAAACGGCAGAACTTAAACTCAAGAAAATAAAAAAGGATTCTAAAATAGGGCCATTCATAAAACCACGTGTAAAGATCCCGGAATATTTTAACCGGTCTAAATATCAATTTCCTATGCAGTGTACCAACGTTGAGAATGCTGCGGAGGCAGAGGCAGAAAATAAAGCTTTCAGGGAAGCACTGCAAATACAGTCAGAAAATTATTTACACAAACTTTCTGCCTTAGCAATGAAATGGGCCCAGTTGCAACAGGGAGTTCCAACCGCTCGTAAAACAATTAAGGGTGAATTTATGGCGCAGCCATTTTCTGAAATGTGCAGCACTATAGCGGGAGAAATGTTGACAGATTACAGCAAGGAACTGGGAGATATGGGGCCGCAGGGCAGAACAGGCAAGAACTATATTGCCAAAATGCAAAGCCTGGAAAATGAATACCAAAACAAATATACTATAATTAAAAAAGGATTCGATGAAAGGGAAAAGGAAGGAGTGAAAAAAGGCTGTTGTGGTGAAGGAAATATTTCCTGTTGCATCAGCTCCGAAGAAAAATGTAAAGCTTATAATGGTCTTGCCAATGAATACCTCCCTCAATTTGCAGCAAACATGGAAGACTGGCAGGTAAAATATCAATTGGTTTTTAAAAAATATTTTGATGACCTGGTTTATTGGAGTTACCTGGCCTTTCATAATATTCCTTTGAGCATTGACCTTGCAAGTAATCCTCCGCATACTGATGAATACTACCAGCTGAATTCTTTTTACCCATTGGTGATTTCATACCTGAAAATGCTCGAAAGCATGGCTGTTACAAAGATCATTAAGCCTTGTAATTTTGAACTGGTAACCGCTACAAAAGATACATTGGCTATCCAGGAAACAGAGTGTGTAGTTAATCTTACCATTCCTTTTGGTTTTGGCAAAGCACAACTTAATTGTGATAAGTTCTCTATCAGTGGTGGCGAAGGCGCCGTATTTGCCTATGAAAGAAATTTTAAAACACACCAGTCAACTGTTAGTGTAGGCATTGGGCTTACATTGGAGTTGGGCGTGAAAGTGGGCTCCATAAAAGGCGGCGTAAGTGCAGGTATTAGTGAAACAGCATTTATAACTTTTGATGGCAACAATGGTATTGCAGATGCCGGTTTAAAAAATGAAGCAAAAGCTTCGGCAGGTGCAACAGGTGTTGGAAAAGATGAGGTTAGTATTGGTTCTATTTTAGGAATAAATTCGGGATGGAATTTTAATGAGGGGCCTTTTAAAGGCATGTTTGGCCCTGCACCGGATGTGCAAGTAAATAAAAATGTAAAAATGTTTTAAATCTATTGGTAATGAAGAAGAATATAATACTGTTTCTTATAATTATTTTATTTGCCAACATCGTCGAAGCACAGGAACCCTGCAATGCAGATGTTATTGCGAATATAAAGGGGAGCTGGAAAAAACGCAGCGATGCTAATATTAAAGCAGATAAGAACCAGGCACAGATCTTTGGCAGACTGGATGCGATCAGTAAAATATTTCAAACTGCTTATCCAGCTCCAGGTGGAATAGAAGCTGGATGGTATAGAACAATGGGGGGCGACCCGCTGATCAATAATGGCCCTACGCCTTACCAGTTCAATTCTTTGTACCTCGGCTGGTACTGCAATCAAAACCTGCACAAACTAATGTTGGCAGATGAAACTGGCACCTGGGCTTATGTTTATATCAATAATTTCGGCTGGCTCATGACTGATCAATGGGATAAGGTATGGGTAAAAATAGATGGCGCTACCGCTTATTTACTTCCCAAAACTAAGGAGCAATGGAAAGGATTGACTGTATATGAACCTACAGGTAGCAGTAAATCCAAAGCTGTTTTGCTTACACATAACAATCAATTGCCGTACAAACCGGTGAGCCGTTTATCATATCTGCAAGCTTTGAAACAAAAAATAGAAAATGATAAGCAGGCCCAAATGGATGTCTTAAATAAGATACCTTTTAAATCAGATGCAGAAGAATCAGCAGCAAAACAAAAAGGGTTGGAAAATTCTTTAATTGGTGCTCCGCCAAGCCGGATAGAAGAACGAAAAGAAAGATATCTTAAAAATTATAAAACAGATAAAGAACAAAAAGCGGCAAACCGGCAGCAGGCATCAAAATATTTTGATGATAAAATAAAAATTATAGATGACATATTGAAAAACAATAACAGTGATGAATTACAACAACCTGCTATCATTGACGATAACTCGAATTTTAAAGGATTTTCCACGCTGGAAAAAGGAGGGAGGATGATTGTATCAGTTAATAATGATTATTTCAATTTGAAATTACCCAGGTATGTTCCTCAAATGATAGTATTATACTGGCAATGGGATAAAAGTGCTTCTTCACAAAATTTTAAAAAGCAAATCGAAGATAATTTTTCAATAGATCAGTTAAAGGCACTGATCGATAAATAAAAAATTATGAAATCTCTTTCAAAAAATATATTCGTAACTACCGGTTTATTGATAGCATGCACAGTAGTTTTTGCACAGCAGCAATTTACGCAAACAGTTACTACGCAGAATAGAAATTGCAACAATAGCTGTTCGGTGATTGATGTTCCCGAACTCAATAACAATGTTTACGCCATTATATTCATAACACCGGTATTGGTAAATGGTGTGAATTTAAATCCACACCCGATCGGCGTTTATTATATGTACCTGAATAAATGGAGTGTTTTTAATCTTGATGGAGCAAATATTACGTTGGGTGCAAAATTCAATGTAGAGTATTACACCTCTTTTCCTGCAGGTACTACGGGATTTTCTTACCAGGTCCCAGGCCTTGTTCGCCAAACTGATCCTGCGTATATTGATTATAGTGATATGAATAATAAGCCTGATGTACATATTCGGGTTTTCCCGGCGGGGCGTTTTAATAGTGGCAGTGCGCTGTTTAATAAAGAGGATGTGAAAGTGCAATATGATCCTGCGGCTTCCAAATGGTTTATCGCAAATGTAAATAACACAGCAATATCATCAGGTGCTACTTACAATATATTGGTTTCACAAGGACCAACTGTTGTAAACCCCAACGTGGGTAAAGAAATAAATACTACTCCTAAAACAACAGTAGTAAATGGAAAAGCAGGAGGAGACCTTAGCGGAACATATCCTAATCCTACAGTTGTAGGGCTACAGGGAAAACCTTTATCAAACAATCCGCCTGTAGCCGGCCAATCTTTAAAATGGAATGGTACAGAATGGGCACCGGCAACAGATGTGGTTTTATCTGGACAAATACCCTCTTCACTTCCTCCCAATGGAAATGCAGGTGGTGACCTGGGTGGAACTTATCCATCACCAACAGTGCAAAAATTAAATGGAAGAAATCTATCCAATGCCGCACCGGCAGTCGGACAAATTCTTAAATGGAATGGAACTGCATGGGAACCTGCTGATGATAATGTTGCAACCAGCAATGCAATTCCGGTGTTGCAAACTTATTTAAAGACCGGGCTTGGAGTACCACACCCGCTTAGCGGTGCTCCTTACTCGATGATAGACCTGTATCAACAAATTATAATTGCTAAAAGATCGAGGCTAATTATTAATGCAACTATTACAATCAACGATAATTCCAGTTCACTCATTATTATTGGCCAATATAAAATAAGATTCGAACTTTTTGTTAACGGCATCTCTAAAACATTTGTGGCCACACTTGTTGAATCAGGTGCAAGCAATACCGCCTCGATCTGCAGTTTTATGATTGACGAGGAACCTGGAACTTACAATGTGGAATTCAGGGGAGTGAAAGTAGCAGGCATTAATACAACCCAGCTTTTCGCAACAGCGAACCAGTCTTCGGTTATGATCATACCAATACAATAATGGGACTAATATTTTAAGTAGTATAGTTTTTAAAATCAAATGACAAAAATATAATAACAGGCCAAAAATGAGATCAGCCAATAAATATTTATTGATGTTAATTGCTTTCAGTTTATTTGCAGGCACGTCTTATGCGCAACTCAGCCAAGCTGAGATAGAGAAGAAGATGAAGACGGTACAGGCAGAAATTGACAAAATGAAAAATGATCCGAAGTATAAAGATATAATGAAGAAAATGCAGAACATAGATAGCCTGTCGAAAAAAATGGCGAAAGGAACTATAGCTGTACAACCAAAAACAAAAATTGCCGATACTGCTTTTGATGCACTCCCGGTAATGGATCCGGAAATTACAAGGTTTCTTCCAATAAGAACTTTTAACAAAGCCGAACTGGTTTCTTACCTGCATAACCTGGATGTAAAATTGACGGAGCTGCTGCATAAAAGTTATGGTACCGATATAAATAATATTTCTGCTGACAATATTGTCAAATCAGGAAGCAGCATTGCTTTATGGATCAACGGGCAACCTTACGAATCGGTATTGGTTGCATTAAAGGGAGCTGAGATGCGGCCAGATAATATCACCATGTTAAACAATATCGGTGGAATACTTACCAGTAGCGGCCTTGGGATTAATGCCATTCCTATTTTACAATATGCGGATGAGCATCAGCCGGGCAATAACATGATACAAAATAATCTTGGCCTTGCTTATTTTGGTGTTGGAGATCTTGTAAAAGCGGAAAAATATTTATTACAAAGTATCATTACGGCAGTATATTATCCTGATGCTAATCTTGCATTAGCCTATATCTACAATAAAAAAGGCAATAGGACTGCAGCAATAAATTATGCTGAAAATTCTTTACGTGGTGCCTACAGTGCAGATGCGCAACACTTGTTACTAAAATTAAAACCTGATTCAAAGCTGATGGATTATGTGCGCCATCGTTACAAACAACCTGAGTTTTTTAATTATCATAAATATCCTTTGCTGCAGCAGTGTGTAAAAGTAGACCAGTCGCCTGTATTAAAACCACAGTATGATGCGTACCATGAAATGCTGGGAACGCTTGAAACAAAGTATGGACGTGAATCAAGGCAGGAACAGGAACTTGCAAAAAAATCAGCAACGGATATAATGATGGCGTCACAAAAAAACCATCGTACCCCTTACCGCCACTTTGGGTCTTTTGCTAATGCAGTACTGGCTGATCTATGGGCAAATGAGTATGAAGAAAAATTTATTCGCTATGATAAATACAAAAAAAATTACCGTGACTCCATAAAAATCCTGGAGGTACTTTATGAAACTGCATTTAAGGAAATAGATAAAAGGTGGGGTCCCATCCTTAATGACCTGGAAGCCGGCAGCGCTGCAGATGAAGCAGCAAGCAAATCGGTTTGCAATGAAAGAAATGAATTAGGTAATGCATACTTACCTCAATATGCAAAGCTTACGGAGGAATTTCAAATGGAAACGATTCAATTGTATAGAAATTATCTCAACGATTGGTCATACTGGTCATACATTGCTTCGGTTGATGATCATAGTTTTAAAGCCGTTTTTTATCAACTGGCTTCTACCATGGCATTAACATTAAAGGAAATCAACACTACTAAATTCATATACCCTTGTCACGCTTCAGCAAACAATGCCAAAGAGAAAGCAGATGGACTGGAAATAGAAGAGCCCGATTGTTTTTTTAAACCAAAACTGGTGTTGCCACTGGGGGGTGTAAACTTTGAGATCAGTTGCGAAGGATATAAACTGGAAGCAGGCGAAGGCTTGCTGGGAAAGATAGAGTATAACATGAGCAGTGGTGATGTTACTGTTGCATTCGGCGTTGGTGCTAAAGCCCCTAAACTAATTTTTGATAAAGGAGGTGTGGAAGCTGGAGGAGAAGCGGAAGTAAAATCACAATTCTTTATTACGTTCAATAAAGGTACGCCTGTAGACTGTGGGATATTATGGGAGGCAGAGATCAAAGCCAAGATCGGCCTGGGCGGTGGTAATGGTTACGAACCTGTGGAAACAACGATTGGTGTTGAAGAAGGTTTAACTGCGGGTTTTGGTAGCGGTATACAAATGAAAGAAGGCGGGCCATTAAAATATCTCATCGATAAAACCTGCCCCGTTCAGGTCGCTGATAAACAAATCAACAAGAATATACCATTGTACAAAAAAAATAAGGAATGAAAAATAAACAGGTAACTTTTATTGAAAGTATGTGCGTTGGATTGTTGCTGCATTTGCTGACGAATGCAGCAATAGCACAAGAGCCCTGCAATGATGATGCTATCATGAATACAAAAGGCCATTGGGAAAAACGTAGCGATGCTATCGTCTTCCCCGATAGCAGTTTTCCAAGAAAACAATTTTCGCAAGCCAATAACCGTGTTGATAAAATGCAAAAAATATTACAGGCAGCATATCCAGATCCTAAAGGCATTGAAGCAGGTTGGTATCGCGGTATTACTGGCGATGCAGCAGTAAAGGATGGACCTGCGCCTTATAGTTTGGAAGCACTGTTCCTGGCTTATTACTGTAATGGGAAAAAAGTGGAAGTTGGTGACGAAACCGGTACCTGGTTTTACGTATGGACTAACCAGGTGAGTGGATGGTTTGCAGAATATGAAAAATACTATCGCATTCAAAAGCAACCGGTTTACCTGTTGCAAAAAAGATCGGGTACATTAAATGGCTACCCATTGTATGAAGGAATTTATAATGGGAAAGCCAATTCAAGATACAGCCGTTTTATAATGCTCATGCGGCCGGGTAGTTCGCCTTATGTACCTGTTACAGAAAAACAATTTTTACAGGCCTTTTTAAATTATAACGAAAAAAGATTTACAAAAAATTTCCAGGCACAGTTGGAACGAAGCCAGCATTATAAAACTGCGGAAGAGGAAGAAGCCATTAAACAGGCCGGATTAAAAGGGATTGAAAAAGTTTACACACCCGAAAGCCGGGAACGGCGAAAAGCAGATTACTTAAAAAATTATAAAACAGATAAACAACAAAAAGAAGAATGGCTGGCAAAGCTGAGCAAAAACTTTGAAGAAGATATGAAGCCGGCTCATGCGCTTTTGGATAATGGTGTGGCAGAGGAATTAGAACAACCAGCAATTTTAGATTTTGAAAATTTATTAACGTTCAAACATTTTATTACAGCAGAGCAGGGCGGCCGGGAACTGGTGAGATTAAACCCGGATTATTTTAATACTGTATTACCAAAATATATTCCGCAACTATTAGTGGTGTATTGGAGTTGGAATAATGATAAACCCGGAATATATTTTAGTGAACAAATAGAAAAGCACTTTAATTTTAATTCAATAAAAGAAATGATTGATAAATAAACGCTGATTATGAAAAAGATAATTATTTTTTTATTACTTACCGTTGTCATGCAGCAGGTAACTGCACAAACAGAAACATTTGACGTAACAATATATACAGCTCCTAAAGATTTCAAGAAAGAAAATAGACCCGGTGCCATGGTTTATTCCCAGGCAAACGAGGTAACAGGACATTTTTGTGCTATTATTATTTTTGCAGGTGCGGACGGATCAGGCGATGTAGTAAAAGATTTTAAATCGCAATGGGATGAATTGGCAGTAAAAAAATATGCCGCAGTACCTGATCCCAAAACTGAAAAAGCACAAAGCCCTGAAGGATGGAATACACTTACAGGCGCATCACTGATAAAAATAGAGGGAACTGATGCTTATATTTTTATAACCGTCTTCAGTGGTTTTGGAAAAAGAATAACTATTGTATCAACTTTGAATGATCAGTCTTACATACCTGTGGTTGATGCTTTTTTATCAACAGTAAAAATCGATAAGGCAGCTTTTTCAAAACAAAAAAATAGTATAACTATACCGTCATCCACTGGCAAAACAACTACAGGGATTATGGGTACCTGGAGTGACTACTCGGGAGTGATGGCCAACTATGTAAATTCTTCAGGCATGTTTCTGTCAAGTGCAGATACACATGAAATGCATCAATATGAATTTACGGATAACAATAATTTTTCTTATCAATATCTTGGCAGCATGGGTAGTACGATGTTATATGAAAAGAGCAGCGGCACTTACAGTATTCAGGGAGATAAGTTGATACTCGTTATAAAAATGTATGCCTCCTGTATGGGAGCAAAAGGAATGACCGGTAAAATGAAAGAAGACAAAGACAAAGAGATAACTGAAACCTATACATTTTATATCGGAGCAAATAAATGGGAGCCGGGGCCATTTCTTAATATGCATAAAGAAGGAAATTATTATCCATGGAGCGATTTTCCTTATGATTATTATAAAAAAGTTAATACGGGTACTGCTACTACAAACAATACACCTGAAGTGAATCAAAAAAATACATCTACGGAAAATAATACACAGCAATTCGGTACTGTACTATATACTCCACCAGTAAACTGGAAGTTGGAAAAATATACGGATGGCGATATATTACTTCCTGCAGATATTCCAACAGGTCAATTCCTGGAAATTTGGGTGATGCCTTCTATGAATTTTTCAGGAACAATGGAACAGGCTTTGCAAAAAAGTTATGATGAAACCATTGCAAAACTTAAGGCCACAAAAATGAATGAGGTGAACGGTGGAAATTATAGTATTGTTCCTGCAAAAAAATCTTTCAGAGGTTGGGAATATATAAGGGGTAGTGGAGGCATTCATTTGGGCGAAGGAGAATATCCACCGGAATTTGGTTTGGATATTTTTGTAATAAAAATAAATAACCGGTTTGAACAAATAGCTGTTTTGAAGAAGAGAGGTAACTGTGATTATTCTTCTTACTATCCTACTGATAAATTAAAATACTATAACGATGTGGAGAATTTTTTATTCTCACTTCAATTTCCTGATTGGAAAGAGCCTGTTGTAAAACCGGGAATTGTCAAAGGCGATGGTATCATCGGTGTTTGGCAGGGGATTGGTTTGTCCGTCGGGATGGCAAAACCCGGTGCAGCTCTTGGCGCTGAATTAAAAGTAAAAGATGCTATTTTCTTTTCTAATGGCCAGGTATATTTTGGAACAAGGTTTCCAATAGAAGGGTTGGATGAATTAAATACCTGGGTAAAAGCAGAACAAAACAGGAGAGATTGGGGAACCTATACTTTTACCAACGGTAAAGGAATTATTAAACTTCCTTATGCAGACATTCCACTGCAGATGGAAGGCAATGAGCTTACAATCACCACTAATAAAACAGACCACAACTATATAAAAATAAATACGGTGGATGGTGCAGCCTTCAATGGTACTTATGCGTTTAGCAGTAAAGACTTCGCCGGGAATGAAACAGGCAAAACGCCATTGATCAATTTTACTTCAAATGGAAAATTCAGCGATAACGGTGCTATTACAATAATGAATCATTCAATTCCTGGCTGTCTCAATGATGCGGCTTACCCGGGAGAAGGCACTTATGAAATAAAAAATCACACGGTAACATTTAAATATAACGATGGTAGAAAAATAAAAATTGCTTTCATCGGATCTGACTTTGATAAAAATAATCAAAGCCCTGGAAAAATTGCCCTGAGTTTTAATGAAGATTTGTTTTTAAAAAAATAATATCGCGGCTTATTAATTTTCTATCGTAACAGGTTCGGGCGATTTGATTCTGTTTGATATGAATCACAATTTCGGGTGATAGCGAATCGTAAACCTTTCTTATACTGTTGAATGTTCTATTTCTTACAACTCAGGTAAATATTAAAACAAATTTAAAATAGTGATATGAAAAAAATACTCTTTCCTTTATTATTGCTTGTCCCTTTTTTACTGCAGGCACAATTTGGAATAAAAGCAGGCCTCAACTTTGCCAACGTTTCCAAAGCAGCTTCTATTAACAACAGCAGCCGTTCAGGTTTCCAGGCAGGTTTATTTTTGGCACCGCCGTCAAAAAAAATATTGAGCTCGAGAACGGAGCTGCTTTTTTCCCGGCAGGGGTATAATTACAAAACAGCTTCCAACACCGGCAATGTAGACCTGGATTATATTATGCTGCCACAATTCATGGCGATCAATATTACTAAATATTTCCAGCTACAGATCGGTGGGCAGATGGCCTTTCTGCTGAATGCAAAAGCAGATAGCAGTAATGCCGGCAGCGGTGGCAATGGTAGTGGAAAAAGTATAATGGACCTATACAACCGTTTCGATTATGGTTATGGCGGCGGCATCGAGGTACATCCTGTAAGTGGGTTACTGATCGGGGCGAGGGTAAATATCAGCCTGGGTAATTTATATAAGGACATTGCCAGTGGTGCATCGGGTTCCAATCCTTCTTTTGTTCCTAAAGTAGATATAAAGAATAATGTGTTCCAGGTTTATTCGGGCTGGGCTTTTGGTAAACATGCATCAAAAAAGAAATAGCTATGAAAAAAAACATCTTCTTATTTTATGTACTCTTTG
>JBBRCB010000060.1:0-15951 GCA_038205215.1 Chitinophagales bacterium | reverse complement strand
AGTTCATTTAACCAGGGATTGTATATAAAAAAAATGATTGAGAATGGCGCTTCAGGCTATATTTTAAAAAATTCATCAAAGGAAGAATTGATAAAAGCGATACATACAGTGCACGATGGCCATATTTACTTTAGCGGGGAAGTAGGCATCGCATTACAGGAATACCAACGCTCAGAAAAAGAATTACCCGTGTTAACTGCAAGGGAAAAAGAAGTGCTGGAATTAATTGCACAAGGCTATACCAATCCGCAAATTGCTGAAAAAATATTCCTCAGCCCTTTTACCGTAGACAGCCACAGGAAAAATGTATTGGCAAAACTGGGCGTTAAAAATACTGCCAGCCTTATCAGGCTGGCAGTGGAAAAAAAATTGATATAATTTTTTAATTCGGCTTTACGGTTATTTCACCAGTTGCGCCACGCTAACGCTACTCATCTCTCTTAACACTTCTGCAATACCATTGGCATCAATACCAATTTCATCATACAACTGTTTGGGAGAACCGTGTTCAATTAATTTATCGGGGATACCTAATATTTTTACATCGGCTTTATAACCATGTTCATTCATAAATTCCAATACCGCTGTTCCAAATCCACCAACAACAGTTCCATCTTCTACGGTAATGATCTTATTGAATTTTGCAAACACTTCATGCAACAATGCTTCATCGATCGGTTTGGCAAAACGCATATCATAATGTGCGGGATTGATACCATCTGCTTTTACATCACGTATAGCTGTAGCCGCAAAATTACCGGGATGACCAAAAGAAAGAATGGCAATATTTTTTCCGTCCTTTAATTTTCTACCCTTCCCAATTTGTATTTCTTCGAATGGATATTTTTCCGCCATCGTATCTTTCTGCAGTTCCGGCATTACACCTTCACCACGCGGATAGCGGATAGAGATCGGTAATGCCATGGAATCAAGTTGCGCTGTGTACATGATATTGCGCAATTCCTTTTCATTCATCGGTGCCGCGATCACCATATTGGGTATGCAGCGCATGAAGGCAATATCATAACAGCCGTGGTGTGTGGGTCCATCTTCGCCAACCAGGCCTGCCCTGTCCAAACAAAATATCACCGGTAGTTTTTGTATAGCTACATCATGCACCACCATATCATAAGCACGCTGCATGAATGAAGAATAAATATTGCAGAATACTTTCATTCCTTGTGTAGCCATACCAGCACTTACCGTAACGGCATGCTGCTCTGCAATACCCACATCAAAAGCACGGTCGGGCATTTTTGCCATCATGTATTTTAATGAAGAGCCGCTGGGCATTGCGGGTGTGATACCGAATATCTTTTTATTTTTTTCTGCCAGCTCAATAATGGTGTAACCAAATACATCCTGGTATTTCATTGGCTGCGGCAGGTCAAATTTTTTCTTTTGAATTTCGCCGGTAACTTTATCAAATAAGCCCGGAGCATGCCAAAGCGTTTGGTCTTTTTCTGCAAGATCATAGCCTTTACCCTTTACTGTTACGATGTGTAATATTTTAGGGCCGGGAATATTTTTAAGATCATTTAGGGTATCTACCAGCTTGGTGATATTATGTCCGTCGATCGGACCAAAATAACGGAGCTTCAATGATTCAAATAAATTGGACTTGCTGTTCACCATACCTTTTACACCTTCGGTCAATTTGTGCGCCATCGTGCGGCTGAATGTTTTACCTACCGGTAATTTGCCCAGCAGCTTCCACACATCATCCTTTACTTTATTATAGGTTTGAGAAGTAGTGATATCAGTTAAGTATTCTTTTAAAGCACCCACATTGGGATCGATGCTCATGCAGTTATCATTTAAGATCACGAGCATGTCGGCATCAGCAACACCTGCATGGTTCATTGCTTCAAAAGCAAGGCCTGCTGTCATAGCGCCATCGCCAATTACTGCAATGCTTTTTCTTTTTTCACCTTTATATTTTGCAGCCATGGCCATACCCAACGCTGCACTGATAGAAGTAGAAGAGTGCCCTACACCAAAAGTATCATATTCACTTTCGCTTCTCTTTGGGAAACCACTGAGGCCTTTGTATTTTCTATTGGTAGGAAAAATATCGCGGCGGCCAGTCAATATTTTATGGCCATAAGCCTGGTGGCCTACATCCCATACCAGCTGGTCGTAAGGAGTATTGTAGACATAATGCAATGCAACACTTAATTCCACGACGCCGAGACTGGCGCCAAAATGACCGCCATGCACACTCACAATATCAACAATATACTGGCGCAATTCGTTACACACCTGGTTCAGTTGTTCCCTGCTGAGCTTTTTAAGATCGGCGGGGCTGTCAATAGTTTTCAGTAATGTACCAGGAGTAAGCTCCATCGTATATGGTTTTATTGAACAAAGTTATGTTTTTATTTGGGCTGGTATGGCTATTAAACATACTTTAACGGGAAAAGTTGCTGCGAAATTGCTATTTATTGTACATATTTCATCAAATTCAATATCAAGTCAGGGTCAGGACAGTTGGCAAGGTATTTTGCAGTTTCCTTTTCGGCACACACGCCGGGGTAATCGCCTTTGTATAACCGCAAATCGTTAATGATTTGAAAATGGAGGTGCGGTGGCCAGTTGCCGTTTTCCGCGGGTGGACCAAAATGCGCTAATAATTCGCCCCGGCTAATAAATTTCCCTTCTTTTAAATGAGCGATATCAGCCAGGCTTAAATGACCGTATAAAGTAAAAAACACGATCGTTTCCAACTGGTGCTGTAAAATTATCGTAGCGCCATAATCACCAAAATTATTATTGAAAGCAAAACTGTGCACGGTGCCTCCCACAGGAACGAATACCGGCGTCTGTACATCACCCCAGATATCAATCCCTATGTGTAATCTACGGGGTTCTTCAACGGTGGGTTTTTCGATACCATATTTTTTTTCTTCATCAAATAATAAACTCCGTTTGTACATATTCCTTAACTCTTCATAACCTCCTGTTAAAAACTTTGCGCCCTGCTCTTTTCTTTTTTCATCGATATAATTTGAAAACCTTTTCGTATCACTATAAATTTCTTCGGTAAGTTCGGTATTGTTTTTAGACAGGTCGATGGCTGCTATTTTTTCTGTGGCGGGGTTAAAGTTCACCACACTTCTAAATCCCCCGTGATTTTTCTGCAAGATATTCTCCAACGCATTTTTCATTGGATGAAGATAAGCATATCCGCTGTGGTTTACAGGCTGCACTGATCATTTAATTCTGTTAAGTTCTGTTTCCGCCCCCTCCGTTCTTTCTCTTTGTTTAAAATTCGTTTTGCCAAATTTCCAGGTCAATTGTACCCGAACACTTTGGGTTTCCCATTTACGGTAGTAGTTCAGGTGCACATTTCCGAAATCGGTTACCTGTTGCCATTTTTGCGTGTTTAAAATATCAGTTACAGCTACACGGATATTCATTTTATCTTTTAATATTGATTTACTCAGCCCTGCATCCAAACTGCCCAGGCCCGATGTTGTACTCATAGCATCTTTTGTATTGATACTGCCCCAACTGCTTAATTGTACTTTCCATTTTTTGGGTAAAGTAAAAGTCTGGCTGCTATACCAGTTCATTCCCAAGGCGGTATTATCCAGTTTTCCTCCAGGAATTTCCCCTGTAAATTTTTTATAATGAGGGCTGAGGTTATTATAAGTATTCCACCATTTTGTTACCGGCAACCCCAGGCTCAGGTTCATATACCAACGGTTTTCACTGCCAATATTATAATTGGTGGCTTCGGCTGATTCGCCAATTTGTGTGATAATGGTTTGAATAAAATTATTAGTTTGACTGTAACCGGCACCGATATTTAATGCACCCCGATAAGAATAAGTAAATTCAAAATTATTACTGAATTCCGGTAACAGGTAAGGATTGCCTTTTTCCCTGCTGTAGTTATCATAAATAAATTCAAATGGATTCATATCCTGGTAGGTGGGGCGGTTAATCCTTCTTCCATACGACAAGCCCAATATATTTTTATCATTTAAAGTATACCGAAGAAAAATGGCGGGAAATAAATTGAAATATGAAGTATCCGGATAATTCAGCTGCTTGCTTTGTAAGCCAATGCTTTTACCTTTTATTACAGATTGCTCTGCCCGCAGCCCTAATTGATATTCCCATTTTTTTATTTTTTGATTAAAACTGGCATATACGGCATGCGTGGTTTCTTTATAATCAAAACGGTTAGTCCGGCCGGTATCAGCCAGGAATGCATTACCCTTCCACACAAATGCCCGCAGGTTGTTACCGGTTTCAATACTGTTCCATTTTAAACCAGTTTCTATTTTTGCCTGCGCTTTTTTAAAGTAATGCGTGTAATCTGTTTTAATACTGTAAATATGAATTGCTGTAAGCACATCCTGGTCATTGGCAGTGTAACCATATTTTACATTTTGCCCGTTTAACAGATCAGCAGTGATAATGCCTGTACTGTTGTTACTGTAAGAAGCATAATCTGCATCAACATTGAATTCAGTACCAAGAGTATCTTCATATTTATAGTTTAAACTGAAATTATAACGGCTGGTCCTGTTCCGGTAATCTCTTAGTGTACTCAATGACGAGTCAGTAATATTAATTGTACTGATTAATGTATTGCCCGGCGTATATAATTTGCTCCAATATTCATTTCCTTTAACCAGGAATGCAAAGCTGTTTTTTTTATCCAAATAATAATCAACGCCTGTTAGAAAGCTGCTATTTTTTGAATAATCCTGGTCAACAGTTTTATTATTGAATGTTTTTTCAATACCGCCGCTGTTTACAAACCGGTTGATGGTACCATTGGTATTCTGTCTCGATTTTCGTGCCGAAGCATTGGTAAACCAGTTCCACTTACCCTGGCGGTGATTGAGGTTGGCGGAAAAGTTGATATTTGGATGTGTGCTTTGTGTGTAGGCTGCACTTACACTACCATTGGTACCTTTTATGGTGTTTTTTTTCATGCGGATATTGATAATACCGGCATTGCCCTGTGCATCATACCTGGATGATGGATTCATAATGATTTCAATTTTATCAACCACCGAACCGGGAGTAGCTTTGAGGTAATCGGCAAGGTCTTTACTGCTTAATTGAGTTGGTTTGCCATCAATTAAAATATTTACGCCCGCTTTGCCCGACATATTGATGGTTTCATCATTGCTGATAGAAACCCCGGGTGCTCTTTGTAAAATTTCAAACACGGTACCAGCTGTTGCGATGATATCATTTTGTACATTCAGTACTAATTTATCTACCTGTATTTCTACAAATGATTTCTTATTCTTTACCACCACTTCAGTCATCTTTTTTGTTTTGTTGAACTGGCTTGTGGTATCCTTTTGCTGTGCAAAGAGTGATCCGCTGACAAAGGCAACAACGAAGAACAATAGCTTTTTCATTGAATAATTTTGAATAGTATTATTTAATATTGAATGACTTTCCTTCGTCTTCCTTTTTAACAATTAAAAATGGTGTTTGGTCAGAAATTTTTGCGCCACTCATTACAGTGTTTACCTGCTCACTGTTGGCCAGGTAAATTTTTGTACCAACCGGGTAGCTGAATGTTTTGCTTCCAAAAGAAATAACCATGAAACCATTGGTTCCATTTCCTGATTTACCAGGCTGGTATGAAATCAATGTTACTTTTGCCGGGAGCAGGCTGTTATTTTTTATTTTAAAACTGATCCGTTCGCTATTGTCACTATTCGAGGAATAATCACCTGATGTCTTATCTTTTTTTGAAGTATAAAAGACGTTAACTATGTCGTTATTGCCTTTTATATCTTTTTCAACTAATTCTTTCGTGTTTACTTCAATATCGGCATTACCATTTGAACTCAAATTAATTTTACCAGCTGCTAATTTCCCTGCATTGATATCGGAATTACCGGATGATTCCAGGTTCAACGTTGTTACAGTACCACTGATGGTAATATCCGGATTGCCCTCACTCCATAAATAAAAAGCAGGTTGTCCACTAAGGTTAATGTCGACGTTACTATTTCCTTTATTAATCACCTTTTCAATAACCGGAGCTTTAATGGTAATTACGGTATTATTGCCGGATAACCACCGGGGATATTTACCTCCACTTAGATCAAAGGATAGTTTTAATGTACTGCCTTCCTGCTTCCATCTAAAAAAATCTTTCAGGTTATCATCTATAGAAATGTTCATTGCATGTTCTTTGGCACCGGTTTCCACTACAATCTTAACATTAAGATTGTTTACTTCTACCGTTGTAAAAGCATCAATGGAGGGTTTAAGTGTAACCAGTTTGCCGCTGCCACTGATTTGCTCCCAGGTTTTACCATTATATTCCATATAATTGACCTGGGCACAGCTACAGCAGCTAATCATTAAAATAAGGCTGGTAAAAGAAAGCAGTCGTTTCATAACTCTGATTTTTTGTTTAAAATTTGTTTCAACAAAGATGGGGTCATGATGGGGCGGCAGTCGCTGCAAATGATGATCTGAGACGAAGTAAGATGGTATCAAATAAAAAACAACCGTCTCAAATTATATTTGAGACGGCACAGATTAGGATCATAAAGTATTCAGTTCAGGAATGAGTTGGCTAGTTTTTCTCTCAGCTCCACCACATCTGCCGCATTGCTATTGCTAAAAACAATAATGGTTTTGTTTTCGTTGATAAAATGATACCAGGCCGTGTTGTTGCCTCCAATGCTTCCCCTTCGGTCCATTACTTTTGTTTTCACTTTTCCAAAGGGCTGTTCGTTTACCCAAAAGCTGTAGGCCACACCCCATAATTCAGGATAAGAGGTGGTCATTAATTGCAGGGTAGCTGATTTTAATAATACGGCATTAAATAAAGCCTGGTCAAATCTGTATAAATCTTCTACGGTTGAATACATAGCTCCACTGCTATAAAAATTTTCAATATAGTAAGGATCGTCATTATAAAATTTGCCTGTACTATCGGCAAGGTAGCTACTTACCAAACCGGGAATAATGTCTGCATTATGCAAAAAACCAGAATGTTTCATTTGCAACGGTTGCAAAATTCTTTCGTTTAACACTTTATCGTAAGGCTTACCGGTAATCTTTTCTATTATCTTACCAAGAATAATGAACTCTGCATTTTTATAATCCATTTTTTTACCAGGCGCTGTTACCAGTTTACCACTGCAATATTTTCTGATGATTGTATCTACTGGTTGTTGCATAGCATACATGGCCTCACTGCTTTGGTCTATATTTTCTATACCGCTGCTGTAAGTAAGCAATTGATGTATATTTACTTTATCTCTTGCTTCACCACTGTATTCCGGTAAATAAGCACCGATAGTTTTTGTAAGTGCTATTTTACCCTCTTCCATCAATTGCAAAATAATTACGGCTGTAAATGTCTTAGTGACAGAACATATTTTAAAGATAGAATTAGCTGTAACCGGAATCTTATCCTGCCGGTTAGCCATACCAATATTTTTTAAATAAATGATCTTCCCTTTTTCTGCAACCAATACCGACCCACTAAAGCCTTTAGCTTTTACATACTCATTTACAATGGTTGCAAACTTATTATGGTTCTTTTTTACCTGGCTAAACAATGAACTGGTTAAAAGAATAAGACAAATGGTTAGGATGTACTTCATAATTTTTTAAGTAAAATTCAATTTTAATAAGTTAACAATCGTCTCAAATCAAATTACGAAGCTGATTTAAACAGTATCAATTTATACAATTGATTTCTTCAGCCATTCTTTTGGGCTAACCCCGGTAAATTTTTTAAATGCCCGGTTAAATGTGGCTTTACTGTTAAAACCACAGTCGAAAGCAATGCCTAACAGGGTTTGTGTTTTTTGTTCCCCGGCTTTTAGTTTTTCTTTAACTGCCTCAATCCGGTAATGATTAATAAAATCGTTGAAATTGAGTTGGAATCCCTGGTTAATTACTTTGGAAACTACAGTAGGGTTGGTACTGAGTTGTTTGGCCACCTGTGTGAGTGATAATTCGGCATCTTCATAGGCTTTGCCCTCTTGTATCAAGTCTAAAATTTTTACTTTCCATTCCGCTACAAGGCTTTCATCTTCCTTAGTAGCAGGGGGTTGTTCGGTTTCTATCTCAACCAGCTCCGCTTCTTCAATAAAGGGGTTCTTTGTTTCATGTTGTTGTGCATTGGGCAATAACAACGAGGGTTTGTAACTGAGTAAATGTAATTTAAATGGAATTTTAGTATGTATGGAATTAGAATACCCGGTAATGGCAATATAATAAAACACAATAGCAAAAGAAAAATATTGCCACCAGGGGCCTACATAATCTAATCTGTCAAATGCAGGAATATAGGAACCTAAATAAAAGAGCAGGCGCAAAATCAGCATCATTAAAAAAGCATACAGAAAGTTTTTAACCCATTTAAATAACAATATATCTGCATAGCTTACCACCTGAAACATTAATTTTTTATACAGGTTAAAATACCTGAGCGACATTAAAAAATACAGTAACATAGCAATAAAACCAGTCAGTTGATACCAATCATCAAAATCAGGGTCACGCCCATTAGCCAGGAAAAAATATTTTTTCAACACCAGCTTATCAGTAATTACCATCGCCATGCTAAACAGCAGGTACAATGTACCCGGCAGTAGCTGCCACCATTCTTTTTTACCAAATTTAAAAGATGGATTTAATAAGCTCTGTACATAAAAAAATATGACCGGACCGATAAAATATAAATGCTGAAATGGAATGTAAAATAAATAATCTCTATAGGGTTGAGTATCGTACCAGCCGGCAAAACCCAGCATCCAGGGAGCAATATATAAAATACACAGTACTAAAAAAACACTGAGCCATTTCTCCGGCTGGCTTTCATTAAGAATACCTTTTCGGTACAATAAAATGGCATATACTAAACCGTGTACAAAAAATATCAGTAAAAGAGAACTGTAAAAGCCAAAGTCAAAATGCATAAGTGTAAAATAAACAAAGCTTTGGAATATCCTTTCAATTCGTAATGAACTAATAAATTTTACAAGGCCATTACTACTTTTTTAATTGCCGGTATGCTGTCAATGTCTACTTTAATGTGTTGTACCAATTTTTCTTCCAGTACATTGGCAAAGGCTTCGAAATATGCAATGGCATCGTTCCGATTATTTCGTTTCAACCAGCGGAAACCATTGGGCAGTTGTTGTAATACTTCTTTATCGGTAAGATATTCTATATGATGGATATCTGTGGGTGTAAGGCCAATGGCTTCCAGCTTTGTTATTACTAAAGTTATCGGCGTATGGGTAACGGGGCAAAATTCCTGAGCCAATTCAGTCCACTCGCCTATACCTGTATGTGCGTATCTACGTATGTCATTTTCGCTTAATTGGGTTACCACCTGTAACAGGTTGCCGCAATTACAGGCACCGTGGTGGCCCCACGAATAATGAGCGCCGTCTTTCAAACGGTTTGCAGTTTTCCTCAATGCATCTATAAGTACGAGGGTAGGCGTTGCCATAATACCGGGTTTGAATTTTATAACAGCACAATAAAAAATTTGTTCAATTGTTACACCACAATATTGATCATCTTATTCTTTACATAAATGATCTTTTTAGGTAATTTGCCTTCTAACCATTTTTTTACAGTATCGTTTTGCAACACCATTTCTTCTACTTGCTTTTGATCAAGGTCCAGCGCCAACGAAAGATTGGTCCTTACTTTACCATTTATTGAAACAGGATATTCTTTGCTGCTTTCCACCAGCAATGCAGGATCAAATGATGGGTAAGCTGCATCTAAAATTGTTCCTTCATTGCCTAACTGCTGCCATAGTTCTTCTGCAATATGCGGTGCATAAGGCACCAGGATGATCAATATTTTTTCCAACACTTCTTTTTTATGGCACTTTATATCAAACAGGTCATTCACACAGATCATGAATGCACTTACGGCAGTATTAAAAGAAAATTTTTCGGTGTCTTCTTCAATTTTTTTAATGGTACGGTGTAATATCTTTAATTCAACATCGGTTGCTTTTTCATTGGTCCAGACTTTCCCTTTTACTTCATCATTAAACAAACGCCATAATTTTCTTAAAAAACGGTGTACGCCTTCAATGCCTTTTGTATCCCACGGTTTGCTGGCTTCTACCGGGCCGAGAAACATTTCGTACATGCGGAAGGTATCAGCGCCGTATTTTTCACAAAGTTCATCAGGATTTTCTGTGTTTAATTTTGACTTAGACATCTTTTCCCCTTGAGATGTTGTAACAAAAACTGATTTATCACTTTTTTCGAGTTTATGATTATACCATTCTCCATCAAAGTAAAAAACATCTTTACAAACAAAACATGCATTTAAATACTTACTTTCATATTTGCTAATCCTATCCACATCTAATTTATTAGTATTCACATATTTGATATCTACACGTATTGAAGTAAATTTATTTTCTTCTCCCTTAGGAATTGCATCATATGAAAAATAAAATTCTGGATATAGTCCCTTAGCCATTATAGCTGCTACATTTGTTTCGTCTGGCAAAATTTTATTTATATCAATGTTATAATAAGGAATCACATTTGCCATCAATTTTGAGTCAGAATTTCCGTCACTAGCGTAACGATAAACAAATTCAGAGATCCCAGTTATCATCCCCTGGTTTAACAACTTCCTGAACGGTTCATCAAAACCAATTAAACCCAAATCATACATAACTTTCGTCCACATACGGCTGTACAATAAATGGCCAACTGCATGCTCGGTACCACCAATGTAAAGATCTACCTGGTTCCAGTAATCGCTGGCTTTCCTGTCGCAAAAAGTTGCGCTATTGTGTGGATCCATGTAGCGTAAAAAATACCAGGAAGAGCCGGCGTAACCGGGCATGGTACTGGTTTCGCGTTTGACCTCACCCCCAGCCCCTCTCCAGGGGAGAGGGAAGCTTGACCCTGCTGTTTCTTCAACTTCTTTTCTTTTTATTAAAGTTGTACTTATTTTTTCTATTACCTGTTTTAAATTATTATTTACCTCTTCATTTGTAAAACGCAGCATTTCAAAACCACATTCAACCAGCCAACTTTCTCTTGCTGCATCAAATTTTTGCTGATCTGCTTCGTTATGATAACCGCCATCAATCTCAATAATTAATTTACTATCCAAACATACAAAATCAGGAATATAGCCGCCAATCGGGTGTTGCCTCCTGAATTTAAAATGATTTATGTTTCTGTTACGCAATTCCTGCCACATCATATCTTCTTCCACTGTTGCCTCTTTTCTGTTTTCTTTGGCAAAAGCTAATGTATTTTTCCATTCCTGCACCGTGCTGTTAAAATATCCGGGGAACTCATTGTTAGTTGTGCCTGTTCCCCTCTCCCCTGGAGACGGGTTAGGGGTGAGGTCAACCCAATCTTTTAAATTCGCCAATGGACCTTCGCCTTCGGGGCCGGGGCCATATTGATCTACATGCGGTAATTCCAATGGTAATTCTTCTGCATCCAAAGGAATCGCCATGCCGTCAATCCAGATGATCGGGAACGGTTCGCCCCAATAACGCTGGCGGCTGAAACCAGCATCCCTCATTTTATAGTTCACCTTTCGCTTACCAATACCCTGCTCATCCAGTTTTTTTAATACCACTTCGATAGCATCCGTCATCTTCATTCCATTCAAAAAACCGCTGTTCTCCAGGATGGCTTCTTTAGTTGGATTGGCTTCTTCGCCATTAAAATAACTGCCGATGATATTGGTGACAGGAATATTAAAATGCCGTGCAAACTTAAAATCTCTTTCATCGCCGCAGGGCACGGCCATGATAGCACCCGTTCCATAACCTGCTAAAACATATTCTGATATCCAGATAGGAATTTGCCTGCCGTCAAATGGATTCACCGCATACGCACCGGTAAAACATCCCGTGATTTTTTTCTCCGCCATGCGGTCCACATCACTTCGGCTCTTTACATAAGCAATATAATCGTCAACAGCTACAGCCTGTTCGGGTGTTTTTATTTGTTGCACCAAATCTAATTCAGGCGCTACTACCATAAAGTCTACGCCGAAAATGGTATCCGGTCGGGTAGTGTAAACCGTGAGACGTGAGGCTTGAGACTTGAGTGGAGTATTTGCATCGGCAGACGCTTTAATCACGACTGACGTCTCACGTATCACGTCGAAGATTATCTCTGCACCCTGGCTCTTCCCGATCCAGTTACGCTGCATATCCTTCATGCTATCGCTGAACTCCACGGTTTCCAATCCTTCCAGTAACCGGTCTGCATAAGCAGTGATACGCAAATACCATTGGCGCATTTTCTTTTTTACAACGGGATGGCCGCCGCGTTCACTTACGCCGTTCACTACTTCGTCATTAGCCAATACAGTACCTAATGCTTCGCACCAGTTCACTTCGCCATATTTGCTGAAAGCCAGGCGATAGTTCATTAAAATTTCCTGCTGTTTTTTTTCATCAAACAGATTCCATTCCCCAGCTGTAAAGGGTTCATGGTTCATGATTGATGGCAATGAACCATTAACCTTGAACTGTTCAGTCAATGCTGTAATGGGTGTTGCTTTTTTAGCAGTAATATCAAAATAACTGTTGAACAACTGCAAAAATATCCACTGTGTCCATTTATAATAAGCAGGATCGCTGGTCAATACCTCACGGTCCCAGTCATAACAAAACCCTATCTTATCCAGCTGGCTTTTAAAAGTGGTGATATTTTTTTTGGTGGTTGCTGCCGGGTGCTGACCGGTTTCCAAAGCATACTGTTCTGCCGGTAAACCAAAACTATCGAAGCCCATTGGATGTAAAACATTAAAGCCCTTTAACCTTTTATAACGGCTGTAAATATCGCTGGCAATATAGCCTAGCGGGTGGCCCACATGCAAGCCTGCACCACTGGGATAGGGGAACATATCCAGCACATAATACTTTGGCTTTGCGGATTCATTAGATACTCTGTATACTTTATCCGTCTTCCATTTTTCCTGCCATTTCTTCTCTATCTCGTTAAACCGGTATTCCATTGCTGTTAAATATTGTATGATTAGTTTATTTTTCTACTTTACAAATGGTCTATTAAAATGTGAAAGAAAAGTTATTTCACCCCCATTCACAACATATCCTATCCATTCATAAAAATAAATACGGCAGGCATTCGTTTTGCAGAGGGCAAAAATAATGTAATACAATCAAATTGAATTAATTTGCGCCCACTAATCAAATGGTACCTGCCACGGGGCGATACCTGTTACTCATCCATTAAGTAAATCAAAAGCAGTATGTCGCAATTTGGAAAAGCAAGCAGCAAACGTGGTAAGCCTACCTATGCATATGCCATAATCGGCGTGTCGCTGGTATTATTTTTATTTGGCATTGTGGGCTGGTTTTTCCTGAACCTCCGTAAAACCGGTGATTATTTTAAAGAGAATATACAGGTACAGTGTTTTTTAAACAGGGACGCTACCAAAAAGAAAATAGACAGCGTAAAGAATTATATTACGGCACTCCCTTATGTAAAATCTGCGGAATATGTGACCAAGGAAATCGCTATTAAAAAATTTGAAAATGATAATGATACTACCTGGCGCCAGTTTATTAAAAGCAATCCCCTTCCGGAAAGTATCGATTTTTATGTAACGGCCGACCACGTCCAATCGGATAGCCTGAGGTCCATATCTTCCAATATTGAAAGTAATTTTCCCGGGGTGGTATCTGAATATAAATTCCCGGATGAGATCGTTTCCAAAGTGGGCGATTTTGCTAAATACCTGTTTTTTGGCTTCCTCGTAGCCGCCATCATTCTTACGCTACTGGTGATCTTTTCTATAGATAATACCATACGCCTCGCCATGTACAGCAACCGTTTTTTGATCAAGACCATGCAAATGGTGGGCGCTACCCGGTGGTTCATTGCCAAACCGATCAATGCAAGGGCCGTGATCAACGGGCTTATTGCCTCAGGCATCGCTATTGCATTAATATGGTGTGTGATGGTATTGGTGGAATCCTTCCGGCCGGAATTCAAAGTTTTGAGGGATAATAAAAGCCTGATATTACTTTTCCTCACGATCATTGTGCTGGGTATTACCATCACGCTGGTAAGTACGCACCGGGCGGTGATAAAATACCTGAGGATGAAATTGGATGATTTATATTAATATTGTACTTCAAATTCATAATTAATGAGCAACGATAAAAAACAATTGCCGCAGGCCAATAACCAAAGCCTGTTCTCTAAAGATAATTATATGTGGATGCTGGTTGGACTTGGTGTAATGGCACTGGGTTTCTTTTTGATGGCAGGCGGCAAAAGCGCCGACCCAAAAGTATTTAACGATAATGAAGTATACAGTACAACACGAATCACCATTGCTCCAATACTGATCATCGGCGGTCTTCTTATAGAAATTTTTGCTATAATGAAAAAGCCGAAGACCAGTTAACTAGTGTAGTGGTTAATTTAGTTTATTGGATTGCGGAGTATAGACTTCGCATTTTTTTTACGTTCATAAAACCAACCAATGGATACTTTACAATCAATTATTATTGCCATCGTTGAAGGCCTGACAGAATTTTTACCCATCTCTTCCACAGGTCATATGATCATTACTGAAAAAGCCCTCGGCATTGCGGAAACTGATTTTATAAAAGTATTTACAGTTGCGATTCAACTGGGTGCGATACTGGCAGTAGTGGTGCTGTACTATAAAAAGTTTTTCGATTTTAAAAGATGGCAATTCTACGCAAAACTTATTGCTGCAGTAATACCTGCGTTACTATTGGGTTTTTTATTTTCCAAAAAGATAGATGCCCTTTTAGAAAGTTCATTAACTGTAGCAGTGTCCATGCTGGTGGGCGGCGTTATTTTATTGTTCATTGATAAAGCCTTTACAAGGCCAACGATAACGTCGGAAGAAAAGATCACTTACCCCAAAGCGGTGATCATAGGTATCTGGCAATGTATTGCAATGATTCCCGGGGTAAGCAGGAGTGCTGCATCAATCATTGGCGGTATGCAGCAAAAACTAACCCGCAGTGCAGCTGCAGAGTTTTCATTTTTTTTAGCAGTACCTACGATGCTGGCGGCCACCGGTTATAAACTATATAAATATTATAAAGAAAGCGGGGGCTTTTCGGGACAAGAAATAAAGCAACTGGCCATCGGTAATATGGTTGCTTTTTTAGTAGCAATGCTGGCTATTAAATTTTTCATTGGCTTTTTAAAAAAATACGGCTTTACTATCTGGGGCTGGTATAGGATCGTCCTCGGTATTATTCTCCTGGCACTTATCTATACCCATACCATCAATTAAATACCTTTAAAAGGGTATTGGAATTATGCGGCGCAAATCGTATTTATGTACTCAAATATATTATTATGAGAAAAACAACAATTGCGTTATTGGCTTTATTGGTATTGATGGGCTTTACTTCCTGTGATAACTATGGCAAGAAAGCCAGTAAGGGCCATGTAGAAACCTATTACCAGGAAGGGATCACGGAGGAACAGGCGAAAAACGTAGCCACGCTGATTTATAATATTGATGAAAGGGCGGGTAACGCAAAAACAGAAAAAAGTTTCCAGCTTTGCAAAAAAAATGATACAGTTTGCTTCAGGATGGTAGTGAATGCGGAAAAGGCAAAGTCATTGGGTGATTTTAGTTTTTTAGCGATCGCCAATATGGTTTCCGACAGTGTATTTAATGGTGCGCCGGTAAATATGGACCTTACCGATAATAAATTTGAAACCATCAAAAAAATAACCTACAAAAAAATAGATATTAATGATGTAGAAAAACAATAACCGTTTTAAAAATTATTTGTTGAAGCCGCCTTTAAAAAGGCGGTTTTTTTATGGTGTAAAAAATAGTATAAAACCTTATACCAGGGCTGTTATTTAAAATCAGTACAAAAACGTACATTTACTTCAAAGCAACCAGCATGCAAACAGCTTCTAAAAAAGTTATCAATGGGTGGGCCATGTACGA
>JBBRCB010000059.1:0-17673 GCA_038205215.1 Chitinophagales bacterium | reverse complement strand
GTATAAGGAGTGTGATAAATATTTTGTAATAGACTATCAAAAGCAGCTACTTGTGTGGTGCAATAAACGATACTTTTTTTAATTTTGCCAGTATCTTCTTTCATATCTGCAACCATAGATTCAACATACTGCTTCTCCCTTTCTCTTTCCACTTTTTGCTCTCTTATATTTTCCGCTACAAATCCGAGAAAAACTGCAAGAAATAGCATTAAAAATTCCAAAAGGTATTCGCCCCATTTCTTTTTGTGTGTCACATGATGGGGATGTTTGTGTACTTCCATATTTTCAGTTTTTTGATTTGAGTTAACAGCATCTGTGCCAGGTCAACCCGATATGTAGCTGATAGTAGTGTAAAAGATGAGGATTTATTCGTCGCCCCCGCTGACGCAAAACTTGATGTTGCCTGCTGTGTCCAATATCATCTTAATATAAGTTGAAAATTCACAAAAATGTTTTTGGTTATAGGTGTCTTAGAAATTAAGCTTTAGCGATAAGGTTGGTGTAGAATGTAAAGTTAGCCCTGTATTTGTTGGAACGGGACTCTTTCGAATTTGGAAAGATGTAGAAGCATTCATTCCTTTCCTTTTATTTCGTGCCGAAGCGATAAATAAAGGAATACTTCCAAGCATTGATGCGCCGCCAACACCGATTGCTACAAGATAGGGGGTTTCCGATTTAGTCCAATCACTACTTGCATCCAGTATAGACGCTGCAACTGCGACTGCAACGCCACCTCCAAGCAGAACCCATGCTGCTGTTTTTTGCTTTTTACTTTTTTGCAAGTAGTCTTGTTTGGTTAAAGTTGGGGAAGATTTTGTTTGCTGGCTGAAAGATGGGATTGTAAATGTCAGCAACAGGGAGAAAATAATGACCTTTTTCATAATAGATGAATTTAAGTTTTAATTAATGTGTCTACCAACATAGCAGGCAATTCATAAATATGCGCATGTTTTCCGTTCCGCAAACTTGCCACAATATTTCTGAGTTATTCAGCTAATACAATTAAGGCTTAACAAAGGTATGTTGTACAAGTGAGTGACACAACGATGTCTAGCCACGAATAAATGCTTGTTCAAAAAATATTGCAACACATAAATTTCTCGACTGCGCCCGAAATTAGTATCAAGCCCCTTCGACTACACTCAGGATTTCAAATCAAATACTCCTATGCACATCAAAATGCTCCAACTCTTTACTCACGGCATTTAAGAATGTACTTCCCAATGCGCCGTCAATAATTCGATGGTCGTAACTGAGGGAGATATACATCATGTGGCGGATGGCAATGCTGTCGCCTTGCGGCGTTTCAATAACCATGGGCCTTTTTTTAATGGCGCCCACAGCCATGATGGCAACCTGTGGCTGGTTGATGATGGGCGTTCCCATAATGCTGCCGAATGTACCCACATTAGTAAGGGTAAAAGTACCGCCGGTTGTATCGTCGGGTCTTAATTTACCATTGCGTGCGGCATTGGCAAGGCCGTTCACCTGTTTGGTGAGGCCGGTTAAATTGAGTTGATCTGCATTTTTAATAACGGGCACAATGAGGTTGCCGCTGGGTAGGGCCGTGGCCATACCGATGTTGAGGTCTTTTTTGACAATGATCCTGTCGCCATCCACGCTGCTGCTGAGCATGGGGTATTTTTTGATACACTTTACGATGGCTTCTATGAATAACGGTGTGAAAGTAATTTTTTCGCCTTCTCTTTTTTCAAAATCCTTTTTTACTTTTTCTCTCCACATCACCAGGCCGGTAACATCACATTCCGCAAAACTGGTTACGTGTGCGCTGGTATGTTTGCTGTCTACCATATGCTTGGCAATTAACTTGCGCATGCGGTCCATTTCAATTACTTCTACATTACCAGTGAATACTGTTGGCGGTTGATAGGTTGGTTGGTTTACGGTTTGGGGTTTACTGTTTGCTGTTTGCTGGCCGCCGCCGTTTGCTAATACAGTTACTTCCTGCGCTGCGATGCCTTCCGCCTTATGCCTTCCGCCTTCCGCCTTATTAGCTACGTACGCCAACACATCTTTCTTACTCACCCTTCCATCCTGTCCTGTGCCAGGAATATTTTCCAGTTCCGTCATGCTGATGCCTTCCTGCTGGGCAATATTCAATACTAATGGAGAATAGAATTTTATTTTGTTATCAGCAGCCTGCCCGTTGGCTGGTTGAAAATTATTTGTGGGCTGGTAAGGAATTTCTTCAACAACTTTTGCTTCTTCGTATTGAGGTTGCGCAGGAGCTGCAGTGGGCTGGTTATTGGAAACAGCAGCGTTGGCGCCTACACGAATAGTGGCGATCACGGTACCGATGGGCACCACGTCATTTTCATTGTATAAAATCGTTTCAATTACACCTTCGGCGGTGGAAGGCACTTCACTGTCCACTTTATCAGTGGCAATGTCTAAAACAGTTTCATCCTGCTTTACGGTGTCACCTGGTTTTTTGTGCCACTTTAAGATGGTGGCTTCCATAATGCTTTCGCCAAGCTTTGGCATGACTAAATCTACTACACTCATAAAATAGTTTAAGTGTTAAACAATCGTTGTACCGGCAGGGCAAAAGTAATTAAAATACTTGAAGGTTGAAGGATGAAGGTTTTAGGTTAGTTGTACTTAGTTCGGCGTTTTTAGTTCATGGTTTTTAGTTGGCCGTTTGCTACCGGAGGCTGCATTAAATCTTCTGAATACTAAAAGCACCATCAACCCGTCAGCCCTTAATTAAAAACTAAGAACTTGCTTCCAAGATAAATTTACGCAACAAATTCAACGCAGTAACCGCGGTCAGCTGAATATTCCGTGCCCTGTCGAAGCGAAAAAAAAGTTTTTGTGCTACGATCTTTTCGGTGTTGCCAACAGCTACCCAGGCAGTGCCGACGGGTTTTTCGGGCAGGCCGCCGCCGGGGCCCATGATGCCGCTTACAGCGATAACATAATTGGATTTGATATTTTGTAAAGCACCTTTGGCCATTTCTCTTACTACCTCTTCACTTACCGCACCCTTGCCTAGTAAAGTCTGATGATCCACGCCGAGCAGGTCTTCCTTTGCGCCGTAAGAATAACTCACTACACTGCCATCATAAAATGCAGATGAGCCGGGAATAGAAGTAAGGAGATGGGCGATATAACCACCGGTACAACTTTCGGCGGTGCACATGGTCTTGTTTTTTTGCAATAATAATTTGCCGACCACATTTTCGAGCGGTTCATCCAGGTTGGTCACCATATATTTTTTTACCAATTCCTGCAGTTGCTCAAATTGGGTATTGATCCCGCTTTCAATTTCAGCTCCATTAAAACCCACAGTAGATAAACGTAAGCGCACCATGCCATAATTGGGCAGGTAAGCCATCTTGATAGATGGTGGTAATGCTTTTTCAAAATCCTGCAGCAGTTCGGCTAAAAAACTTTCGCCCACGCCGGCCGTTAGTAAAGTGCGGTGCAGGATAACGGGCAATTCAAACCGTTTTATTAACTGGGGGATCACATCATCTTCCATCATGCCTTTCATTTCGTGCGGCACGCCGGGCATGCTTACGAATATTTTTTTCCCCTCTTCGCCTGGTAAAGTTGGGTAAGGTCTTTCAAACCACATACCCGGTGCCGTGCCTCTTTTGTTCTGGATAACAGTACACACATCGGGCACTTCGGCCTGCAATAAATTTCTTTCTATCATCGGGCGGTTGAGCCTGGTAAAAATGTCGATCACGTTTTGCCTCGCGCCGGGATCAACTACTAATCGTCCGCCGAAATATTTACACAATAAAGGTTTGGTAATATCATCGGCAGTGGGGCCGAGGCCACCGGTGATCAGAATAATAGCCGCATGTTTGCTTTCTTCATCCAGCGCCTGCCATATTTCTTCCCATACATCGCCTACTGCTACACGCCTTAGCACGGGGATACCTGCTTTGTTCAGTTGCTGCGCCATCCAGGCACTGTTGGTGTCGATCACCTGTCCTATTAAAAGTTCATCGCCGATGGTGATGATGGTTGCGTTAGTCATAAAAAAAGATCAGTTGGAAAAGATAGTAGTATAAAAGTTATGAAAAATTTCATCCTTATAAATTAATGAAAGTGTAAGCGGTAAATTTAAGACCGGAATGGCGAAAAGCGAATTGATATTTTTGTATCCCGTTAACAGCCATGTGCCATCATCTTCTTTAGAAAACTGTTCAACAGATGTACTTTCTGCATCTATCAAAATATATTCTTTAAGAGTAGCGATTTGCCTGTAAAAAGCGAATTTGTTTCCCCTGTCATAGTTCCGGGTGGTTTTAGATAAAATCTCAATGATCACCGTGGGGTTAGTGGCAGTATCTTTCTTATCGTCAATAGTTTCTTTTTTACCGCATACGATACTGATACCAGGATAAGTGTACCATGTATTTGCAGGGATGTGAATTCTTAAGCCGCTTCCATAAGGCTTACATTCAGTTCCATCAAGTTTTGAACATAGTTGGCCAAAGACATTACTAAAAATTTCGTGGTGATTGAAAGATGGTCCGCTCATGGCAAAAACTTCGCCCTGGTAATATTCGTGCTTTTCTTCAGCAGCTCTTTCCCGTTCCAGGTATACTTCCTGGGAAATATAGTTATACCTGACTGCAGGCTCTTCTACTTTATTTTCCATACTCAAAATTAATTCTTTTAGCTTTGAAAATAAATTATTTGTTCCATGAGAGTGATACTCATTTTAGCAGCGTGTTTTTTGTATACCAACATTTTTTCGCAGGCAGCCCAACTGGCCACCGCGTTAAAAAAAATGGAAACAGATGCACAGTTCAAACACGCGATGATAAGCCTGTATGTGGTAGACAGCAAGACCGGTAAACCTGTTTTTGCAAGGAATGAAGAAGTGGGTATGGCACCTGCCAGTTGCCAGAAAGTAATTACCAGTGTTAGTGCTTTTGAATTGTTGGGCAAATACTATCAATACAAAACGGAACTTGCTTTTGACGGAGAAATAAATGCCCATAAATTAACCGGTAATATTTATTTGATCGGGTATGGCGACCCTACCCTCGGTAGCGGGCGCTGGAAAAATACTGCTGAAAAAATAATATTGAATAACCTGGTTGCTGC
This sequence comes from Chitinophagales bacterium, assembly GCA_038205215.1. Lineage (GTDB taxonomy): Bacteria > Bacteroidota > Bacteroidia > Chitinophagales > Chitinophagaceae > Ferruginibacter. The sequence continues at coordinate 12,582 of JBBRCB010000059.1, read as the reverse complement.
TGTTGAAAAAAAAGGTATTAAAACCATTGAAGGAAATGTATTGGGTTACGACAGGAAATGGGAAAGTAATAATACACCGAGGGGATGGATATGGGAAGATATCGGCAATTATTATGGCGCAGGCGCCTCTTCATTAAACTGGAGGGAAAATCAATATGATATTATTTTAAAAGCAGGTGAAAAGATCGGCGCCAAAGCAACAATCGAAAAGATGGTACCACAACTGTACCATGTGGGCCTGTACAGTGAAGTTACCACGGCAATGCCGGGCAGTGGTGATAACGCCTATGTTTACCTGCCACCTTATAGTATGGCTGGTTTTGTAAGAGGTACCATTCCGCTGGGCGCAAATAATTTTATCATCAGTGGTGCAATGCCCAATGCCGCCGAACAGTTAACATTAACTTTCGTGGAAGAACTGAAGACAAAAAATATAAACGCCGTTTTGTTTGCTGGTTCTTATAATGGGATGGCCGTGGAAAAAAAAGATATCCCAATTAATTCAATCCCCATTTTTACCATTATGTCGCCGCCGTTGGATAGTATCAACTACTGGTTCCTCAAAAAAAGTATCAATCTTTATGGTGAAGCATTTGTAAAGACCATTGCTTATGAAAAAACAAGTTACGGCTCAACAGATACGGGTGTTGCGATTATTAAAAAATTCTGGAACGACAAAGGCATCGAACCCTCAGCATTAAATATCATTGACGGCAGCGGCCTTTCACCCGCCAACCGGGTTACCACCAATGCATTAGTAACGGTATTACAATATGCCAAAGACCAACCCTGGTTTGCTTCTTTTTATTACGACCTGCCTGAAATGAATGGAATCAAAATGAAAGACGGATATATCAACGGTGTGAGGAGTTATACCGGTTATATTAAAAGTAAAAACGGCGCTGCCTACAGCTTTTCCTTCATCGTAAATAATTTCGACGGCAACCCAGGCACAGTAAGAGAAAAAATGTGGAAGCTATTAGATCTCTTAAAGTAAGCCCCGAAATTGCTTACAATAATTCGTGTAAATAGTGCCCTTAATTCGTGTACCTCGTTCCTGAACTTAACTTCTTTCCAAATATTTTACTCCAATTCGTGTAATTAGCTTTAATTCGTGTATTAAAATAATCTATTATGGCCAGCCAAAACTTCAGTAATCATACCAGGTACATTCCCCTCTATCATGTTGTTGGATTTGCAGCAGCGACTTTCCCCCTGGTGGTAAGTGCTTTTGTTTTTTTTAAATCACTCAGTGCCGGAAGTGGCCGGTTACAAGCCGCGGCTATGTTATCAATGGCGGTAGCATTGATGATCATCATGTGGTATGGAAGGGTCTTTGCTTTGAAGGCACAGGACAAAGCGATCCGTGCAGAAGAAAATCTTCGTTATTTCGCGATGTCGGGAAAATTATTGGACCCGGCATTAACCATGTCGCAGATCGTTGCGTTACGTTTTGCACCTAACAATGAATTCATCGACCTGGCACATCGTGCCGTTGCAGAAAATTTATCTTCCAAACAGATCAAAGGCGCTATAAAGAACTGGAAGGAGGATAATAATAGAGCTTGATTAATAATTAATAATAATAATACCCCGGGGCATAGCAGTGTTTTTTTTAACTGGTCGAGGAGTGCTGATTCAAAATTGCAAACTCAAATCCCCCACCGCCTGCAAAAATATTTAAAAAGAAAGCTGCATTTGTATGCGGCTTTTTTGGATTTAAAAAATACAATTAGATAGCTGTATATTAGTTTTTTTCTATTTAGTAATACTAAATGTTCCATAGTCCGAAACAGTTGTCAAATTTTTAAACGTGCCACTAATAGTTGTTCCGGTCAATTTTCCCTGCAATAAATAGTAACTGCTATTACCTGTATAATAAACAGATAAAATTACGCTGTCGCAGGTATTTTTATATCCCCCGAAAGTTACAGCCACACTACCCGAGGTTGTTCGGCCAACAGCAAAATTATTATCTTGTAAAGTATAGATTATTGGCGAAGTTGCCCCTGTAGATGATAAATTAGAGCCAGTATAAGTACCTCTGACATCACAGGTTGCTGTTGTTGCCTGTACGGTATCTTTTTTACAACCGGTCATTTGAAATAATACAATAGTCAATACAAAGGTTGCTAAAGCTATAGAACCCATAAAATTCTTCTTCATGAAGTTTTGTTTAATTGTTTATTTTAAAAATATGCTAATATTGGAATTACAACGAAAAAAATAGCGGAATATTATGCCTGTTGGTAATAATTTTTCAAATTAGAAAGCTAACTACCCTTAAAAATTTAGTGTGAGTTTGCATATAGGACTAAAGCAGTAAAAAGAAAGCAGCAAAGAAAAGGGCACTTAAATACTAAAAATAGCTACTCAACTTTGCTTTCAACACCTCCGGCATTTCACACCGCTGCATCGTTTTGGCATCTAAAAAGAACAGCGTCACGTCGCCGGTATTTAATAATTTGTCCTGCTCATTAAAGATCTCCGCATGAAAAATAATTTTATGGTGCGCAGGCATTTCCCTTAATGTTGTTTTTATGGTGATAAGGTCATCGTATTTGGCCGGGCGTAAAAATTTGCTGTGTATCTCCACCACGGGCATGATGATTCCGAGTGCTTCAATTTCTTTATAAGTATAACCGATCTGGCGTATGGCTTCGGTGCGGCCGATCTCGTAAAACTGGGCGTAGTGCCCATAATACACCACGCCCATCTGGTCGGTGAGTGCATAGTGAATGCGTATTTGCGTTTCGGTTACAAACATGTTATGTAGTTTTTTCTTCAATGACATCCGCGGGTTCAACATTATTTATTTTGCCGGCGAGGAAGTCCGCAAAAACCTTTGCATAATATACCAACGTAAAGAAAAGGCAGATGGAAATGAAACGAACTGTAAGATCAAAATCCATATCGGGACTGCTGACGGTATCTTCTACGAAACTATTCCTTGCTCTTATGTACCGAAAGCTCATCATTAAAAACGCGGCCAGCTCTTTTACCAATCCATAAACGCCGAGGCCCACAAAAACTGTAAACAGCAACTCCCTGGTATTAATTGCAAAATTGATATCGGCATGAAGATTGGCCTTATTGCATATCCATTCCGCAAGGTGCTTCGAATTTTTAATTGCATAGATCGCGAATATCAAATACATACTGATCAATAAAATATTTTCAATAAAGGCATTTAAAATATAGCCGCCGCTCAACCCTTGACTAAACCAGGAGAAAAAATAAAATAAGAACTGGGGAAGTAGTCCCACGATATAGAATGCACTGAATATCCCGACAATGATAATCGTCAGTTGCACGAGGTCGAGTCTTTTCATACTTACTGGTTTAAGGTTTATTATTTCCCGATCATATTGTCTACACTCGCCCTGCCGGGGCCTACCAAAAATAATACGATATAGCCAACAAGGTATAATGATGGCAATTCGGCTTTCCCGAATGGATTGCCATCACTGGCTTTAAAAATTATAACAAGGGCAACAATGATCAATGGAATGCACGCAAGGCGGGTAAATAACCCGAGAATCAGGAATAGTGAACAAAAGAATTCTGCAAAAACAGTCAATGCCAGGCTCATGGTAGTACCGATACCCATGAAGTTCAGGAAATCCCCCTGGTATTTGGCGAAGTGTACCAGTTTATCATAGCCATGCATCAGCATTAAAATTCCAAGACCCACCCGGAGTGCTAACATCGCGGTGCTGAAAGCACCTGCGGAATATTTTGTTGACAATAATTTTTTCATTTTCTTTTTAATATTAAAGGGTACAGCATTTTACGATTTTCAATTTTACAAAATCCTTAACAGCAAAACAAAAATACGTTCGTTTACCTTACGGCAGTTATCCACTTATTCACAATAAAACTGGAACGGTGTTTGCTTAACTGCCATTATAGTTAATTTTACAATTGTAAAAAGCCCCGAACATAACCACCATGATAAAGCACAAACTCTTCGCCCTGCTGTTCACTGCCGGGCTTTATTGTACAGTAGTTGCACAACCGACTAATACAATTACCGATCCCGAAAAAAAATATAAAGAGGCGAAGGAATTATTCGTGAAAGAACAGTTTGCACTCGCTTACCCGCTGTTGAAAGAATTGAAAGAACAATACCCGGATAATTCGATCAGCAACCACACCTACCTGAACAATGATGTCAATTATTTTTATACCGTTTGTGAATTGAAACTGGTACAACCGGTAGCAGAAGACGAAGCCAAACAGTATATAGCCGTAGTGAGTAATGAGCCCCGCAGGCAGCTCATGAGCTATCACCTGGCAAAATTTTATTTTACAAAAGAAGATTTTAGCAATGCTATAACATATTACGAAAGGGCTGGGCTGGATAACTTAAGCAATGAAGAAATTGCCGATGCAAAATTTGAAAGGGCTTATTGCTATTTTAATTTAAAAAAGTTTGAAGAAGCCAAGCCGCTGTTCGATGAGATCCACCAACTGCCCGGTAACAAATATTATTTCGCTGCCAATTATTATTATGGTTTCATTAGTTATTACGATAGACAATACAACGAGGCATTAAAGGCCTTTAAACTGGTAGAAACACGTGAGGAATACAAAGGTGTAGTGCCTTACTATATCGCGGAGATCTATTATTTCCAGGGAAAAAAAGATGAGTCATTGCGTTATGGCGAAAGCGTATTGGCAAGGGGCGGCACTTTATATTATGAAAAAGAAATGAAGCTCCTGATGGGGCAATTGCATTTTGAAAGAAAAGAATTTGCCAAAGCATTACCGTTGTTGGAATATTATGTAGACCACAGCGATAAAGTGGATAAAGAAATATTGTATGAAGTAAGTTACTGCTACTACCAGGATAACCAGTTGCAGAAAGCTATCGCCGGGTTTAAGCAGTTGAGTAATCAAAAAGATTCGATGGGGCAGAACAGCATGTATCTTTTGGGCGACTGTTATTTGCGCACCGGCCAGAAAGCGAATGCAAGAAATGCATTCCAGTATTGCGCTTACAATAACAGTAATGCCAAACAACAGGAAGTTTCGCGCTTTATTTATGCCAAACTTTCTTACGAACTGGGCTACCAGGATATTGCTTTAAATGAATTGAAAAAATTCCTCAGTGATTATCCCAATTCAGATTACGAGACCGAAGCAAAGGAATTGCTGGTAGGGCTTTTGGCGAATACGAATAATTTTTCCGATGCCTTATCATTGTATGAATCGATGGGTAAGCCAACACTGGCCATGCAAAAAGTTTACCCGCGTATCTTATTTGGCAAGGCAGTAGAATATATCAATGACCAGCAGCTCACCCGGGCCGATGAACTATTGACAAAAATATTGACTGATCAGTACGCGGGCCCTGTATTGCCTTATGTCAATTTCTGGAAGGGCGAAATTGCCTTGCGCAACCAGAAATACGACGAAGCCATTAAATTCATGACCGCTTATTTGCAGAGCAGTGCACCATCGCAGGGAGAAGCAACGCCCCCCGCGGCAAGGTATAACTTAGGGTATAGCTGGATGAAGAAAGAAAATTATAAGCAGTCATTGAATTATTTTGAGCAGGTAACTAAAACCGTTAGTGTTACTTCAACTGCCATGGAGCAGGACGCCTATGTACGCGGCGCCGATAGCTATTTTATGAACAGGGATTTTTCAAAGGCCAGCTCGATGTACGATAACGTGATCAGCAATGCATTGCCGCAAAGTGACTATGCTTATTTTCAAAAAGCAATGATCGCCGGTGTAAAAAGTTCGGCAGATAAAATTAAAACACTCAATACGCTTACCAGGTTGTATCCGCAGAGTAGTTTGGTTCCTGATGTAACCATGGAGATCGCCAACACGTATATGGCCGATGAAAAATTCAGGGATGCGATTCCTTACCTGAACACGATATTGAATTTACCCGGTGCCGGGGGATTAAAACCGGTTGCTTATTTAAAACTGGGATTGAGTTATTACAATACCGATAATAATAAAGAGGCGTTGGCCAACTACCAGGCGCTGATCCAGAAATACCCCCAATCACCCGAAGCGGATGAAGCGCTGGATAATATCAAAAGTATTTATGTAGAAGAAGGCAGGCCGAATGAATATGTAGAACTGATGCGTAAGAATGGTAAGAATATCTCTGTTACGGAAGCAGATTCATTAACCTATGCTTCGGCGGAGATAAAATACAATGCCAATGATTGCGCTGCCGCTATCGCGGGGTTCAATAATTATTTATCACAATACCCGGGTGGTTCATTTGCATTGGAAGCAAATTATTTCCGAAGCGAATGTTATAATAAAAATAAAGACTGGACAAATGCATTGACGGGATACAGTTATGTGAATGGAAAAGGGCTGAGCCGTTATTTTGAAAAAGCAACTTTGGAAGCGGCCCGTATCAACTATTTTGAATTGAAAATTTACGCTGAGGCAAAAAAATATTTTGAATCTTTATTAAGTGGCTCAGCCAACCAGGATAATATACTGGAAGCCTTAAGAGGGTTGGTAAGGTGCCAGTACCTGTTGAAGGATTATGCTACCGCCAATGAAACGGCTAAAACCCTGCTTACCAAAAAGGGGATCAGCACCGATGATAAGTCTATTGCATTTTTAGTGTTGGGTAAATCACAACAATTGGCCGGCGATTGTGCGGGGGCGATAGCTTCATTTAAATCATGTGCTGCCATAAACAAATCTGCCTGGGGCGCGGAAGCAAGGTACGGGATCGCAGACTGCCAGTTCACTTCAAACAATTTAAGCGCTGCAGAAAAATCTGCTATGGCAGTGATCAAAGAAACCGGCTCTTATGATTACTGGGTAACGAAGTCGTATATTTTACTGGGCGATATCTTCATGCAGCAGAAAGATTATTTCAATGCGAAGGCGACTTATGAAAGTGTGGCCAAGAATTCTGTTATTCCGGAATTAAAAAATGAAGCACAGCAAAAACTGGATAAAGCAACCGAAGAAGAAAAAGCAAGCAGCAAAGTGAGTGGCAATTAAGCCGGTCAACTCTTTAATAAAACAAGCATGAAAAATATCAATAAAAAATATTCAATGTTCAATATGCAATATTCAAATTCCAACAGAAAAAAATACAAGCGCCTTGTTACAGGGTCTTTGTTGTCCGCCCGCAGGGCTGTGTGGGTTGTCTGTTGTCTGTGGTCTGTTACTGCCTCGGCCCAAAAAGATACCACCAAAAAAGGAACTACCATTGATATCACTTCCTCTTATAAACCGGTATTGCGTAATGCGGTAAAAATAAATTTCGCTGCATCGCACCTGAATGCGGATACCGGTAAACCCAAAATGAATTATACGGTGCCGGCGCAGAATTTGTTTTATGCCTACCAGCCGATAACTTTAAAACCATTGGCGTTGCAACTGGATACCAATTTGAATCTGGGCACGCGTAATTTTTTAAAACTGGGCTTCGGAAATTTTTCTACGCCGTTTGTAAGTGCGGAATTTAGTTTTGGCGATGGTAAAACAGGTTTGCTGAATTTATATGCGGATTACATTGCATCCAAAGGCAAAATAAAATACCAGGATTATGCTCAGATGAATGTAAAGGCTACAGGCAGTTATTTTATGGAGAAGAATGAAGCCTATGGCAGCCTGTCGCTTAGTCAGCATGATACCTATTTATATGGTTACGATCATACCTTGTACAATTATAAAAAAGACAGTATCCGTAACCAGTACCAGGATATCAACCTGAAAGCCGGTATAAGAAATACTAGAGTAGGTGATTTTGGCATCAAGTATGATCCACACGTGCAGGTGAATATCTTCAGTAATAAAGATAAAGTAAGTGAAAGTTCTTTGCTGTTAACCGCACCGATAGAAAAACAATTTGGCGAAGCGGTGGCATTAAAAGTGGAAGGCAGGGCTGATATCACTTCTTATACCAGTAAAAACCTGGTGAGCAATGTAAAGATCAGCAACAATGTTTTCGCGGTAGCACCGGCATTGGTATTTTCATCGCCAAGGTTTAGTATCAATGCTGGTATAACACCTACCTGGGATAATGGTAATTTTGTATGGCTGCCCAACGTATATGCGGAAGCACAGGTAAAAGAAAAAGTTTTTTTGATACAGGCAGGATGGGTAGGTAATTACACAAAGAATACATTCCGGAATTTATCTGCTGTTAACCCCTACCTGCTTACCATCGCCGCTCAAACCAACACAAAAGAAATTGAATATTACGGCGGCATAAAAGCTACACTGGGTAAACATTTTAGTTTCAGCGCCAAAACAGGTTTTATCAGTTATACCAACTTCCCCTTATTCATCAACGATACCGCAAAAGATAGCAAAGGATTTAAAGTTGTATATGAAGGCAAGGCAAATAACCTGCGTTTTCATGGCGACCTGAGTTATATCGACCAGGATAAATTTACATTGACTACCGGGTTAACATTAAATGGTTACACCGGATTTAATAATAATAGTAAAGCCTGGAACACAGTGCCTGTTGAATTGACCAGTTCATTGCGCTGGTGGGCATTTAAACAGGTTTTATTGAAAGGGGATTTTTATTTGTTCGGCGGGGGCAATTATATTGCAAAAGGCAATAACGCCCAAACATTTAAAGGCGGTACCGACCTGAGTGCAGGGATGGAATTTAAAGTGAACAAGACCTTCAGCGCATGGCTGGATGTAAATAATATATTCAACAATAAATACGAACGCTGGCATAACTATGAAGTGTATGGGTTAAACGTGCTGGGCGGCGTAAGAATTAATTTTTAAAGGCTTGTCATCTGACCCACTCAAGGGGAACTGGTAATGTTTTTTATTTAATTTTTTTGATCGGCTTCAGTAATTTGGGTCATCATCGGCCCCGCAGTTTTGCGGGGCTCACTTTTACTCCATACCTTTGAGTATCGCTTTAACGTCATGCACCAATTAATCGCCTCCTATCTTTTTCAAAATAAGTACTGTCCCTTGCCGGGGCTGGGTACACTTTCTATTAACCCGGGAAGGGCAGAAGCAGATTTTTTAAATACGGTCATTAAAGCACCTTCTCCAAGAATAGCATTTGACAGTAAAGAAAATGACGCCCAAAACCTGCTGGATTTTATTGCTGCAAATACCAATCGAAATATTGTAGAAACTATTGAAAAGCTCGACAGCTTTTGTAACGGTTTAAAAGCGGCCACGATTGCTAATAATCCTGCATTCGTTGAAGGCTTAGGTAATTTTTTTACGGATTCTTCCGGGAAAATAAATTTCACGTCAATTCAATTGCCCGCTGCATACCTGCAACCGGTAAAAGCAGAACGCGTGATACACCCGCAGGCAGAACACGCGATACTGGTAGGTGATAAAGAAACTACCAATACTGTAATGAACGAATATTTTAGCGAAGAAATGCCCGTAAAAAAGAAACGTTGGTGGATAGGGGCGATCGTGCTGGCAGTACTTGCTTTACTCTCTATATTGTTTTATTTAAATAATAATGCAGCCCTTACTGCCATGGCTGGCAATGCCATGCCGATATAATAAATGAATAAGTGGACTAAAATAATATTATTCTGTGGCTGCTGCCTTGCTTTTATCGGATGCGACAGGCTTACAAAAGATCTTGCCAAAGAACATTTAAAAGATAAACCGGCGATCACTTATCTCAATGATACCGTAAGGTTGCAATATGTTGAAAATACCGGGGCCGCTTTAAGTTTGGGTGATGACTTGCCGAAAACGGTAAGTTTCTGGTTGCTGAGTATTTTACCACTCATAATTTTGTTGTTACTCTTTATCTACACCCTAAAACACCTGCAGCAAATGGGAATGATGAAAATATTTTCTATCGCCCTCGTTTTTTCAGGCGGCATTGGAAACATCATCGACAGGATCGTGTTCGACAGGCATGTCACCGATTTTATGAATCTTGGGATTGGTAATATCCGCACGGGTATTTTTAATGTTGCAGATATTTGTGTTACCGCAGGAGTGATCGGCCTTTTACTTTTTTTCAATGATAAAAAAAATAATCCAACCGTCATTGCTGGCGAAGTTCCTGCACCATAAATCGTTCTTTCATGATCCATTATACTAACTGCCCCATTTGTAATTCCCTAAATATCGCGCCGGTGTTAACCGCGAAAGACCACACCGTTTCGCAAAAAGAATTCGCGGTATGGCATTGCAGTAATTGCACAGCAAGGTTTACACAGGACGTGCCTGCAAAGGAGCAGATCGGTGTTTATTACCAGTCGGAGAATTATATTTCTCACAGTGATACTGCAAAAGGTTTTATCAACAGCCTGTACCATGGCATAAGAAAACACACTTTAAATAAAAAAAGGCGACTGGTCATCAACCAGGTTGGAATGAGCAAAGGGGAAATACTGGACATTGGTTGTGGTACCGGTGCATTTTTAAATACGATGCAATTGTCGGGCTGGGGCATCACCGGGCTTGAACCGGATGATACTGCACGAAACAAAGCGATTGAATTATACGGTATCGATCCGCAGTCACCCGAAAAATTATTTGTATTAAAACCCGCCTCTTATCACGCGATAACGATGTGGCATGTGCTGGAACATGTGCACGACCTGCATGCCTACCTGCAACAACTGGCCCGGTTAATTACACCACAGGGAAAAATATTTATTGCTGTACCTAATTATACTTCCAAAGATGCGGCAATATATGGGGCAAATTGGGCAGCTTATGATGTACCCCGGCATCTTTATCATTTTTCACCGGCATCCATTGAAATATTACTTAGTACTTGCAACTTAAAACTTACAACCTTAAAACCGATGTGGTACGATAGCTTTTACGTAAGCATGTTAAGTGAGCAATATAAAAATGGTAAAGGAAATATTATTAAAGCTTTTTGGAACGGGTTGCTGTCCAATTTAAAAGCAACGGGAGATCATAAAAACTGCAGTTCGGTGATCTATGTTATCAGTAAATAGTTTATTGGTAACGAAGTCAAGTTTTTAAAACCTGACTTCGTTTTAATTCAACGTTACTTCAAATAATTTTGGCCAGCGTTTTCCTGTAATAAATAATTTTTTTGTCGCGCTGTCATAAGCAATGCCATTGAGTACTTCATCGTTTGGTTTTGGCGTGTAACCCGGTGCATACTTCCCGATTTTATCAGACAGGTCCATTTTACCGGCAACAACGCCGTTTGAAGGATTGATCTTTAGAATAAAATTTGTTTGATACACGTTGGCAAATACAAAGCCATCAATATATTCCAGTTCGTTGATGGAATCTATAGGGCTGCCATCTTCCGTTACGGAAACCGTGTTTTTTACTTTAAAAGTTACCGGGTCTACAAAATATAAATTAGCGGTGCCATCACTAACGATGAGGTCGGTACCATTATTGGTGATGCCCCAGCCCTGGTAAGGCCAGTTCAATGTTTGAATGGGTTGGTTGATATTATTAACATCATATACATACACGATATGATTTTCCCAGGTAAGCTGGTATAACTTTCCTTTAAAAATTGTGATGCCCTCACCAAAAATTTTATCCGTACCGATGCTATGTTTTTTTTCTTCCTTGCCTGTTTTCAGGTCAGTAATGCGTAAAGCAGATCGTTGGTAATCGCCTGTTCCCTCGTATAACTTACCATCATATAACTGCAGGCCCTGTGTGTATGCAGTGGTGTCGTGCTCGTATACATTAACGATATTATAAGCGATAGCCGGTGCATCTTTATGCAGCAGCCCCGGATCAACATCAGCCTGCTTATCGCCACCGTTACAGGCGGCTAAGAAAATGATCGAAGCAAGAGCAAGATAATATTTCATAATTAGGCGATGATTGTCTGCAAAAATAACAAACAGTTTTGGATGCAGTACTTTTTTAAAGCTAAACATTGTAAAAGACATGTTATTAATACTCCTTTTTTACATAATTTATGCCTCTTTCCAGTAGATAAGCCATAATAAAATTAAAGCAGGTTTCATCATTGCCCACCAGCTCCGGTGGAAAAACACCTTTGGCTGTAAATAAATTATTGATCAGCATAGTTACTGCGGCGGTGCAGGTGTAACCGGTGGTACGGCTCATGCTGCTTGTTTGGGTTTGATGATCGTATTCGTCATACAATTCGTAACGGATGCTTTTGCCTTCGCCTTTTATGGCAATACTCATCAATGTAAATTCTTCTTCAGTTTCACCCAGCTTCCATTGATCAAACAACAATGCTGAGGTAAATTCCATTGGTGAGATCTGTTGCCCTTTAACATTTACTGTTGCGGTATTCAAAAATCCTGCTTTTATTAAACCTTTCATGAGATCAATATGCCCGGGATAGCGTAATGTTTTTTCTTTCATATTCAGAATATGCGGCATAGTAAATAAGATACTTCTCAACCCATCCGTATTAAAAGATTCCAGTGTGCCCACTTTTTCAAAATCGATAAGTTCTGCATCACTCAATGCGGGCTTGGTAATAATATTCCCGTTCTCTACATAACGTGCGGGCCTTGTATATTCTTCCAATACATCAGCAGGAGAGAAGGGTGCTTTGTATTCAAATGGCTGAATTCTTTTCTTGGGTAAGCCGCCTACCATACATTCAAAGCTGTCAATTTTCATTCTTGCATT
>JBBRCB010000058.1:0-18191 GCA_038205215.1 Chitinophagales bacterium | reverse complement strand
CAATCCATTCAAAGTGTTTTTGTACAGATAAGCGAATCGCTGGAGCAGCTAACCTGTGAACAGTATACCAAGCCGGGCAAAACCCTCTTCGGCGCCAGTATTGGCCAGCATGTAAGGCATATTATTGAATTATTCATTTGTCTTGACAATGGCTATAGCAGCGGTGTGATCAATTATGAAAAGAGAAAAAGAGACTATACCATTGAAACCAATAAAGACCTTGCAGGATCATTATTAAGATCAATTAATCTCACTTTAGATAAGATTAATAAAGACCTGGTACTGGAAGTGGGCTTAGATGATCATTCCGATGGTACGATCTCTATACAAACAAATTATTACCGGGAGATTGCTTACAACCTCGAGCACACCGTACATCATATGGCATTGATAAGAATAGGCATTACTGAAGTATCTAATATTGAAGTGCCCGCGGGTTTCGGCATTGCATCATCCACCATTAAATACCGCCAGGCATGTGCACAGTAAGTTTTATACCTGTAAAAGATAAATTTTTTCTCACTTCTAACAGGGATGAAAAAAATATCCGTAAAGCTGCATTTCCACCAGCAGTTTATTGGGGAACCGGTAGCGGTTTATTATATCCCAAAGATGCAGAAGCAGGTGGCAGCTGGATTAGTTTACATCAAAATGGCAACGCTGCAGTATTGTTGAATGGTGCATTTGAAAAACACATTCCCCAACTGCCTTATCGTACAAGCCGTGGTATTATTTTTTTGAACATCATTGCTGCCGAAAAGCCGGTTATCGCCTTTACAAAGACCGACCTCAACAATATTGAGCCGTTTACACTGGTCATCTTCGAAAATAAATGTTTATATGAATGCCGTTGGGATGGAATAAAAAAATATTGCGTCCAGTTAAAAAGCTATCGGCCTTATATCTGGAGTTCCTCTACCCTGTATGATAAAGCAATCGTGCAAAAAAGGGAACAGTGGTTTATACAGTGGCTGAATAAAAATCCCAGCCCCACGCAGGATGATATTTTACACTTCCACCAGTTTACCGGGAATGGAGATACCAATAACGACCTGGTGATGAACCGCGACGGAAAGATGCTCACTGTAAGTGTTACCGGTATCGAGTTGGGACAGTTTGCAGGCAAAATGAAATACACCGACCTCACAACGAATACGGTTACACAACAGCAATTTTCCTTTGGATTTTTACAAAAAGTAGCATAAAAGAAATAAAGGGCATGAACAGCATTAAAAAAATATTCCTGCGTTCTTTTTTTATAAAATTGCTGCATTGGGAGTATTGGCCCTTTGCAGTAGTATATAGCCCGATATATATTTTCTGGTTGCTGTTGGGTATACGCAATAAAAGTTTTTTTTTCTTTAATGCGGCGAACCCTTCTATAAAAAATGGTGGCTTTTTAATGGAATCAAAAAAAGAGATCTATGATCTTTTACCGGCTGCATATTATCCACGTACGCTTTTGTTCAAAAAAAATGAAACGCCTGATAATATTGCAGCATTGGTAAGAGAAAATAATTTTTCTTACCCATTGATCGGCAAACCAGACATCGGTATGCAGGGTATTGCTGTAAAAAAACTGGAGCATGAGGCCGACCTGGCAGATTATGCCAATTCATCCAAAGTAGATTTTTTGGTACAGGAGTTCATCCACCTCGAAAATGAAGTGGGTATATTTTATTACAGAATGCCCGACGAAGTACAGGGGCGTATCTCCGGCATTGTAAGTAAAGAATTTTTAACTGTCACCGGTGATGGCGTTTCCTCCATTGAAATTTTATTGCAAAGAGACCCCAGGTTTGTTTTGCAGATCCCTTTTTTAAAAAGCAACAATCCCGGGCTGTTACAACAGGTTTTATCAAAGGGTGAGATACAGTTGCTGGTACCTTATGGAAATCATGCAAGGGGTGCAAAATTCATTGATGCCAGTCACCTTATCACTAAAGAATTAGAAACGACTATTGACAGTATTTGTAAACAGGTAAATGGTTTTTATTATGGCCGCATGGATCTTCGTTATAATACCTGGGAAGAACTGGAAGCCGGGAAAAATATTTCCATCATCGAACTCAATGGTGCAGGCAGCGAGCCTACACATATGTACGATCCAAAACACTCTGTATTTTTTGCGTGGAAAGAAATTATCCGGCACTGGAAGATCTTAGCTGATATCAGCCGCATCAATCACCGGCAATTACAAATTCCTTACATGCGTTTCGGGCAAGCGAAAAAAATGTTTAAAGACAACAGCGATTATGTGAAGCTGATCAAAGAGCAGCATCATAACAAAGCCATAAGTGCGAAAGCTACTGTACCGCATTTCGAATTCCCCGATTTCCTGTTCACCTGATACCAATGCAACATTCATCAACCGACATACAACAGCAAAAAGAAACTGCTCGCATTGAAACTTTTAGCGATGGTATTTTTTGTATCGCAGTAACTCTACTTTCCATTGAAATTGGTATCGAATTAAAAGAGGGCATGACCAATGCAGACCTTAGTGCGGCGTTGTTTCATAAATGGCCGATACTGTTAGCTTATGTCATCAGCTTTATCAATGTGCTGTTAGCATGGATCGGTCATCACAGCCTGTTCAAAAAGATCCACACCAGTAACAGTGCAGTAATGATTGCCAATGGGTTGCTGTTAATGATCGTTGCATTGGTACCCTTTCCTACAAAAACATTGGGCTTATTTTTATTGACCGGTGCTTTTAAAACAGCAGTAATTTTCTATACAGGCTATTTTGTTTTAGTCAGCCTTGCCTTCAGGTTACTGTGGCATGTAGCTGCACGCAAAAGAAATTTATTGACCCCTGGTATTACTGAAAAAGAAATCCGCTCCTTTACAAAAAATGAAAATATTGGATTGATCTGTAATAGTGCCATCATGGCCGTTGCATTTGTTAGCCCGTGGGCGGCACTGGCATTGAGTTTTATTATGTGGGTGTACTGGACAGCATTTGCATAATCTAAAAACTGCAATAGAATATTTCAAACAGCAAATAATAATGAAGAAACGAATATTACTGTTTTTACTCTCTGTTATAGTTATTGAGCTGCTAAATGCACAGGTAAAGACCGTCAAAGGCCTGGTTAAAGATGGTCACTCTGATGAGCCGCTTCCTTTTGCAAGCGTGGTTTTTAAAAATACCGGCATTGGCAAAACCACTGATTCTTCCGGCGCCTTCAATTTTATATTGAGCAAATGGCCTTCAGATACTTTATTGATCACCAGTATCAGCTACAAAACTTTTATCTATATCATTCCCAAAGGAAAAGATACAATTGATATTTTAGCAGCCCTGGAAGCAGGCAATGCCAGTGCCGAAGTGATCATCACTTCCAGGCAAAAGCACAGCCGGGGCTGGTATTTATGGAAAAAAGTAGTGGCGCATAAAGACAGCAACAATATTTTTAAGAATGATAATTTTTCTTACCGGGTTTACAATAAATTAGAGTTAGATATCAATAATATTAATAAACACAAATTTGAGAAGAGCAGGCTTTTAAAACCTTTTAGCTTTATTGCCAATAACATTGATACGCTATCAGAGGAGAAACCTATTTTACCTTCATTTTTCTCCGAAACAATTTCCAATTATTATTTTCAAAGAAATCCACACAGAACAAGAGAAACCATTGTAGCGAATCAGGTGAGCGGCATAAAAAATGAAAGTATCACCAAATATTTAGGTGGCCTTTATCAAAATATAATTATCTATGCCAATTTCATCCCGGTGTTTGATAAAGAATTCATCAGTCCTATCAGCAGCAATGGCGATAGTTATTATGATTATCGTTTGGCAGATACACAAAGAGTTGCCGGGAGAAAATTTTTTCATCTCGTATTTATCCCCAAGCATTCCGGACAAAATACTTTTACCGGCGATTGCTGGATACATGACAGCAGCTTTGCTGTGCAAAAAGTAATTCTTCATGTAAACAAAGAAGCCAATATTAATTATGTAGATAAGCTGAGTTTGGTACAGGAATTTAAATTGATCGATGACAGCACCTGGTTTTTGAGCAAAGATAAATTTGTGGTCAACCTTAACCCGGTTGGGAGCAGGAGTGCTGGCTTTATTGCACGCAAAACCACTACCTATGATAGTGTGCTGGTAAATTCCAATATTGTAGCTCCTGCAGTAGCAAAAAATAAAGTAGTGGAAGAAGTGGAAGTATTACCGAGTGCGCATGATGCATCTGTTAACTGGAACCGCATCCGCACCGATACTTTAACAAAAACAGAAAAAGGAATTTATGCCATGGTAGATTCTTTACAACATTCGCCTGCTTATAAACATTATTACAATACGCTGTATTTTTTAACTACGGGTTATAAAAATGTGGGCAAGTTTCAAATCGGCCCCTGGTTCAGCTGGCTGAGTGGTGATTCGCTGGAAGGCACGAGGTTGAGATTTGACCTGGGCACCACTACAATATTCAGCAAAAAAATATGGTTACATGGTTACCTGGCGTATGGTTTTAATGATAAAAGATTTAAAGGCATGGGTGAAGCATTATGGTTGGTTAAAAAAAATCCATGGCAAACCTTACATGTAACCTATTTCAATGACCTTGACCGCACCCAACAGTACAACAACGATATCCCGGCAGATAATGTGCTGGCGGTAGCGATTAGAAAAAAAGGTATCCCGGCAAAATTCATCAACCTCCAACAGGAAATGATAGCATATAGGACAGATACCAAGATAGGATTGTCCACTACGCTGTCATTAAAACATAGTGTGTACAATCCATTGAGAAATATCCCGGGTAAAACGTTTTTTCCTGTCAACACCGGTGATCCATTAACTACTACCGAAGCATCAATTAAATTTCGTTTTGCCTACATCGAAAAATTTTACAGTACTAATTTTTTCCGCTATAGTTTGGGCAGCCCCTATCCTATTCCTGAAATAGAATTTACTGTTGGTGTAAAAGGAATTTTAAACAGCAGTTACAATTATAAAAAAATTGCAGGTAATATCAGCGATCAAATTTCCATTGCACCATTGGGCAAAATTAATTACAATGTTTTTGCAGGAAAAATATTCGGCAGCTTACCTTACCCGTTACTGGAAGTGCATCCCGGTAATGAAGTGTATTATTATAACAAATATGCTTTCAACCTGATGAACCGTTACGAATATGTAAGTGATAAATATGCAGGCTTTTCACTGGAACATAATGTGGGAAATGGCTTATTTCGTTTTATCCCATTGACACGCAAATTAAAATTCAGGCAATTCTGGAATGTAAAAGGCGTTACCGGAAGCTTAAGTACAGCCAATAAACAATTAAATTATGTAGGCAACAATTCATTTACTTCATTAGATAATAAATTATACCTGGAAGCAGGCACAGGCGTTGACAATATTTTTAAATTATTCCGCTTAGACCTCGTATGGCGATTATTGCCAACACCGTTACCTGTAATTAAAGCTAATCGTTTCGGGATTTTCGGAAGCTTCAAAGTACAGTTATA
The DNA here is from genome assembly GCA_038205215.1 of Chitinophagales bacterium. Taxonomy (GTDB): domain Bacteria; phylum Bacteroidota; class Bacteroidia; order Chitinophagales; family Chitinophagaceae; genus Ferruginibacter. Next base: position 12,698 of record JBBRCB010000058.1, on the reverse strand, counting down.
ATTTATTGTAAAGCTGTCACTGACGCGACAGCACCACAAAAAAGATCCGTGGCACAATTCAAAATTTTGAATTCAATATCATTCCCAATGGTCCCTTCAACAGGTATCGCATCAATGTGGAAGGAACAATTAGTGAAATTCCGGCTTGATAAAATTATTGCGGTGTTTGTAAAGTAGATAATACTGTTTTGATGGCTTCATATTGTGTCCAAACAATAAAATGATTTTCATTGTGCAGTGTGACCATTTTCACAGATGCCGCATTGATCAACCTACGTTGGGCATAACCCGCATTGGCATAAGGCACCAACACATCTTTATCGCCATGCATGATCGTGACCGGGCATATTACTTTTGGAAAATCATCTTTTAATTTTACAAGATTTTTTTTCAACCACCATAATTCTTCATTGCTGTAACGCAGCACTGACGGTACTAACCATCTCAGTGGACTATAAATAAGTACGGGGCGCCATAATTCTTTTTTCTCCTGGCCCGGATCAACAGCACCGGAGAGTATAACCAATCCTTTAATGATCGTTGTATTTTCTGCAGCTAATTTTATTATTAATGGACCGCCATACGAATGCCCAACAAGGTAAATGGGTTTAGTATTATCTATTTGATGTAACAATGCGCCAACTACTGCGGCTTGTTGAGAGAGGCCTGCTGTTTCACCAAAGTCACTATAGCCAAATCCTGGTCTGTCTATTGCAATAAGACGATAATGTTTTAGCAGATCTGTATCCTGTAAATATCTTTTGAATGCACTCCAGCTTCCCGGCGAACCATGAACAAATACAATCGTCGGCATTGTATCACTTCCCGTTTTTGCATAGTGCATCGAAACCGAATTGATCTTAACAGTAGTAGTGGTTAAGGCAATTCCTTTTGCATCAAATTCTTTCTTTGCTTCCTTATCGCTTATTCTATCCTGCATAAAGAACTGCCCAAGCAAAGCCCAGGCAGCAATCACTATACCCATTACCATAAATATTTTTTTTTTCGTTTTCTCCTTTTGCCCAACTGTAATACTATTTAGCATCAGGCTTTGTTATACGCTTTTATAATTGGCTCTCTCAGCACGGCGCCAGCTGCAGAACAATGAAAATAAATTACCGACGCAATCGCATCAGGTTTTACCCATTCATCAAAATCAGCACCAGGCATCGCTTTCCTGTTTTGAGGTGTATCAATGGTGCTTGGTATCACCACGCTGGTAACCACTGCAGTACCTTTAGCTTCATCATTCATTAATTCGGCCAAACGGAAGATCAATGATTTGCCTAAACCATAAGCAACCATACCTTTCCCATTTTCGGCACTTAGTCCAGGCTTTGAGCCGATCAAAAAGATACGTCCTGATTGCTGTTGCAGCATTTGTACAAATGCAGGCCTTGCAATATTATATGCAGTTTCAAAATTCAGTTGGTATTGTTTAAAAATATCTGCTGTTGTAGTATTGGCAATTGAGCCCATAGCAAAACCACCAACAGTTAGCACCACTGCATCAATACTACCGTATTTGGCAACTATATGTTGTACAAATTTTCCTGCATCTTCTTCGAAAAGGAGGTCAACAATTATTTTCTCAAACTTTTCGCTTTCGATTTCAAAAGGTGCCGGGTCATTGGGAACAACTGCGCCCACAACATTATAACCCTCGGTTAAAAATTTCTTTATTACTGCCTGGCCCATATTACCTGAGGCTCCGGTAACAATTGCTGTTTTGTTCATGGTATGCTATTTAGCGCAAGTTATTGCAACCAGGCCCAACCAAACAAATGATTATACTGGCGGCAATGTATCAATGCATATTTATATTGAGTAAAGTCAATGGTGCCGGTTATTTCATAAACCTGGTTGCCGCCGGTAGCTTTTAATGCGCCAAGGTCAATAAAGGTAACGGGGTAAATTTCTTTTGACAGGTATACTCTAAGGTCCGGTCCATTACTGCCGCTGAAGTCCATAAGCTTCAGCATATACTTTGTTCCGGTCTTGAATATTTTTGCCTGGCCGCTCACTGAGCCATAAGGACCGCTTACAAAAGCGCCGTTGTATTGCTGTATCGCTGTAGTGTCTATTGTTTCATTTAAAACCGTTTCGGGAACATTATTTTTTTTGCAGGAAGCAAAGCCTATTGCTGCAATGAAAAATAAAACGGGGGTGAATCTTTTCATAAAAAGGTATTTTGGTTTCCTCATATACGCAATCGGCAACGGAACCGTTTGGTTTATTGCCAACTGAATTTACCGCCGGTATTCACTCTTATCTTATACAAACTGGTATGAGCGGTGAGGTACAGGGTCTTTCCATCCGCATCACCCCAGGCCATATTAGCAGGGCGTTCAGGTGTAACAATCTTACCGAGTAGTATTCCCCCGGGAGATAGAATCCATAAGCCTCCCGGCGCAGATACAAACAAATTACCCTCCTTATCCACTTTCATTCCATCAAGTGCCTCGTCATCTTCAGTAAAACTAAAGTCATAAAATATTTTTCCATTCTTCAGCGTACCATCTTCATTTACTTCGTAACGCCATAACGTTTTGGTATGATGGATATCGCGTATATCCCAATTGGTAACATAAAAATATTTTTCGTCGGGGGAAAATGCCAATCCATTTGGCCCACCCAGGTCTTTCGACACTGTTGTAACTTTTCCGTTCCTTATCATAAATACGCCTGAGTAGTCCAGTTCCTTTTTTGTATCATTAAAAAAACCGGGTAGGCCATAAGGTGGATCAGTAAAATAAATTGTCCCGTCGCTCCTCAATACGATATCGTTAGGGCTGTTAAAACGTTTGTTATCGATCTTATCTGCTAAAACAGTAAGCGGGCCTTTCTTTTCATAACGCACTACTCTCCTGTTGCCATGCTGGTCAACAATTAATCTTCCTTCTTTGTCAATGGCAAGGCCATTACTGCCCGGCTGATGGTAATCGCCAATATCAGCGCCGGTATAACCGGAGTGAGACATATAGATCGTGATATTTTGATTTGCCGGATTGTAGCGGTAAATGGTATTGGTATTTGGATCGCTGAATAACAAATAACCATCCGGATGCCATACCGGCCCTTCTGTAAAGGAAAATCCATCCGCAATTTTTTCGACGCTGCTACCTGGACTTATGATACTGTTTAGTTTTTCATCAATGGTAAATATCTTCCCCAAATTTTTCCATTCCATATTTTTTGGCAGGCCATCTTTATAGAAATCAACAACGGCATTGCGTACCCAGATATAGTTGTCCGGAATTTTCCCGATTGGCCCATTGATTCCGAGTATTGCAATTGTAAAATGATCACCGGCTTTTGCATTGTTAGTTAATATCACCCTGTTACGGGTATTGTAACCTGCTATCAACCCATTGCCACTTTGTCCAAAGCCCTGCATTTGTTTTCCATTTACCCATATTTCGCTATAATCATCTACTGTAATTTCAAAAACAGCGGTTGTACCATTAGCCTGCAGTGTTCCGATCTTTTCGGGGATCGTTAATGCTACTTTATACCATACAAATGAAACCAGGCCGGTACCCTGTCTTAATTCCAAATCAGTTGGCGCAAGTGGTTTAAATGCAGCATCAAAATCCGGCGCCCCGATCTGCGGATGCACTGTATGTGTTTTTATAGCTGCACCTGTTGGATATAACGGCAACGCATCACCGTTAGCTGCAGGGCCGGGAGCGTTAAAACCGGCATCATCAATATGTGCAGCCTGCACATACCATTTTGCGTTTAACCAGGCAGCGCCTTCAATTGTTTTAAGATCGGCGATAGCCTGCGGTTTATCAACCGACAGCTGGCGGATTTCCTGCGCAAATAACTCAAATGATATCAAGGACAATAGAAGCACTATCAAAGCGATCAAATAAATTTTTAAGATGGAATATATTTTTATCATGTAATTGACTTTATAAACTTTTAAGCCTAAGGAAAGAGTAACAACATCAGCAAACTATTGTGCTACTCCCTACTTCTAAACATCTAAACCTCTAAACTTTCTAAACCCCTATTTCGAAATATCTGCCTTTGTTCCTGCTATCGCGATGTCTTCATCCTGTTGTGCGCTGGCACTTCCGCTTACACCAACAGCACCTACTACCTGCCCGTCAATGAATATCGGAATACCTCCCTGTAAAAAAGTATGGCCAACGGTAATCAGGGCCTGCCTACCACCATTGATAGCATTTTCTAATTTTGCAGAGGGTGCCTTAAATAATGCCGAGGTGTTGGCTTTTTTAATCGCTACCTCAGCTGCCGCCGCAAATGTGCCGTCTAATCTCTCCAGGTAAATTAAGTTACCGCCATTGTCAACTACGGCTATGGCCCCGCCCGGTGCGCTCTTTTCTTTTGCATAAGCAATTGCTGCTGTAACAATTTTTTTAGACGCATCCAGCGATAATGTTTTTTGTGCGATCAATTGCGCTTTAACCGGCATCGAAAAAATAACTGTTGCGATCAAGAGAACAGAAAAATGTTTTTTTATAAAATTCATGGCTATAGTTTTATTTTAATAAATGATTGTTTAAAAAAATTAATCCATTGTTTTTGCCGGTTCATCGAACTGCACCGACTTACCGGCTTTTTTTGCTACTACCTTTGGCCAGTACCCATCCGCTTTTTCAATACTTTCTTTAAGATCTTTATTGAATCTCCTGTAGGCATCCTGTGAATGCTGCAGGTATAATTTCCCGTCTTCAATTTGAAAGATAGTTGGATCAATAGGCCTTAATTTTCCCAGGCTCATCGCATAACCACAGAAGGCGCCATATTGAGGAGCAAATTTTTCAGGATGATCTTTAAACATATTGACATTGGCTTCTGTAGAAAACCAGTAAGTAGCACCATTGTATCGGGCGAAATATTTATCGCTGCCCATCACCGCTTTGTTTTCTGTAAAGTAGGATACAGCATCATAACCCTGTAAAATCAATCCGTCTTTATCGATATTATTTAAGAAGTTTTTTTCTTCGTCGGTAGTAATTTGTTTCCCGTGTTTGGCAGAAACATTGGGCCAATATTTATCTGCCTTTGCTAAATTGCCTGCAACATCTTTGTTCCAGCCTTTTACTGCACGCTCGTTGTGTTGAATCACCAGGCGGCCATCAACAATAGAAAAAGTATTGATGATGATCGGTGCCACGCGGCCAAGAGAAACAGCATAAGCACACCAGCCACCAAACTGCGGTTTGTATTTTTCAGGATTGGCTTTAAAGAGGTCCAAATGCTCCTGCGAAGCAAAATTATAGATCGCCTCTTCATACGTGAATTGGAATTTTGCATCACCCAATACCGGTTTGTTATCGGTAAAAAAAGCAACGGGGTCGTAACCATCCAATATCACACCTTTCCCGTTTAGGTTGTTAAAATATTTTACTGAATTGCCCTGCGCTTTGCCGCCGGTAACAATGGTAAGGATCAACGCCAGGGCGAAACAAAATTTTAAAACGATCGTAAGCTTATTGGTCTTTGCATTCCGGTAATATGAAATGCCTTTTAAAGTTTTTGTATTTTTTGTAAACTGTTTCATGACTGTATTTTTTTGAATACAAAGAAACAGTGTGTTGAAAGCCTTACCTGTCGGCTGTTTTACATTACTCTTTACCCGGTGATAGAAATCCTTTTTATTTGTCGTTCATTTTACAATACGGCTTTGGTGCAATTATTCCATTGAAATGGTGTGATCCCTGTTAACTGCTAAGCTAAAACTTAACAATGGTATCAGTGAAGCGATTTGATCTAATGTCGTATGGGTGACTATAGCAGTGTAAAACAAAAAATAATGTGGCAATCATATTTTTTTTAACCCCCCTTTCCCTTTACTTTTACAATCAAGTAATAACTTTGACAGCACCGAATACCTATACCGAAGCCGACCTGGCGACAGCACTTAAAATGCATGACAATAATGCGTTTCAGTACCTGTATAATAACTATAAGGGGGCTTTGTTTACCGTGGTACAACAAATCATTACAGATAAGACTATTGCCGAAGATGTACTACAGGAAGCCTTTATTACCGCCTGGAAAAACATTGAAAAATACGATGCTTCCAAGGGGAGATTATTTACCTGGCTGTTTAATGTAACCCGGAATTGTGCCATTAATACCACCAGGAGCAAAGGATATAAGACGCAGCAAAAAAACGATTCTTTAGAGAATTACGTTACTTATGGTGACGAAAAAGACAGCCTGCAGATAAATATCAACCAGATCGGTTTAAGACAACAGGTGTACAAGTTAAGGGATGACTATAAAAATGTATTGGAACTTTCTTATTTTAATGGCTTTACACATGAAGAGATTGCAAAAATACTGGCGATACCGGTTGGCACTGTAAAAACAAGATTAAGGAATGCGCTTATAGAATTGCGCAAACAATTTGTATAATGGACATTAACAATTATATAACATCCGGCATTATTGAAATGTATGTGCTGGGGCTTTGTTCACCTGAAGAAAAAGATGAGCTGGAATTATTACGTAGCCAGTACCCCCAGTTGAATAAAACCATTTTGCAATTTGAAATTGAATTCGAAAAAAATACATTGCAGGCTGCTTCTGAAACCGGTACAGTATTGGATAATAAAATATTGCAATCATTAGCTGGGTTGCAAGCGCCTGTAGTTCCCTTTAGCATTAAAACTTCCCCGGTAAAAAAAATATATTGGTTGAAACCTGTCGCTGTTGCTGCAACTGCTTTATTAATATTCAGTGGAATTATCAACTATAACCTGTACAAAAAAAGCCAGGCGCAGCAATTGGCTTTGACGGGGAAATTAAAAGATAGCGCAGTATCGGTTTCGCTCCCTGCCAATGACTATGCTGTTTTGAGAAACCCTGCAATCACCCCGGTGGCCATGTATGGTGTGGCGCCTCATACAGTCTGTCGCTGTACGATGTATTGGGATAAAAAAACAGGCAAAGCTTATATTATGATCCATCATTTAGTTCCTTCACCAGTGGATAAAAAATACCAGCTTTGGGCTATGGTAAATAATAAGCCCGTAAATGTAGGCATGGTACATGACGAGATACGCGACCGTTTTATTGAACTCGAAAATGTTCCGGAAGGAGCCACAGCTTTCACCGTAACATTGGAAAATATAGGTGGCAGCGCTGTTCCAACAGCCGATCAAACTTTTTTGTACGGAAGGATTTAATATTGGGTATCATTTCTTAATACACAATCTTCTACATTTCATCTGCTGATATTTTTCTCCAATAAAATTGAACGAAAGCTTCCATTGAATCGTGCCTTCTTTTGTTATCGCTATAATTGAGCAGTTTATGAAATACCCAATTGATCATTGATTGGTGGATGTATCCGCGACGGAAAGAACAAGAATAAGAGCAACTGCCGAAAGTAGCTGCGTGGATAATTTCATTGGCTATAAATAACAAATTTCTATACCTGATTATTTATTTGTTCATTGCAAAACAATTGGCCTGCCTCTTTCACCATAATATTTTTAAAGCCAGTGTCCACTCAATTGCTGCTGAATCAAAAACACTGCTATACCTGCACCAAATCCTATTAAGGCAAGCCAGCTGATTTTTTTTAAATACCACATAAAGTCGATCTGTTCTATTCCCATCACTGCAACGCCGGCGGCAGAGCCTATAATAATAGCACTTCCCCCGGTACCAGTAGTTAATGCCAAAAACTCCCAAAAATAATGGTCGGTTGGATAAGTAGAAAGATCATACATACCCTGTGAAGCGGCCACCAAAGGGACGTTATCTACCACAGAAGAAAGCAGCCCTAAAGTAGTTCCTATCAAATAATCGTTTTTCAAATTACTGCTCAACACAGCAGCCATCTCTTTTAAAAGCCCAAACGACTGTAATGCCGACACTGCTAATAATATCCCCAGAAAAAACAAAACACTTGGCGTATCAACCTTTTGCAATGCTTTGGAAACAGTATATCTTTCCGCATCCTGTGTGGCTTTGCCTTTATGGAGAAAAGTAGTGATGATCCACATCAATCCCAGCGCCAGCAGCATCCCCATGAATGGTGGAAGATGCGTAATCATTTTGAAAACAGGAACAAAAAGCAGCAATGCAATGCCGCAAAAAAGAATAATCCGTCCATCTTCTTTTTCAACGGCAGTGCACGACGAAGGTGGAATAGCACTTATCTTTTTATTTTTAAATTGCCTCCCTATTATCAATGCGGGAATGATATACACAATAATACTTGGCAATAATAATTGTTTAATAATTTTAAGCGCAGTTACCTGGCCGCCGATCCAGAGCATTGTTGTGGTCACATCTCCCAGAGGCGACCATACGCCACCGGCATTGGCTGCAATTACAATCATCCCTGCAAACCAAAGCCTGTCTTCTTTCTCACTTAATATTTTCGAACAAAGCGATGTCATCACTATGGCAGTAGTTAAATTATCAAGTAATGCTGAAAGAAAAAAAGTAAGCACAGTAATAATAAAAAATAATTTCCTGGTGCTGGTGGTGGATATTTTTTGGGTAATGATATCAAATCCATTATGCGAATCTATCAATTCCACAATAGCCATGGCCCCTAAAAGGAAAAATAAGATAGAAGCTATATCTCCCAAATGATGCAATAATTCTTCCCCGGCTTTACCGCTATCGTTATTTTGAAACATATAAATTGTCCAGCAAAGTACACCTGTAATTAAAGCGGAGGCTGCCTTATTGATTTTTAAGGGATGCTCCATGGCGATTGCAATATACCCGAGAACGAAAACAATAATTATCAAAGCAGTCATCATGATTTAATGGTCTTTTGATAAAAATACTCTTAATTAAAGGAACTAAGTATTTTATCACCAGGCAATCAAAAAAGAGAGTGCTTAAAAGCACCCCCTTATACCCTCAATCAAAATAAAAAAACCATTTTACCCGGGCATTTAATCCCTTTTGCCCTGAATTTGATATCATCCAATATTTTTTAATTGGGATGTATACCCTTTCCTTCTTCGATCCATTTTTTTAATAATACCGTATTCTTATTGGCGTCGGCATTTTCCGGATCAAGTTCCAGTAACTTGTCAAAATATTCCAGTGAGGCCTCATAATCTTTTGTAATAGTGGCCTCATAGCCGCCCAGGTATTCATAAGCTCTTAATAAGATCGCTTTATTTTTTATAGAATCTGCGGATGCAATCGCAATCACTTTTTCGTAATGAGGAACAGCAAGGCCTTTTTCCATCGTGGTATCGATAAGCGCATTACTTCGTGCCCTCCATAAATAACCATAGATCTGTTCAGGGTATTTTTCTTGGTAAATTGCAAATACACTATCCGCCTTTTCATAACTATCCCCCGAATAATATAGCGCCAAACCCCAGTTGTAGATATCAAGGTTAGTTGGATTGGTTTTATTTTCATAGATCTTTGCCCTCCACATCCCTTCCTTTGACCTGTTGCCGAGTGTTTTTTGCAGGTCAGCCAGCTTTATCATATACCCTAATTTTTCTTTTGCATCGGTTTGCACAGCCAGGGCCTGCTCATACCAGGATACTGCCAGTGATTTATCCGAGTTCAGGTGTTCCAGTAGATTTGCTTTTAATTCATAGTCTCTTGCAACATAACCTGACTCATCCTGCTTTTGAAAATACTGGTCAATATTTTCAAGTGCAGCTGCCGAATCACCCAATGCAACTAAACTGTAAGCGATCAGTTTGTATAACCTCGGTTGCGTATTGGCTCCTTCTCTTGTAATAATTTTTTTTGCATTTTTAATTGCCTCTTCATACTTCCTGGAAACATATGATAGATCAGTTTTCATATATTCCTGTTCGGGATTTGAGTCAGCATTTTTTAAATAGGCATCAAGGAATTTTTTTGCCTTATTAACATCAAACTGGTAGTAATAAACGTATAACTCAAATAATGCAGGCGCATAGGTACTGTCGATATCATAAGCCTTGATAAACCGGTCAACATATACCTCGGGATTATTTTGTGTTTTATAGATCTTGCCTTTTTTATACATGGCTGCCGCATAAGATGGATCTGCGTCCAGGGCCTTATCATAATTTATAATTGCGTTGCCACCGTCCACCATTTTTGCGTAGGCATCGCCTAAAGCCAGGTATAGCTCAGGATTTTTTTTATCCCTTTTCAACGCTGCTTTTAATAATTCAACTGCCCATGCAGAATCTCCGTTTTTGCTGTCTACATTTGCCCTGGCTACAGCCCACAAAGCCTGCGGATCCCTATACTTTGTTTCCTTTAAAACATCTTCCATTTGATTCTTTGCCTCTGCTATCATGCCGGAATCCATCAGCATGTGCGCCCATCCTATGTATACCAGGGGTTCCTTTTTTTTAGAATATCCCTGCTTCGTTGTAATAGCGATGCCCTCCTGTAATATATTTTTGGCAGCTTCAATATTTTTTTGTTTCAATGCAATTTCACCCAACCAATACCAGGCTTCTGGAGGTGCAGCTTCGTTTTTAGTAACAGCTTCCAGTATTCCCTTAGCAGTTGTATACCTTTCATTATAAATCTGTTTTTTTGCCTCCTGTATATTTTGTGCGTTCGTGAACGGTATTGAGCAAAACGCCAGGACTGCTACTACTATTTTTTTCATATAAAATAATTTAAAATGCTGAATTAAAGAGGGCTAACGGTAAGCACCGGGGGAGCAGCATATTTTTGAATGATGTTGCCCCATAATGAAGAAAACCACCCGGGCATTTTAGTTTGAGAACCTGGATTTAAAATTATAAGATCTGCTGATTTTTGCAGGGCGAATTGATTCACTGCATCGGCAATATTCTCACCATCTATCAATTCAGTTTCTACTTTTACGGTACAGTTTTCGTTAATAATGCTGCACGATTTTGCCAGGTAATAATATACTTTTTTTGAGGTAGTATTATTTTTTATGCCCAGCAATTTTACTGTTGCATTGTATTCTGTAGCAATATAAACACCGTACATTAATTTCCTTACCGGCAGAAAATCTGTAATAGGTATCACAATAGAGTAAAGCCTGATCAGTCTCCTGTTGGAAGGCGCTGTAATAACAGGAACATTGGTTTGTTCAGCAATCTTATCGGGATCCAGCAGCATTTTTCTTTTACCGATTACCCTCGTTTTTTGACCAATCAGGATAACATCATATTTATATTCATTGGTAATATCAATAATAACTTCGTTCCAGGTACCCCTCACAATACTATATTCAGCCTTTACCGAATTGAGTGTCTTAAACTTAATATTACTGCATAATTTATCCAGTTCAAATTCTAATTCTTTCCTGTTATCAATGTTTGCATAGGAGAAAGGAAAGGTCGATTCAGCCAATGCCAAAGTTGATAATGGAGAAATGGAAACTACATGTAACAGGTGAATACTGCATTCGTACCAGGTTGCCATATCAACTGCTTTTTGAATGGCAATTGCAGACTGTGGTGAAAAATCTACCGGTACTAAAATTTTATTGAACAGCTTTTGCATGTCTCTAATTTCTTATACAATATTACCAGCCGGAAATGAATGTATACTTAAGCTGTTATTAAAAAGATATTAAAATCGATTGAAGACTTCACTAAAATAATGAAGATCTAAAAGGGCCCAGGAAGGATAATTCAAAAAGCATTAAAAACACTTCAACAGCATTTTTTGTTAGCTGCCGGATACATTAGTCAACCTGATAGTGAACACTGTACCAGCGTCTGCATTGGAAACCACATCAATGGTTCCTTTATGAAGCGACATGATCCTTTTAGCAAGCGTAAGACCCAGTCCAAAACCCGGTTTGTTTTGTACACCATTGGTACGAAAAAACGGTTGAAAGATATTATCGATATCAGCTTCCGCAATAATATCTCCTTTACTCGATATATTAATTGCGATTCCCCTTTCGTTAAATGCAACAAAAATCAATGCTTCGCTATTCTCTGAATATTTACACCCATTCTCAATGATATTTTTTAATGCGATATATAATAAATTAGCATTGCCAAAAACGGTAAGCAGGTTTTCATCATCGGGATAAGATTCAAATTCAATAGACATTATATAATCAGCATGCTGTTTTTGCAGGTCGGCCGAAACCTTTAACAGTACATCATCAATCCTGATTTCCGATAGGTCTATCCCACCCTGAGAACCCGCTTTAGCAATATTCAACAAACTAAGTGTAAGCTGTTGCAATTCCTGCGCATCATCCAAAACGCTATTCAATACTCTTGTATATTCACCGCCACTTCGCTCCTGCTGCAAAGCCACTTCAATCTGGCTAATGATAGCGGTTAAAGGGGTAGATAATTCGTGTGATGCATTTGATATAAATCTTCGCTGCGATGAAAAAGATTCCTGCAGCCGGTCTAAAAGGCTGTTAAATGTTTGTGCGAGCAGTGTTAATTCATCTTTTGCAGTATTAATTTTTATTCGCTGCGATAAATTATTAGAAGTGATCAGGTTTACTTCACCCATTATTTTCGCCATTGGCCAGATAAGATTTTTTGCAAAAAAAAGTCCCGTAAAAAATGAAATGGTAACTCCTGTAACCAGCGCAATCCAAAGTATTTTTTTCAGTTGGGCCAGGTATTGTTCACCGTCTATATCAAGGGCAGCAACAGCAATGATAAAATTTGCTGTAGTGTCGGTGTGATGAATAGCTATTGCCTTTTTTGAGCTGTAATTGAAATAGTATTCACTTTCTATTTTAGTTTTCTCAATAATTTTTT
>JBBRCB010000057.1:0-18639 GCA_038205215.1 Chitinophagales bacterium | reverse complement strand
TGAAAAAGAAGGCTTTACCTAAATAAAAAACTTCCATAATCATTTGACAAGTCAAACACTTATGGAAGTAAGTTTTTTGAGAACCAACCAAGCACTGGTCGGTTTTAAACAGGATTGTTTTGGATCTTCTACAAAATTGTTACAGGTGTAATGAAACAATTTTAAATAATGTAATCCGGTTTCAGTGGTCTTTTCATTTTAGCTATCATCGCTTTTTAGGGCATAAGCTTAGGATATTGGTCAAGTTGGTCTTTGGTTGCCATCATCGCTTTTTAAGGCATAGGCTGGATATTGGTTTTTCTTTTGGTCTTTCGCGCCTGGTCTTTTACAACCTTCAGGCATTGGATAATTGGATGTTGGTGTTTTCTTTAGGAATTAGATGATATTTTCTTTGTGTTCTTCTTTGGTTATTCAGTTTTTCGTTAGGGTTTGGACTTTATATTGATTCTATGCTTTCAAAAAAATAGAAGTTGACTGATATTGGATTTGCTTTTTGGTTCTTCACAAACATTGGATGGATTTTCTTTTGGCTTCTTCAGGATTTTTGGATATGATTGATATTTAATTGCTATCAATCAACTTCTGACACAAAGATGCGGCAGATCAGGGTACTGCACAAGAGCGTAATTGCTCTTTTTCACAGCTACTGTAATTACTGCTGCATAAGTAAATGTTCAGTTTTTTTAATGGGGTTGCTACGTGAAAAGCATTCGTAGTTTTACGATTTTGGCATACCAAAAGGTATAGGTATGAAAAATGCTGCATCGTTCAAGTGCAGCACTGGCGTGGGTTTCAGCTTATCGTAAAAGTGCTCTTTAATATTACTTGGCAAGACTTTGGATAATGTCGTATTTGGTAACAATATGATATGAGCCGCTCTCATCTTTGCTTAAAACTGCACCATTTTCTTTGTTAATTAACTTACTTAAGCGGTCAACTGGGGTATCAAATGCCACTTCCGGGTAATTTTTTTCCATTACAGCAGCAATCAGTTCCGTTTTTATTTCAGGATTGTTCAATATCTTATTAAACAAACCACCCTCCGATATTGAACCCACATTAATATCATTATCTATTACAGGGATATTCTCAATATCATATTTTTTCATCAGTTCAATCGCATGTAAAACAGTTTGCTTACTTTCAATGGTCACTAATTTTTTTGTACCCCTTCCGCTGATCAGGTCTTTAAAGGTTTTTACTTCCAAAAATCCCCTTTCCATCATCCACTGGTCATTGTAGATTTTTCCTACATAACGGCTGCCGTGATCATGAAATATCACCACTACAACATCTTCTTTTTTTAACTCGTCTTTTCCACCGGGCCCTTTGGCTAATTGCAATAATCCCTGTAAACAACTGCCTGCACTATATCCGCAAAACAAACCTTCTTCCCTGGCAATTCGCCTGGCCATTATTGCGCCGTCTTTATCAGTAACTTTTGTAAAGGCATCAATTACACTCATATCATAATTCTCCGGCACAAAGTCTTCCCCAAATCCTTCACTGATGTAGGGATACACTTCTTTTTGATCCAGCTCACCCGTTTCAAAATATTTTTTTAATAAAGAACCATAACTGTCAATGGCCCACACTTTAATATTAGGATTTTTTTCTTTCAGGTATTTGCCAGTGCCTACAATAGTACCACCGGTACCGGTAGCCACTACCAAATGTGTTACCTTACCTTCCGTCTGTTCCCAAATCTCGGGGCCGGTTTGTTCGTAATGAGCCTGGCGGTTGGATAAATTATCATACTGGTTTACATACCAGCTATTGGGCACTTCTGTTGCCAATCTTTTACTCACAGAATAATAACTTCGGGGGTCCTCTGGGTCAACATTGGTAGGGCAAACAATTACTTCCGCGCCTACTGCTTTTAAGATGTCGGCTTTCTCTTTGGATTGTTTATCAGTAGTAGTGAAAATACATTTGTATCCTTTTACACAGGCTGCAAGCGCAAGGCCCATACCGGTATTGCCGCTGGTGCCTTCAATAATAGTACCACCCGGTTTTATCTTACCTTCCTGCTCGGCCACTTCCAGCATTTTTAAAGCCATACGGTCTTTGATACTATTGCCTGGATTAAAGTATTCCACTTTAGCCAAAACAGTGCAGGGGAGATGTTCGGTAATTTTATTGAGTTTGATCAACGGGGTATCGCCGATAGTTTCTAAAATATTATTAAGCCACATGAGAATCGTTATTTAGCCGCAAAGGTAATTTTTTAATTGAACTGGCTGGCAAGAAAAACCTGCGAGTGTTTAAAAAACTTATAGGTTTATAACTACCAGGAAAAAAAACCGCATAGAAAAATTTCGACAGGATATTAATTCCAGCAGCTACTTTCTACAAAATTATTTAGCGGCAATTTTATAATTCCAAATATCCAATGAAGCAGTTTATGCTGTAACCTGACAAAAAAGATCAAACCGCTGTGCCGGTGAGCAACAAAACAGTTGAAAAGCTGAACCGTTGTAAACTACAAGTAGGAGCCTTCGAAAGAAGGCTCTTTATTTTTGAATAAGTTCCAGTGCTTTTTTTATTGCGTTATCATCAGTATTCAACACTTCCACCATGCCTTCTGTGCGCCAAACCTGGCGAGCTATCGATGATTTGATACGGTTTATAATAGCTGCCTTTTCTTTTGCAGGAATCGCATTTAAGTTAACGGAATCTTTTGCAGCTGTTGTTGAAAATGCTGCCCAGTCTTCATCAGTAAAAGAAAATCCTTTAATAAAGTCAGCCGGGTTTTTATACGTTTTCAATTGCTCCAGGTGCTGCAGGTAAAATCTGTAAGCGAAATTTCCTATAGTTCCATTGGCATAAACCTTTGCAGTATTAACGCTGAAGCCGGTAGTGTCTAAGGCTACAAAATAGTCTGGCGTAATGCCGCTACTGCCATACAGTATTTTTCCGGCAGGCGTTTTATATACTTTACTGGTATCATTCTTCACCGAGTCGGCGCTTTGTGTTTCACCGTTATGAAAACGTTTACTGATCTCATTGTAATAGGCTTTTCCTCCGTTGGTATAAGGCCTTTGGATACTACGGCCCAGCGGTGTATAATATCTTGCGATGGTTAAACGCAGTGCACTTTTATCACTAAGGTCATATTGATCCTGTACCAGTCCTTTTCCAAAACTGCGTCTGCCCACGATAGTAGCCCTGTCCCAATCCTGCAAAGCGCCCATCAGTACTTCGCTTGCACTTGCTGAACCTTCATCAGCTAACACCACGAGCGTGCCTTTTTCAAACTGGCCTTCCCGGCGGCAGCGGTATTCTTTTTTATCAACATGTTTGCCCAGAGTATAGGTGATCAGTTTATCACCGGGCAAAAATTCATCTGCTATTTCTATGGCTTCCTCCAGGATACCACCTCCGTTGCCCCTCAGGTCGAGTATTAATTTTTGCAATCCCTGTTTTTTAAGCCCCATTAAAGCATCCATGAACTCACGGTAGGTTTGTTGCGAAAATTTGTTGAGCCTGATATATCCCACGCCGTCGCCGATCATATAAGCTGCATCGAGGCTGGCCAATGGAATAGCATCCCTGGTGATGGTGGTTTTTCTTTGTGCTGCGCCACGTAAAAAAACAATAGCCACGTTAGTGCCCCTGTCGCCACGCAATAATTTTCTTAATCTGTCCGGGTTAGTTTTATTACCCGCCACTGCACTGTCTGCTATCATTAAAAATTTATCGCCTGTTAATAAGCCTGCTTTAAAGCTGGGGCCATCTTTTAAAACATTGGTTACATTTATAGTGTCATCAAAAATGTTGAATTCTATACCAATCCCAAAAAATTTTCCGGCAAGGTCTTCATTAATGGCGTCCAGTTGTTCGGCCGGAATAAATACAGAGTGCGGGTCTAATTTATTCAGCATCGCCTGGATGGCGGTATCCGCCAGGGAATCCATCTTTACTTCATCCACGTAGCGGTTTTGAATAAGGTCCATGATCTCCTGCACAGGCCGGCGTTTCTCTACATAAAAAAAACTTTTGCCCGGCATATTATCCCTCATTTTATAGCCGAGGAACATTCCAATGATCATCGTTATGCTGAAAAGAAGCGGCAACCAAACCTGTATTTTTTTATTATTCATTTTGCGAAGATAAGGAAGGGTTGCTAAGTTGATAGTTGATAGTTTTTAGTTGTTAGTTTACTGTTTTCTGTTTACAGTTGGTTATAACTTGTTACTTACTGCTATTAACAGAAAACAGTAAACTGAAAACAACAAACCCCTAAACCTCTAAACCAAAACAAAATACATTAACTTCAATCTCAATTACAAAATGGGACAATGGCTATAAAATTAATTGCAGACAGTGGCTCAACAAAAGCCGAGTGGTGCCTGCTGGATGGGAAAAAGAAAAAATTTTTTTTTACACAGGGGCTCAGCCCATATTTTTTAACTTCAGCAGAGATTCAAAAGATCATGGAACAGGAATTAAAACCAAAAATGAAGCTGGTTGAACCTGTCGAGGTATTTTTTTACGGAACAGGTTGCAGCAGCCCTGGTAATAATAAGGCGGTGAAGAAGGCGTTACAAAAAGTTTTTCCTAAAGCAAAGATCCTTGTCGACCATGACCTGATGGGTGCGGCAAAGGCTTTATGCGGCAGGGAAAAAGGTATTGCCTGTATATTGGGTACAGGGTCTAACTCCTGTTTTTATGATGGCAGGAAGATTGTGAAGAACAGCCCGGGGCTTGGCTATGTTTTAGGAGATGAAGGCAGTGGTGCATACCTGGGGAAAAAAGTGATCCAGTATTTTTTATACAATACTTTTGATGCTGACCTGATGGACCGTTTCAATGCCAAATACAATACCAGCAATAACGAGATACTGGAAGCCGTATATAAAAAACCTTTGCCCAACCGGTACCTCGCTTCTTATGCCGTTTTCCTGGCGGAAAACAGGGGGCATTATATGATCGAGAACATCATCGAAGATGGTTTCAATGATTTTTTCTTCAACCATGTTTATAAATACCGGGAAAGCTGGACATTGCCTATTAACTTTATAGGTAGTGTGGCATTTGGTTTTAAAGATGTGCTGAAAGAAATGTGCAGCAGTTATGAATTACAATTGGGTAAAGTACTGCAAAAACCCATGGATGGATTAATAAAATATCATAGTTAAACAGCAAGTACAGCAACGTTATGGCATTTGAAAAGATAACAGAATCTACGTCTGCATACCGGCATCTCGAAAAAATGAGCGTGCTGGAATTATTGCAGCACATCAATGAAGAAGACGCTGTAGTTCCGGCGGCTGTAGCAAAAGTTGTTCCCCGGATCGAAGCATTGGTGCACGCGGTTGTAGACAAAATGCTGATGGGTGGCCGTCTTTTTTATATGGGTGCCGGTACCAGCGGGCGCCTGGGTATTTTAGACGCCAGCGAATGCCCGCCTACGTATGGTGTGCCGCCCGGTTTGGTGGTTGGGATCATCGCCGGTGGAATGAAAGCGATAACAGAAGCGGTGGAATCGGCTGAAGATGATACAGCGCAGGGGTGGATCGACCTGGAACAATACCAGGTGAACAGCAATGATGTGGTGGTTGGTATAGCCGCGAGCGGTACCACGCCTTACGTGATCAGTGCGCTGGAAAAATGCCGTGAAAATAATATCATAACCGGAAGTATCAGTTGTAACCCCGATGCACCGATCAGCCAGGCTGCTGATTTTGCCATTGAAGTAGTGGTGGGTCCCGAATTTGTTACCGGCAGCACAAGAATGAAAAGCGGTACTGCGCAAAAGCTGGTGTTGAACATGATCTCCACATCGGTGATGATACAATTGGGAAGGGTGGAGGATAATAAAATGGTGAATATGCAACTCACCAATGAAAAGATAGTGGACCGTGGTGTAAGAATGCTGATGGAAAAACTGGGACTGAAAGAATATGAAACGGCCAAAGACCTGTTGCTGGAAAAAGGGAGTGTTAAAAAAGCGATAGAAAGTTTCCGTTCATAAAAAATTAATACGGATTTTATGTATTTTCAGTAACTTAGGAATCTCTTTCAAATTCAAAACTACTCATATGAATTTTAAAATTCTACTCTCTACATCATTGATGGTTACTTCATTTACTGCAATGGCACAGGATGCCGGCAGAACCTTTGCCATAACCGGTGATGGCACCGGTGATTTCAGGTGGACCAATATCCGCCAGCTCGATATCAATACCGGCAAAATAACACAGGATATTTTTCAAAGAGATAAAACCGCATTTGTATTGGTAGATGCATCAACAAAAAAACCTGTAACTACCCAGAGTATTACTTACGGTAATGGCGCTGCCGCTGTGCAACTGCAGGATGCACCTACACTAACGATGGTAGCTGCTGCAGCTTATGATAAAAAGCACGATAAATTATTTTTCACACCAATGAGAATTGGCGAACTGCGCTGGCTGGATCTAAGTGCAGCCCCTGGCACTCCAAAATTCTATACAGAAAAAACACAGCTCCTGAATTCATTAGATCTTAATGATGAAGCCAATCATATTACCCGTATGGATATCGCAGCTGATGGTAATGGTTATGCGATCACCAACGATGGTAACCATTTGATCCGTTTTACAACAGGTAAAAAAACAATAGTGACCGACCTCGGTAATATTGTGGATGCGGAGAGCAATAAAGGGGGTATCTCTATTCATAATAAATGTACCAGCTGGGGCGGTGATATGGTTGCCGATGCATATGGTAAATTATATGTAATCTCTGCCAACCACCAGGTATTCCAGGTAGATATTGATACCAGGATCGCTACACATATAGGTAGCATTACAGGCCTGCCTTTAAATTATACAACCAACGGTGCTGCAGTAGATGCAGATGATAATATCATGGTGAGCAGTGCCAATAGCTTTGAAGGTTTTTATAAATTTAAAATGGCTGACCTTGCCGCTACAAAGATCGAAGGTTCTGATAACAGTTATAGTGCCTCTGATCTTGCCAATGGCAATTTATTATATCAAAAAGAAGCGGATGCAAAAAGGAGTTTTAATATTCCTTCATTAGCGCCAATTGCCCCAATTAATACTGATGCAAGGATCTTCCCTAACCCTGTTACTGCAAATGAATTTAAAGTTTTATTTGACGGGCAGAAAGCGGGACAGTATACCGTTAGCTTAACCGATCTTTCAGGAAGAGGCATCATGAATAAAGTTGTAGTGGTTTCTTCTAAATTACAAACAGAAAGCGTGCAGGTATCCGGTAAGATCGCAAAAGGCATGTACCTTGTAAAAGTTACTAATACGGCCAGCCAGTTAATATTTACAGAACGCATCGTGATACAATAAAAAGATTTATGGTTATTAAGTGCGGGGTTGTCTTTTACGGCAACCCCTTTTTTGTACCAGTAAGTTTTGGCTTCCATTCTTAAAAAAAATAAATATATCGCTTTAAAATAGATTCATTTGTTTGAACTTTGCATTTAACAAAATCAATGAAGTGCAGGATATAGAACCATATTATAACTGGCGCCATTTGTATGCGGCAGAAGAAGATGAACTGTCGCCGTTTTATGGCAGAACCTATAGCGAATTTGAATTTTCGCAAACTGTATACAATTATTACATCCACCCCCAGTGGGACGATTTTGGCAGCAAAACATTATACATTAAAATACTGTTTGTAGATTATGAACAAAACTATGCTGTCATAGAACTGATCGGGGAATGGAATGATGCCATTGGAAATGATATCATGTTTTTAAGAAGAGATGTTACAGATTTTCTATATGCAAAGGGTATTACCAAATTCATCGTCATCGCGGAGAATGTGTTGAACTTTCACAGCAGCGATGATAGTTATTACGAAGAATGGCGCGAACAATTGATGGATGATGGGGGCTGGGTGGTTGTTTTAAACATGCCGCAGCAAAGCCAGCATGATTTTAAAAGAGCACGCCTTACCAATTATATCGGCTTAATGGATTTCGCCGGATGGAGAACGCTGAAACCTGACATGGTTTTTCAACAGGTTGATAACTGGATCATGAAATTATTGGGTTAAAAAGGTATCGTTTGCATAAAAACATTTGACAAAATAGTTTTTTGAGTGAATGTGGCGTAAATTTGCTTTCCGAAATTCAACTATTAACTTTTGCATAATGACGTTTAAACAGCTTTTCACTTCTTCAATTGGCAAGAAGTTTACGATGGCGCTTACCGGTATCTTTCTTATTACATTTTTAATAGTACACTGTGGTATCAATTCCATGATTTTCTTTAACGATGGGGGAGAAACCTTCAACCATTGGGGTCATTTCATGGGTAGTAATTTAATTATCCGTACCATGGAGATCGGTTTGTTTGTTTTTCTATTGCTGCACATCATCCAGGGCCTGGTGCTTTGGGGACAGAATAATAAAGCGAGGCCGGTTAAGTACAGCATGAATAATGCCAGTTCCAACAGCACATGGTATAGCCGCAGCATGGGTTTACTGGGAACGTTGATCCTGCTTTTCCTTGTATTGCATTTATTTCATTTCTGGACGCCCTCAAGGTTGGGTGGCATCGCAGGCATCCATTCACTGGAAGAAACCACTTTAAGCGCTGAATATAACGGCCAGGCAGTACACAATCTCTATGCAGAAATGCAGGTCGTTTTCCAGGACCATCTCTGGATAGTGATCGTTTATGTGCTGGGGGTATTTTCATTGTGCTGGCATTTGATACACGGTTTTCAAAGTGCCTTTCAAACGCTGGGTATCAACCATAAAAAATATACACCGCTGATAAAAGGTTTGGGTATTGTTTATTCTATAATCATTTGTTTGCTTTTTGCTGCTATGCCTGTTGCGATATACTACAACTGGATAGCTTAACTAAACTTATTTTTTTAACAGACATTCATAATTCATAATAGATCATATGGCGCTAAATTCAAAAATACCCGCGGGTGAGATGAATGAAAAGTGGGAAGATTATAAAGGGCATGTGAAACTTGTAAATCCTGCCAACAAAAGAAAGATCGAGATCATTGTGGTAGGAACTGGTTTGGCAGGGGCATCTGCTGCTGCTGCATTGGGGGAGTTGGGATATCAGGTCAAAACATTTTGTTTCCAGGATAGTCCCCGCCGTGCACACAGTATCGCGGCACAGGGCGGTATCAATGCCGCAAAAAATTACCAGAATGATGGTGATTCTGTTTTCCGTTTATTTTATGATACTGTAAAAGGCGGCGATTACAGGGCAAGGGAAGCCAACGTTCACCGGTTGGCGGAAGTAAGTACCAATATCATTGACCAGTGTGTAGCGCAGGGCGTTCCTTTTGCAAGGGAGTATGGCGGCTTATTGAGCAACAGGAGTTTTGGTGGTACACAGGTACAACGTACTTTTTATGCAGCAGGCCAAACAGGGCAGCAGTTACTGTTAGGTGCTTATAGTGCCCTGGAACGACAGGTAGCATTAGGTACTGTAACACAATATAGCCGGCACGAAATGCTGGACGTAGTAATGATCGATGGCAAGGCAAGAGGTATTATAGCAAGGAATTTAGTAACAGGTGAACTGGAAAGACATTTCGGTCATGCCGTTTTATTATGTACAGGTGGTTATGGTAACGTATTTTATTTAAGTACCAATGCCATGGGCAGCAATGTAACTGCCGCCTGGAAAGCCCATAAAAAAGGCGCCTTCTTTGGCAATCCCTGCTTCACCCAAATTCATCCTACATGCATCCCCGTTAGTGGCGACTATCAAAGCAAGCTCACGCTGATGAGTGAAAGTTTACGTAATGATGGAAGGATATGGGTGCCAAAAAAGAAAGACGATAACCGCAAGGCAGTTGATATCCCCGAAGCCGAAAGGGATTATTACCTGGAAAGGCGCTATCCCGCATTTGGAAACTTAGTGCCCAGGGATGTGGCTTCAAGAGCCGCTAAGGAAAGATGTGATGAAGGCTATGGTGTGGGTACCACCAAACTGGCAGTGTACCTCGATTTCGCAGATGCGATAAAACGTTATGGCAAAATAGAAGCCGGCAAGCAGGGTAATACTACCGCAGCTGAGGCCGAGCTCATTGCAATGGGCAAAGAAGTAGTGAAAGAAAAATACGGTAACCTCTTTGATATGTATGAAAAGATTACCGGTGAAAATCCATACCAAATGCCGATGAGGATCTATCCCGCCGTGCATTATGTGATGGGTGGCCTTTGGGTTGATTATGAATTACAAACAACAGTACAAGGTTTATATGCATTGGGCGAAGCCAACTTCAGCGATCATGGCGCCAACCGTTTGGGAGCGTCGGCACTAATGCAGGGCCTGGCCGACGGGTACTTCGTAGTTCCTTATACGATCGGAAATTATTTAGCCGATGAGATCCGTAACCCCTCAATACCAACAACCCACCCGGCATTTGAAGAAACAGAAAAAGCAGTGAGCGAAAGGATCAATACACTAATGAATATTAAGGGCGCTCAAACAGTAGAAAGTTTTCACAAGCGTTTAGGAAAGATCATGTGGGAAAAATGCGGAATGGCACGTAATGCACAGGGCTTACAGGAAGCAATAGCCGAAATTCAGCAATTGAAAAAAGAATTCTGGAGCGATGTACGGATCCCGGGTGAAATAAATGGCATGAACCCTGAACTGGATAAAGCCGGCCGCGTGGCAGACTTCATTGAGTTGGGTGAACTGATGTGTAAAGACGCTTTGAACCGTAACGAGAGTTGTGGTGGGCATTTCCGTGAAGAAAGCCAGACAGAAGATGGTGAAGCAAAACGCGACGACGATAATTTCAGTTATGTATCTGCATGGGAATTTAAAGGAGAAAGTAACTGGGAATTAAATAAAGAACCGCTGGATTTTGAAATAGTGAAACCGACGCAGCGCTCTTACAAATAACGACAGGCCTCAATCCCCTATTGGGGCTTAGGGCTGGAATAATGGCTTTTAGTTCTTTAATTTGCTTGTAAAGAAACTTTATGAAACTAATAATTTTTTTGAGGTATTTTGAATTTAGTAAAAGTTTCAATTAATAATAAAATCACCAATGGAGTCCTCCTTAAGGGGAACAGGGGTATGAAAGTATCAGGTTTCACTTTTGTAAAGAATGCCATCAAGTACGGCTACCCGGTGGTGGAATCTATAAGGTCTATTTTACCCGTGGTGGATGAGATGATTGTTTTATTGGGCGATTCGGAAGATGATACCAATAACCTGATCGCTTCAATAGGTTCGTCCAAAATTAAAATGGTGCACTCTGTATGGGATGATAGCCTGAGAGAAGGCGGAAAAGTGCTGGCAGTGGAAACAGATAAAGCAATAGCTGCTACTGCCGCTGACAGCGATTGGCTCTTTTACATTCAGGCGGATGAAGTGGTGCATGAACAATACCATAAGAACATCGTTGATGCGATGAATAAATACGCGGCTGATAAAAGAGTAGAGGGATTGTTGTTCAACTATCATCATTTTTACGGCAGTTACAAATACATTGGTGATGGCAGGAGCTGGTACAGTAAGGAAATAAGAATCATCAGGAATGATAAAAAAATAAAGAGTTACCGTGATGCACAGGGATTCCGGTGGAATGATAACCGTAAGCTCAATGTAAAACTGATCGACGCGTACATTTATCATTATGGTTGGGTGCGTAACCCGCTAACGATGTATAAAAAAGCTGAAGGTTTTGGGAAATTATGGGCAGGGGAAGAAGGAATGAAAACAACCATTTTAGCAGATAAAGATGTGGCCTTTGACTATTCAAAGATAGACTCAGTAACCCTTTTTAAGGGGACACATCCCGCGGTGATGAAAGACCTGGTAGCAAAGGAAGACTGGAGTTTTGAGATCGACATTAAAAAGAAGAATTTTAAAAATACAAAACTCCGGCTTTTATATTTTTTATGGCAAAAATTGGGGTGGCGGCCATTTGAATATAGTAATTATAAAAGGATTTAATTGTTGAACTGGCTGATTTGCATCGTCAAATTGTTTGATTGTTAAATTGCTAATCCGACCCTAATGGAGCAGAAAAGATTTTTAAAACCGAGTGACATTGCGTGTTATAGCATTGCTTTTCATTTAAGTAATTATGTTTGGGATTTAGTAATAAAATGGGATATACAGGCAAAGAAAACTGTTGGTGAACAATTTGTGGATGCTATGGATTCAATACCTGCTAATATCGCTGAAGGCTTTGAGAGATATCATAAAAAAGATAAGATAAAATTTTATCGCTATAGCCGGGGTTTTATGCTGGAGTCATCAGATTGGAACCAGAAAGTAAAAATTAGAAACTTAATTTCAAATATAGAGTATGATTTCATTTTTGGAGAACTGCAAAAATTACCTAAAGCAATTAACTCCTTAATATTATTTACAAACCAAAAACTGAAGAATTGACAAACAACAATTTAACAATAAAACAATATAGCAATTCAATTATATGGAACATTATAACATGAACCTCACCTTAAAAGTGTGGAAGCAAAAAAACAGCAATGATAAAGGCCATTTTGAAACTTACCAGGTAAAGGAGATCTCTTCCGAAATGTCTTTTTTAGAAATGTTCGATGTATTGAATGAACAGTTGATCACCGAAGGAAAAGATGCCATTGCATTTGATCACGATTGCCGGGAAGGCATCTGTGGTATGTGCAGTATGCATATCAACGGTAAGGCACACGGGCCATGGTCGCAAAACACTACCTGCCAGTTACACATGCGGGCATTTAAAGATGGTGATACCATAGTTGTTGAGCCATGGCGCAGCCAGGCGTTCCCAGTAATTAAAGATCTGATGGTGAACCGGAGTGCATTCGACAGGATCATACAGGCCGGTGGCTATATATCAGTAAATACCGGCAATGCAGTTGATGCCAATTCCATACCTATCGATAAAAAGAATGCTGATGATGCATTTGCAGCGGCAGCCTGTATTGGTTGTGGCGCCTGTGTTGCAGCATGCAAGAACAGCAGCGCCATGTTATTTGTGAGTGCAAAAGTTTCTCAACTGGCATTGTTGCCACAGGGCCAGCCGGAAAGAGAAAGCCGCGTATTGAACATGGTAGCCCAAATGGATAAGGAAGGTTTTGGTAATTGTACCAATACTTATGCCTGCGAAGCAGAATGCCCTAAAGGTATTTCTGTCAGCAATATTGCGAGGATGAACAGGGAATTTTTGGGTGCAGGTTTGAGTACCGAAGAATAAAATGTTTTTACATCAAAATATCAGGCTTTCTTTTAAAGAAGGCCTTTTTCATGCAACAAAAAAGCTATTCGCCTCATCTTACACAATAATTGGTAATTTTAAGCATTACTAATCTAAAAACTGTTGAATCACCCCGGGAAATACCTTTTTATCTTGGTTTTTTTTGTGCAGGCCCTCTATGCACAAAAGCCTTCCACCTCGAATTTGCGTAAAAAATTCATCCAGGTACAAACGGATAGGGTAAAACTCGATTCTTTAAGCATAGTACCTGGTTCGGTAAGTATAGCGAATGTATTGCCCGCGGATTATAAAATAGATGAGGTTAATGCCACGCTAACCTGGATCAAAAAACCTTCGGTAGCAACCGTATGGGTCATTTACCGGGTTTTTCCGTTTAAATTGAATGCTATTGTAAAGGAATATGATTATGATAGTATCCGGTATAATTTTATCAATAATAATCCCGTTACTTTCCGGCTCAATAATAAACAGCAGGGTAACCCGCTTTTCGATTTTGGCAATGTAAAATCGGAAGGTAGTTTTGGCCGCGGCATTTCCTTTGGCAATAGCCAGGATGCCGTAGTAAACTCCAGCCTCAACCTGCAGCTCAATGGTTTTATCGGCGATAGTTTAGAATTAACAGCAGCGATCACCGACAATAATATTCCTATACAACCAGATGGTAATACACAGGACCTTCGGGATTTTGATAAAATATATTTACAGGTAAAGAAAAAAGGCTGGCAGGCCAATTTTGGGGATATTGATATCCGGCAGAGCAAAAATTATTTTCTTAATTTCTATAAACGTTTGCAGGGCGTTTCTTTTATAACGGAGAACAGGATCAATAAAAATATTTCCAACTCATTGCTGGTAAGCGGGGCAGTTGCCAAAGGAAAATTTACCCGTAATCTTCTAAAACCAATAGAAGGCAACCAGGGCCCCTACCGCTTACAGGGCGCTAACTACGAACTCTACTTTGTGATATTGGCTGGAACAGAACGGGTTTTTATCGACGGGCAATTATTACAGCGCGGCGAAGACCAGGATTACGTGATGAACTATAATACCGCGGAAATCACTTTTACACAAAAACATTTAATTACAAAAGACAACAGGATACAGGTGGAGTTTGAATATGCCGACCGTAATTTTTTAAATGCACAGGTATATGCCAGTGATGAACTCAATTTCAACAACAAATTCTTTTTAAGTGTGGGCAGCTTCAGTAATTCGGATGCTAAAAATTCTTCCATCAACCAGGTGCTCGACAATAAACAAAAACAATTTTTAGCCAATATAGGCGATGGCGTGGATACGGCGTTTTATGAAAATGCACAACGGGATACTTTTGCTACCGATAAAATTTTATATAAAAAAATTGATACCCTGTACAATAGCATGGTACATGATTCGATTTATGTTTTTTCCACCAATCCAAATGACGTATTGTACAGCCTTTCATTTGCCTACCTGGGGCCTGGCAAAGGAAATTACATGCCGCTGCAAAATGCAGTGAATGGAAAAGTGTACGGCTGGGTGGCACCCGATGCAAATAATATACGGCAGGGTGAATGGGCACCGGTGATCTTATTGATAGCACCGAAAAAACAACAGGTGGTTTCTATCGCGGGTGAATATTTATTTTCTCTTAAATCACGGGTAAGGGTAGAAGCAGCGATGAGCAACTATGATGTCAATCTATTTTCACAAAAAGACAAGGGGAATGATAAAGGTTATGCTGCAAAGTTACAGTTCCAAAGTACGGACAAAAGAATAAAACTGTTCAGCAGGCCAATGTTTGTGCAAACCAATTTGGGTTATGAATTTGTACAGAGCAGGTTTAAACCACTGGAGCGTTTGCGCAATGTAGAGTTTTTGCGCGACTGGAGCCTGCCATATGATAGTAAGCCCGCAGATGAACATTTGAGCAATGCCGCTTTAAAGATCGCGGATGCAAAAGGTAATTTTTATGCTTATGAAATTACCAATTACAACAGGAGCGATGATTATAATGGTATCAGGCAAAGGCTGAATAATTATACAGCGGCTAAAGGATGGAAATTTACCAACCTGATCAGTTTTACCACAACTAACAACCAGGCGCAACAGGGCGTTTATTTCCGGCCGAATGTGGATGTCTCCAAGGAATTGACCACGCTCAATAAAATGCAGTTTGGTATTAACTACAACAGTGAATACAACAGGCAGCGCAACAAGGTAAATGATACGTTAACGGCTTTAAGTTTCGCATTTAATATCTGGCAGGTGTATATCAGGTCTAATCCTCAAAAAACAAACCGGTGGGGCGTATCTTATTTTAGCAGGAACGACCTTTTACCTGTGCAATCCAAACTGCAGCGGGCTGATAAAAGTGATAATTATAATTTTTTCACAGAGATATTAAAAAACGAAGACCGGCAGTTGAAATTAAATGTTACGTACCGTCAGTTGCATATTATTGATGGCGCTATCAGCCGGCAAAAAGCGGAAGAAAGTTTATTGGGCCGCACAGAATATAACTTCAGGGAATGGAAAGGCTTATTGAACGGTTCGGTTTTATACGAACTGGGCGCAGGGCAGGAGCAGAAAAGAGAGTATACTTTTTTTGAAGTACCGGCCGGGCAGGGAGAATATACCTGGATAGATTATAATAACAATGGCATCAGGGAATTGAATGAATTTGAAATAGCGGTCTTCCAGGACCAGCGCAAATATGTAAAATTATTTACGCCCAGCAACCAGTATGTAAAGGCAAATTATATACAGTTCAATTACAATATAGATATTAATCCAAAGCTGGTAATACCGGTAACCAGTGCCCATGGCCTCAAAAAATTATTGTACCGGTCTAATACAAGCTCCTCGTTGCAGATCAGTAAAAAAGATATTTCAACAGGGAAATTTCAATTCAATCCTTTTACAAAAAAATTAGTGGATACCACGCTCATCGCCTTGAATTCATTTTTATCCAATACCTACTATTTTAACCGCAGCAGTGTGAAATGGGGTTTTGATATTACACATGGCCTCAGCAACGGCAAAACTTTATTATCGTATGGATTCGAAAGCCGTAAATTGAGAAACCTTTTTGGTAAAATAAGGTGGAATTTCAATAAGAATTTTTCTGCCAATATCAATTTCCGCCAGGCAAAAAATGAATTGAATACCAGCGGTACCAAATTCAATAACCGGAATTACCTGGTGCTGCAAAATACGGTTGAGCCTACACTATCTTATATATACCGTTCCAACTTCAGGTTGAGTTTAACCTATAGTTTTACTAATAAAAGAAATACCATTGATTCAATGGAGAAGGCCGTCACTCATGCCCTGATTGCCGACCTGCGGTACAATATTCTCAGCAACAGTACGCTTAATGCAAAAATAACATTGAATCAAATTGATTTCACTGCTTACCCCGGCGCCGCCAATACAACGGTTGGTTATGTATTACTGGATGGCCTATTGCCCGGAAAAAATTATTTATGGAATGTAGAATATACCCGCAGGCTTGCAGGAAATTTTGAAGTAAGTATTCAATACGAAGGAAGAAAGCCAGGTGAATCCAAAACGATACATGTGGGAAGAGCTTCAATCAGGGCGATCCTGTAAAGGTCACTACTGCTTCAAGCCGTTAGATCCTTACAGGATCTTAAGTTAATGCTCAGGCCGGTTTAAAACCATCCCGGCCCCAAACAAAAAACGGCGCAAAACCATTGCGCCGTTCTACGTTAAATATGAAAATGATTAGCTGAACAAGCCGCCTTTCTTCAAGCTTCTTACTCCTTCACCAATTTTAAAACCATTATTGTACACTTCGATTTTATAATCGCCTGTTTCAAAATTGCTGTTCTGTTTCCAGTCAACATTGATGGATTGGCGCTGGCCCTGTACATAATTGACTTCTACTTTCTGCGTAAAGAATTTATCCTCGCCTTCTCTTGTTTTAAAAGTGCCGGATCCTAAAGCCTCTACAGTAACAGGATTTCCTTTTGGATCAGTGATGCAGATATAAACAGATTTATTGCCTGATTGTGTGATCCTGTTCTCATCCAGGTCAAAGCTGATACGCAATTTATCTACGCGTTTAGCCGTAGTGGTGGTTTTTTCTTTACCGCTTCTTCTTTCATTGATACCCACGATGGAGAAATTACTGGCGTGCAGTGTAGAGCCAATGTCAATCACATCTTCTTTTTCTTTGATCACCGTTTTAGCATCTTCGGTCTCTTTACGGGACACATCTCTTTCCTTCGTAACCGTTTCTTTTTCCTGGGTTAGCACCAGTTTTTCACCCTGCAGTGTTTCTATTTGTGTTTTATAACCGGTAATATCCTGGTTCAATGATGCGATCAAAGTTTTTGCCTGTGCCAGTTCTGCTGAAGTAGCACCGGCTTTAGTAAGTAATTGCTGGATCTTTACTCTTTTTTCGGCAATGTCCCTGTCGCGTTGAGTGATCATGCTGTCTTTACTGTGCGACATGTTAGCGCTGCTGGTCTTGATCATATCATAACGCATAGTCGCGTCATCGAGTTCTTTTCTTAATTCATCTTTATCATTACTGGTAGCGGTGAGCTGGGTATCCTTTAGCTGGATGGTTTCTTTGGTTTTACTCTTATCCCAAATGATATATCCCCAGGTGCCTAATAAAGCCACCAGTAAGGCACCGGTCAAAATATTACGCCAGTTCGTCGCTGTTGCTGGTGGGGGAGTTGCAGGTGTTGTTTTTTCTGATTCAGGAAAATTTTCGTATGCCATGATTTAAGGGGGTTTGTTAATAACAAAAATATTTAATCGTGAGCTTAAAAAGAATATAAAAGCTGCAGTATGTTGATATGTGAATAACTAATACGGGCAGTTTTTACTGCATATATGTGCTAAAATTATGCCAGTTTAGGAAAGCTTACCCAACCGGCGGTTAAAAACCCTTTGAAAAGCTTTCTTAAAAGTGGAACAACCTTCTGAAGGTAGTCAACCCTTTTAAAAATCTTTTATCTTTGAGGCTATGAGTGCCGAAAAAATCATCAGCGACTGGAAAAAGAAAAGCTTTAAGCCGGTTTACTGGCTCGAAGGGGAAGAAGAATATTATATCGATATAGTGGTAGGCTATGCCGAACATAAAATTTTGGATGAAGCAGAAGCGGGTTTTAACCTCACCGTTTTTTATGGCCGCGATGCAGAGTGGGCTTCGGTAGTGAATGCCTGTAAACGATATCCCATGTTTGCCGAAAGGCAGGTGGTATTGCTGAAGGAGGCACAGCAAATGAAGGATATTGAAAAACTGGAAAGTTATATTGAACATCCATTATCCTCTACCATTTTTGTTGTGGCATATAAAACCAAGACATTTGATAAGCGGACCAAGCTATACAAATTGCTAAAACAACATGCCGAAGTTTTTAATTCCGAAAAAATAAAAGACTTCAAGGTTATCGAATGGATAAAAGAAATGGTGACCGGTAAAGG
>JBBRCB010000056.1:0-20174 GCA_038205215.1 Chitinophagales bacterium | reverse complement strand
TTCATGCGGTCCGGGGATAAATTAATGAATGATGCCTTCAGTACCGGGACACCCTGTTTTACGGCTACTGGCACAACTGCTGAATACTGCTGCCATAATGGTTAATAGGGCAATAGCAAAAAATAATCTTTTCATTATATAAAATTTCAGGTTAAAAAACTTTAATCTTGCAAGGTTAATACCATGGCAAAGATAATTTACCAACGGTAAACGGCGAAATCTGCTAAATTATTACCTTTACCTTTTGAAATAGTGTAAAAACTACACTATTTTTACCTGCTTTCAATAAAATATGAATTAAACCTTTAAACCGACCATGTTACAACTTACACGCCCAATTGCATTTTTTGATCTGGAAACGACCGGCGTTAATCTTTCTACCGACCGTATTGTGGAAATTGCCATTATAAAACTTTTACCCGATGGAAGCCGCCAGGTAAAACGTAAACTGCTTAATCCGCAGATGCCGATCCCAAAGCTGACCAGTGATATCCATGGTATAACCGATGAAATGGTAAAAGATGCCCCCAGTTTTAAGCAAGTGGCCAACGAAGTGAAAATGTTCATTGAAGGCTGTGACCTCGGGGGCTATAACAGCAACCGTTTCGACATTCCGATGCTGATGGAAGAGTTTTTAAGAGCTGGAATTGATGTGGACCTGAGCAAGAGAAAAATGGTTGATGTGCAGCACATATTCTACACCATGGAACCTCGAACCCTTTCTGCTGCCTATAAATTCTTTTGTGCAAAAGAATTAGTAGATGCCCATAGTGCGGAAGCCGATGTAAATGCGACTATTGACGTATTTTTATCGCAGCTAAAAAAATATGAAAAACTGGGCAATACCGTAGAATCGGTATTGGGGGTAATTGGGGAAGAAAAGATTGTAGATTACGCCCGCCGTTTTGGGTATGACGATAAAGGTGTGGAGATATTTAACTTTGGTAAATATAAAGGCAGAAGCGTGGGAGATGTGCTGAAGGCAGAACCCCAATATTATGACTGGATGATGAGAGGAGATTTTCCACTGCATACCAAGCAAAAGCTCACAGAAATATTCAATAAGACCCTGTTAAAAAACAACTAATTATCCCCGTGTCCTAAATATGTGTATAATCCATTAAGGAAATTTTAGTAGATTTGATATTGTCAAAAACTTGATTTGGAAAAATTAGTTATCATACCTACGTATAACGAAAAAGAGAATATCCAAAATATTATTGGTGCAGTAATTGGTTTGGGCCAGCACTATCATGTTTTGATCATCGACGATAATTCGCCTGATGGCACTGCCAGCATCGTAAAGGCTTTATTTGCAAAATATCCCGGACAGTTATTCTTAGAACAACGCCAGGGCAAACTGGGATTAGGTACTGCCTATATTTTTGGTTTTAAATGGGCCATCGATAAAGGGTATCGTTTTATTTTTGAAATGGATGCGGATTTTTCGCATAATCCAAAAGACCTTGAACGTTTATATGATGCCTGTAACCAAACAGATCCCGGGATTGCCATTGGCTCAAGATATGTAAAGGGTGGTGCAGTGGCTAACTGGCCTGCCAACAGGATATTTTTATCAAAAGGTGCTTCTGTTTATACCAGGATGATCACCTGGATGCCGGTGAAAGATCCTACTGCCGGTTTTGTTTGTTACAAAAGAGAAGTGTTGGAAGCTATTAACCTTGATGCGATCTCCTTTGTGGGCTATGCATTCCAGATTGAAATGAAATTTGCTGCATGGAAACTGGGTTTTAAAATAACCGAAGTGCCGATTACTTTTATCGACAGGGAACTAGGTGCCAGCAAAATGAATAAAGGGATAGTGAAAGAAGGCATATTGGGTGTACTTAAATTACGCTGGCAAAGCCTCTTTAAAAACTACCGTAAAAAAGTTGCCAATTCCGAATACAGCAATGGCGTTCCTTTTCAGCAGCATAAGGTGATGCTCGAAAGAAAATAACTATTATTCCGGCTTCATTTTCCTCCCTTATATTTTTTTAAGAATTGTTTATGTAATCTCAAAAAATGCTGCATCAGTATAACAAACCAACTGTTATGCAGCAAATTGAGCTCACCATTCCCGAGCCATGCCATGAAGATTGGCAACAGATGACCCCCACGCAACAAGGCCGTTTTTGTAATGCCTGCGCCAAACAGGTGGTTGATTTTAGTACAATGACTGATACACAGGTACTGAATTATTTTTCCAGCATAAAAAATGAAAAAGTTTGTGGAAGGGCATATCCTGATCAACTGGATAGAATGATCGCCCTACCTAAAGAACCAACAAAAAGATTATTCTGGCATTGGAATTATATCACGATGTTGTTTTTGTTTTTTGGCAAAACAAATAATGCAAAGGCCCAGGGAGGATTAAAGGTGATTAAAACAATACAGGCAGATAGTATTAAACTGCAACGAAATTTTAATATAAATAATGTACTGGCAGGTAAGATTAACGGCCAAACATTCTCTGTTGAAAATTCTACAACACCCTCAATAATAATAGGCGGAATTTCGTCTATTGTTGGGGGAAAGGAACCCCTATATGTTATTGATGGCATTCCTTTTTCCGGAGGATTGCCTGCCACGTTTAATTCCGCGGAGATTGATAAAATTTCAATTTTGAAAACTAACAAGGCAACGGCGATTTTTGGGTCACAGGCAGCTGCAGGCGCAATAGTTATCACCACTAAAAAAACGGAGTATAAAAAAATGGATACCGTGGTGATCAATTCCGGGTATGTGCAGGGCAGGATACAAAGATGTTCGGCAGTGGGAGGGATGGTTGCAGGAGTAACGGTAAAAAGAAGTTTTATTGATTCAATACGGTCTGTTCAAACAAAATTTACCCGCGACTTAAAAATTTATCCCAGCCCTGTCCGAAAAGGTAATCCCTTTACTATCGCCCTTATTCTAAAACAGGCGGGCAGCTTCAATATTCAGTTGATTGATGCAGCCGGGCTAATTGTTTTACAAAAGCAATCCACCGCAACAACAAAACAGTATATAGAACAGGTGCAAACAGGTAAAGACTGGAGTAGCGGTGTTTATTACATTAGAATATTTGACAGCAATAATAAATTGATCAGCACCAGTAATTTTCTTATTCAGTAGTTTGGTTGTGTTTTATACCGGTCATGATGTTTACCTCACAGAGTAATCCAAGCAGGAACATCGGACCGGTTTTTTATGCGTTAAGGCGGGTGCAACCGTCAGACGCATAAAAAACTGTCATACGCCTTTAAACGCAGGGTGAAACTGCTCCAGTGTATTCCTTAAATATTCCCTGTCCAAATGCGTATAGATCTCAGTGGTAGTAATACTTTCATGTCCCAGCATTTCCTGCACAGCTCTCAGGTCTGCGCCGCCTTCTACCAAATGCGTGGCAAAAGAATGGCGGAAGGTATGTGGCGAAATGCTTTTGTTGATACCGGCTTTCTTTGCCAGCTCTTTTAAAATTATAAATACCATTACCCGGGAAAGTTTACTACCCCTTCGGTTTAAGAACAACATATCTTCCTGTCCTTTTTTTACAGGGATATGCACCCTGATATTGTCTGTATAAATTTTGATGTATTTGATGGCATCGCTTCCAATGGGCACCAGCCTTTCCTTATCGCCTTTACCGATCACCCTTATAAAGCCCACATCAAGGTACAAACAACTGATCTTTAAATTTACCAGTTCGGTTACCCTTAAACCGCAACTGTATAAAGTTTCCAGCATCGCTTTATTACGGCCCCCTTCGGGTTTGCTGAGGTCGATCTTATTAATGATCTTTTCTATTTCTTCAAAACTTAAAGTATCCGGTAAGCTGCGTTTCAATTTGGGGCCTTCCAGCAGAACGGTAGGATCAGTGCTGCTGATCTGTTCGAGCAAACAATATTTATAAAAACTGCGCAGACCCGAAATAATCCTTCCCTGTGATGAAGCCGTCATACCCAGCTCAGCTACCCATTTTACAAACTGCTCCAGTTCTTTAAGGGTAACTTTATCAGGCGATTTTATTTCTGTGGTAACAAGGAAATCCGTCAATTTATCAATATCATGCAGGTAAGCTTCAACAGAATTATCTGCAAGCGATTTCTCCAGTTGCAACCAGGCTTTATACCCTTTTTTGTAAGCATCCCACATAGTGTCCTATCCTATAAAAGAGGATTGTATTTTTAAAATTGTTATTTTAGATATGTCTGCAGTTTCTCTAAATGTTTATTTAAAACAATTATACACTAATTTCGCTGTTTCAATTAAATCAGCAGCACTTAAATTTTTTTATGCAGGCTATTAACCTCCGTTCCTTTAAGCGAAAAGTAAAGCTAAATAAAAGAAGAATGAAAATTTTTCTTACTAAAACTGAACACAATCCTCCCCGTGGTTTAGATAAAATTACTGCCGCGTTAGAACCTGCAGTATGGAACGATGTAGACTGTCTTACATGCGCCAACTGTTGCAAAACGATGACACCCACCTATACAAAAGCTGATATTAAAAGAATTGCTGCACACTTTAACCAAACACCGCAGGAGTTTAAAGACCAATGGCTCGTTTATGAAAAAAAAGATAAAGACTGGCAAAATAAAACACAACCCTGCCAGTTTTTAAATTTAAAAGACAACAAGTGTTCTATTTACGAGATCCGTCCACTGGATTGTTCGGGCTTTCCTCATTTACCCAAAAAGAAGATGGTGGATTACATGCACGTTCATAAACAAAATTTAGAATACTGTCCCGCAACTTATAAGCTGGTGGAAAAGATGATGGCAGCTGCAAAAGGAAGTTGAGAGTTGTCTGTTGTCTATTGTGAATGTTCAATGTTCAATGTTCAGTTACTGCGATTTGTAAAGCTACTCCCACTGCTGAAAATTATCCATTATAAAAACACGTCCTCAATAAAAAAATACTCCACCGGTTCCTTCCTCAAAATGGTGATCGACAAAATATCGAACTGTATCCTTTTCCATTGAGGATATTGATACAAATATTCTTCTGACGCATTGACCAGGTTGCGGATCTTCTTTTTTGATACTGCTTCTTCCGGATGGCCGAATTTTTTGGTGCGCCGTGTTTTAACTTCAATAAAATGCAGGATATCATCTTTTGATGCAATGATATCCACTTCCCAGTGCGAGTGGCGCCAGTTTAAATGTAACAGGTTAAGACCTTGCTCAGCCAGCCAGTTTACTGCCATCGCTTCACCCGTATTGCCGGTTGTATTGTGATGTGCCATAGTCTTTGAAGGGTTGGCAACCCTCGTATTTACTTTTAAGTCTGTAATGGCTTTATAAAGGTTGGCAGCCCTTAAGTAAACTGGAAAAATAAGTAATTCACAGCCTGAGGATAATTGCAGTTTTAAAATGACGCAGACAAAATATTATTGCTTATTTTTGCGCCTTAAATGTAACACATG
Organism: Chitinophagales bacterium; assembly: GCA_038205215.1. GTDB lineage: Bacteria > Bacteroidota > Bacteroidia > Chitinophagales > Chitinophagaceae > Ferruginibacter. The sequence continues at coordinate 14,764 of JBBRCB010000056.1, read as the reverse complement.
AAAATTAATAAAAACGCCATTTGGAGTTTTGTATTACTGGTTGTAATTGCTGCCGTTTACAGGGTTATTCCAAACAGGCCCTTTGGTTTTGCACCACAAATCGCCATGGCATTGTTTGCAGGCTCGGTAATTACCGATAAGAAGATGTCATTCTTATTGCCTTTGCTTTCCATGTTGGTATCCGACTGCCTGTACGAGGTATTATACAGGAACGGAGTAACTTCCATCGCAGGTTTCTATGATGGCCAAATCACAAACTATATATTATTTGTTGGCTTAACAGTTATTGGATTCTTCGTTAAGAAAAATAATGTGGCACATATCATTGGTGGTTCTTTGGCTGCGGCTACACTTTACTTCATATGCTCTAATTTGTTTTTCTGGATTGGCGGAGGTGTTGCGATCAACAACCTGCCTTACCCTAAAACATGGGTTGGTTTAGTGGAATGTTATATAGTAGCAATTCCTTTTTATTTGAACAGTATTTATGCCACTTTATTTTTTAGTGGGGTGTTATTTGGCGCCTATTATTTCATCCACAAATTTGCATTAAACAAATCATCTATTGCCTGAAGATAAGATCATTCAAAAAAGCCATTCGCCAACTGGAGGATGGCTTTTTTAGTTTTCCTTATTGGCCTCATACCAATCATCCACGGCTAGGTCCTTCCCATCAGCCGCAGCACAAGCCAGCTCATCACAACGGTTATTGAAAGGATTGGTGGCATGGCCTTTTACCCAATGCATCGTGATCTTAAAGCGCCGGGAAATATCATAATACTGTTTCCACAGGTCACTGTTTTTTTTACCTCCTTTAAAATTGGTCTTTATCCAGGTATCCAACCAGCCTTCACTTATCGCCCTTACTACATATTGGCTGTCGGAAAAAATATGTACCGGGTGCTCTGTTTTTTTTAGTGTTTCCAGGGCAGTGATCACGGCCAGCAATTCCATCCGGTTATTGGTCGTAAGCCGGTAACCTTTGGATAATTCCTTACGGTGGTTATTCCACATCAATACAACACCGTAACCCCCGGGGCCGGGATTGCCCCTTGCCGCTCCGTCTGTGTAAATCTTTATCGTATTCAATCGCAATAATTATTTCGGCGCTAAGTTAGCCCGATGACGAATGGAGAAAAAATAATTTTATTTCGTTTAAATGCAAAAGCAGCAACAGCGCAATACTTATGTACCCGCAGGCTATCTTTTTGCCGGTTATTATTTTACCTGGGCGATATTCAGTTTGCTGGCAACTTTGTTGCAATAGGCATTGCAGCAGGTCAACTGGTTGAACCCCGACATGATCATCACTCATAAAATATTGGGAGCTGGTATTTTGATTGTTGCCGGTATATTCCAATTCACTTCATTAAAACAACGCTGCCTAACCCATTGCCAAACGCCCGTAAGTTTTATTCATAGTAAATGGAAAGAAGGCAAGTCTGGTGCATTTAAAATGGGTATTGAGAATGGTATCTATTGCCTGGGTTGCTGCTGGGTATTAATGACGGTATTATTTGTTGCCGGCATCATGAAGCTGCTGTGGATCGCTTTGATCACCTTGTTTGTATTGCTGGAAAAATTGGTTCCAAAATATAAATGGATATCCTTTATTGCAGGTATTGGTTTGATTGGATATGGGATACTCATGTTGTTTGTTTGAACATTGTCATAAGTTCATAGTAAACTCAGCAATGGTTGAATAATTCGTAAGTTGCACTATTCTATTTAGTGTATGATCCTGAAGATAATTACGGTAATTGCCATGGCCAGTTTTGAATTGTATGCAGCGCTGGGTACGGCGCATGCCTTTGGCCTCGGTACCTGGACGATTTTATTCTGTACTTTAACCGGTGGCATAGCCGGTGTTTTTATCGCTGCTTATTTAGGAAAGAGAATTGAAGAGTTTATTAACAGGAAGTTTAACAAAAATAACGCACCTAAAGTCAAGACCGGCCTGATCTATACCATCTGGCATAAATACGGGTTGTTTGGTATTGGACTTATCGGCACTTTCTTTTTAGGCGCACCCGCAGCGATCGGTGTTGGAGCAGGGTTTAATGCAGATATGAAAAAACTGGTACGCATTTGCCTCGTAACAGTAATCATACGTTGCTTTGTATTTACTTTTTTCAGTGATGTAATCAAAGGGCTGTTTTAAAATGTACCAGCTTAAGCCCTGGTCATTGCCCACGAATCAAATCATGAATCCATCAACCTATCCTTCGTTCAGGATCATACCTGGAATACCCCCGTCTTAAACTCTGCCATCTCACTATTATTATTAGCCGCTGCTATTCCTTCTGCAATAACAATTCTTGTGGCAGCAGGATCAATGATCTCGTCTACCCAAAGCCGTGCCGCGGCGTAGTAAGGCGATGTTTGCCTGTTGTAACGGTCTATGATTTCATTGAGTATCTTTTGTTCATCTTCAGGAGTTATTTCCTGGCCCTTGCTTTTTAATGCCGCCACCTGTATCTGCATTAATGTTTTTGCAGCCTGCTCTCCACCCATTACTGCGATCTTTGCCGTAGGCCATGCATAAATAAAACGAGGGTCATAAGCTTTACCGCACATGGCATAATTACCTGCGCCGTAACTGTTGCCAATAATGATAGTGATCTTTGGTACCACGGAGTTGGCTACAGCATTTACTAACTTGGCACCATCTTTTATAATGCCGCTGTGTTCGCTGCGGCTGCCCACCATGAAACCTGTAACATCCTGTAAAAAAACCAATGGAATCTTTTTCTGGTTACAATTCATAATAAACCTTGCGGCTTTATCGGCGCTGTCGTTATAAATTACGCCGCCCAATTGCATCTCGCCTTTTTTACTCTTAACAATTAAACGCTGGTTGGCAACCATTCCCACCGCCCATCCATCAATACGGGCATAGCCGCAAACGATCGTCTTGCCGTATTCCTGTTTGAATTCATCAAAGCTATCCGCATCAGCAATACATTCAATGATCTTTACCATATCATAAGGTTTGGTATTACCTGCACTCATGATACCATAGATCTCGCCTGCCGCAGGTTTGGGTGCAATAGCTTTTATCCTGTCGAAGCCGGCAGTTTGAGGTTTACCTAATTTGGAAAATATTTTTTTAATATGGTCCAGGCATTCCTGTTCGTTAGGGAATTTATAATCCGCAATACCGCTTATTGCATTATGTGTTTCAGCGCCACCTAAAGTCTCGGCATCGATTTCTTCACCGATGGCGGCTTTAACTAAGTAAGGGCCTGCTAAAAATATCGAGCCATTGCCTTCCACCATCAACGTCTCATCACTCATAACAGGTAGGTAAGCGCCACCCGCAACACAGGCACCCATCACTGCTGCAATCTGCGTAATGCCCATCGCACTCATCTTTGCATTGTTGCGGAACACCCTTCCAAAATGTTCTTTATCGGGAAAGATCTCATCCTGCATGGGCAAAAAAACACCGGCACTATCTACCAGGTAAATGATCGGTAATTTATTTTCCATCGATATCTCCTGCATGCGTAAATTCTTTTTACCCGTGATCGGGAACCAGGCGCCTGCCTTCACGGTTTGGTCATTAGCTACAATAATACATTGCCTGCCGCTTACATAACCCATACCGCTAACCGTTCCGCCCGCAGGGCAACCGCCCTGTTCTTCATACATTTCAAATCCTGCAAAAGCGCCGAGTTCAATAAATGGCTTACCGGTATCACATAAGTAGGAGATGCGTTCTCTGGCCGTGAGCTTGTTGCGCTCTTTTTGTTTTGCTGCAGCTTTTTGGCCACCACCTTCATATATTTTTTCCAAAAGTTTTTTGGTGCGGCTCCACGCTAATTTAAGGGCATCCTCATTTTTGTTGAATTCGATATTCATTGGTTTAGTTTTTAGTTCTTAGTTTTTAGTTCAAAATTCTTAGTGGAAGTGCTAAATTTGTAAAGGTTGGCTTAATAGCAGGTATTACTAAGAACTAAAAACTAAGAACTAAAAACTTTTCAATAACAAAAATATGGGTATTGAAATTAACCGCATACTAAAACTATTTGCGCACCTGCAACATGGCGATTGCTGGATAGGGAATAATTTTAAAGACACTTTACATGGCGTAGATGCTGTAATGGCCGCCGATAGTATCTCTATAAATAATAACAGCATCTGGCAATTAACAGCCCATATCATTTACTGGCGTACCACGGTGGTAAACCGTCTTACAGGCAGTAGTAATCCTCCGCCCTTTAAAGATTTTATGCTGCCGTCGGAATTAAATGAAGCCGGTTGGAAACAAACATTGCTTGATTTTGAAGCAGCCTACCATGCTTTGCGCAATGCCATCCACCAACTCAGGGACGAAAATTTAGATATGCCTACCCTAAAGGCTTCACAAACCTATTACGACCTGGTAATGGGTTGCCTGCAACATGATGCTTATCATTTGGGGCAAATGATGTTACAAAAGAAAAATATTTGATCAGATACCCTGCAGGTGCTATTAAAAAATGATATTCATTTAAAGAAAATAATATTATTTTCACTGTATTAACGATGGAACAAGCTACACTAAAACAACTGTCAGAGATTTTAAAGATCAGTATATCTACCGTTTCAAGGGCGCTTAAAAATCATCCCGACATATCCGAGGAAACCAAACGTAAAGTAAAGGAGCTGGCTGAAACTTTAGAGTATGAACCTAACCGCCATGCCATCTACCTGCGCAATAATTCCAGTAGTATTCTTGGTATCATGGTGCCTTCACTCGATAATTTTTTTTATGATTCTTTTACTGTAGCTGTAGAAGAAGAAGCAAGGGCGATAGGATATTCCGTAATGATAATGCAATCCGGCGAAAGCAAAGACATTGAAGCAGCCAACCTTAAACTTTTAAAGAATAACCAGATCGCCGGCGTATTCGTTTCCATCACGGGAGAAACAGATGATCTTTCCTCTTTTTTAAAACTCCAGGAAAAGAAAGTGCCGGTAATATTCTTCGACCGCGTGCCGGGATATGAACAGTGTAATAAGATTTGCCTTGCAGACAGGGCTGCAGCAACCATGGTAGCCGATGCATTAATCGGTAAACAAAAAAAACGGGTGCTGGCACTATTTGGTCATCCTAAATTAACCATTTCGCAAAAACGCTACGAAGCGTTCAATGATACGTATAAAGCCAGGTCTGCTGCAACGGAGATCATCAACAAATTCCCTTTGTCTATTGCAGAAGCAAGAACGGTTACACTGGAAGCACTGGAAGCTAAGCAAAAACCGGATGCCGTTTTTTGTATGGGCGACCTCATCCTTATTGGTACTATGCACGCCATTCACGAAAAAGGCTTACGTGTTCCCGAAGATATTGCAGTGATTTCTATCAGCAACGGTTTGATACCTACATTATACCATCCCCGGATCACCTACGTGGAAACGAGTGGCTACAAATTAGGAAAACTCGCTTTTAAGAGAATGAAAGAATGTATTGGTGGAAGTACTTTTATGCAGGAACTTACCGTGGATTCTGTTTTGGTGGAAGGTGGGTCTTTGTAACGCAGGGTTTAGATGTTTAGAAGTTTAGGGGTTAGAAAATAAAGTTATTGTTTTTGATTGCTCACTATATAAAGCCTGCACATGTCTACTTGGAAAATTAAAACCTCGCTGTTCTTTAATTATTTTGTTTTTGCAATTTTACTGAATAGCTCAGGGATAGCTATTACACAGGTTCAAAATAATTTTGGTGTGAGTAGTTCTGCAGCATCCTGGATAGATCCCTGCAAAGATTTCAGTATTGCCATTTTATCGTTTATTGTAGCTTCTTTTATTTTACGGATAGGATATAAAAATGCTATGCTGATCGCTTTGGGAGTTGTTGCCGCTGCCTGTTTTGTGATACCAAATGTACCTGGGTTTTTAGCAATAAAATTATTGTTTGTAGTGGTGGGGGCAAGTTTTGCATTGATCAAAATGTCGGTATACAGTACAATTGGTATCATAACAACAGATTCCAAAGCGCATATCCGGTTCATGAATTTTATTGAGTCGTTTTTTACAGTAGGTAATTTTGCATTGTATTTTATCTTTAGTTTTTTTATAGATAATGCTCACCCTGAATCAACTGCCTGGCTTAAATCATATTATTTAATTGGTGGAATTGCTATTGTTGCTTTTCTGCTTTTACTCTCTTCAACTTTGGATGAATCGAGTGTTCAAAAAACTGCTGCCAAAGGGTCAGCGAATTTTTTTGAAATGTTTACGTTAATGGCAAAGCCAATTATCGTTGCATTTTTATGCGCAGCCTTTTTTTATGTTTTGATTGAACAGAGTATTCAAAACTTTTTACCCACATTCAATCAAAAAGTTTTAAAACTACCCAATGCGTTAAGTATTCAAATGGGTAGTATATTGGCAGGTTCCTATGCTTTAGGGCGGTTTTTAGCAGGCGTTGTGCTTAAAAAGATTCATTGGTTTTATGTATTGATTACCTGCCTGGTATTAGCCGCAGCTATGGTGATAGTTGCAATGCCATTGGCAAAAAATGTTACGATAAGCGCCGACGCAGGTTGGTTTAATGCGCCATTGGCTGCTTATATCTTCCCTTTAATTGGCTTATTTCTTGCACCAATTTATCCTTCCATTAATTCGGCTATTTTAAGTTCATTGCCAAAAGAAAAGCATGGATTAATGTCGGGGCTCATTATCGTGTTTTCAGCAGTAGGCGGTACTGCAGGGTCTTTAATTACAGGCGCTATTTTTGATAGTTATGATGGGCAAACAGCTTTTTATTTTACACTTATACCGATAACAATTTTAATCATCAGCCTCTTTGCTTTTAACCGGCTACACAATAAATCTTTAGCAAACAAAGCAAACGCATAGCATTTTGTATGGCGGATCAAACTTTATTTTTTATTGAATCTCTGGGTGCGCTTTACGAAGATGTACAAACGAAGAATATTTTTGCGGACAGTAAATATTTTGTGGACTGTATTCCAAAATATCCTGTATCGGAAATCCTCGAACAATATGCAATGGCAAAAAATGATTCTTCATTTAAATTACTGGAATTTGTAAAAGCAAATTTTGAATTACCTATTGAAACGGTTTCCAGGTATAGTTCTGCAAAAAAAACAATTGACCAGCATTTAAATGATTTGTGGGATGAATTAAAAAGAATTCCCGGCCATGATGGGGGCACACTTATTCCATTGCCGCATGAATATATTGTGCCTGGTGGAAGGTTTCGGGAAATATATTACTGGGACAGCTATTTTACCATGCTGGGTTTACAGGTGAGTAAACGCATCAACATCATAGAAAATATGGTGGACAATTTTGCATGGCTCATCAATGAATTTGGTTTTATACCTAATGGCAACAGGAGTTACTATTTAGGCCGTTCGCAACCACCCTTTTTTGCGCTGATGATAAAACTGCTGGCTGAAGAAAAAGGCGATGCTGTGTTAACCAAATACCAACCCGTACTGGAAAAAGAATACCAGTTCTGGATGAAGGGTATGGAGGAATTAAATAAAAAAAATCCCTGTTGCGACCGTGTTGTTTTACTCGAAGACAGTGCTGTACTGAATCGTTACTGGGACAGTAAGGATGAACCCCGTCCGGAAGCATACCCGGAGGATAAACACATTGCCGCTTCAACAAAAAATACACCTGCAAAAACATTCAGGCATATCCGGGCAGCAGCAGAATCGGGATGGGATTTCAGCAGCAGGTGGTTTAAAGATGGTAAAAAAATGGAGACCATCAAAACGGCTGAACTGGTGCCCGTTGACCTGAATTGCCTGTTACTGCATATGGAAAAAACTTTGCTGCAGATGTACCAGTTACAAGGGGATGAAACCAACAGCCAACTGTTTCAAACAAAAATAGTAAACCGGCATGCGGCAATACAAAACTGGTGCTGGAATGAAAACAAGGGTTGCTATTTTGATTATGATTTTGTCGACAATTGCCAGCAGATCCACTTTAATTTAGCCACCGTATTCCCCCTGTTCTTTAATATTGCTACCCCGGAGCAGGCAAAAAAAATCGCTGCCCTTGTGAATGAAAAATTTCTTCATCCCGGGGGGTTGGTAACAACAGTATACAATACCGGCCAGCAATGGGATGCTCCTAACGGGTGGGCGCCTTTACAATGGATGGCCTATAAAGGTTTGCAGCAATATGGATTTAACAAATTGGCCCGGGCCATTAGCAATAACTGGTTGGGCAACTGCGAAAAAGTTTTTACTGAAACCGGCAAAATGATGGAGAAATATAATGTGATGGACACTACGATCACTGCTGGCGGTGGCGAATACCCTAACCAGGATGGATTTGGTTGGACAAACGGCGTGTACCTGAAAATGAAAGCTGAAACTGATCATAAGAACCACATACCCACTCAACCGATTTGATAAAAGTTTGCTAATAAATCGCTTTATCTTTCTTCACCCCAGGTTATAACAGAACATTAAGCTTCCATCCTGCATGTAATAAAAAAACCAAGCATGATAATTGTAATTTGTGCTTAAACATTTTCTAATGGTGAACTACAAGAAACCTTTTCATTTTTTTTTGGTATTGATACCGTTTATTTGTTGTCATCAAAACCTTCTCGCTCAAAGGAAAAAACTGTATAACCTCGTTACAAATTTTGGTGCTGCACCAGACGATAAAACCGATAACTATAATGCATTTTTAAAGGCAGCTACAATTATTTCAAAAGAGGGCGGAGGAACATTGATCATTCCTAAAGGAAATTATTACATAGCTTCTTATAAAATATTAGACGGCATTAAAAAGAATAATATCAGTGATATTTTATTTAAAAATTGCAACGGACTTATCATTGAGGGCAATAACAGTGCAATAAGAATTAATGGTGCATTCTCCAGGAATAAAGATTACAAAATCAATGGCCTGCCTTATAACTATGCCTATAATAATACCGTTTGTCTTTTTAAGCTGGTAAACTGCAAAAATGTTCTAATAAAGGATCTTTCATTGAACGGGGAAGTGGATAAGATGAGAAAGCAGGAAGGGGTAGTCGAAGGCGAAAATTATGGGATAAATATTGCAGATGATAACCCTGGGGATACAAGCAGCAGGATAATACTGCAGCATATTACCACCCACCATTTTGCAGCTGACGGGATGCTGATAAAAAGCAACGGTGAAAATATCCTCGTTAACAATTGTTCCTCTCATCACAATGCACGGCAGGGTTTAAGCATCGTTAAAGGGCATAATATCAGATGTTTGAATTCTGATTTTGATTCCACCGGCATAACGGGAGCCTACGGGTGGCACGCACCAGGGGCAGGTATTGATGTTGAAAATGAATTCGGGTGGGGTAAGCTAAGTAATGTACTGATACGAAATTGTAACCTCAGAGGTAACCGGGGATTTCAAATAGTAACTACGCTGCCTTCTGAAAATGTACTCATTGACTCCTGTTTTATATCCGACCCTACCGCTGGATATTCAGACGGGTTAAATGGTGTGGGTATGTATAGTTTAAACTCTACGCTTTCCAATTCAATACTATTTGCTACCATACAGGTAGATATTGCTGACCAGATTTATAAAGGTCCGGTAATGCAGCAGATAAAAAAAAACCTGATCTACTCTGGTCATAGAGGTATAACAAGTGCTGATTTCTCGAGGCCGGTAACTATCGAGGATAATATTTTTATAATGTTGCCCCGGCCGGAAGACACCTATTTCCCCTATATTCAGAATGCCAGTTGCAGGTTCAACCGTAATATTGTGGTAGTGCATGCCCAACGAATTAAAAAAACACCTAACCAGGTTACGGCTTTGGTACAGGGCGTACTGGAGGCCCGTGATGATTTCTGGTTGATGAATGGCTATGATATACCGAAAGATAAAAGGGAGGAGAACTACTTTATCCCGGCATTAAATGGCACAAAATTATTAAGCCGTCATTTCTTCCCTAAAAACGATAAAATTGATGCGCTGATCTTTCCACAAAAAAAGACGATCTCCAGCATCCAGGTGGATAATATTTTAAAGGACGGGATATTTACCGCCTACAAACAAAGCAGTTATAACAGGAAATTTATAGCACAGGCAGCGGAGGTTAGGAAATATGCCGCCAGTATTGCGGCAGCCACCAGAGAATAATTTTCCGGCACCTTGAATAAGGGAATAATTATTGTTCTAAATAATTAGCCCAGACACAATAATAAATACAATATTAATATTTATTTTTTTTCGAGCCGGACCTGAGGAAATAATTCCACAACCTGTGGAATTATTTTATCAAAAAGAAGGGGTTTTTTGTTGACCAGAAAAAATGTAAAATTCATAACTTTATAATGCTACTTCATTTTACCTAAATAATTTTACAATAAACCTGCATATCATTGGAAAACCTTAAATTAATAACTAATGGGGCAATTTACTAAACCTTTAAAAATTGATCAGCTGCATTTGTAGGTTCGTACCTGGTTTTATAAATAGAAACTATGAAGAAAAAGATCCTTTTAGTAGATGATCGACCTGATAGTTTATTAACAATTCAATCAATTCTTGAGCCTGTTGGTTACGACCTGGTAACGGCCAGCTCCGGAAAGGATGCGTTGAAGATATTGCTGACCGATTTAGATTTTGCGTTGATCTTAATAGACGTGAAGTTACCTAACCTTAATGGTTTTGAGATAGCTGAAATGATCTACGGGAAGGAAAAGCTCAGGCATATACCCATTGTTTTTATTACGGCCAATAATTATGGAGAAGAAAATATGTTCAAGGGCTACCGCACAGGGGCAGTCGATTTTATTTATAAACCTATCAATCCCGAATTACTGAAGGCAAAAGTTGCTGTTTTTGTTGACTTGTATACAAAGAATCACCAGCTGATGGCACACGAACAAAAACTGATTGCTATCAATAAAAACCTCGAGAACGAGATCAATGAAAGAAAGGCTTCTGAAGAGCAGGTGAAACAACTGAATAAGCAGTTGCTCGAGAATATTGATCACCTGGAAGCAGCCAATAAAGGCCTTGACCGTTTTGCGTTCATGTCGTCGCACGACCTGCAGGAACCTTTGCGCAAAATCCGTACTTTTAATGACCTGCTCTATACCAGGTACAAAGACGTTCTTGATGATGACGCCGTCAAGTATATCAGTCGTATTCACAAAGCTGCAGAGCGCATGCAGACATTGATCAAAGATATCCTTGAGTTTTCAAAAATATCGGGTGACAATAAAAGTTTTGTCTATACAGACCTAAAATTTATAGTGGAGGATGTGTTGAGTGATATGGAACCATCGCTTAGTGAAAAAAATGTTACGATCAATTTAAAATCATTGCCTTCACTGGACGTAAATCCCGGCCTCATGCGGGCACTCTTTTCTAACCTTATCGGGAATGCCATAAAATACAGTAAAAAAAATATTGACCCTGTCGTTAATATTTATGCGGAACAGCCCAATGGAACACCGGGCAAAAAATTCTGGAGGATCTATATTCAAGATAATGGTATTGGCTTCGATCAGAAATATGCGGAACAGATCTTTGACATGTTTGTGCGGTTGCATGGTAACAGCGAATACGATGGTACAGGAATTGGGCTGGCTTTATGTAAACAGATAGCAGAAAAGCACCAGGGTTATATAGCAGCGCTTAGTAAAGAAAATGACGGCAGCACTTTTATTATTTCATTACCTGAACAGGTATCAAAATGAATTTATCTACACTAATCTAAATAATAGCACCATTATGAAGATATCGCCGGTACGTATACTTGTAATAGATGATGACGAAGATGATTTTTTTATCATCAAAGAATACCTCAGTAAAATTGAAGGCTATGATTGCGTGGTAGACTGGTGCCCTGAATACAACAAGGCTGGTACTATTATTTGTAAAGGCGAATATGACCTGTATTTTGTGGATTATCATCTCCACGTAAAAACAGGATTGGAATTAATAGAAGAGTCTATTAGGAATAATTGCGAAGAACCTTTTATTTTACTAACGGGAAATGGTAGCCGTACTATCGACATGATGGCCATGCAATCGGGTGCAATAGATTACCTGGTAAAAGGAGAATTAAATATAGAGAAATTAGAACGTTGTATAAGGTATTCACTGGAAAGATCATCTGCTATAAGAGCGCTCCGTGCCAGTGAAAGAAAATTTCGTAATATTTTTGAACAGTCTAAAGACACGGTATTTACTGCCACAGAAGATTTATTATTTACTGAAGTAAATGATGCCTCTTTTGCATTGTTGGAATATAATAAAACAGAATTGCTTTCCCAAAGCCTTTACAGTCTTTTTGCTGATAAAAATGGTATAGCGGCTGTAAAACATCAACTGATATTAACAGGTGATATCACCGATAAGGAAGTAGTGCTATTGACTAAAAACGGTGAAAAGAAGATATGCATCCTTACATTGTCTACCGAAAAAAATATAGGGGGCATTCCTTATATGCAAGGGATCATTCATGATATAACGGTATTGAAAAGATCAGAGAAAGCCAACCTTTTGCTCGAAAAATTAAATGTTACCGGCCGCCTGGTGAGGATGATGGCACATGAAGTAAGAAACCCGTTGAACAATATCATGCTGTCTGCAGAACAGCTGGACATACCCGAACATTCGGAAGAATCAAAAATGTGCCTCAATATTATTAATCGCAACAGTAAGCGGATCGAAGATATCATTGCAGAATTATTGAATTCTTTCCGCCCTGCGGAAATAATGGTGGAAAGAAAATCGTTGCAGTCAATTGTTGATGAAAGCCTGGTAGCTGCTTCTGACAGGATCACGCTGCGGCACATAGCCTTGAAAAGGGATTTTTTGGATGAATCCGCCTGGGTAATGGCAGATAATAAAAAATTACAGATCGCTTTTTTGAATATTATCATCAACGCCATTGAAGCAATGCAGGAGAATGAAGGGCAGTTGGTAGTTGCTATTAAGCAAAAAGGTTTGCAGTACATGGTATCGATAGAAGATAACGGCAGTGGTATCAGCGATGACAACCTGTCGCATCTCTTTGAACCCTATTTTACTTCCAAACAAAATGGTATGGGGCTGGGACTTTCTTCAGCATTGAATATCCTGCAGTCTCATAATGCCAGTTTTGACGTACAGACCAAACTTACAAAAGGAACAATTTTCAGGTTATTTTTTAACATGGCGGGATAAAAAATGTTGTTGTATTATTCAATTCAACGAAAAAACCGACGCTTTTAGAGTAACAATATTTTTTATTGCTCTTTTAAAACCTTTAGCCAGGTTCACCAAACTCATTTGTGGAAACCAATAAAATATGCTTCATTGCTGCTGACGACCCCGGATTACCGGGAAATGTTTATAGAAGCATTGCAGGCAGTAGATCCCGGTTGCCAATACATCATTACCATGGATGGAGAAGAAGCCCTGGCTAAACATAGCAATAGTTTATCCCAATTACCCGGATTTATTATCCCGTACCTGAACATGCTAAAAATAAGTGGACGCGAATGCCCCGCTGTAATAAAGAAAACAGTAAGAGCAAACATATCCCCGAAATTATTTACTCCACTTTTGCCGAAAAAAGATTTACCGAAAGCAGTCAATCCGGCGCCGCTTATTTTTTTCAAAAGCGCAATCGCTTCAAAGATCGTTCACGTGCCTTAAAAAATATTATATCCCTGGATTGGACATAGTAAACTTTGATATAACCTGCGGTATAGGTTGTTGTACAAATTGTGTTTAACAGCCTTTTTCCAAATGATAAATATTTCATAATAAAAAATCCGCTGTACGTTGCCCTAAAAAGTAAAGCCCCGAAAGCTAATGCTGTCAAGGCTTGTACTTTTTTTGAATGGTGCCCACGAAAGGAATCGAACCTTCACACCCTTGCGAATGGCAGATTTTGAGTGTGTTTTATTTCTTAATCTATTTTACTACGCTTTAACGTAGATTAACTTACCAAATTGATTTTCATTTACTTGCATGATTATTGTTATAACTGCATTATCGCTACTTTATGGCATTTTACAATGATTTGTTTGCAAATCTGTTTGCAAAATTTAGAGGAGATGGAAAAGTGAAAATGAAAATCAAACATCATGGCAACAACAACTTCAATTATCCTTGATACAAGAAGGATAAAAAAAAATGGAAAATTTCCATTAAAACTCAGAGTAACAAACCAACGCATCACAAGGGACTATCTCACCTTGTATGAGCTTAGTGAACCCGATTACAAAAGATTGTCGGGACATAAGGTAAGTGCCGAGTTGCAGAAGGTGAGGCAAACCATAAATGAAATTGTCTTTGGTTCCACCTCCTTTATAAACCAAATGGAAATTTTTTATTTTTTGAAATTTAAGCAGGATTATGTTGACTTAAATGCACGTTTTTTTAAACTTAATCAAAGAAAGCCTTTTGTTGATGAGCAAAATAAAATAGCAGATAATTTTGATTATGCTCCATTCTTAAGGCGGTTTAATATTTTCAATGAAGACCATAGCAAGCCCAAGACAATCTCAATAACATTTCTGTCTTACATTAAAAAGCTGTTAGAGCAAGGTCGTGTAGGTAGTGCCATAAATTATCAGCGTACCTATCGTTCGATAAAAGCATTTAAGGGTAATGTTTTGTTTTCGGAAATAACCGTAAGTTTTTTATACCAATATGAAAACTGGATGTTGGGTAGGGGAGCAACTAAAACAACTGTCGGAATTGTGTTGAGGCCCTTACGTTCGATATTTAATGAAGCTATTGAAGATAGACTTATCATAAGGGAAAATTGTTACCCCTT
>JBBRCB010000055.1:0-20558 GCA_038205215.1 Chitinophagales bacterium | reverse complement strand
AATGTTCCCAATCCTGTTGTGGACCAGGATGATGGTTATACTTTTGATGAGGTGAAATTTATCGAAGCATTTAATGACATTGCGTTACATGCTGTTGTTTCACCGGTAGCAAACGGTTGCAATGCGTCAGGGCTACAAACGGTTACTATAAGTGTTAAGAATTACAGCGCAGCTACTTTTAATAATGTACCGGTAAACTACCGCATCAATGGCGGGGCCCCTGTACCGGATATTGTTCCGGTGATCTTACCCAATGCTACAACCTTATTTAGTTTCGCGGTGCCTGCAAACCTTATTATCAATACAGACTATACCTTCGACTTTTGGGTAACGGAAGCCTCCGATACTTACCGGGGTAATGACAGTATCCTCAATTATTCTTTTCATACCAGTGCTTCCATACCGGTAACCGGTACACAGGATTACCTGGAAGGATTTGAAGGAAATGACGGTGGCTGGTACACGAAAGGAAACAACAGCAGCTGGCAGTGGGGAACGCCTGCAAAAACATTGATTAATAAAGCGCCGAATGGTACAAAAGCATGGGTTACCAATTTAACAGGGAATTATAATGACAATGAATTCTCTTACCTGTATTCGCCCTGTTTTGACCTGAGCGGACTCACCCAGCCCGTACTTTCTTTCAGCCATATCTTTGATGTGGAAACCGATTATGATTATACCTGGGTAGAATATTCTGCAGATGGGGGTATCACCTGGAACAAGCTCGGCGGTATGGGAACAGGTACCAATTGGTATGACGTGGCTTCACCTGCAAGATGGCGCTTATCACAAACCAAATGGCATGTAGCCAGTACCGATATTCCAACGAATGCGTCCAGTGTCCGTTTCCGGTTTGTATTATCAAGCGATGGTGGGCTCGACCTGGAAGGCGCGGGCATCGATGACATACACATATTTGACAAAGCCAATATTTATACCGGCGCAGCTATAACAACGGGTATAACACAACCTGTTTCGGGTAACAACTGGATCCATTTTGAATCAGGAGGAAAACGGGTGGCTTCCATAAATCCTCTTGGGAATAACCTGGGGCTTACCAATGCCTATGTTTATTTTAATCCTGCAGTACCGGTAAGGTTCAGCACCAATAATCAATATTATTTAGACAGGAATATAGTAATAAAAGTAACCAACCAGCCCGCAGGTAATGTGACGGTGCGTTTTTATTTTACTGATGCAGAGGCAAAGGCTTTGATGAATGCGACGGGTTGCGGCGTATGTACTACTATCAGCGATCCCTATGTATCAGGTGTTACACAATATAGTGAAACCGGCGGTGCTAATGAAGATGGCAATCTCGCCAATGATGTAAATGGTTTTTTCCAGTTCAAACTACCTGCTAATGTAGAGATCATACCTTACGATACGGGGTACTATGCAGAATTTCCCGTAAACAGCTTCAGTGAATTCTGGATCAATAACGGCGGCACAAATGCCAATCAACCATTGCCCATCAGCCTGCTTTCTTTTGACGCTTTTAGAAAAGATAATAGCGTATACCTGCAATGGGTAACCGAAAATGAGATCAACGCGGCCTCCTTTATCATCGAAAGAAGTACTAATGGTGCCAACTATACCGCTATTGGTACAGTGGCTGCAAATAACGGGAGCGGCATTAACCGGTATAATTTTACCGATACAAAACCTGCGGCGGGTATTAATTATTACCGCTTAAGATCAGTGGATAAAAACAATGCATTCAGTTATTCGCTCGTGAGGAAAGTCAATTTCAAGACGGATTTGAACAGTATTACTATTTATCCTAATCCTGTTACTAATTCCACCATCACTATTACGGCCGCTGTTAATTGCAATGCTGCGCAGTTATATGATGCTGCCGGAAAACTGGTGCAGGAATTCATACTGAAAGGCAAGACCAATACTTTAACTTTACGGGGCATTGCTAAGGGGATGTACCAACTGAAAATAGTTACGGAACAATCAGTATATACCGATAAGATAATGCTGCAGTAATTTTTTTGGCAGCAACAGCTTTTTCCTGCAATTATATCCTGACGCTACCCTGGTAAAGGCGGCGCCATACTTTCTTTATCCTGTTTTTTTGTATCTTCCAAAAAAAATTACACATGGCTATTGAACCCTGGCGCATTGCCAAAGTGATCAGGATTGAGAATGAAACATCTAATACCCGCAGGTTTTGGTTACAGGTGCCTGAAGTGGAAAAATTTGATTTTATACCAGGTCAGTTTGTAACACTCGATCTCCCGATACACGAAAAGAAAAACAAGCGATGGCGCAGTTACTCCATTGCAAGCTGGCCAGATGGTACCAATATTTTTGAACTGGTGGTTGTATTGATGGAAGAAGGCGCAGGCACTAACTATTTATTTAATGAAGTTTTGGCAGGAAGTGAGTTATTATTCCGCGGTGCACAGGGCGTATTTGTTTTACCGGAAGTATTGGACAGCGATTATTATTTGATCTGTACCGGCACCGGGATTGCGCCGTTCAGAAGTATGCTGCATAGTATTGCTATCAATGCCACCCCACATACCAATATATACCTGATATTTGGTACGCGGAAAAGGGAAAACTTGTTGTACTATGAAGAATTGAAAGCGCTTGCTGAAAAGACGCCGGGTATTCATTACATTCCGGTATTATCAAGGGAGCAATGGGATGGTGCGACGGGTTATGTGCATCAAACTTATATTGACCTGATCAATGAAAAAAAGATTGGTGATACTTTGCCTGTTGCACATTTTTATTTGTGCGGATGGAAAAATATGATCGACGAAGCAAAAAAAACCATTGCAGAAATGGGTTACGACAGGAAGACCATCCACCAGGAATTGTATGGATAATATTTAAGAGCCCAATAAACTTTATATGGAAGTAAAAAACTTATTCGATACTGCAACGAAGCAGGAGATCATTGCCCGGATAAATAAACTTTCCCCGCAAAGCCAGGCGCAATGGGGCAAAATGAATGTATCGCAGATGCTGGCGCATTGCCAGATGCCGTTGGGTGTGGCAACGGGTGCACATAAACTGAAACGAAATTTTTTCTTAAGCCTCATAGGGCCTTTGTTTAAAAAACAGTTGTACAACCTAACACCATTCAAGCGGAGCCTTCCAACTGATAAATCATTCATCATTACTGATCCAAAAGCATTTCAAACCGAAAAACAAAACCTGGTCGATATGATCCATAGTTTTTCTGAAACTAATATGTCCGGCGAACCACATCCTTTTTTTGGAAAGATGACCAAAGAAGAATGGAGCAAGGGCACCTGGAAACATTTGGATCATCACCTGCAGCAGTTTGGTGTGTAATTCCGAAAATTTTATTCTACATACAGCTTTTGATAAAAAACCGCTACAGCAGTACTGCTTTCATTCAGCTGCAGCAACGATGCCTGGAATTGATTGATCGTATCAACAAAATGTTTCTCGTAATAAATTTCTTTTAATGGAGATGGCTTTTGATGCGCGTCAATAATATATTGTGTATATTTTTCATAAACAGGATTTAAATAAAAAAGGAACTAAAGAATAGTTCCCCTGAATTAGTAGTATTCGTTTGTAAGCTTAGTTAATTTTTTCCAGCACCAGGCGTTTAACTTCACTTAATGAAATCCTTTCCTGCACCATGGTGTCTCTATAACGGATGGTTACCGAATTATCTTCTTTTGTTTGATGATCGATGGTTACACAAAATGGCGTTCCAATTGCATCCATCCTTCTGTAGCGTTTGCCAATAGCATCTTTCTCTTCATAAAAACACATGAAACTGCTCTTGCAATCATTCATCAGTTCCTTTGCAATTTCGGGCAGGCCATCTTTTTTTACCAGGGGCAATATCGCCAATTTGGTAGGCGCAATTTTGGCAGGAATGCGTAATACAACACGGCTGTCTTCAGTACCGTCTTCTTTATTCCATTTTTCTTCGGCATAAGCCAGGCTCATGATGGTTAAAAACAAACGGTCGAGGCCAACAGAAGTTTCTACTACATACGGAACGTAATTACCATAAGCTTTACCGCTTGCCGGGTCGATGTCATTATCAAAATATTGCATTTTCTTTCTGCTGAAAGTTTGATGTTGAGTCAAATCAAAATCAGTACGGCTGTGTATGCCTTCCAATTCTTTCCAGCCAAATGGAAATTCAAATTCGATATCCAATGCAGCATCCGCATAGTGCGCTAATTTCACATGATCGTGGAAACGTAATTTTTCCGCAGGTATGCCTAAACTCTCATGCCATTTTTTTCTTGCTGCTTTCCAGAAATTATACCATTCCATTTGTGTGCCGGGGCGAATGAAGAACTGCATTTCCATCTGTTCAAACTCCCTCATGCGGAAAATAAATTGCCTCGCTACAATCTCGTTACGGAAAGCCTTACCCGTTTGCGCAATACCGAAAGGTATTTTCATGCGGCCGGTCTTTTGCACATTTAAAAAATTTACAAAGATGCCCTGTGCTGTTTCGGGACGCAGGTATACTTTATTATCATCAGGATTGTCCGAGGCTACTGCACCAAATTCTGTGGAGAACATCAGGTTGAACTGGCGTACATCGGTCCAGTTGCTGGTTTTGCTTACAGCGCATTTTATCTTATTGTTTTCAATCAATGTTTTCAATCCTGCATAATCATCTTTTGCCAGCAAAGCATCCATAGCAGCCAATACTTCTTCCGCTTTTTGCATTTGTCCTTCAGCCCTCAGCTCATCTGCAAAACCTTCAATCAAATGATCCACGCGGTACCGCTTGTTACTGTCTTTATTATCGATCATCGGGTCGCTGAAATTATCTACATGGCCACTGGCCTTCCATGTAGTGGGATGCATGAATATTGCTGCATCAATGCCTACAATATTGTCATGGAGTTGTGTCATGCTTTTCCACCAATAGTCACGGATATTCTTTTTTAACTGGGCGCCATTCTGGCCATAGTCGTACACCGCCGCAAGGCCATCATATATTTCACTGCTTTGAAAAATATAACCGTATTCTTTACAATGTGCAATCAGCGCCGCAAAATTGTTCTGTTCGTTTGCCATAAGGCGCAAAGATAAAGAAGCTTAAAGAAATGAGGTAAATAGTTCGGGGAAAACACTATTGCTGAATCATGTGAATGACGGCAATGAATAGAATGTCGCCGGATCAAAAATATTTACTGCGTGGGTGGCGGTGCATCCGGTGTCTTAACTACTTTCTTTTCTTCAGGCTGCTGCTGTATGGATTTTACAGATTCCACTTCTACCTGTTGTATCCACACGGCATAAGTATTTGGATAGATCATAGAACCTGTATGCGCCGCATATACATGGGTAAAAACTGCGCCAAAATAAAGGATCATTGCAGAATAATATACCCATAACAACATCACGATCACAGAACCTGCTGTGCCATAACTACTGGACATTTTACTGTGGCCTAAATAATACCCGATTAAAAATTTACCCACCATAAAAAGCAACGCAGTGGTTATAGCGCCCGCCCTTACATGCCTCCATTGTATACGGGCATCCGGCAGTACTTTAAATATCAAGGCAAACAACACCGAAATTATTGCAAAGGTTAACACAAGGTTTAATGAATATACCAGTATCACCGTTAATTGCGGGAAGAGCTTCACCAAATGGTTAAGCAATGCATCCATTGCTCCGTTGATAATCAACGATACCAATAATAAAAAACCCAGGCTCACCACGATAGAAAATGAAAGCAGTCGGTTAATAAGCAATTTTAAAAAACCCCTTCCTTTACGCGGCTTGGCTTTTAATTTCCAGATCAAGTTAATAGAATCCTGTATTTCGCCGAACACACTGGTGGCGCCAAATAGTAAAGTAATACCACCCACTACAGCAGCAAAACTGCTGCTTTTGGATAAAGCGGCACTTCGTATAGTCTCTTGTATTTGTATAGCCGCTTCGGAACCTACAAAATTGGCGATCTGGTGGTACAATGTTCCTTCGATAGCAGCCCTGCCATAAAAAATATCGCTCACAGAAATAATAATGATGAGCATGGCCGGTAATGAAAAAATGGTATAGAAAGCCAATGCCGCACTCAGTTTAAAAACTTTATTATCGATAAAGTCGCTGAAGGATTGTTTGATGATGGACCATGTATCTTTTACAGAAAATTTCATTGGCTCATTTTAATTTATCATTTTCTTTGTGCCTTTCTTTATCCCTTAAATTTTTCTTCTCAAAATTTTGCTGCAACGCTTTAGTTAAATCTACACCTGTTTGGTTAGCCAAACAAATTAATACCCACAAAACATCTGCCATTTCATCACCCAACTCTTTGCCTTTGTCGCTTTCTTTAAAGGATTGTTCGCCATATTGCCGTACCAGTAACCTGGATAACTCACCTACTTCTTCCATTAATATGCCGAGATTGGTTAATTCACTAAAATACTTTACACCGACGGTTTTTATCCATTGGTCAACTTGCTGTTGGGCTTCTTGTATGGTCATTTTTACACAAATTTTTGCGAATTACACGAATTATAATACAATTCTTTTACAGGTTAAAGATCGTTCACCGAAGTTAATTACCAGTGCCAACTTCATTCCGGAAATTGCAAGATAACTTAATGCCTGTGCCATATGCGCATCCATCAATGTTGTTACAGATTTTACTTCAACAACAATCCCATCAAATAGAATAAAGTCAGCATAATAAGGATTCCGCAGTACTTTGCCTTTATACTTTACAATAAACCGCTTTTCTCTATCAAACTTTATTCCTGCTTCAATAAAATCAATTTCCATTGCATCCTTATAATTTATCTCCTTTAATCCCATACCCAATGCTTTATGGATATTCATGCAGATGCCGACAATTTTATAGGCTTCTTCTTTAAATAAGAGCTCCATAACAATTTAGTTTAATTAGTGTACGAAAAATTATATTCCAAAGTAAATATGCCATTCGTGTAATTCGCAAAAATTCGTGTAATAAAACCTACTCTTTGTTTTTACTATCAATCCAAATCGTCACAGGCCCGTCATTCAGCAGCTGCACTTTCATATCCGCACCAAATGTTCCTGTAAAAATTTTTTTGCCCAGGTCATTTTCTAACTGTGTGATCATTTGTTCATACAACGGTATCGCGATACCAGGTTTACTTGCTTTAATATAAGAAGGCCGGTTACCTTTTTTTGTAGCGGCATGTAAAGTAAACTGGCTGACCAGTAAAATATCACCGTCAATATCTTTAAGGGAAATATTGGGCACTTTGTTTTCATTCGCAGAATCCTGCGGATCATCAAAAATGCGTAGGTTAACGATCTTGTTGCTTAACCATTCAATATCCTCAATTGTATCCGCATCCTCCATGCCGATCAATACCAGCAGCCCCTGTTGAATAGCAGCTTTCATGGTATTGTCAATAGCCACGCTGGCATTGGTTACTCTTTGTATTACCACTCTCATCAATTAAAGATAGTGCCTGCAAAAAGTATTTTTTAAAATAATTCTTGAAATGTCAAATAAAGTACTTTGGGTTTTTCAAATAGAGGTGGAAATGCCCTGAAATCAAGCCAGAGAAATTTTGTTGAAAATTCCAAGATTTTAAACAAACATTTTTATAAAAAGTTGGGGAAAAGTGAGCAAATCCAATACAGTATTGCATCTATAAAATTATCCACTGATTTTGTCCACAAGTGTTAATATTAAAAAGTTTGTTTGTTCGCCTACAACAAATATTTTCGTTTGCTTAACATTTACTTAACCCATTCAAGCACTTAGTATATATGCCAACCAAGAAGCCATCCCTGCAGGCGCTGCAGTTTAGTCGCCAGTTCACCAAAGAAGGGGTTAATCCCTTCGATATGTTCGAATACGATTACCGTACTTCTGTGATCAAAAATCCAACAGGTGAAGTAGTATTTCAAATGGATAATGTGGAAGTACCGAAACAGTGGAGCCAGATCGCCACCGATATCCTTGCACAAAAATATTTCAGGAAAGCCGGTGTACCGCAGGCAGATGGTAGTACCGGGAGAGAAACAACCGTTAAACAGGTAGCCCACCGTATGGCACATTGCTGGCGCGTATGGGGCGAAAGATATAATTATTTTGCAACTCCCAAAGATGCGGAAGTATTCTACGATGAATTGGTATATTCTATATTGAACCAGGCCTGCGTGCCCAACAGCCCGCAATGGTTCAACACCGGCCTGCATGAAGTGTATGGCATTACCGGCAAACCACAGGGACATTATTATGTTGATGCTATCGATGGCCAATTGAAAAAATCGGCCAATGCCTACGAACGCCCCCAACCTCATGCCTGTTTTATCTTAAGTGTAAATGATGACTTAGTGAACGAAGGCGGTATCATGGATCTTTGGGTACGTGAAGCAAGGATATTCAAATATGGCAGTGGTGTAGGAACAAACTTTTCCAGCATTCGTGGTGAAGGAGAAAAATTAAGTGGTGGCGGAACTTCGAGTGGCTTAATGAGTTTTTTAAAAATCGGTGACAGGGCAGCAGGTGCTATCAAAAGCGGCGGTACTACAAGAAGAGCAGCTAAAATGGTTTGCCTGGATCTTGATCATCCTGAAATTGTAGAATTTGTAACCTGGAAAACAAAAGAAGAAGACAAAGTGGCCGCATTAATCGCTGCGGGTTACTCTAATGACTATGAGGGCGAAGCCTACCGCACGGTGAGCGGGCAAAACAGCAATAACTCTGTACGCATACCCAACAGTTTCTTTAAAGTACTGGATGAAGATGGCGAATGGGAATTAAAAGGAAGAAGCGATGGCCGTGTGATGAGAAAAGTAAAAGCCAGGGACTTATGGGAAAAGATTAACTATGCTGCATGGCGTTGTGCTGATCCCGGAACACAATACGATACAACTATTAATGAATGGCATACCTGCCCCGAAGGCGGCCCGATAAGAGCGTCTAACCCCTGCAGTGAATACATGTTCCTGGACAATACCGCCTGTAACCTGGCCAGCGTTAACCTGCGCCGGTTCTTTGAGGAATCTACCAATACTTTTGATGTAAAAGGTTTTGAACATACCTGCCGCTTGTGGACGGTTGTGCTGGAAATATCTGTTTTAATGGCACAGTTCCCGTCTAAGGAAGTAGCACAATTAAGTTATGATTACAGGACACTGGGTTTAGGCTTTGCCAACTTAGGCAGTATGCTGATGGTTAGCGGTATTGCTTATGACAGTGAAGAAGCAAGAGGTATTGCGGGAGCTATCACTGCGATCATGACCGGGGTAGCGTATAAAACTTCCGCAGAACTGGCCAGCTTCCTGGGTACATTTGATAAGTACGAAGAAAATAAAACACATATGCTTCGCGTGATGCGCAATCACCGTGCAGCCGCTTTGGATGCACAGGATGCCTATGAAGGCATTGAAATAAAGCCACAGGGTATCAATGCGAAATATTGCCCTGATTATTTATTGAGCGCAGCTACCAGTGCATGGAATGATGCCGTGCAGTGGGGCGAAAAATATGGCTACCGCAATGCACAAACTACAGTAATCGCTCCAACAGGAACGATTGGTTTGGTAATGGATTGCGATACTACCGGTGTAGAACCTGATTTTGCTTTGGTGAAGTTTAAAAAATTAAGCGGCGGCGGTTACTTTAAGATCATTAATCAAAGTGTACCTGCTGCGTTGCGTAATTTAAAGTACAGTGAAAGTGAAATTGAAGAGATTGTGAATTATGCCAAAGGCCATGCTTCATTGAACAACTCACCTTTCATCAATGCAAAAACATTGATGGAAAAAGGATTTACCACCGAAGATATTGAAAAGGTAAATAAAGTTTTAGGTGCTGCATTTGAGATCGGATTTGTATTCAATGTATATACTTTAGGAGAAGCCTGTTTGCAGCGCCTTGGTTTTAAACCGGAGCAATACAATGATTTTAGCTGGAGTCTCCTGGAAGCACTAGGGTTTAGCGATGAAGAAATTGACATGGCCAATATCTATATCTGCGGAACAATGACCATAGAAGGCGCGCCTTATTTAAAAGACGAACATTTACCGGTATTTGATTGTGCTAATAAATGCGGCCAGATCGGACAGCGTTATATTCATGCCCACGGCCATATCCGTATGATGGGTGCTGCGCAACCTTTCTTAAGCGGCGCTATTTCAAAAACGATTAACCTGCCTAACGAAGCCTCGCAGGAAGAAATTGCAGATGCCTACCGCATGAGCTGGGAATTAGGTTTAAAAGCGTGTGCGCTGTACCGCGATGGTTCAAAATTATCACAGCCACTGAGCAACAAATCTGATAAGAAGAAAAAACTGGATGATACCATCACTGAAGAAACTGCTGCTGAATTAGCTGCTAATATTTCTACTATGGTGGATATGGGTAAACTAACGATTGACGAGTTGCTGGATGAAATGAACAAGCGGGTGCAAAGCAGTGCTGATACTTCTTTAAAACGCCAGTTGGCAATGATTGTAGAGCGCAGGGCCTTACCCGCAAAACGCAGGGGCTTTACACAAAAAGCAAAGATCAATGGCCAGGCATTATTCCTTCGTACAGGAGAATATAATGACGGTACATTAGGAGAAATATTTATCGACATGGCCAAGGAAGGTGCTACCATGCGTAGTATGCTCAACTGTTTTGCTATTGCGATATCTATCGGTTTACAATATGGGGTGCCTTTAGAGGAATATGTAGAAAAATTTGTGTTCACCCGTTTTGAACCAAGCGGAATGGTGGAACATCCCAATATCAAATCCACTACATCTATCATCGACTTTATGTTCCGCTCCTTAGCGTATGAATATTTAGGCCGTAATGATTTAGTTCATGTACTGGATAAACCCGAAGTACAAAATTTAGGCAATGCAGAATGGGATGAGAACACACCAACTATCGGTGACCGTAAACCGGAATTGAGTGAAGTAAGGGTAATGGGCCACGCTGCGCCTCAACCGGTAAAAGCAGAACACCGCACTGCACACGTGCAAAAAGTGCACAATCCAATGGATGCTGTAAATGCAGCGGCTAAAAGTATGCAAAGCGATGCACCAGCCTGTAATACCTGCGGGCATATCACCGTACGCAGCGGCACCTGCTATAAATGTTTGAATTGCGGCAACAGTATGGGGTGCAGCTAAAAATAAAACGGAACACAAGCACAGAAAAATGCCATCAGCGTAAAAGCTGGTGGTTTTTTATTTAATGCCGCTTCTCAAAATACCATGTGCAGGGTATAGATTCTTTTATGATCCATGATAGTTTTACACAAAAACGACATGAGCACAGAATTGATCGCTTCGTGGGTATACAAAAACGGAGAACTTGCCAAACTGAAATTAGATAACTGGCTTGTAGGCATCGCCTCGATACTTTCAATTGCCTTTACATTCTTCGTCGCAGCACCCCTGCTAAAAACCAATATCCCTTTCACCGGTAAGATCAGTAATTTCCTCATATTGATTACCTGGCTGGCATCATTTGGACTGGTATATTATATCCTCAAATTATTTTCAGGAAGTATATTCATGTTATACCAAAAGATCGCGGGGATTAAAGAAGAAGAGATTTTATTTACTGACAGTAAGGTCACGAGTACCAATAAAACATGGGTAATAAATAATGAAATAAAAAAAATTGCTTCTGTACAATTTTTGACTGCAAAGAACAGCGAACTGATCTTCAAAGGAACAGAAACAAAGCCGGGGAAAAGCCCGGTGCAGTATACCATTACCATTCCTGTACCGGTAGGGGAATTGCGGAATGCAGAAAAAGTATACGAGTATTTTAAAGCAAAATTATCCTGATATTAATGTTTTACTTTTTTGCAGCAGCAAAACTGTTTTGCCTGTCTAAATGAAATAAGGGATTCTTATTATCTTTATATACTTTCTGGTGAACCATGCAAAAGATCTTTTTTACCCTGCCCAGTGCATTTATTAAAAACCTCCCACTTTTTATAGGAATGCAGGCTGTTTGCTGTACAGTTGCTGCTCAATCCTATATTGGCTATCATTCATCTTCATACGCAGGTGTATATTCAATTGTTACCAACCCAGCTGATATACTGAACCATCGTTTCCGCGGCGATTTCAACCTTGCAGGTATTTCAACTGCCATTGGTAACAGTGTAGTTAAATTCAATTATAAGAAACGCAACGATGATAATGGAGGCATTTCTTTCCCTGACCCCATTAAAAAAGACGGTAGGGCAAATTTCAGTACGGATGTATTTGGCCCATCGGTATTAATAAAACTGTCGGATAAAAATGCCCTTGCACTTACTACACGTACGAGAATAGTCACGAATGTATATGGGGTGAGTAAGTATATTTTAAATTCTGTATTGCCCGATACATTACGCTCAAACTTAATTGGTAATCCCCTTGCAATAAGTAACCTGTTGGTGAATACACATGCGTGGAAAGAAATAGCGCTGACCTATAGCCGCCAGTTGACCAATACTGATTTTGGTGCATGGAAGGCAGCTGTTTCGGTAAAATACCTGGGAGGCATAGCCGCAGTTTCCCTGCGCACCAACAAATTATCTTTTACCCATGATTCTATTCTAGATCCAATTGATAATAAAAGAAAAGACGCCCTCATTAATGCGCAGGGGAATATTGTTTTAAATTATACAAAAAATATAGATTCTTTATCTGGGGATGACCTGCTTTCTTTTAAAAACCCGGGCATCGGGCTCGATATAGGCCTGAGTTATGAGTACCGCGACGAGATGCAGGTATATGAAACTATTTACAGCAACCGGACGGCGAATTATATCTGGAAGATGGGCGCATCTATAACGGATATAGGTTTCATCAATTACCAAAAGCAACAGACAAAGGGTATCGCTACCAGTTTTAAAGGCAATACTTATACGCTCGACCAGTTGAGCCTGCCTTCAGACTCTAACGATGTGTATCAAATAGCGAACTATTATAAAAATCTTTTCAATGCCAATACGGAATCTTCTGCGTTAACGATGCAATTACCAACTACGCTGCATTTAACCTACGACCGTTATTTCAATAAGTGGCTGGGGGTTCAGGGGCAAATAAATATCCCATTGGTATTTTCACAACTCAGCTTTTACACCGGCAACTATAATCCGGTTGCTATATGTATTACGCCCCGTGCCGAAATTCCATGGGCGGGTTTATACCTGCCGGTGAGTTATAATTCAGTTTCTGGTTTGCAGGCTGGCTTTGCAATGCGCCTGGGGCCATTGGTAATCGGCTCGTCGTCTATAATTAATTCAAGATTTTTAGGTAACACAAAAACTGCGGATGCATATTTTATTTTACGTGTTCCTTTATTTGGGTATAGGGAGTACAAAGAAAAAAAGTATACCGACAATAAAAAACTCACCAAAAAACAACGCCGTTTACTCGATTGCCCCAGATGATCAGTAGTACAGCTAAACAAGGAAGAACGCCTTATTCGACGCAATCCGTGCAACCATTCTCTTATTTCTTCTTTACAAAATCTCTTAAATAACTGCAGCTGTTAAATGCTTCTTTGTAAAAAGTTGTATTGCTATAGTCTTTTACCAACTGCGGAAAATATATATTGTTTTTAAAATCCTCAAAGTATTTTTTTTCCGCTACTTCCATATCATCATAGTGATTTGCAAATTGATCGTATTGTGGCCGGTGTAATTGTTTCTGGCTGCATTTGGCTATCATAAATAAACAGCTTGCCTTAAAGTTCTTATCAGTGCTGGCCGCCATGGCTTTTTCAAAATATTGCTGTGCTTTAAAACAGCCGTAATATTCTTTTTGAAAAGGGGTAGCATCACCAGGAACAGAATAGCCATCACTGCCGCTACGGTTGTATTGAACCAGTTTCCAGGCATGGCCATAATAGGACATGTTATAAAAACCAAGCGCCATTTTATAATAATTTTTTCCTGTATTGATCTTATCAGTTGCTGCTGATTTTTGCAGGCGGAGCATTTCTTCTGCAAAAGCTAATTTGGTAGTGGTAAATTTTGCTTCAGAGGGCAATGATTCTTCCCGGTCGTACAAAATATTAATAAAAGGATTGGTGTTGATGATGGATGAATTTTTGTCATACCCTTTTTTAAACCATACAATGGCATTTGCATAATCGTAGTCTCTTAAATAAGCAGTGCCTGCAAAATCAGTTACATCCTGTTTTTTTAAAGCGTTATGTTTAATAAGATAATTTTCAAACTTATTAGCCTGCTTGCTGTCCATCAAGCCATACAGTTTTTCTGCCTCCTTACTGGTAAGGTTGTTTCTCAAAAAATCAATCCCATTGTTATAGCCACCCATAATGTAATCTGCTGCGCCAATAGCTAAAGTTTCTTTATAAATATCACCTTGCCTGTGATAACGCTGTGCTATAATTTCACTCATGAGATTACGGTAAAACGTTGGCCATTGCTGCACAAAATTATATCCAATATGCTCCGCAGTTTCGCTTTTAGCTTTTTGTTCCAGCCATTGTATAGAGGGCAAAATCTGTTCTTCAAAAGCTGCATCTATTTTTTCTTTTTCACTTATCGTAACTAATAGGTTGGTTAGTGCCCACTGGTCTTTTACTTTTTGTGTAAGGGACATTTTTCCTGCCGCAGCCAGATAATTTTTTGCCATCGCGTAATCCTGCGCCATGTAAGCTGCATAGGCAGCACCGGTTTCAAATAAGCCTGCATTTTTTACTTTGCCCTGAACCGCAATAGTATTTAAAAAATTGCTGAGCTCTTTTAGCTTATTACTGTTTTCTGTTAAACTACTGTCCGGAGTTTGTTCTGCCCAGGAATAATACAATGCTTTGCCTCCCTTTTCTTTTTGCTGTAAGGGAGTAAAATATTTTTCTTCTAATTTATTTATTTCTCTTACCGCTAATACTTCCAGCATGTCGCAGTTTGGATCCAGATCATAAATTGTTTTCATTGCAGCGGTCTCATTGTCCACGCTGCCCATTGCAAACAGGCCGAGCATGGCTGCTTTTTCGGTATCGTTCTTACACAACTGCAGGTATTCATTTCGGGGTGTATCGTATTTTACGCTCCATTTAAATCCTAAGTAATTGGAAATCCTTTTTGCCATCGAAGCGCTGAAAGCTTTGCTAAATAAATAGGCCGCTGCTTTTTGTTGACCCGTTTTGAATAATGCACCTGCTTTTAAAGCAACACAAAGCGGTTGTAAAATACTGCTGGAGGTAATTCCTGCTGTATAATCATCATACCATTTGATCACGTCTTCATAGCGGCCGCTGTAATGTGCAAGGCGTAAAACCTGGTAAGCATACTTTAATTTGAAAATATCTTTTTTGGCTACAGTATATAATTGCCGGCCATTTTTGATCAACTTAGCCATTTTTACACTATCCTGTTGTGGAGCATCCCAACTGCTTGCTCCACCATATACATAAGGTTCCACCTGCTTTGCAAACAGGATATAGCCCAGGCCTTCCAGGTCTTTCTGCTGTAAAAAATAACCTGTCATGCTGTTTCGCTTAACGCTGTCCGGTATCTTTAAAGGCTGGTCTTTTTCAATGTTAAAATATAGGTTGTTAAGGTCCTTCCACGCAAATTTGTTGACAAATTTTTTGGCATCTGTTTCGGTAACTGCATTACCGCAATACGCTGCCCATTCTTTAGCCAGTACATCACTTACTGTTAGAGGCTCTGTTTCATCGTACAAAAATAAATAAGAAGTGTAGTAAAAAGGCCGGTAGCCTTTTGCATCAGGTAAGTTGGAATGAAAAAAAGAAGTGTAATAGTCATAGGGATCAGCATCGGGGCCACAACCGATCATATTTTGGGGAAAAGAGATCATCGTTATGCTAACGCATACTGTTATAAATTGCTTCCAGCTCATGAAATGAATATTTATTTAAAATTACTGCATCCATATGGAAGAGTGCTACCCTTACCCGGGTATTTTTTAACCTTGCATTTACGCTTTCAGCCACTGCAATGATTTCGCTGTAGTTACTTTCTTCGGTACGCAAAATGTCGCCCTTTTTTAAATTGTATCCCTGTAGCAAAGTATCCTGCAGTAATTCAATACGATTATCTTTTTTTAAAGTAAAAGTATTTGTAAATACCGTGGCAGGTATATTTTCTATCAAACCGCTGTAAACATTTTTCCGAAATAAAACGTTCCAGCTAAATAGGGGTAATGCAATATCCAATGGCAATGGGTATTGCGAAAGGCTACCGGTATATTTTTTTAGTTCTTCCGTTTCGATTATGGAGTTTTTTGTAGCTGGATTTTTTAAGTTACCCATATTATAACACATCAGCATGCCTTTGTCAACAGGCGGTATCCCGGATTTTGATAAATATTTTATTTGATGGAGACGTATAGTGGCAGAAAGCTGTAGCCCGGGATCCTGTTCCCTGATCAATCGCAGCAATTGAAAGTAGGAACTTTTTGTTGATGCGGTCCAGTCACAATCTATTTGAAGTTCATCAATAATATTAAATTTATTTGATTTGCTGATCTCATTGATCAGTGTATGAATATTCACGGCGAGGCCGGCTATTTGTGCAGTGTCTATTTTTTGTATACACTCATTGGTGATGAACACTACAGGGATAACGGCAACGCCCTGGTGTAACCTGAAATTCGTACTTTGTAATTTGGCAACGGGTGCCGGCACATTACTAACGCCATCCCAATCCACATCAAAAAATTTTGTGTAAAGATTTTTTACCTGTAAGGAATCCATCGTTTGTTGTGCTGTACCATCCAGGCGAAAAACGGATTTCCAGTAATAAAAAGAAGGTTCAACAATCCTTGCTTTTTTTTCGTGGCAGGAAAAAAACAAAAATGCCGCTAAAAACAGGAAGCTGAAATCTTTGTAAGTATATTTGCCCGCTGTTATTTTTATCAGCATTTTTATTGTCAATTTTTTATTGCTTCCGCACATGTAAAAATAAGCAACATGAAATATTATATCTTTTTTCTTTTAATTTTAAGCAGCGGACTGGTTACAGCACAGGAGTACAAACTGGAAGGCAACGAGGTCAGGATCGACAAACCCATTTTATTTGAAACAGGTACAGCAACGCTTAAAGTGGAGAGTTCCCTCGCTTTGGCGATCATAAAAAAATACCTCGACGATAAATCTTATATCAGTTTATTAAGGATAGAATGCCATACGGACAATACAGCTGACAATGATGCCAGCCAAAGCTTGTCAGAAAAAAAGGCATTAGCTATTAGTAAAGAACTGGTAAAAATGGGCGTGGACTGTAAACGTTTAATTGTTGTTGGTTTTGGAAGCACAAAACCCGTTGCAGATAATAATACTCCTGGTGGAAAAGCCGCAAACCGGAGAGTGAGTTTTATAAATGCAGCTTTACGCGGTCATGTTATTGGTGGGTTGCCTGTTGATGGCGGCGGAAAAGTTGCAGGGGATAGTTGTAACTGATACCGCTAATAAGTTCCGGTTTTCAACACTTATCTTTGCGTATGGTCTCTCAATATTTTACGTACAATAAACAAAAAGTTATCCAGGCGCTGCGTTACCATTTTATTACGCGGCGTGAAATAAAAATAATGATCATACTGGTAAATGTTTTTGCCATTGTATCTGCAGCATTGTTCTTTCTAAAAAAGATATCTCCGCTTGCATTTTTGGTGAGTTCCGTTTTGTGGTTTGCATTGATGCTCACCTTTTGGTTCCTGCTGCCGCAAATGATCTATCGGAAAGCGCCGACTTTCCAGGACAGGCTTAAAGCGATATTAACGAATGATGAATTCCGGATCGAGAATGACAGGGGAGGAAGAAGCTGGCAATGGACTGATTTCAGTACCTGGATGGAGAGCCCTTATTTTTTTCATTTATATTTTACCAGCCGCTCTTTTTTTATTGTGCCCAAGGATGCTTTTACCGATGATGATGTTTATGAAGCGAGAAAGATATTTAAGGCGAAGATTCCGAAAAGTTGAAGGTTGAAAGTTAGAGGGAAAAGGTTTGCATTGTGCGGATGAGCAGCATTATATTTTAACCAAACCTGTTAGAATATAATCCTGAAATAAAAAAACTTTCAACCATCAACCATCAACTTTCAATTTCACAATCTTTTCTCCATCACATGATGCGGTACATTCACTTCAATGAATTCGTTGCCTTTAACTTTAAAATCAAATTTTTCATAAAAACCAATAGCCGTATTACGGGCATGCATCATTAATTTTTTATAGCCCTTATCTCTGGCTACGGTTTCGGCAAAGCTCATCATGCTTGCGCCGATACCCTTGCCCTGCAAATTATTTTGCACCGCCATCTGACGCAGCTTTATTGTATTGTTGTCAATTTTAGTGAGTAAACAGCAGGCTAAGATCTTGTCTTCATCAAAAGCGCCGATCAGGATATCCTCTTTTTCTTTCACTAATTCGTCTTCAGAAAAATTTAATCCCAGTGGCTTGCGTAGTACCTCCATCCGTAAAGCAATCATTTGCTTGTACTCTTTTGAACCGTGGTCTATTTGTTTTAAGGCCATATCAGGTTTGTTTTTGTAAAATAAAGCAGCTTTAGGCCGGACAAGCCATACAATATACAATTTTTTTTATAATCCCGATATATGATCAGGCGGTATTATATAACAGTTTTTTAATGATCAAAAGGGTAAGCCCACGCCGATACAAATTTGATTTATGCCATAGTATGACAACCCTTCGTCAATAAAGTTTTTTCAATAAAATAATACGAAGTAAAACAATTGGCGGGCAATATAAAAAACCTCAATTTTGCCCTTATTTATATTTCTTTGTAATTATTGCAAAATGTATATTTTTGCAGCCAGACAAACTAAATTTTAAAATTATGTCAGACATTGCAACAAGGGTAAACAAAATAATTGTTGACAAGTTAGGAGTTGATGAAGCAGAAGTAACCACCGAGGCTTCTTTTACTAATGATTTAGGCGCAGATAGCCTGGACACCGTAGAACTTATTATGGAATTCGAAAAAGAATTCAACATTTCAATTCCGGATGAGCAGGCTGAAACCATCACTACTGTTGGACAGGCTGTTGCTTACTTAGAGGAACATGCTAAGTAATTTTCCGTCCTAACGGCATTCAGCCGGGCGGATATTAACTATCACAGGTAAACTTTATGGCTTTTAAACGTGTAGTAGTAACCGGGTTAGGCGCCCTTACACCGTTAGGAAAAACTGTTGAAGAATATTGGCAGGGTTTAGCTAACGGCGTAAGCGGTTGCGATTTTATTAAGCAATTCGATTGCAGCAAGTTTAAAACAAGGTTTGCCTGTGAGGTTAAGGATTTTGACCCTACCACTTATTTAGACCGGAAAGAAGCCAGGAAGATTGACAGGTATTGCCAGTTTGCACTTATAGCGAGTGACGAAGCGGTTAAAGATGCCGGAATTACAAAAGAGAATTCAGACGGTGACAGGGTTGGAGTAATATTTGCCAGCGGTATTGGGGGCATTATGACATTCCAGGAAGAGGTAATCAATTACGGCAACGGTGACGGTACCCCCCGTTTTAATCCCTTCTTTATTCCCAAAATGATATTGGATATTGCAGCAGGGCAAATATCTATACGAAACGGTTTTCGCGGACCAAATTTCGCCGTGGTCTCAGCTTGTGCTTCGTCCACCAATGCCATCATTGATGCTTTTGATAATATCAGACTTAATAAAGCTGATATCATTATTACAGGCGGAAGTGAGGCAGTAGTGTGTGCAGCAGGTGTAGGTGGTTTTAATGCCATGAAAGCTTTAAGTGAAAGAAATGACAGTCCTGCTACTGCAAGCCGCCCGTTTGATAAGGACAGGGATGGTTTCGTAATGGGAGAAGGCGCGGGTGTATTGGTTTTGGAAAGCCTTGACCACGCTTTGGCAAGAGGTGCAAAAATTTATTGCGAGATCGCAGGTGGTGGTGCTACTGCCGATGCACATCATATCACCGCACCACATCCGGAAGGATTAGGTGCCCGGAACGTGATGAATGCGGCATTAAATGATGCCGGTATGAAAGCCAGTGATATTGATTATATCAATGTGCATGGTACCTCTACGCCACTTGGGGATATTGCTGAAACAAAAGCTATACTCAGCGTTTTTGGCGCTCATGCCTATGATTTAAATATCAGTTCTACCAAGAGTATGACCGGCCATTGCCTTGGTGCCGCAGGAGCTTTGGAAGCACTGGCATGTATCATGGCCGTAACAAAAGATATCGTTCCTCCCACGATCAATCATTTTACCGATGACCCCGAACTTGATCCCAAACTTAACTTCACTTTTAATAAAGCAGAGCGTCGCACCGTTAATGCAGCTCTCAGTAATACCTTCGGTTTCGGCGGCCATAACGCCAGCGTGATCGTAAAAAAATACCAACCATAATACCTGGTAGTCTTTAGGGAGGATTTTAGCTGCGTTTTTTTAGTGGTAGCATATATATACTTCAATAGCTGCAGTGTTACCATTGATAAAAATCTTAATTTTATTGTCAAAATAAATAAGAGTAATTTCACCCAAATATTTGTCTATTCGCTTTGCAATTCATTAAAGATTTTTTTAAGAACCAGAATAAGAACCGTGAGTTTAAGAAACAACTCAACAATATA
>JBBRCB010000054.1:0-21019 GCA_038205215.1 Chitinophagales bacterium | reverse complement strand
ACTATAGTAGAACATCTGGATGCACACTACAGGTTTGGAACCGTATAAACTTGCGAATCCAATGCCTAAATCAAAATATTTGGCAAAGAAAACGCTGAACTTCCCTTACGTACAACCTTGCCGCTGGAAGGCATAACTTTCGGTTATTTTATGCCGAAGCTAATTATAAAACTGCTGCCAAACCAGTCCACCCTGTTTGATGTGATGCGCCAATGCCATGCGATGTTTCTGCATGAAAATGTTCGTAAAATAATACCAGGTCTTCAAAGTGTGCGGTTTGATAAATATCATATTGACCATGGATAGGCCTGCTGCCATTATCATTCACCATAAACATACTCATCAACCGCATCGACAATTCGCTGGCAGCTTCAGCTAAAGAAATTTCCTGCCCTAAAAAATTAAAGGCAACCTGTCTTCCATAAAATTCAGAATAAATTTTTAATGACCGTACAATTAAATAATTCAAAGGCATCCAAACGGGGCCTCGCCAATTACTGTTGCCGCCATACATACCGCTATCACTTTCACCGGGCATGTATTTTAAACCATAATCTATACCGTCAATGTCCAATATAAATCCGTTTTCATAAACCTTACTTACGGAGCGTATACCGCCGGGAGATAGCATTTCGTTTTCATCAAACAAAACAGGAAGCACTGATTGCAATTGTGCAGTTGTTAATAACGAAAGTAATGTAATGCCACTGTCAGCCGCAACATCTACAATTTGATACCGTTGATTGGTATTTTCAAAATTTGAAAACAGTTCATTTAAACGTGGTGTACTTTTTAATTGCTCTTTAGTAATACAACATACTGCCAGCAGGGGAATAATACCTGCAATGGAACGCAGTTTTACAGGCACACTTCTTCCATCGGGCAATTGCAAAACATCATAAAAAAAGCCATCGTCGTGCTTATCATTGTCCGCCCAAACCGCAGCTATCTGTTGTAGTGAGTCGGCTATTTGAACAAAATGATTAAAAAATACCAGGCAATCATCTTCATACTTTGAATCAGTTTCGCTTAGCAATAAAGCTATCTCCAGCATGTTCAAACTAAACAGCGCCATCCATGATGTGCCATCTGCCTGATCTAATCTGCCGTCATCGGGTAAGCCATGGCTGCGATCGAACACGCTGATATTATCTAAACCTAAAAAACCTCCTTCAAATACGTTATTGTGATTCGCATCTTCCCTGTTCAACCACCAGTTATAATTTTTTAATAGCAAAGGGAAAATAGTTTTTAAAAAATCGAGATCAATTTTTCCAAAGCGATTTTTTTCTATCCTGCAAATCTCCAATGCCGCCAATGCCTGTACCGGCGGATTTACATCACTGAAATTCCATTCGTATGCCGGCAACTGCCCATCTGAAGCGATATACTTTTCGCAAAATAATAGTAACAATTGTTTTTTTGCAAAACTGCTATCTACTTCAGCAATAGCAATGGAGTGAAAAGCAAGATCCCATGCAGCAAACCAGGGGTATTCCCATTTATCGGGCATGCTGATTATAGCCTGTGCTTTAAAATTCGGCCAGTTACTATTGCGGCCATTCCGTCTTTCTGCGGGCGGGGTTGGCTGATTGGGATCTCCTTTTAACCATACCGCCACATCATAATAATAAAATTGTTTACTCCACAACATACCAGCCAAAGCCTGCCTCCTCACTAAGGCATGTTGGTTAGATTCGTTTTCTTTTTGTAATTCTTTATAAAATAAATCGGTTTCTTTTTTGCGTTGAGTAAAGCAATCCCTGAAAGCATCGTCAAACGGATTTTCAGTTTGTTTGGTGGTCAGTCTTAAGTAAATGGTACTGGTTTCCAGGGCTGCCATTTCCAAAATATACATCGGCGCGGCCTTAGTACCTTCTTTTTTATTTTCTAAGAGAGAAAAATCATTTTGCGTGATGGCTTTATGAAAAGCATCTTTTCTGCAGGGATGTTTATCAATACTGCCCCATAATAATTTTTTATTGTTCTTATTTTCGGTAAATAAAACCTTATTGGCTTTTTGAAAATAAAAGTAATAGGGCGCTAATTTTTCGTGTTGTGTTTTTATGGATTGTCCATCATCCTGCAATGCCATGCTTACTTTTTCTTTCGTCAATCCAAATTTCCAGGTATTGCGAAACCATAGTGTAGGCAGCAGGTGCAGCGTTGCTGACTCATCCGCACGGTTGCTGATGCTTAACCTGATCAATATATCACTGGCATCTGCCTTGGCATATTCAGTTACAATGTCAAAATATTTATCCTGATTAAAAATACCGGTATCTAATAATTCATATTCCGTTTCCTCTTTACTACGGTTACTGTTTATAGCCAGTAATTCATTATATGGAAATTCGGCATGAGGATATTTATACAGGTACTTCATGTAACTGTGTGTAGGCGTATTATCCAGGTAGTAATATAATTCCTTTACATCTTCACCATGATTGCCTTCTCCATTGGTTAAGCCAAACAGGCGCTCTTTTAAAATGGAATCTTTGCCATTCCACATAGCCAATCCAAAACATAAGTATTGATTTTCGTCGCTAATACCTGCAATGCCATCTTCGCCCCAGCGGTACACTCTGCCAGTGGCCTGCTGATGTGAAAAATAATTCCACGCATCGCCTCCGGCACTGTAATCTTCTCTTACAGTACCCCATTGCCTTTCGCTTAAGTAACAACCCCAATGCAGCCAGTTTTTTTTACCGGCATTATATTCATTTAACCTTGCCTGCTCTGCATTCATGCATTCTTGAATTTTGTTTAAAGAAAAAAGTGATGTAATACCAAATAAATGAGAAACGCCTTCAAGAAAAAAATACCTGCTAAAGTAGATGAAGCTTTTAAACTATTCGTTGATGTATGTTTTTTATTAGCCATGCAAAAATATTTTATTGCTCTGTGTAATGATAAGCTAATCCTCCATCCACATAATAAGTACTTCCTGTTACATATTTAGCATCATCACTTGCTAAAAATGCCATTACATTAGCCACATCTTCGGGTTCGCCCAAGCGGTGTAACGAAATATTATTTTGTAAAGGGCCTAATAATTCCGGTTTACTTAATAAATCAGCATTGATAGGTGTTCTTATGGCACCAGGGGCAACATTATTAATACGGATATTCAACGGAGCTAATTCCACAGCCAGGTTACGCATGATCATTTGCATTGCACCTTTGCTGGCGCAATAAGCGGTAAAATTCGGAAAAGGTATTTCCTCATGTACGCTGCTGTTGTTTACAATTACCCCGGGGCGTGTGTTTGTTTTTAAATATTGTACAAAAGCCTGTGTTAAAAAAAACATGCCTTTTACATTTACACCCATCACAATATCGTATTGCTGTTCGGTGACTTCCCAAAACGGCGCATGAATTTCTACACCTGCATTATTGATCAAAATGTCCAGTTGCCCAAAAACCTGTACTGCTTGCGTTAATAATGCCTGCACATTTTCAACTTTGCTGATATCTGCTTGTAAAAAAACAGCTTTGGCTCCTGTGGCTTGAACCTGCTTAATGGTTTCCTTTGCATTATCATCATCATGCAGATCATTAACTACTACATTGGCACCTTCCTGTCCAAATTTTACTGCAATAGCACGGCCAATGCCACGGCCGCTACCGGTGACTAAAACTGTTTTGTTGGTGAACTTCCCCATTATAATTGTTTTAGTGAAGTTCGGAAAATATGCAATAGTGCTGCTGTTTTTTTAGTAAAGCAAGCGTTAATTCAACATGATTATTTAATAGTCCAATAATTTCGATTTTCTATAACTTTACTGCAGCAAATATTGCTTAACCGCTTCGTAAAACTGCTCTTTGGGGTTCCGAAAAGGAACACACGAAGTGCAGCAGGAGGACAAAAAAAATTTCATGGCAGCAGCACACGACATTGATTACAAAATCTACGGGGAAGAACTTCAGTTTGTAGAAATAGAATTAGATCCAAATGAAACCGCCATTGCAGAAAGCGGCGCATTTATGATGATGGATAATGGTATTGAAATGCAAACCATTTTTGGCGATGGCAGCCAGCAGCAGGATAATAGTTTACTCGGGAAATTATTCAGTGCCGGCAAAAGATTACTGGTGGGCGAAAGTTTATTCATGACCGCATTCACCAATATGGGCCAGGGAAAAAAGCGGGTAAGCTTTGCCGCACCCTATACAGGAAAGATCATTGTATTTGACCTGAGCCAGTTGGGTGGAAAGATCATTGCACAAAAAGATGCCTTCTTATGTGCAGCGAAAGGCGTAAGCATTGGCATCGAATTCCAACGGAGGTTGGGTACGGGTATTTTTGGTGGTGAAGGGTTTATTATGGAAAAGCTTGAAGGCGATGGATTGGCATTTGCACATGCAGGCGGTTACGTGATACAAAAAGACCTGCAGACAGGGGAAGTATTGAAAGTAGATACCGGTTGTGTAGTAGCTTATACCGCAGGAATTGATTTTGATATTGAAATGGTGAGAGGCATAAAGAACTGGATGTTTGGTGGTGAAGGTTTATTCTTTGCAAAGCTCACGGGCCCTGGAAAAGTATGGTTGCAGAGTTTGCCCATCAGCCGTTTGGCAGGCAGGTTGCAGCAATATACTTATCACCGCAAAGAAGAAGGCAGTATACTCGGTGGTTTGGGTAATTTACTCGATGGAAGAGAATAGATATTTAAGTAGATTAAGGTTTCCAACTTTTAAAAGTTGGAAACCTTTTAAAATGCCAGTCAGGTCAGCCACCTGACTTTTTTTATGAAAAAAATTTGGACATGTTAACTAGTTTATCGTATATTTGCGATATAAGATTATTTAATATGGCCATTCATAAAAAAGAAGAGTTTACTCAAAAAGAACAGGACCTGGCAGCATTTGCCAAGGCATTGGCACACCCTGCACGTATTGCGATATTGAAGATACTGGCGCAGCGAAATGAATGCATCTGCGGTGAGATCGTTGAGGTATTGCCATTAGCTCAAAGCACCGTAAGCCAGCATTTAAAAGAATTGAAGAATGCAGGATTGATTGATGGATCGGTAGATGGCCCACGCAGCTGTTACTGCATCAACTGGAAAGCCTTTGAAAAATTTATGGGTGAGTTTAGTTTTTTGTTCAACAAGCTGAAGGTACAAAATGAGAAAGCCTGTTGTTAATGGCGAAGTAATAAGTTGTAAGTAATAAGTAATAAGTAATAAGTAATAAGTTGAAAGTGATAAGTAAGGAGTTTTTGTACAGGTGTGCGACGCCACCGATGCTGAATGGAGCAGTATTGCCCGCAACAAAAAATATTTTAACGGCTTCGTCTTGTAAAGTATGGATGAAGAATAAATAGTATAACCATGAAGAATGAAAAAAAGACCAGCGCTTTGATTTCCTCCTCCCATCGGGGAGGCCAGGAGGAGGTATTAAAAGAACTGGTAAGAGAAAAGTATGCCGCGATTGCGGAACAAAGTCTAGCCCAAAATGCCAGCTCCTGTTGTGGCGCTACATCTTCCTGTTGCGGAGATGAAGTGTACAATATTATGGCCGACGATTACAGAAAGCTGGATGGCTACAATCCTGATGCCGACCTGGGACTGGGCTGTGGCTTACCCACGGAATTTGCTAACATAAAAGAAGGAGATACGGTAATTGACCTGGGCAGTGGCGCTGGTAATGATGCCTTTGTTGCCCGCCGTTTTACCGGTGAAAAAGGGAAAGTGTTGGGTGTAGATTTTACAGCTGCAATGATCAGCAAAGCGCGGGCGAATGCGGAAAAATCAGGATTGAATAATGTTGAATTCAGGTTGGGCGACATCGACGATATGCCCGTTACCAGTAATTACGCGGATGTGATTGTAAGTAATTGTGTGCTGAATTTGGTACCCAATAAATACAAAGTAATCAGCGAAATATTCAGGGTTTTAAAACCCGGCGGTCATTTCTCTATCAGTGATATTGTATTGGAAGGAGAATTGCCGGCTAAATGGAAAGAAGTGGCAGAGCTGTATGCGGGTTGTGTATCCGGGGCTATTCAAAAACAAGTGTACCTGGAAATAATTGAACAGGCCGGTTTTAAAAATATTATTTTGCAAAAAGATAAAACCATCAATATACCAGAAGATATTTTAGCCAACTACTTAAGTACTGATGAAATTGCAGCATATAAAAAAAGTAAAACCAGGATCACCAGTATTACCGTTTATGCAGAAAAACCTGCAAAAGATGAAAGAAATTGTTGTGAGCCTGGAAGTGGTTGTTGCTGAGTGGTCTGCCGCCCCCGCATCACCATTGACTTTTTTATGTGTATAGATATGCAAATAGAAATCATGCTGCCCCAACACTGGCCAGCTGTAAAAAAGATATACGAAGAAGGTATTGCCACCGGTAATGCTACTTTTCAAACCATCGCTCCCGAATGGGAAGAATGGGATGCAGGCCATGTTAACAATTCAAGATTGGTAGCAATTGATAATGATAAAATACTTGGCTGGGCTGCCCTAACGCCGGTGAGTAGCCGCTGTGTGTATGCAGGCGTGGCGGAGGTAAGTGTATATGTTACAACTGCAGCAAGAGGAAAAGGGATGGGTAAAAAATTATTGCAGGCATTGATCGAAGAGAGTGAGCGAAACAATTACTGGACACTGCAGGCTGGCATCTTTCCTGAAAATGAAGGCAGCATAAAGATTCATGAAGATTGTGGCTTCAGGATAATAGGCAAAAGAGAAAAGATCGGGAAGATGCCCCGACGTGCCGGTAAGGACGGGGACGGTATGTGGAGAGATACAGTTTTATTGGAGCGAAGAAGTGTAATAACGGGAATTTAAAGGTATCGTTAAAATTATGAGTACAACATCAATAACGCTGCGCCAACCGGCGGATTCGGGGGCAAAGAAATTACTTTTTGTTTGCATCGAAAACAGCAACCGCTCGCAAATGAGCCAGGCTTTTGCAACGATGATCGGCGGCGCTGATGTAGCTGCTTATAGTGCCGGTAGCAAACCCAGCGGTATTGTCAATCCCAAAGCGATTGCTGCAATGAAAGAACTGGGTTACGACCTTAGCAAGCACGATAGTAAAAGTTTGGAAGATGTAAAAGCCTTCGCTCCATTTGATGCAGTGGTGACCATGGGTTGTGGCGATGCCTGCCCATGGATGCCTGCTAATAAATTTATTGACTGGCAGATACCGGATCCAAAACATATGGCACCGGCAACATTTAATGAAGTAAGGGATTTAATAAAAGTGAAAGTAAAAGAACTGATCGAAGGATTAAAATAAAAAAAGTCAAGTCTTTAAGACTTGACTTTTTTTATCGTAGCGCT
Organism: Chitinophagales bacterium; assembly: GCA_038205215.1. Taxonomy (GTDB): domain Bacteria; phylum Bacteroidota; class Bacteroidia; order Chitinophagales; family Chitinophagaceae; genus Ferruginibacter. The sequence goes on along the minus strand of JBBRCB010000054.1, from coordinate 13,718 downwards.
TTGGCCAATTAATTCCTGCTGTTCAATTTTGACAGCAACCTTAATATTTCGAGGTATAGCCAAACAATAGTAACCAGTAAACCATAAGCACCATACCATTCCATATATTTTGGTGCGCCCAATTCAGCTCCCTTTTCGATCATATCAAAATCTAAAATTAAATTCAGGGCAGCAAGTGCAACAACAAAAACCGAAAAGCCAATGCCCAATGCTGTGCCCTGGAAAAGAAAAGAAGGCAACGTGGCATTAAAGCCCCAGCTCATGATCATGCAAACCCCATAAAAAATGGCAATGCCGGCAGTTGCAGTAAAAATGATCGCCCTCAATTTTTGTGTAGCCTTAATAATATTGAATTTATACAGCAGGTACATGCCTGCTATAACAGAAAAAGTTAAGCCCACTGCCTGGAAAACGATACCGGAATATCCGCCGGCATAACCACCCTGCCTGCTGGAAACCCTGTATTCAAAATAAGCAGATACTGCTCCTAAAAATAAACCTTCGCACAGTGCAAATAAAGGTGCTAAATATTGACTCCATTCTTTTTTAAATGCCAGAATAATGGAAATGATCAAACCGCCAAGCACGCCACCAATTATTAATCCATTGGCATTACCTCCCTGCGCAGCTTCTTTCCAGGAATAATAGGAGGTGGCCATCGTCATCAAAAATAAAAACCCAAATTTTTGCAAAGTACCTTTTACAGTCATTGCATTTTCGTTGGTTACTACCTCGTCCAGGATCGTATCCCTGAATCTTTTTTCGGATAAGGCCGGGTTGCCTGATTTAAACAGCGCCATAGTTGTAAAATTTAAGCACTAAAAATAAGCAATTATTGCGAATGGTCAATGGGCAGTGGTTCATGGTTAATGGTTAAGAGCGAATATAGGAATGCTCCTCCAACCCATTACTACCTTTTTTATGGAGGGTTACCGATTAATTAAGTTTGCTAATAAAAAATATACCAGCACAATTAATTCCTAAACCCCTAAACCCCTAAACCCCTAAACCCTAAACCCTAAACCCCCAAAACTAATCCCCCAACTTTGTATATTTGCGGCATGGAACAATTGGTAAGCCAGATCACCGCAATTAAAGAAGAAATTACAGCCTGGGATGGCGTTGATGCAGAAACATTCCGGATCAAATACCTGGGTACAAAAGGCCTGGTAAAAACCATCATGGGCGAAATGAAAAATGTGGCACCGGAAAATAAAAAAGAAGCCGGCCAGTTGCTCAATGAATTTAAATTATTTACGGAAGCTAAATTCGAAGAACTTAAAGCTTCAGCTCACGAATCACCACTTACCACTCCCGATGCTATCGACCTTACCTTGCCCGGCGACAACCTGCCTTTAGGCAGCCGCCACCCGATAAGTTTGGTAAAGAACCGGATCATCTCAATATTTCAACGTCTTGGATTTGCAGTTGCAGAAGGCCCCGAGATAGAAGACGACTTTCATAATTTTTCTGCATTGAATCTCCCCGAAGATCATCCCGCACGTGATATGCAGGATACATTTTATATTGCACAGAACCCCGACTGGTTATTGCGTACCCATACTTCGAGTGTGCAGGTACGTGAAATGCAAAAAGGAAAACTGCCCATAAGGATTATTTGCCCGGGAAGGGTATACCGGAATGAGACCATCAGTGCGAGGGCACATTGCTTCTTTCACCAGGTGGAAGGTTTATACATTGCAGAGAATGTTTCTTTTGCAGACCTCAAACAAACCTTATACTTTTTTGTGCAGGAAATGTTTGGTGCAACAGTTAAGGTGCGTTTCCGCCCGAGCTATTTTCCATTTACAGAACCCAGTGCAGAAATGGACATCACCTGTTTGATCTGTGGTGGCAGTGGCTGTAATGTTTGCAAACATACCGGCTGGGTAGAGATACTCGGATGCGGCATGGTGCACCCCAATGTATTGGATAACTGCGGTATCGACAGCAACAAATACACCGGCTTTGCATTTGGTATGGGCGTAGAAAGAATTACCATGCTCAAATATCAAATAAAAGACCTGCGTTTATTCAGTGAAAATGACCTCCGGTTTCTGAAACAGTTTACAAGTGCAGTGTAATGTATTTCATTAATAGGGCTTTTTTAATTGGGCATTCCCTCTATCCCAGACAACCTTTTGAGTATTTATTAAGTCTAGTAACATGTTATGTTCTTATAACAGGGTAATCCGTATTTTTTCTACAGGGAAATCATTGTAACAGGACCTTTGGCATTATAATTGGAAAGCTGCCATTATAAGCAACTTATATCAAAAAACATAGTATGAATAAAAAGATCTTTAATAAGAATGTCATATTGCTGCTTGCCCTTTTTGCAGCAGGCTTATGTGCATGTTCTTCCTCGAAAGAAGCAAGAGGCATCAAAAGAAATATTAACGGTAACTGGATATTACAAACCATTACTGCGGATGGCATTACCGGAATAGTAAAGACAAGAGTATTTAACGAAGCGGAGTTTGGCTGTTTTATTGGCAGCGAGTGGAATTTTATTTCCAATAACAGTATGGGGAGTTACACCATCGTTGATAGAAAAAAGGAATGTCCTTCCATTAAAAGATTGATACGCTGGTCAATTTTTGAACAAAAGGATATGCCCAAAGAATTCCAGTTCAAACGTCTTGATGATAAAAAAAATCCCATGGATGATAATGCCGGTTTCAGGTTAAAGATCACACAGCTTGATGCTGCACAAATGAAATTAACTTCTGAAATAACTTTTGATGGCCGTCCTGCTGCGATCACTTACAATTTTGTAAAAAAATAAATTTTTAATTCACCAAAATATTTGAAATGAAAAGGATCACCGGAAAAATGATTTTAATAGCAGGTGCCATCATCACTATGGCGTCGGGTTGCAGTACCATTAAAAAAAGTAATAAAACAGAACGCGGTGTTGTAATAGGTGCAGCCGGCGGGGCAGTAATCGGCGGTGTAATTGGAAACAATGTGGGTAAAGGCAATACCGTGCTGGGTGCAGTAATCGGCAGTGTATTAGGCGGCGTTGCGGGCGGTATCATTGGTAACAAAATGGATCGCCAGGCTGAGCAAATAAAAAAAGAGATCCCAGGTGCGGAAGTAGAAAGAGTGGGCGAAGGAATTGTGGTCACATTTCCTGATAAAAATCCCGACGGCTCTAAAATGGGTGTTTATTTCGAATTTAATCAATCTGCTATAACGCCAAATTCCAAACTGGCTTTGGAAAAACTGGTTTCTATATTTAAAGAATATGCTGAAACAAATATTTTGGTAGAGGGACATACTGATAATAAGGGAACGGATACCTATAACCTTGGTCTGTCGCAGCGGAGAGCAGATGCTGTAGGTAATTATTTAAAAGCAAATGGTATTACTTCATCCAGGTTAACCATTAAATGGTATGGGGAATCGCAGCCAAAAGTAGATAACACTACAGACGCAAACCGCGCTGAGAACAGGCGTGTGGAATTTGGTATTACCGCCAACGATAAAATGAAGGAAGAAGCCAAAAAAGAAGCAGGTACAAATTAACGAAGGCCATACATTCTTATGCATGTTGTTTAAAGCAGCATGCATTTTTATTTCCCGTACCTATAGAAATAATATCTTTATGCCGGAACAATAAATTAATACATGATCAATAGTATTTGCGTCATCGGCGCTGGCACCATGGGTAGTGGTATTGCACAGGTAGCTGCGCAAAATAATTTATATACACTGTTATTTGATATCAATACCGGGGTATTGGATAAAGCAAAGACCGCTATTCAAAAAAATCTGCAGTTTCTTGTTGATAAACAAAAGATCACTGCCACCGAAAAAGAAACTATTTACAGCCGCATCCGTTTTATCAATGATACCAACGATTGCCTTGCAGACGTGATCATTGAAGCCATCGTAGAAAAAATTGATGCTAAGGTGGCCATTTTTAATCAACTGGCGGAAGTTAATCACAGTGAAGTGATCTTTGCCAGCAATACTTCTTCTTTATCTATTACGGATATACAATCCAAAGTTGTTCACCCGCAAAGAGTAGTAGGTATGCATTTTTTTAATCCTGCAACTGTAATGAAGTTAGTGGAAGTGGTAAAAGGAAACCAGACATCGGAGGAGGCAACGCAAACCATTTATGATTTGTGCCAACAATTGAATAAGGTGCCTGTGCTGTGTAAAGATGCACCGGGCTTTATTGTGAACCGTGTGGCAAGGCACTATTACCTTGAAGCTATGAAACTGGTAGAACAGGGCGTTGCTTCTTTTGAAAACGTAGATGCAATCATGGAAGCAACTGGTTTTAAGATGGGGCCTTTTAAATTGATGGACCTGATCGGTATGGATATTAATCTTGCCGTATCTCAAAGTATGTATGAAGCTTTTGATAAGGCGGAACGTTTTACCCCTTCACCCTTACAAATTGATAAAGTGAAAAAAGGAGAGCTTGGAAAAAAAACTGGTAAAGGGTTTTATCAATATTGAGTTATTATTTGATCCAACACCCCGGAGGTTTAGTTAAAGCTATTATTTACTGGAGCGTTTTTATAATCCTCCCGGAGTTGGTTATTTTTGATTAGTTAGTGCATACACCGCAAACGACGCCAGCCAATGTTCTCCTTCATAATTGCCACTGGCTACCTGGGGTAATGCAGCTTCCAGGTGTTCATTGGCCAGGTTGAGCAAATGTTGATTATGAATAGTTGCCGCAATACCCTTTAAACACCAGGCACGGCTTAAGTTCAACCCATCCAAATGAATTAATTTTCCATCAGTCCTGTCATTTACTTTCCCCGGCTCCAGTTTAAAATTTGTTTCAAACAATTGCGGCATAAATTTTTTAAGCCAGGAAGCAAATTGTTGCCGGGGTAAAACCTTTCTCATCAAATCAGCTTCTTCCAGGCAGGGGCTTAAAAAATCATTACCATTAGGTTCCCAGTTAAAAGGGCAGTTTTTATCAGCAGTATAAAAACGGGTTGCTGTTTTTTTAATGGTATTTAATAAAGCGGTGTCGTTTTGATGCGTTGCATAATCGTACATCATACTTAACCCAAAGGCAAGATTGCTGTGCTCGCCCACTCTTATCGGGTAAATCAATTTTGCTGTATAGCTAATGGTGAGTTTCGATAATTCGGTTGCCAATGGTTGTAAAGCCGCCGCCCATTTTTTTGCATCGGCATCATTCCAGCTCAACAATTCATCCTGCAGTTGCAACAGCCATGCCCAGCCATAAGTGCGTTCAAAACTTTTGTTGTCTTTGCTTTTAAAAACCTGTAACTCCTGCTGTATATTAGCTACAGTAAAATGAGTATTGAATAATTGCCTTATTTGCGGGGCTGCTGCGATATTGGGATATAATTTTAATAAACGCACCAGCATCCAGTGGCCATGTACACTGCTATGCCAGTCGAAGCAGCCGAAAAAAGCAGGATGATAATTTTTAGGAGACCCGGTCAAAGATGAATCGCTGAACGTGATCCCGGTTTTATAAGGAAATTCTTTTTCTGCACAACGCAAGGGTAGCTGCGCAAAATGGGCAGCACCGGTTACTGTAAGTACTATTTGCCCGTTTATTTTTTCATAATGTTTCTCCTGTGCCTTACCAACACAAGCCAGCCAGCAGCCAAAAAAAAGAAAACATATTTTTGTACACAGCATAGTATCTATTTTTGATCAATAAAAATAACACATATTCCTCCATTACCATATTCCATATCGCCCCTGAATGAAACAGTACTGCTGGTAAATTTTGAAAACAGTATTCATGAAGCAGTCAATAAGAAAGTTATTGCATTGATGCAGGCTTTGGGAAAAAACAATTTCAGCGGATTTATTGAAGCGGTGCCTGCCTATAACTCGCTGGCAATTTTTTATGATGTGGTTACCATTAAAATAATTTATGCACCTGCAATAACTGCTTTCGAATGGGTGCGCTCTTTCATGGAGCAATTGATCAGCGAAATGAAAACCACTACCGGCAACAGCGGGCCTGTCATTAACATCCCGGTTTATTATAATGGTGCAGACCTTATTGCTGTAGCAACACAACGCCATCTTTCGGTTACCGAATTGATACGCATTCACACTGCAATACCCTACCGTGTTTTTATGATCGGCTTTTTACCCGGTTTTGCCTATATGGGTAAAGTAGACGAACGCATTGCAGTTCCGCGACATGCTGTACCAAGGATCAATGTACAGCCAGGCAGCGTGGGCATCGCGGGTTTTCAAACCGGTATCTATCCATTGCAATCGCCGGGTGGCTGGCAGTTGGTAGGACAAACACCCATAAAGATTTTTGATATAAATAAAAACGATCCCTGTTTATTAAAAGCAGGTGACCGTGTTCAATTTATTTCCATCAGCAAAGAAACGTTCGATCAGTTAAATGAGTATTAAAATAATTAAACCGGGGGTACTGGCAACATTACAGGATGCTGGTAGATGGGGCGGGCGCAGTATGGGTATTGGCTGCAGTGGCGCTATGGATATTTTCGCAATGAAATCAGCGAATTATTTATGCGCTAACGATGACCGGCAACCGATAATAGAGATCAATGTTCCGGGCCCGCAAATATTATTCCGGCAGGATGCTGTGATCAGTTTAACGGGGGCAGATCTTGCAGCAACCATTAATGAAAAAGCAATACCCTTTTGGAGGACGATCATTGTAAAAAAAGATTCGGTATTGCAATTCAAACAGGCTGTATCGGGCGCAAGGGCTTGCCTCGCCGTGCAGGGAGGATGGGCAGCGCAGGAATGGTTGAACAGTTACAGTACGCACTTAAAACTGGGAGCAGGAGGTTATCGGGGAAGGGCATTGCAAAAAGATGATATCATCAACTTTACTGCAAATAAAATTTTAATTACAGAAAACAAAGTACTGCCCTGGTATATTTCGCAACATGAACTGGATAAAATATACCAGCCCCGAAATATTATCCGTTGCATTAAAGGCCCGGAATATGATTGGCTGGATGAAAATTCAAAACATACTTTTGAAGAAAATGATCATACCATCCAAAATCAAAGTGACAGGATGGGCTACCGGTTGAAAGGTAAAAGCCTTTCCATTAAGCACCCTATGGAATTGATCTCATCTGCAGTCGACAGCGGCACCGTGCAGGTATTACCAACTGGAAATGGTATTGTTCTAATGGCGGATCATCAAACAACTGGGGGTTACCCGCGTATAGCTTCAGTAATAAAAGCAGACTTACCAAAAATGGCGCAATTAAATCCAGGGCAAAAAATATTTTTTAAAATTGTCGGAATTAAAGAAGCGGAAGATACTTTAATTTCAATGCAGGAACAACTTGCAGCAATAAGGTCGGCATGCCGGTTCCAGCTAAAAAAATATTTACAATATTGATCGACATCAACTGCGATATGGGAGAGGGTACGGGCAATGAAGTATTGCTGATGCCATATATCAATTCCGCCAATATTGCCTGCGGTTATCATGCAGGCGATGCAGGTACGATGCAATATGTAATAGCGCTTTGCCTGCAATACAATGTACATATTGGCGCTCATCCTTCTTTTCCGGATAAAGAAAACTTTGGCAGAACGGCAATGCAATTACCCATGTCAGCAATTTATACAATCGTTACTGAACAACTCAACGCAATACATACGATCGTCAAAAAAAATGGGGCGGGGCTGCATCATGTAAAACCACACGGGGCATTATACAATATGGCTGCAAAAGATGTGGCATTGGCAAAAGCTATTGCACAGGCTGTAAAAGATTTTGATCCTTCGCTTATTTATTATGGATTGTCCGGCTCTGTAATGATCAAAGAAGCGGCTAAACTTGGTTTAAAAACTGCTCACGAATTTTTCGCCGATAGAAGTTATCAAAGCGATGGTTCACTTACTGCACGAAATCAACCGGGTGCATTGCTCCATGATAAAGTTGCCGTGGTAAAGCAGCTGGTGAATTTTTTACATCGCAATACAATAACGGCCGTAAGCGGTGAAGCAATCTTTTTGCAGGCGGATACGGTTTGTATCCATGGGGATGGACCACATGCGGTAGAATTTGCAAAAGCCATTCATCAACACGTCTATGAAAAATAAACCCTTTCTTTCGGGGCCGCTGCTGGGCGCAGCTTTTTTGATGGCAACATCTGCCATTGGCCCGGGCTTTATTACTCAAACCACTAAATTCACTGCTGAATTAAAAGCCAGTTTTGGTTTCGTAATCCTTATTTCTTTATTGATGGATATCGGGGCACAATTAAATATCTGGCGTATCATCGGCATTAGTAAATTATATGCGCAGGATGTTGCCAATAAAGTATTACCGGGTACAGGGTATGTGTTGTCGGTATTAATCATTTTAGGCGGCATCGCATTCAATATCGGCAATATTGCAGGTGCGGGCCTTGGTTTACAGGTACTCACGGGCTGTAGTGTGCAAACAGGTGCAATGGTGAGTTGTGTTATTGGTATCCTGATTTTTATTTTTAAAGAAGCCGGGAAAGCGATCGATATTTTTGCAAAACTTTTAGGCTTTGTGATGATAGCACTAACATTATATGTTGCTTTCCAGTCGCAGCCTCCATTGAAGGAAGCATTGCTAAAAACATTTGCCCCGGATAAAATAAATGAAACGGTCATACTCACTATTGTTGGGGGTACGGTAGGAGGTTATATCAGCTTTGCCGGCGCCCATCGTTTACTCGAAGCCGGTGTGAGCGGCCCCGAAAATATTAAGCCCATTTCTAAAAGTGCGGTTTCAGCAATTCTTATAGCATCAGTAATGCGTATTCTTTTATTTATTGCAGCATTGGGTATTGTGTGGAAGGGAATTGCATTAAGCACAGAAAATCCTGCGGCTACCGTTTTTCAGACTGCAGCAGGACAATTGGGATATAAAATTTTTGGTCTTGTGTTGTGGTGTGCAGCAATAACATCGGTAGTGGGTTCCGCATTTACTTCGGTAACATTTGCTAAACTACTACATCCATCCGTAACAAAAAATTTCAGGCCGATCATTATTGTATTCATTGTTTTTGCCACGATAATTTTTTTATTGGTGGGGCAGCCGGTAAAAGTTTTGATCATGGCTGGCGCGGTTAACGGATTGATATTACCTTTTGCCCTGGCTATTATTCTTCTTGCTGCTTACCGGAAAAAGATCACCGGTAATTACAAACATCCTTACTGGCTTTCTGCAGCAGGATGGATCGTGGTATTGTTAATGTCTTACATGGGAATAAAGGCCATAAGTACTTTATTCATTTAATATCTTTACAAAAAAAATAATTATGGTATTGGTAACGGGCGGTGCAGGTTTGGTAGGCAAAGAGCTGATCACACAATTACTTGCAAAAGGAAAGGTTGTAAGGGCGATCTATAATAAGACTATGCTGCAGGATGCGCCGGGGCTCGAACAATTGCAATGTAATATTTTAGATGTGGTTGGTTTGGAAGAAGCCATGAAAAATATTGAACAGGTATACCATTGTGCGGCCATTGTTACTTTTAATCCTAAAAGAAAAATGGAGATGTTTAAAATAAACATCGAGGGAACCGCGAACGTGGTGAATGCAGCTTTGGATGCCGGGGTACAAAAAATGGTTTATGTAAGCAGCGTGGCAGCATTAGGCAGGATACGGGAAGATGAACCCATTACTGAAGCCATGAACTGGACGGAAGAAACGAGTAACAGCAATTATGGGCAAAGCAAATATTTAGCCGAAATGGAAGTTTGGCGTGGTATTGGCGAAGGGTTAAATGCCGTTATGGTAAACCCGGTAGTTATTCTTGGTGCAGGAGATTGGAATGGGGGCAGTTCACAGTTATTTAAAAACGCCTACAATGAATTTCCATGGTATAGCGAAGGCACATCGGGTTTTGTAGACGTGAGGGATGTTGCAATGGCGATGATACAATTAATGGAGAGCGAAATTACTGCGCAACGTTTTATACTGAGTGCCGAAAACAGGAGTTACCGCGAGCTGTTTAATTTAATTGCAAAAACATTTGGTAAAAAGCCACCGTATAAAAAAGTAACACCGCTTTTGGCGAAAATTGTCTGGCGCCTGGAAGCAGTAAAAAGTAAATTCAGCAGGGAAGATCCATTAGTTACAAAGGAAACGGCAAAAACTGCGCTGGCAAAAGTCAATTTCGATAATAGTAAACTAAAAAAATATTTACCTGCATTCAATTATAGGACGATTGAAGATACGATAGATTATACCTGTGCTTTATTTCAACAAAAGCTTAACAAGCAGTAACGTATTTTTGTAAAAACCTGCAATTGGGTAAATACAATAATTGGTTGTGTTAATTCGTATCCAAAAAATATCATATGAAAAATATCATTTTATTTTTAGTGGTTTCATTGATCAGTATTACCGGTTTTTCACAAGCGGGGTATTATGCTGTTTCCGGTAAAGTGATCGACGCAGTTACCAAAGCGCCCATGCAGGGCGCATCCGTATTTGCACAGAATACCACGCAGGGCGCAGCTTCTGACGCCGAGGGAAAATTTAAACTTGGATTGCCCAATGGCGGTTACGACCTCGTGATCACCTACACAGGATATCAAACAGAAACCAAAAGAATTACAGGCGGCGATGCTGATAATGCCAATATCGTAATTGAATTAAAGCAAAAACAAAAAGTGATGGAAGATGTAGTGATCACTTCCAGCAGCGAAGTAAAAGATGGTTGGGAAAAATATGGCGACTTCTTCCTCGAAAATTTTATCGGTAAAACACAGAACAGTAAATTATGTTCTATAAAAAATAAAGATGCGGTACATTTTTATTTTTCTAAAAAGAGGAACCGTCTTAAAGTTTTAGCTACTGAACCGCTTGACATTGTAAATGAAGCACTGGGCTATAATATAAAATACACCATTGATTCTTTTACTTATGAATACAATACGCAGGTAAGCTTATACACCGGTTACCCATTATTTGAAGAGATGAAGTCAACAGATACGGCTACACAACATATATGGGCAGCCAACCGGCTAAAAACTTACAAAGGGTCATTGCTTCATTTTATGCGGAGCATTTACAACAAACAATTAAAAGAAGAAGGTTTCGAGATGCAATTCTTGGTTAAAACTGAAGATAAGGAAACAGCCGTGCCGTTTTTAAATCCTTATGGCGGTATCAATTACAGCAAAGACGACAGCACACAAACAGTAGAGATGCGCCCCAATGAAAATAACGTGGTATTGATCTATAATAAAACCGAACCCGAACAAAATTACCTGGTGGCAAATCCCGGTGAGCCGGAAAAATTTCAACTCAGTGTATTATCTTTTATTCCCAACCAATCTATTATTATAGAACAGAATGGATATTATTTTGAACAAACCGATATTACGATCAACCAATACCTGGGCTGGAAAAAGATGGCTGATATGCTGCCGTATGATTTTAAAATAAATTAATTGCAGCTGGATAATCACAAAAGAAAAGCAACTAGAAATAAGCGATCAACAACATTACCTATTTGCCCATGACCTTCTCCCACAATTGCGGGATCCTTTTTATCCAAACCAGTTCTTTCATTTTTTCTTTGGCATCTTCTATAGGGCTGCCAAAATATACCTTCCCTCCTTCGGCATCTTTACCCACACCGCTTTGTGCATAGATTACCGCATTGGCGCCAATGGTTAATGTTTTACTTACGCCCACCTGGCCCCAGAGTGTTACTCCATCTTCCAGCGTAACTACACCGGCGATACCCACCTGCGCAGCTATAAGGCAATTCTTACCGGCAACCGTATCATGCCCGATATGGATCATATTATCCATCTTGGTTCCTTTGCCAATAATGGTATCATGGCTAACACCCCTGTCGATAGTACAGCCTGCCCCGATCTCAACATCATCTTCAATGATCACACGGCCGCAGCTCGGCATTTTGGTATACCATAGTGCCCTGTCTTTTTTTGTATTATAATAAAACGCATCACTGCCAATCACTGTTCCGCTTTGTATGATCACATGATCGCCAATGATACAATGATCCATTACAGTAACATTGGGATAGATAATACAATTTTTTCCTATCACAACATGGTTGCCAATAAATGCAGTAGGATAAATAAAACTGCCTTCACCAATTGTAGCGGAATCACTTTGTATTTTTGTTGCGGGTTCAAATGGACGGAAATGCCTGGCGATTTTACAATACGCTTCAAATGGATTGTCAACTACCAGCAATGCCTTGTCTGGCGGTGTAGTAGTTTCTTTATTGATAATAATAAAACTTGCAGCGCTGTTAATACATTTGTCGTAATACTTTGGATGATCAACAAAAACCAGGTCTCCCTTTTCTACTTTATGAATTTCATTGATGCCAGTTGCAGCAGCATTAATATTTCCGGAAAGTTTTGCGCCGATAAATTCAGCGATCCATTGTAAAGAAACAGGCGAAGGAAATTTCATGATGATAATATTTGGACAAAGGTACTATGCTTTGCTTTTACCCGGCTTTTGTTATAAAAACCAATAAACAGGGGTTATTTGTCTTTTTAAGCCCATCATTTTAAAAATATTTTTTAAACTCAAAAATGTAAAAAATGAAGCATAAAAAAATGAAGTTGTAAAATTAAAAAGTAAGAAAAAGTAACTGTTGTATTGAATCAATAAAAAATAATTTTGGCTGAGAGTATAGTAAAATCAATAGTTTCAGCCGATTCATATTTTTATTAAAGTAAAAAACTTTAAAATTATTTTTTCAGCAATTGTATTAAACCAGTTGTAAACCGGCAAAATTGCATGGCTATTATCCACAGCAACATTCAAAATGTGAATAAAATTTTTTGGAAATAATTTTATGTTAGCAAAAATTCTTTTTAATATTGTGTAGGGAATTTTACAAAAGTACTTACTAACCCATCTATATAACGGGCCCGGCATTCAAAAGCCGGGCTTAGTTTTTTTAAATCCCTCAATTTTTTTGGATGATCATTTACGAAGAACTTAAAAATGATTTTCTCATCAGCACCGACAAGTCTAAATTAATGACCGGTATGATCCATCAATTTTTATCCCGTGAATCTTACTGGGCTAAAAATATTCCCATCCAAACAATAGTGCGCTGCATTGAACATTCATTTTGTTTTGGCATATATCATCAACCAAAAAATGATCAGGCTTATTTGGAGCAAATTGGTTTTGCCAGACTGATTACTGATCATGCAACCTTCGCCTACCTGGCCGATGTGTTTATAGTGAAATCATTTCGCGGGAAAGGATTATCAAAGTGGCTGATGGAATTTATCATGAGCAACCCGGAGGTGGAGGGACTACGCCGCTGGATGCTGGCAACAAAAGATGCACACCGGCTTTATGCGCAATTTGGTTTTACTCCCGTTGATAAACCGGAAAGATTAATGCAGATTGTGAACGCTGACATTTATAACACAGATTAATAAAAAGAATTACACGGATTAAAACTATATCATTCAGCATCAGGTATGCTGTATCTGCCATCCACCATCTTACATAATCCACTATCTTGCATTAAATAAAAAATACTATGCTTAAATCAATGACGGGTTTTGGAAGGGCAGAACAGACGGTGAATGATAAAACCTTCCTGGTAGAGATCAAATCCCTCAATGGGAAACAATTTGAAATGCAGCTACGGCTTCCCCCGTTGTTAAAGCCTTACGAATTTGACATCCGTACTATCCTGCAGGAACAACTCTTGCGCGGCACCATCGATTGCATGGTCACCATCAAACA
>JBBRCB010000053.1:0-21606 GCA_038205215.1 Chitinophagales bacterium | reverse complement strand
GACAAAATATACAGTAGCAAAAGGGAAATGATCTCTGACAAACAATTGAAAAGCTGGGTTACCAAAAAGAAAATGTAACAGTCCCATTATTTTAAAAATATCAATATGGAGAATACGAATTCACGCAGGAAATTTCTTGCTTCAGGTTTACTCGCAGGCGCCGGAGTTGTAGCAAGTTGTTCTGCCAAAAAAAATCCTTTTGATGGCTATGCAGATAAAGAAGTGCAGCCATCCGGTGAAAAAGTAAAACTGTTATCAGTAGACGGCGTAGTAATTGAAGTAGACAAAGCCTTTTTAAAACCCGTTCCCCATCTTCCTGCTGTATCCAATACCGAAGCAAGGCAGGGTATTGCAGGTAAAAAATTCGTGATGGTGATCGACCTGTCCCGGTGCAAGAATGTAAAAGCATGTCAATCTGCATGCAATCATATGCACCAGGTTCACCCTGGTCAAAACTGGATCAAAGTGCTTGAAATGAAAGATTCGGATCATACTGCGCCTTACTGGGAGCCAACTACCTGCATGCATTGTGATGAGCCTCCCTGTGTGAAGGTTTGCCCCGTGGATGCTACTTTTAAACGGCAGGATGGTATTGTATTGATCGACAGCGACAGGTGCATTGGTTGCCGCTTCTGCATGGCTGCATGCCCTTATTCCACCAGGGTATTTAATTGGGAAGAACCGGTACTTACACCGGAAGTGGCCGCACAAAAGTATTCCTGCGAAAGCAGTTTGCCGCAAAAAGTAGGTACTGTTGGTAAATGTGATTTCTGCCCGGATATGACCAGGAATGGTCAATTGCCCCACTGCGTTTCTGCGTGCCCGAATGGGGTGTTTTCGTTTGGTGATGAGAATGAAGATACCGTAACAAATGGTGCAGAAACATTTCGTTTCAGCGAACTTATTAAAGATAAAGCCGGGTACCGTTTGATGGAAGACCTGGGTACAAAACCGAGGGTATATTACCTGCCGCCGGTGAACCGGAACTTCCCTTTTGAATCCGGGCTTGAGAATGAAAATACAACCGACAAAAAAAACCAATCAAAATAACTCAACGTGGAAAATTCAAAATATCTGACAACAGAAGAAATTACCCGTGACCTGCTTCCCCAAAAATTTGGCACGCGTGGAATGATATGGACGGGTATACTTATTGCAATATGCCTGGTAGGGCTTTTTGCCTATTACCGGCAATTGAGGTATGGCCTGGTGGTAACACATATGAGGGATTATGCTTCGTGGGGCATCTACATTTCAAATTTTGTTTTTTTTGTAGCCATCAGCCTGGTGGGCTCTTTGATCACTGCTATCTTCCGGCTCACAAACGTTCATTGGGCAACCCCACTAACACGAATAGCCGAAATCATTGCAGTTTCTGCAATTGTATTTGCGTCATTAATTATCATTGTGGATATGGGGCGCCCCGAACGTTTTCTCAACCTTGTAACCCATGGCCGTATTCAATCGCCCATAATGTGGGACGTGATCGTGATCAGCACCTATTTTTGTATCAGCCTGCTATTGCTGTACATGCCGTTGTTACCCGATCTTAAGATCATGCTGCAGTTCAAAGAGAAATCAGGTAAATGGTTGAATAAACTATACAGGTTCCAGGGTTCATTCTGGAAAGGAACTGCTGAGCAGTTTAAAATAAGTGAAAGAGGAATCACCATTCTCTGCGTTACTATTATACCTGTTGCATTCAGTATTCACACCGTTACCTCCTGGTTGTTTGCAACTACGTACAGGCCCGGTTGGGATAGTACCAATTTTGGTGCTTACTTCATATCAGGTGCTTTCCTCGTTGGAGCTGGTGGCGTGGTAGTGGCCATGTATGTTTTTAGAAAATATTACCAGCTGGAAAAATATATCACTGAACTGCACTTTGATAAAATGGGTAAACTGGTGGTTATGCTTTCACTGTTGTACCTCTATTTTAATATCAACGAATTTATGACCCCGGTTTTTAAAATGAAAAAATCGGAGGCGTCGCATCTTACCGACCTGTTTACAGGAGAATATGCATTGATGTTCTGGTCGGCTATCATCGGTGGATTGATTATCCCGATTATCGTTTTGCTGTTTAAAAAAGGAAGGAAACCGATGCCTATGTTCATTATCGGGGTTATGGTGGTAGTAGGTGCCTGGTTCAAGCGTTATCTCATTGTAACCCCTACTTTATTAAACCCATTTTTACCCATGCAGGAAGTACCGGCAAGCTATCACTACTATTTTCCCAGTTGGGAAGAATGGGCAATTGCAATGGGTTCGCTTGCGGGCTGTTTACTGGTGATCACATTTTTTGCAAGGATTTATCCCATCATTCCCATTCAAGAAACAATAACTGAACAAAATGAAAAACACTAATAAAATAATAATAGCAATATTTGCGGCCCTGCTTGCTCTGCCATTCTGCTCATGGTCACAGGATTCTTCCAAAAAAGAACTCGTACTAAATGTTAGTTATTACATGAACAGCAATAAGGCACTGTATGTGATGACCAGTGCCAAAACCAAAGTCGCAAAAAAATTTATTCCTGTAAGTGGCGTCAACATCAGTTTATTTCTTGATAATGATTCATCTGCTTACCTGTTAGGAAAAGTAACCACAGATAAGGATGGATTAGGCAAAGCAATTATACCCCCCGCTTTAAAAGCCGCATGGGACCTATCGCCAAAGCATACATTTAAAGCTGTTTCGGAAGCCAGTAAAGACTTTGATGCCGCTGATGCTGAAGCATCTATTACAAAATCAAAGATCACTATTGACACCCTTGCTGACGGAGACGTAAAGACTGTAATTGTAAAAGTTGCCAGCTTTAACGGAACCGAATGGATACCCATGAAAGCTGTTGAAATGAAAGTAGGCATCAGCAGGTCTGCAGGGGCGATACTCTCTGCAGGCGATGAAGCCACCTACACTACCGATTCTACCGGAACCGCAGCAGTTGAATTTAAAAAAGCAAATTTACCCGGGGATGAAAAAGGAAATATCGTGTTAACAGCCAGGGTGGAAGACAATGAAGAATTGGGAAATTTAACAGCCGAAAAAATAGTTCCGTGGGGAGCGGCATTAAAAAGCGATAATAGTTTTTTCAACCAGCGTACATTATGGTCAACAAGGTTCAGAACACCGTTCTGGCTATTGTTAATGGCTTATTCCATTGTGATTGGAGTATGGGGAACAATTATTTATCTCGCACTGCAGATCATTAAAATAAAAAAGATAGGTGTAAACAGTAATGTTCCTCTTTCTTGATTACACACCAAACTTTATGGTGTAAGATGGTATTTTAACAGGATAAAAAGATACCAGTTTCCAGTGCCACATTTTTATAACCAGGCACAACAGCATTAAATATTAAAAGCCGTTTCAACAATCTGCACCTGTTCTTTGGCATGTACTTTTCCATAACCACTTGCAGTAGACGCGCTTGCCTGGCGGCTGATGATATAAAAATTGATATTCTTTAAATTCATTCTTAAAAAGGTTGCCGCCCCCATATTCAGTGGTTCTTCCTGTACCCAATACCAAATAGCTTTACTGTATTTTTTATACAGTTCATCCAATTGTTTTTGCGGTAAAGGGTGTATTTGTTCCAGGCGGATTATCGCAATGTCATTCCTGTTTTCTTTCTGTTGCTTTTCCAAAAGATCGAAATAAATCTTACCACTGCATAACAATACCTTTTTTATTTCGGTAGTATCCTTCACTGCACTGTCATCAATTACTTCTTTAAATCCGCCGTTTGTAAAACCACTCATCGCACTATAAGAACCCGGGTGACGAAGGTTTGCTTTCGGCGAAAAATTGATCAATGGTTTTCTGAACGGCCATGCGAGTTGCCTTCTTAACAGGTGAAAGAAGTTTGCAGCTGTAGTAACGTTAGTGATGACCATATTTAATTCGGCGCACATTTGTAAAAATCGCTCCATCCTTCCGCTGCTGTGTTCGGGCCCCTGCCCTTCATAGCCATGTGGCAACAGCATAACCACGCCGTTCATACGCTGCCATTTGGTTTCAGCCGCAGCGATAAACTGGTCGATGATGGTTTGTGCACCATTACAAAAATCCCCAAACTGTGCTTCCCATAAAACCAATGCATTGGGATTCGCCATGGCATAACCATATTCAAAACCAAGCACAGCATATTCACTCAATAAGGAATTAAATATGCGGAATGGCGGTTGCCCTTCTTTAAAATGATCCAGCCTGTTATAACCCGCATTGGTAGTTTCATCATAAATAACGGCGTGCCGGTGGCTGAAGGTCCCTCTTTTTACATCCTGTCCGCTCATGCGCACATCCTTTCCATCGAGGAGTAAACTTCCATACGCCATTAATTCACCTGTTGCCCAATCAACTTTCTTTTCATCACTGAACAATTTTAATTTGTCCTGTATCAATTTATCCACTTTCCGCAGCGGCTTAAATCCCTCCGGCCATTTCATCAAGCCATCAAATAATAATTTAAATTCATCTTCTTTGATTGCTGTTACAGGTGATCCATCAAAGTCTTCCGGTTTAGCTTTACGCAAACTTTTCCATACGATCTCAGGCTGCTGGTAATTATAGGGCAGTGGGTTTTGTTTTACTTCATCCAGGCGTTCCTGAAGGTCTGCAAGGAACTTTTGCTCCATTTCTTTCGCCAACTCTTTGGCATCTGCTTCACCGTTCTCAATTAAATATTGCGTATAAACCTCACGCGGGTTTAAATGCTTTTCAATCAGCGCGTATAATTGTGGCTGTGTGAATTTCGGCTCATCGCCTTCGTTATGTCCGTGACGGCGGTAGCAAACCATGTCAATAAAGATGTCGCTGTTAAACTGCTGGCGGTATAAAGTAGCGATCTCTACCGCCTTAACTACGGCTTCTGCATCATCGCCATTTACATGCAATACCGGGGCCTGTACCATTGCGGCTGCGGAGGTACAATAATCGGCGGTACGGGCATCTTCAAAATCAGTAGTAAAGCCAATTTGATTATTGATCACGAAATGAATGGTACCACCGGTATAATAGCCCGGCAACCCGCTCATTTGTAATAGTTCGTATACGATTCCCTGGCCTGCAACAGACGCATCGCCGTGTATAAGTACCGGCAGTATTTTATCATAATCACTTTCATATAAAATGTCTGCCTTGCTTCTTGCAAAACCAATTACAACTGGGTCTACCGCTTCCAGGTGGGAAGGATTTGGACAGAGTTTTAAATGGATATGTTTATCATGCCCCGTTTGCAGTTCACTGCTGAATCCAAGATGATATTTTACATCACCACTACCCATCGTGGTATCAGGTAAGCTTGTACCTTCAAATTCGCTGAATATCTGTTCGTAGGTTTTGCCCATGATATTGGCCAGCACATTCAATCTTCCCCGGTGTGCCATACCTATCACAACTTCCTGCACATTATTATCTGCGGCAGTAGTAATGATCGCATCCAACGCAGCTATAGTGGTTTCGCCACCTTCCAAACTAAATCTTTTTTGACCTACGTACTTGGTGTGTAAGAATTTTTCAAACATAACGCCTTCATTTAATTTTTGAAGGATGCGTTTTTTTTGTGGCAATGCAACGGGTTCCAGCATTGTTTTTTCTACAGCGTTCGTAAGCCAGTCTACTTTTACCTGGCCGCTAATATATTTAAATTCTATTCCTAAATGCGATGTATAACATTTCTCTAAATGGCCGATAATATTTCTTAAGGTGGTAGTGCCAAGGCCTATCAGGCTGCCGGCATTAAATGTTTTATCAAGATCTGCTTCGGTAAAACCATAGAAGGCCAGTTCGATATTGGCGCCCCTGTCTTTGCGTTTACGGATAGGATTGGTATCTGCAAGCAAATGGCCTTTATTGCGGTAGCCCAGTATCATGCGGTACACCCTTATCTCGCTCATCCAATCAAAAGTAGCGGCTGCCGCCGTTTGGCCGTTGGTTGCCTGTTGCCCGTTGTCTGTTGTTTGTAATCCGTTAGCCGTTGTGTGCACGCCGCTGCTTACAGCAAAATCAAATCCTTCAAAAAACTTTCGCATGTCTGTTTCAACACTGTTTGGGTCTTTTAAAAAATCTTTATACAAACTTTCGATGTAGCCGGGATGAGAATTGGTGATGTACTGAAAATCCTTCATAACAAATTAGGAATATTTTTGAGGCCGCCGGAAGTAATCCTCGATGCAAAGCCTTTTATAGTATGCAAATATCGTAAATTATGGGTTAGAAGTTCCAGGCTTTTCCAGGATTTTTCCCAGCAATACCACGACAAAGGCGCTTAATAAAACATAAGCGGCAAAGCAGTAAAATCCAATTTCAAGATTAGCCCTTGTATTTTCCATGGCATTAGCACCAAGGAAAGCTACAAGGATACTGATGGCAAACACATCGGCCATCGCCCATTTGCTGATTGCATTTAAAAACTTATAACCCCAGGTATGCGCTCCCTTCACTAACAAGAGGTAAAAGATCAGGAGCGACTTTACTATTGGAACAATGATACCAAATAAGAAAATGAGCAAAAAAGGCCAATAGTTACCGCTTTTCCACAAAGATTCCAGGGTACCCAGCACACTCCTTTCCTCATTAAAAAGGTTGATATCAACTATAAAATGGGCACTGATATCTATATGAAGCATATCTTTAACCCATCCAAAACCCAGTAACACCAGCGAGATTGTGTGTACGCTGAGTAATATAAGCCTGTTCATAGCCACCTATTTGAAGGTAAAATAGCCAAATAATAGCTTGATCCAAAAATTATTCTGGCTTCATTGTTTATTATCCATTCCTTATCCTTATCTTTGCGTCCCAAAAAATAGATTTAAATGGCAAACCATTCAGCTACTAAAAAAGATGTGCGTCAGAGTGCAAAGCGTAACGAACGTAACCGTTATTATGGCAAAACAACCCGTAATGCGATACGTGATTTAAAAGCAGGCGATAAAACAGTTGCAACAGAACAATTACCAAAAGTTGCTTCTATGATCGACAGGCTCGCCAAAAAAGGTACTATCCACAAAAATAAAGCGGCTAATTTAAAGAGCAAGCTGGCTAAGAGAGTTAATGCATTAGCAAAGTAAGAACTGACTTTAATATAATTTATCGAAACCCGTCATGTGATGGGTTTTTTTATTTTACTGCCCTTCATCGAACGCAATTGTATATTTCTTAACCTTAGTTAAACGCCAGTTAAGCGGTCCTGCAAAAACCAGTTTCCTATATCTTATTAGTAAACTTGCTTTATTATTCATTCAAAAATTACCATCATGAAAAAATTATTGTTATCAACATTGGCGCTGGTTGGCTTTGCAAGCTTTTCGATTGCACAAACCACCGCAAAAAAAACTACAGCGGCCCCCGCAAAACCTAAAATGGAGATTGTAAAAAAGGATAAAACTGCTCCAACGGCCAAGGTGGTAAGTATTCCTGCTGCAAAGGCCGCAGCCACTCCTGCTGTTAAACCGGCTATAGCAGCAAACGCTACCACATTGAAAAAAGACGGTACGCCTGATAAAAGATTTAAAACGAATCAAAAGCCTCCTGCAGGCCCAGTAAAAAAAGACGGCACGCCTGATAAAAGATTTAAAGCAAATAAGAAAAGTTAGTCTTAAAAAACTTAAAATATAAAACCACCCTTGGGTGGTTTTATATTTTATCCTGTTCCTGTAAAATTAATAACTACATCAGCTGTTGGGTTTTTCCGGTTTGCTTACGAGGCCGGCTTTCCTTAGCAGGTTCCTGTTTTCCCGCCGGTGCATCAATTTGAATACAAGAGCATAAATGGCAGGAAGGATCAGTAAAGTAAGAATAGTAGATGTAATTAATCCCCCAATCACCACTACCGCTAAAGGCTTTTGTGTTTCGCTCCCGATTCCTGTACTGATAGCTGCCGGCATTAAACCGATCATGGCCATCAACGCGGTCATAACAACTGGTCGCACCCTTGAAATCACACCGCCTCTGATAGCTTCGTCCAGGTGAATACCCGCGTCTAAATTTTTCCTGAACACCGAAATTAAAATCACCCCATTTTGAATGCAAACCCCAAATAATGCAATGAAACCAATACCTGCGCTGATGCTAAAATTTATTCCGGTGAGGTGCAATGCCAGGATACCTCCAATCAGTGCAAATGGAACATTTAAGATCGTCAATACAGCATCTTTTACATTGCCATAAGTGATAAACAGAATTAAAAAAATCATCAACAGGCAAATAGGCACTACCCTTGCTAAAGTTTTGGAGGCCCGCTGTTGATTTTCAAACTCACCGTTCCATGTGGCGGTATATCCCTGCGGCAATTGTACTTGTGTATTCACTTTTTGTTGCGCCTCCTCAATGGTACTTCCTAAATCTCTTCCACGTACAGAAAACTTTACCGCAATGTAACGCATGTTATTATCACGGTAGATAAAAGCGGGGCCTGTCAAAGTTTCAAAATTGGCGATCTCCTTGAGCGGCACTTTTGATCCATCGTTGGTGGGCACCATCAGTGTTTCAATCGCTTCCTGCGTACTGCGGTATTCTTTTTGGTAACGCAGGCGGATATCAAACTTTCTTTCTCCTTCATAAAGTTCTGTTGCAGCTTTACCGCCAATTGCCATTTCAATTACAGCATTGGCATCTGCTGTGCTCACCCCATACAATGCCATCTTTTGCTGGTCCAGGGCGATCCTGAATTCCGGCTGACCGAGATTTCTTAAAAGCCCAAGGTCATCAATTCCCTTGATTCCTTTCAATACAGTTGCTACCTGCTTTGCGGTACTATCCAAAGTATTAAAATCGGGGCCAAATATTTTTACAGCGAGCGCTGCATTTACGCCGGCAACCGCTTCTTCTACATTATCCCTGATGGGTTGAGAGTAATTGAAAACAATACCCGGTATCTTATTCAGTTGCACATCCATTTCATCGATCAGTTTTTCTTCACTGATATTCCTCTGCCATTCTTTTTTTTGCTTAAGGTCTACCTGTATCTGTACATTAAAAAATCCTTTCGGATCTGTACCATCATTCGTTCTGCCCACCTGCGACAGTGTTTGTTTTACTTCCGGAAAGGCCGATAATATTTGTATCATTTTCTGTGAAACAGAATCCGCTTCAGTTAATGATACACTCATGGGTAATTCTGCTTCCACCCACAAAGCACCTTCATTCAATTCGGGGAGGAATTCAGTTCCCAAAAATCTTGCAGAAAAAAAACAGAGTACCATCAGTACAACAGCAATGAGCACCGATTTCTTTTGGTGGTTATACACCATATCAAATAAAAACTTTACGCCCCTTTCAAAAAAAATTACTACGGGGTTATGTCTCTCCCTCACATTTTTACGTAAAAGGATACTCGATAAAGCAGGCACCAGTGTTAAAGTAAAAAGCAATGCGCCCAGCAACGCAAAACCTAATGTATAAGCAAGGGGCGAAAACATCTTCCCCTCTACTTTTTGAAAAGCGAAAATGGGCACCAGGCAGGTGAGGATAATTATCTTGGAAAAGAAGATGGCTTTACCCATCTCCGTTCCCGTTGTTTTGAACAAACTTAACTTGGCCAGTTTATTAAACTTTTCCATTCCCACTTCTCTTGCCCGGTGATCGAGTGCAACAAACAATCCTTCTACCATCACTACCGCACCATCTATGATAATACCGAAATCTATAGCACCCATACTTAACAGGTTTGCACTCATCCCTTTCAAACGCATACAGATAAACGCAAATAATAACGATAAAGGAATAATAATGGCAACCGTTACTGTGGTCTTCCAGTTAGCCATAAATAACAATACGATTATGGTAACCAAAATAATTCCTTCCAGCAAATTATGTATCACCGTCTCCTGTGCAAAATCCATTAATACTGTGCGGTCATAAAAAGTATCGATCTTTACGTCTTTGGGTAAAATAGAATTATTCAGTTCTTTTACTTTTTCATTTACTTTTTCCAACACTTCTGAAGGGTTTTCTCCTTTACGCATTACTACGATACCTTCAATAACATCTGCCTCCCTGTCTCTTGAAACCTTTCCCAGCCGGGGTTTTCCTGCTTCTACTACTTCCGCTACATTTCTAACAAGTAAGGGTACCCCATTTACTTTAGTGATGATGATATTCTGTATTTCATCGATACTGTTCAACAGGCCTATACCCCGAACGATATAAGCCTGCCCGTTTTTTTCAATAGCATCGCCACCAACGTTGACATTACTTTTTGAAATGGCATTGTATACATCAAGAGAAGTAAGGTTATATTTTATCAGCAACTCAGGATTAACGCTTACTTCAAAGATTTTTTCTTCCCCTCCAAAACTGTTTACATCTGCTACGCCGGGTATAGATTTAAATTGCCTGTCTAAAACCCAGTTTTGTAAAGTGGTAAGATCACGGATTGATTTGGTTTTACTTTTTAAAGTGTAACGAAAGATCTCACCTGTTGGCCCATAAGGTGGCTGTACATCTGGTTTTACTCCATCAGGAAGATCGGCACCAGTTAGCCTGCTTAATACCTGCTGCCTTGCAAAAGCATCATCCACTTCATCGTCAAAGATTATTCTTATATAACTTAATCCAAATGCAGAAGTGGAACGGAGATTGGATTTTTTTTGTACAGAATTCAACACAGTTTCCATTGGGATAGTAATGAATTTCTCTACTTCTTCAGCGCTCCTCCCCGGCCATTGCGCAATAATAATAATCTGTGTATTGGTAACATCCGGGAAAGTTTCTACCGGCGTTTCCTTATACGCCCAAACACCTAATACCACTAATACCGCCGTCATAAAAAAAACAAAATACCGGTGGCGCAATGAAAAATGAATAATGCGTTTGATGAATTTGTTCATATTGATAAAACCGGACTGTTTTTATAATTCCGTTAATGCCCTGTAAAAAAGAACCTGGTTATTACACAGTATCTTATCGCCCTGTTTTAACCCGGTTTTAATAAAAGTTCTGGTGCCGATTGTTTTCAGCAATTCTACTTCCTGCACTTTTAAATCGCAATCGGAGTGATAGACCACTACATAGTTTTTACCTCCATCCGGTAACACCGCTTCTTTTGGAATACAGATCGCCTTTTCCCCTTTGGGATTAGTGATAGAGATGTTGGCAAACATTTCAGGTTTTAAAACCTGGCTTTTGTTCAATAGCTTTATTTTGATCTTCATTACTTTTGTAACTGGATCAAGTATGTTATACACTTCATCTACCTTGCCATGAAACACCTGATCAGGATATGCCAATGTTGTGATGGCTGCGTCATAGCCTTCTTTTACCTTGGCGATATCTGTTTCATAAACATTTGCCCAAACCCATACATCACTAATATCGCCAATAGTAAATAAATTATCATTGGCGTCATTTCTAATAAATGCACCTTCATTTATTTTTTTCTCCACTATATAACCGGATTGTGGTGCGGTAATTATATAAGTACCATTTGCCGATGTCCTGCCTCCGCCATTGATATTGATCTGCGATTTTATTTTTCCAGCACTGGTTACCGTACGTTGATAATTTTCTTTTGCTTCAATGAACTCGCGCTCACTGGCAATCCCATTTTTAAACAACGAGGCTTCATTATCCATTTGCTTTTTTGCTATGGCCACATCATTTCCTGCAGCTGAAAGATCACTATAGTTACCTGCGATGTCGGCACTTTTAATGATGGCAAGTACCTGTCCCCGGCTTACTTTATCGCCCACAGATACATTTACTTTAAGTACCTGCCCGCTACTGAAGGAAAAAACTTTAGTCACTTTTTTATCATCGAAGTTTACTTCGCCACTAAGCTTTAGTTCATCGCTCATGTTGAAGGTAGTGGCAGAATCAATTCTTACCATGTTAGCCATAGTATCGCTGATACAAATTCTTTTGTCTATGGGTGCATCCTGTTGCCTGGGTTTGCAGGAATAAGCTAAAAACGTACAGCACAAAAGAATGAGAGGATATTGGTTTACTTTAAAATTCATAAGGGCTATTTTATATCTATTATGGTGGAATTGGTGGTGTAGTTTAAATCTATAGCGGCTTTAATAAGGCTGTTATGCTGGTCGGTTAATTTTAATTTACTATCTTTATAAGCGTCAATAAAGTCTATAAGTTCCAAGAGGCCAAGTTGCCTGTCCTGGTAACTTTTTATCATGTTGTTAAAAAGGTCATCATATTGTTTTGAAAAAGCTAACTGATCCGCATTGTTGATTTTTTGAAAATATAAGAATTTTTGCAAAGCACTGTTTACTTCGCTTTCAATCCTGGCGTATTCTAAATCTTTAATCACCGTTTGCTGTTTCACGTAAAATTGTGCCGACTTGATATTGCCTTGATTTTTATTAAAAATAATCAGTGGCAATGATATTGCTAACCCAACGTAATTGGGCGCATAGCTGCTTCTCTGGTCATATTCAGAACCAACGGTAATATCAGGCTTTGCCAATGCTTTTTGATAGATAAGGTTGTGGCTTTGAAAATCAAGCTGTGTTTGAACAATTTTAGCTTCAGGTCTTGATGCCATTGCTTTTGCAACAAGGCTATCCTGTTCCTTGATTTTGTAATTGATGACTTCGGGTAACTGATAACTAAATTGAGGCTGTATAAAATTATTAGTACTATCCTGTAATAAAAAACGCACTTCAGTTTGAATGGGCATCAATTGGCTTTGTACGTTTACCAATTCATTTTGTAAACTAAAAAGTAAAGCCTTCAGGCGCATATTGTCTTTTAAAGAAAGGTTACCGGCTTTAAATTCTTCATTCATGCCATACACCAGTTTTTCCATTTGAGCTATCTCGCCATCATATACTTTTTTTGTTTTTAGCAAGTGATTGATCTCTATGAAATCACTTTGTAAAGTGTAACGTAGCCCACGCATCACTTCTTCAAACTGTTCCCTGGCGAGTTGTGTATTATCAGATGCCAATTGCGCCAGCTTGGTTCTTTTACCTGCCGTGCGTATCAATTGTTGTATTTGTATGTATACCTGGCCGCTTACGTTGTTATGTGCAAAAAATTTACCCTCCTGATCGTAAATATTTTGGTCTGTTGCCAGCACAGGGTTATCCCATAGCTTGGCTTGCCTGATCAAAACTTCATTAATATTAATGTTGTATCCTGCAGCTAACAATGATAAGTTTTTTTGCAGGAATATTTTTTCTGCTTTTGCCAGGTCTAATTTCAATGTATCTGAAACTGACTGCGCTTGTAAAGAAAAAGAAGTTGCTACAAAAAGGGTTATAAACAAGCATCGGTTCATTAAATAGCGATTTGGTGGTTGATGCAAAATTGCAGTAACGGGTTGTTAAGCATTATTAAACTTAGTTAAACACAGGTTAAGTAATAAAAAAAGGGTATTCAAGAAAATACCCTTTTAGCCATCCAGTAAAACCACCAAAAAATTTCGTACTGTTATATGAAAAACAAACTTACCTGTTGATTTGGTTAACCCCTATTAATGTTGGTTAAGCGGGGGTTAAGCAAATGTTAACCCGGCCATCAGGATTTTATCAAGTAATTAAACGGGGATGGTAAAACGAAAACCCAAACCGTGTATTGTTTCAAGTACAATGGAAGGATCTGCCTTTAACAGCTTTCTTACCTTGGTCATAAATACATCCATACTTCTTCCGAGGAAATAATCATCCTTTCCCCATACTGCTGTCAAAATTTCATCACGCTTTAAAATTTTGTTGGGATGGAGACATAGGAATTTTAATAACTCCGCCTCCTTTTGAGTAATGGTTATAGTGCCAGCCGGAGTGATCATTTTTAAATTAGTAAACTGGAAATGGATCTTCCCCACTGTAAATTCCTGCAGGTTATTCGCAAACATTTTTTTTGTACGCCGCAAAAAAACCTCCATCTTCATCAGCAGTTCCTGCATTTGAAAGGGCTTTACAAGGTAATCATCAGCGCCGCGCTGGTATCCTTCTATCTTATCTTCCAGTAAGGCTTTGGTACTGATAAAGATTACAGGCACCACATCAGTTTGCTGCCTTATCTTTTTTGCAACAGTAAATCCATCTTTTACCGGCATCATGATATCCAGCAGGCAGATGTCGAATTTGTCTTTGTCAAACACGTCTATCGCCTGCTGTCCATTAGTGCAATGGTACACAGAGTACCCTTCATCTTCGAGTGTATCTTTCATCACATATCCTAAATGAATATCATCCTCTGCAAGTAAGACCCTGCCTTTGGTTTCCATAATATTCTAATTAATGGGTAAAATAATTTTAAATTCAGTACCGATACCTTCAACGCTGTTTACTTCCACCGATCCATGGTGCAATGCAATAATTTTTTTCACGAAATACAAACCTAACCCCAGGCCTTTGGCATTATGCACATTACCGTTTTGAGCCCGGTAGAATTTTTTAAAGATCTTTTTTTGTTCGCCAGGCGATATACCTACTCCATTATCTTTTACGCTGATAAAATATTTTAAATGCTGAAAGCCCGTAGTGATCAGTATTTTGGGCGTTTCTGAATATTTTACTGCATTGTTGATCACATTAAAAACAGCCAGGTAGAGATTATCACTATCGGCAAGAATAGACCCGCCTTTATCATGGGGCACAAAAATAATTTTACCTTCTTTTTGGATTACTATGGGCTCTAATTGTGCGATTGCTTTTTTCACCAGCTCATTTGGGTCTATTGGTGTTCGATCCAATGTTAAATGATAAGACTCAGTTACCACTGTTTTTACCAGCGTTTGTATATGTTTTTTCAAGTAATCATTCTGGGATTTGATTGAAGCAACGTATTTATTATATTTATCCGGATTGTTAGCCATTCCGGGTTTTTGCAAAGCGTCAGTAGAAAGATCTATCACTGTAAGCGGTGTACTGAATTCGTGGGTAACATTATTGATAAAATCCTTTTGAATGTCATTCAAAAATTTTTGACGGTATAAATAATAAATGCTGGCGCCAAGCCCCAAAAGTAAAAGAAGCAATAGCACACTGGTAAATATCCAGCTGCTCATGTTACTGATGATATACTGGTTCCTGTTGGGAAAATCCAGGTATACATAGGCATACTTTAATTTCAGCACCGGTGCATCAATGGCTACGGGATCAGAATGAAAAGAGGCGGCATTAGGAATATATTCTTCGTATAAATATTTTTTGGTACTGTCATCATATACAGCCACTTTACAACCTGTGTATACTTTAAAGTCGTCGAACTCGCTGATCAGGGACTTCATCAGGGAATCTTTTAAAGGCGCATCATCTACTTTAAAAACAAAAACATTATCAGAAGGATGTTCTATCAGGTTATTGAACTGGAAACCTGTTTCGTCAGAGAGATTAAGGTCTTCGTACAAACCGCGGATGCTTTTTAAAACAGCGGTATTAAATTCATTTTTTTCGAATGAAAAGGTTTTACTAAGCCAATGCATTTGAAACCCAATGATGATGGCAATTAAAATAGTAGTAACAAATATAAAGAGCCTCGTAGCAGATGACCGCATGGTATTATTTAATGTATTGCAAAATTGAAACTTAATTCATATCGCATAGTTTTGTTTAAAGTTAAACAATGGTTAATGGAGTACCTTGATATTTTTTATCAACGGTGCGTGGTAAAGAGAAAATCAGTGTAGCTTCACAAAAACTTATTCTGCAATGAGAAAAATGCTCCTCCTTTCAGCAATCCTGTTTCTTTTGAAAAATATTACCGCCCAGCAATGCCGTTTTGAGCAAACAAATGGTTTGGAGAGCGCAACTTATTTTGAGGCGGTCGATTGGTATAAACAACTGGATAAACAATCTTCAAAAGTATTGGTAAAAGAAATGGGCACGAGCGATGCAGGTTACCCGCTTCACCTGGTGTTGGTAAGTAATGACGGGAAATTTGATGCGGTGCACTGGCACAATCAAAAAAAAGCCGTTATACTGGTCAACAATGGTATTCATCCAGGGGAACCCGACGGTATTGATGCCAGCATGCTGTTGGTAAGGGATATTGTATTTGGGAAACTCCAGCTTCCCAACAATGTTGTTTTAGCAATCATTCCTGTTTACAATATCGGTGGTTGCTTAAACCGTAATGCCTATTCAAGAGCAAATCAAAACGGCCCGAAAGAATATGGTTTCCGTGGAAATGCTCAAAACCTGGATCTGAACAGGGATTTTACAAAATGCGACAGTAAAAACGCAAGGTCATTTGCACAGATCTTTCATTTACTCGACCCGGATATTTTAATAGATAACCATGTAAGTGATGGCGCGGATTATCAACACACCATGACTTTGCTCACCGGGCAATACAATAAACTCGGTGCAGATTTGGGTGGCTGGCTGAAAGATAATTTTGAGCCGCAATTGTATAAAGGCATGGCTGAGAAGAAATGGGATATGGTGCCTTATGTAAATTTTGAAACAGAAACGCCTGATAAGGGTATGGAAATGTTTTATGATCCCCCACGTTATTCGTCGGGCTATGCAGCGTTATTTCAGACCATTGGATTTGTACCGGAAACGCATATGCTGAAACCATATAAAGACAGGGTGCTTTCCACTTATGCCTTGATGCAAACTGTAATTGAAAAAGCAGGGGTAAATGCCACATCATTGATTGCGCAGCGTAATAAAGCAAAGGCAGAAGTGTTAAAAGAAAAAAATTGGCCATTGAGCTGGTCAGTTGATACCACACAACATTCGTTGATCACTTTCAAAGGATATGATCAAGCCTATAAGCCAAGCGATGCTACGGGTTTGCAAAGAATGTATTACGACAGGAGCAAGCCCTTTACAAAACAAGTTAGATTTTTTAATGTATTTAAGCCATCGAATTTTGTTATTGCACCGAGAGCTTACATCATACCGCAGGGTTGGTATGCCGTTGTAGATCTCTTAAAACTGAACAACGTAACCTTAAAACAATTTAAAAGTGATACATTAATTGAAGTAGAAGCCTATCATATTGATGACTACAAAAGCTTACCCCGCTCTTATGAAAAACACCATAAAAATTCTGCCGTAAAAGTTTCTGTAATAAAACAGGAAATAAAATTTTTGAAAGGGGATTATTTTATACCTGTAAATCAAAAGGCTAACAGGTACCTAATTGAAATGCTGGAGCCCACAGGCGACGACAGTTTTTTTGCATGGAATTTTTTTGATGCCATATTGCAGCAAAAAGAGGGTTATAGTGATTACCGTTGGGAAGACCTGGCGGCAGAAGTGCTGAAAAATAATCCCGACCTAAAAGTAAGGCTTGAAGAAAAGAAAAATGCTGATCCAAAATTTGCCGCCACCGGATCCGCTCAATTAGACTTTATTTATAAAAATTCCCGATATTACGAGCCCGGGCACAATCGTTACCCGGTGTACAGGCTTTTATAAAATCCTAACTAATTGACAATAAACTACTTAATCTTATCATTGTATACGATCTTTTATTCTATTATCTGCTACAAAATTATCCCTTATCCGTTACTCACTTGTCCATTAAAATCCTTACCTTCGCTGCCCGTTTAAAACTAACGGATAAACAATTTTCTAAACAACAAAATAAGGGAAATGAACAATTACGAATTGATGGTGATTTTTACCCCTGTGCTGTCTGACGACGAATTTAAAGCCGCTCAGAAAAAATACGCTGACCTCGTTACTGAAAACGGTGGTGAGATCGTAAACAGCAATCCCTGGGGATTAAAATCACTGGCCTATCCCATTGCTAAAAAGACCACTGGTCTTTATTGGGTAATGGAGTATAAAGCGCCATCCAGCTTCAATGAAAAGTTGAAAATTCAACTTTTACGTGACGAATCACAGATGCGTCACATGTACACTGCACTCGACAAGTACGCCGTTGAGTACAATGCCAAAAAGAAAAGTGGCGGCAAATTTACTAACGAAAAATCCATAGCTTAATCATGGCAAAGAATGAAATAAAATACCTTACTGCCATTAAGCAGGAGAAGCGTCCGAAGAAATATTGCCGCTTTAAGAAAATGGGTATCCATTATATCGATTATAAGGATGCCGAATTTTTGAAAAAGTTTATCAACGAACAGGGAAGGTTATTGCCACGCCGCATTACCGGGAACTCTTTAAAGTTCCAGCGTAAAGTGGGTGATGCAGTAAAGAAAGCCCGTCAGATGGCTATTCTCCCTTACGTTACCGATTTATTAAAATAATTTTTTTCACCACCCTAACCTTTAAATAGAGAAAGCTCTGAGCTAGTCGACGAGTTGGGTAAAAATGCAAAACAATGCAGGTAATATTAATACAGGATGTAAATAATTTAGGCGGCGTGAACGAACTGATCACAGTTAAAAACGGTTATGGCCGCAACTATCTTATTCCTCAAAAAATGGCTGTTGAAGCCAGCCCTTCCAACGTTAAAATGATGGAAGAAAAAAAGAAGCAACAGGCTAAAAAAGAAGCTAAATTATTGGCTGAGTTAAATAGTGTAATAGCCGTTTTACAGAATGGCGCTTTAAAACTGGGTGCTAAAACCGGCACAAGCGGAAAAATATTTGGAAGCGTAACTTCAGTTCAGGTTGCAAAAGCAATCAAAGAACAAAAAGGCTATGAAATCGACCGCCGCCGCATCTCTATCATTGATGATGTAAAAGAATTAGGCACTTATAAAGCAAAGATCGACTTTGGTAATGGTAACGAAACTGAGGTGGAATTTGAAGTTGTAGCAGAATAAAATTAAAAAGTTATAACCAGGCCGTCTCATGATTAATGAGGCGGTTTTTTATTTGACTTATTTTATGGACCTACCTAAAATAAATATTTTAAAATTCGCGAGATCATTCGTTAAGGATTTATACAAAACATACACTACTTTTTTCCGGGAGATGAGTATATAATTCTACATCTTTTTTTACAGCAGTCCATTTGCAACACTTTTGTATTGAAATTTTTATTGGCAGCATCTTTGTTTAACTCTGTATAGAATATATTTTCGCAACCTTTAATTTTATTTTATGCCATTTATTACATCGACTCAAAACAATGCAGATCCGGTAAAAATTTATTATGAAGATTATGGAAAAGGAAAGACCGTAGTTTTTATTCACGGCTGGCCTTTAAGTGGTGCTATGTGGGAATACCAGTTTACACAGCTCCCACAACAGGGATTGCGTTGTATTGCTTACGACAGAAGAGGATTTGGGAAGTCGGACCGGCCATTTGAAAATTATGATTATGATACGCTTGCTGCTGATCTAAAATCTATACTGGATGAATTGAATCTTCACGATGTAACGCTAGTAGGATTTTCAATGGGTGGTGGTGAAATTGCAAAATACTTTTCCCTTTATGGAGGTAACAGGATTTCGAAAGTAGTTTTAGTGAGTGCTGTAACGCCCTATATGCTTAATACTGCAGACAATCCGGACGGCGTACCACAGGAATTATTTGATAAAATGGCAAAAGAAATGATCGAAGACAGGCCGGCATTTATGGAAAGCTTCAATAAGGATTTTTTTGGTGTCTCACTTACGCACCGTCCGGTCAGCGACGCTTTTTTAACAAATAGCCTGACTAAAGTGATGGATGCATCTCCAATAGCAACACTGCGATGTGCCCAGTCATTTTCATCCACCGACTTCAGGAAAGACATCATTAAAATTAATGTGCCCACACTGATCATACATGGTGACAAAGATAAAACTGTTCCTATAAAAGCAACAGGTGAAGAAAGTGCTAAATTAATACCCGGAGCTAAATTTGTTATATACGAAGGTGCACCTCATGGTTTGTGGTATACAGATAAGGAAAGGCTAAACCAGGATCTCATTGATTTTATTTAGAATCACTGACCAAGGTATAGGATTAAGCAAGTGCGATGGCAA
Organism: Chitinophagales bacterium; assembly: GCA_038205215.1. GTDB lineage: Bacteria > Bacteroidota > Bacteroidia > Chitinophagales > Chitinophagaceae > Ferruginibacter. The sequence continues at coordinate 1,795 of JBBRCB010000053.1, read as the reverse complement.
TTGGACAGCCATTTTTGACCAAAAAAAGCACCTGAAATGCCTTAGATACCTAATTATATAAAATTTTCTTCTTTTATTTCAATTTATGATCAAAACCCCTATCTTTATGTCGAATTAATGGTTTTAGTTTTTCGCTATTAGCTGAAGTAGCTTTTTTACAAGTCCGATTCAGTTCATTGTTACAACTAAGTCATTATTGTTTTTTATTTATTTATTTAAAAGTTTTTACAATGAACATTTATGTAGGAAATCTAAGTTGGTCTATGACTGATGATGATTTAATGAATCTCTTCACAGAGCACGGAAGCGTAACCAGCGCAAAAATCTTAAAAGACAAAATGAATGGCCGCAGTAAAGGTTTTGGTTTTGTTGAAATGGAAGACGATGAAGCTGCAAAAGCTGCGATCGCGGCACTTAACGAAACTGAGATACAAGGTCGCAAATTAATCGTTAACGAATCTCAACCTCGCCAGGAAGGCGGTGGTAGTGGAGGCGGCGGCTATAAGAAAAGCGGTGGCGGTGGCTACGGCGGTGGTGGAAGGAGCAGTGGCGGCGGCTACGGCGGCGGCGGTGGAAGGAGCAGTGGCGGCGGTTACGGCGGTGGCGGTAACAGGGGCGGCGGCGGCAGAAGCAGCGGTGGATACAATAGAGATTATTAATATCAAATAAGTATACACGTAATTGTAAATCCCTTCAATACGAAGGGATTTTTTTTGCCTCATATTTTTATCCCTGTCAATTGTATTTAAATAATTAATACCTGTAAATTATCTTGCATTTAATTTAAAAATCAATGTTATGGGTAAAGGAAGGTTAGAAGCATTTAGTGATGGCGTGATAGCCATCATTATCACCATTATGGTATTGGAAATAAAAGTTCCGCATGGAGCTGATCTTACTGCATTGGGGCCATTGCTTCCTGTATTTTTAAGTTATGTTCTGAGTTTTATTAATATTGGGATCTATTGGAATAATCACCATCATATGCTGCATACTGTGCAAAAAGTAAGTGGGACTGTGCTCTGGGCAAATACTCATTTACTCTTTTGGTTATCGTTATTTCCCTTTGCCACTGCCTGGATGGGTGAAAACCATTTTAGTAACTGGACTTTAGTTTTATATGGATTAATATCTACGATGGCCGGTGTTGCTTATTACATTTTGTCACATTGCTTGGCCTCACTTCATGGAAAAGATTCAACACTGGCAAAAGCTTTAGGAAAAGACTGGAAGGGAATTATGTCTATAATACTTGATATTGCCGGTATTGGCTTTGCCTTTATTAATTCCTGGCTCAGTTTGTCAATGTATATTTTAGTAGCAGCAATATGGTTTATCCCTGACAGGAGAATTGAAAAAGAAATAAGCTAATTAATACAATTCATTTAACAATGTGATAGTTATTTGCCCCTGTTTTATCTTATGCAATATCATTGATCTTTATAGTTGTACCAATTGCAAGGCTATTCAATCCAATTCTCCAATATTCAACAAACTCATTTCTCCCAATCTAAAACCAGGTCCAGTATCAATCTTCAATTACTCATGAATTTGGTAGCGTTATTAGAAACCTAAATACTAAGTATCAACAAAAAAAAAGCCCCTCAGTAAACTGAGGGGCTTTAAAAGAATATGGCAGCTACCTACTCTCCCACATTGTTGTGCAGTACCATCGGCCATGAGGGGCTTAACTTCTCTGTTCGGTATGGGAAGAGGTGAACACCCTCGGCAAAACCACCATAAGAATGTAGCTGTTAGAAGCTAGCTGTTAGCTGTTAGCAGTTTTCTGCTAAAG
>JBBRCB010000052.1:0-22031 GCA_038205215.1 Chitinophagales bacterium | reverse complement strand
CATGATATTCATTTGCTGATCACGGGAATGGATGTGACGGGGCTTAACGCTTTTAAGTAATTTTCAGAGAGTGCATAGTTATAAGTTATGAATGATGAGTTATGAGTGAAAAGAAGAGCATTATAAAAGACAAAAGTTTCTTGTGTGCAAAGCGGATAATTAAATTATACCAATATGTTACTGGTAGCAAAAAAGAATTTGTAATCAGCAAACAGTTATTACGAAGCGGTACAGCAGTTGGTGCTTTAGTAAGAGAAGCTCAAAACGCAGAAAGCCGGTTGGATTTTATTCATAAACTTGGAATTGCACAAAAAGAATGCGACGAATTATTGTATTGGCTTGAACTAATGTATGAATCAGAATATTTAAAAGAGAAAGAATTCATAAGCATTCAAAAAAAGCAATTGATCTTTTGAAAATGATAAGAAGTGCGATCATAACAACAAAGACAAAAAAATAAATCACTCATAATTCATAACTTATAATTCATAATTTAAACCGGGACTAATGAGTATAAAGAATGTTAGCGTCATCGGCGCAGGCACCATGGGCAACGGTATTGCGCATGTATTTGCACAGGCTGGTTTTGCTGTAAACCTTGTGGATGTAAATCCGTCGCAACTGCAAAGGGCATTGGTGACCATTGGCAAAAACCTCGACAGGCAGGTTGCCAAAACAACGATCACTGAAGAACAGAAAGCGGCTACGCTGCGCAATATCACAACCTTTTCGCTTATACCTGAAGGTGTGAAAAATGCGCAACTGGTAGTAGAAGCAGCAACAGAAAATATTGAACTGAAGATGGAAATTTTCAGGCAGATGGATATAGCATCACCTGCGGATTGTATACTTGCCACCAATACTTCTTCTATTTCCATTACCAGAATTGCAGCGGTTACCAAAAGGCCCGGCCTGGCCATTGGCATGCATTTTATGAACCCTGTGCCGGTGATGAAACTGGTAGAAATTATCAATGGTTATGAAACAAAAAAAGAAGTGACAGCAACTATTATTGAACTGAGCAAACAATTAGGCAAGATCCCCTGTGCGGTGAATGATTACCCCGGCTTTGTGGCCAACAGAATTTTAATGCCGATGATCAATGAAGCGATCTATAGTTTGTTTGAGGGCGTTGCAGGTGTTGAAGAAATTGACACGGTAATGAAATTGGGCATGGCGCATCCGATGGGACCATTGCAATTAGCTGATTTTATTGGCCTCGATGTATGCTTAAGTATACTGCATGTATTACATGATGGTTTTGGTAATCCTAAATATGCAGCTTGCCCGTTATTGGTGAATATGGTGATGGCGGGCAAATTGGGTGTTAAGAGCGGAGAGGGCTTTTATGTGTATACCGGGGGTAGCAAGGAGTTGGTGGTGAGTGAAAGATTTAAGAAGTAACAACGCCATAAACTGGAATAATTGTCAAACAAACTTTTTTTTCTTATCCTTGGTGCCACACCAAATGGCAGAAATACTGAACAACACGATACCTTTTTTGGTATTGGTAATTCTTTAAAAGATTTGTTACCACAAATAGAAAGCTTTTGGCCCGATGGCGGAAAAATTCATATTGATTCCTGGAGAGAAGTTACTGCAGTGAACGATTATTCAATAAAAATTATTCCTAAAGAAAATGCGTTAGAGAATTCAAACAAATTATTCTTTCTTAATCTTGGCGGTTATAAACCCAATGACCTGGAAGAATATCACTACAAGGTTTTAGCTGTGGCGACAAATAAAACTGATGCAGTAAACCAGGCTAAACGAACTGCTTTTTATTTACATACCGGTTTTAAGGGAGCTGCTTCACATATTGATGATAAATACGGTGTGGATGTGGATGACGTTTATGAAATTGAAGATATCTTACCTCAATACCTTAAAGAACAATACGCAATAGCCATTGAGCCTGCACAAAATAATACAGAAGATGAATTGTATATCGGCTATGTAAAACTCAGCAGTCTGGATTAAATTTATCTTTTCTTTTAAAAATTCAGTATCGCACTACTGGTATCCGAGGCTTCCGTATTACTGGCCTGCAATACTACTTTAAATGGCCCTGTGCCGTTGTATAGATGCGTAACTGTTGCCGCAGCAGAAGCAGAACCGGTACCATCACCAAAATCCCATAAATAAATACTGGCATTGGCAGACCGGTTGGTGAATGCAACATTATAGGATGCTGCGATCGTAAATGTAAATGCAGTGGCAGATAAATTGTTTGCTCCGGTAGAAGTACCCGCAGGCCCGTTCACGATAAATTGTAAAGCCTGTGAAGTGGTATCTTTTGTACCATTGCCGTAGGTTTGTATCAGCGATACCTGGTAAGAGCCGGGTACCGTATAAGTATGCGCTGGATTAGTGACTGTGGAAAAACTACCATCCCCAAAATTCCAGGAAAAAGTTGAAATGCCGGGAATAGTACTGGTAGATTGGTTATTGAACTGTACCTGCACGGGGAATATACGGCTGCTGGTATAAGTAAAAGATGCATTGGGTGCATTGGTAGTGGCATTATCTTTTGAGCAGCCCGCCATTACCAAGATTATTAATGCCACGCCAGTAAAAAAGTAAGCAATTTGTAAAAATATCAACCGTTTCATATCATACTGTTTTCAAGTGTATAATTTTTAATGATCTTTCTGGGCAGTACTTGCATTTTTTACCTTTAAAAATAATTTCTATTTTAGTATAAAAATATTTTATGGCTAAAAGAGAAAAAGCGATTGACGCTTATATTGCCAAATCAGCCGATTTCGCAAAGCCCATACTAAATCATATACGGGAGCTGGTACAAAAAACATGCCCCGATGTTGAAGAAAAAATGAAATGGAGTTTCCCGCATTTTGATTACAAAGGGGAAATGATGTGCAGTATGGCAGCTTTTAAACAACATGCTGTATTTGGCTTTTGGAAAGCCGCTTTGATGAAAGACCCCCTATTGGTTGAAAATGCTAAGTCAGAAGTATCAATGGGGCATTTGGGAAAATTGACTTCCCTCAAAGACCTGCCTTCAAGCAAAAAAATAGCAGCATGGATCAAAGAAGCCATGGCATTAAATGACAAAGGCATCAAGCTGGCCAAACCAAAACCCACGGAAAAAAAAGAACTGGTGGTACCCGAATACTTCACCAAAGCATTAAGTAAAAATAAAAAAGCATTGCATATATTTAAAGCATTTGCTTACTCACATAAAAAAGAATACGTGCAATGGATCACTGAAGCTAAGACAGAAGAAACCAGGAATAAACGTATGGCCGCCGCGATAGAAATGATGGGTGAAGGTAAAAGCAGGAATTGGAAATATTCGTGACCGGGATTGCATCATTTCACCATTCAAAGCCAGGCATTACAAAATAAAATATCGTCCACCATTTATCTTCTCGTTGCATATAGAGTTTATAGGAACCCTCGTAATGTATTATTTCTCCATTCTCCATCACCGCATCATATTTCAACACCCCTTCGGAATGACCTAAACCGCTATCAGTACCATGCAGTTCAAATTTTATAGCATCAATAGTATAGGTATCGTCTTTAAATATTTCAAAAGCCTCAAAAAAGGGGGTTACTTTCTCTATTACTTCCTGCCTGCTTTACCGCCTATCATCAGCTGTAATGAATTCGTACCCTAACGCTGAACTGTATTCATTAAAGCTGCGGGTAAACCAATGCAGTAAAAACTCATGGGTATTGCTTTCAATATCGGCTTTGTCATTGGGATGAAACGCTTCATAAATAAAATTCCAGCCCATGCCAAAAACAGGTGTTTTATCTATTTCATGCGCAAATAATCCCTCTGTAATAAATTTATAAATCAGCCGGTCTTCATAAGGCCCGTCATTCAGGTGTAAAGCAAATTGATGTGCTTCCATTATGGCGGTAATTCCTTTCAACTCCATCACTATTTCGGTATCGCTTAATTCATCCGCCGGTTTATAAGCTGGATTGCCAATAGTTTCGTACACAGTTGTTTGTTCAGTATTGGCATGGCCATCTTCAAATGCTATAATATTTTTTAAAAACTGGTTTTCTATTTCAGGCGGCATGGCTTCATTGGCTTCCATAAAAAATGCATCCCGGTATTGTGCCTTTAATTTAATTTTTAGCATTTCATTTTCAATTCTAAAATTTTCCCCGGGATTCTCGGAAAATTTTTCGTTGTGTTCCATGTATAATTTATGTTTTGTCGCAAACTAAACTAAAAGAATTATCGATCATTTCTTTCAATAGTTTTTTAGGCAAGCTGCTGTCAACAATAATGGTATTCCAATGCTTTTTATTCATGTGGTAACCCGGCAATATGTTTCCAGGATATTCTTCCCTCAACTCTATTGCTTTTGCAGGATCACATTTTACATTGAACTGCAGCGGCGCACTATCCAATGCAACAAGCAAAAATATTTTTCCGTTTATTTTAAATACCAGGGTATCTTCTCCAAAAGGAAAACCCTCTGTTACCGTAGGCTTTTGTAACACGTAATCACGCAATTGTTCTATATTCATTACGGGTCAGGATTGAATAATCTTTTTAGCTTCTTCCAGTTTTTTACTGATTTGCCCGGTAAGGATATGCCAGAACATTACAAAATCGCTGCCCAGGCTATATAGGGGATAGGTGAATGTGGCCGGTTTATTTTTTTCGATGAAAAAATGTCCTACCCACGCAAAGCCATAGCCGCAAATAGGTATTAATGCCAGCATCCACCATTTCTGTAAAACGATCGCTGCAATTAAAATGGCCAGCAAAACAGCGGTGCCAACAAAATGCAATGTACGGTTCCTGATATCGCTGTGTTCCGTTAAGTAGTAAGGGTAAAAACTCCAGAAGCTTTTGTATTTTTTTTCTTCAGGCATAACAAACTTATTTTAAAGTAAGTTACAAAAAAATCACGCTCATGTTAGCCTTTTTGTAATTACATTTTGCAGGTCGTTAAGCCGGTACAAAGTTTCGTGCAGGCGGTTAATGGGGATACCTGCCCTTATCAAACAAAATAACTGCATTTCCTGGGCAAGGATGCTGCAATTGAATTGCCTCAATATCATCATTACGTCATTGATCTGCGTATAATCAAATTCGATTTTAAATTGAACTTCTACCTGCTTTTGAATGACCGGCGTAACTTGTAAAGCCATTGAAGCAGCTGCTTTGTAAGCATTGATCAATCCCGGCACGCCCAACAATGTACCGCCCCAGTAGCGCAGTACAATCACCGCCACATTGGTTAATGCTTTACTGTCTATTTGCCCCAATATCGGCTTGCCCGCTGTTCCGGCAGGTTCACCATCATCACTGCTGCGAAAATTATTGCCTTCGGTGCCAATACGATAGGCAAAACAACGGTGGACTGCTTTGGGGTGTTCCTTTTTTAAAAGCTGCAATTGCTTTTTAAAATCATCTACAGTTTCAATTGGAAAAGCATACGCAATGAATTTGCTGCCGCGGTCTTTAAATACTGCGGTAGAAGGCTGTGCTATTGTATTATAAAATCCCTGTTCGGTCATTTCATCATTTACTTTTTTACGCTATATATTATTTACTCAACTGCTACCCATATGCTATCAATGCAATAGCTGCAATGGCCATTATGATACCCATCCAGTTGATCATTGATAACCTTTCTTTAAACAACAGCCACGCTGCAACTGCACTGAATAAAACAATACCCATATTATTCACCGGTATAATCGCAGAAGAATTGCCCCGGAAGGCAGTGATCACTTTACCGAGGCACCAGATAGAAAAATAATTCGGAATCCCAATGATGATACCGGCCAGTATAGCTTTTAAAGAAAAAGATTGCCTACCTGTTGCTACCTGCAGGATCAAAATAAGCAGGCCAATAACGGCTGCAACAGAAAAAGCAGTGATGAGGAAATTATTAAAATTATCATCAGGCCGGATAAAAAAATTATTCTTTACATAAACGATCAGCGTATCCAGCAAACCACTGCTTACGAAAAGTACAAATGGCAATAACAATAAAAGTTGCTTATTTTTTTTAGTGTCCCCGGCATTTTTTTCTGCCGGGTAACAGGTGAGCACTACCGCAACTACTGCAACTGCGATACCGGCAATTTTTAACAGCGTTGAACTTTCGTGGTAGAGATAAATGGAAAAAATAAAAGGGATCACCATGGATAATTTATTGGCAACAGAGGCCACTGCAACGCCTAATTTTTGCGTGGTAAAACCAATCACGTTAAAGATACTGATGAACATTCCTCCCATCACCAACGCCCACACGAACCACGGTGCGGTAATATTATCTTTATTCACCGGGAAAGATCCATTCACCACTGAGCCTGTAGCCACGCAGGCAATATAATTGAACACGATCGCCTGGAGTGTGTTTATCCGCAACCGTTGCAGCACTTTGAACGAAAGTGTTAAGTAAGCACTAAAAAGAATACTGCCCAATAAATAGATCATCGTTTGTTGTTTATAAAATATTGAATTTTGTCTGTGCCTATATTTTCTGTTGCGGTTGCTATTTGATCCTGTAATAGCGGTGCGGCAATCCCTTCACCGATCGTCATGTTAGTATTAGTGATCACCGTTGCTTCATCCCAAATATTATCATCGATGAACGATTGCAATATTCCTGCACCGCCCTCAATGATCACCGATTGAATTTTCAGCTCATATAATTTTTTAAGTACCTGCTTGATACTATCTTCTCCTTTACGGATCTTATAATAAGAAAGCATTGCTCCTGCTGCTTCTCTTTCTTCATTAAACACAATGGTCTTGGTTTTGCCATCAAATAATTTTAATGAAGACGGTAGCCTGTTATTCCTGTCGATCACCAGGCGAACAGGATCTTTACCGGTATAAAGCCTTGTAGTTAAAGCAGGGTCATCTTTTAATGCCGTGGTGGTGCCCACCAAAATTGCTGCTTCTTCGCTACGCCATTGGTGCACGAGACGGTTGGTAAAAGCATTGGTGATGAAAATCCTTTCGTCTTCTTTTCCTGCGATCTGCTCATCCGCAGTTTGCGCCCATTTTAAAATAATAAAAGGCCGCTGCAGCTGGTGAAAAGTAAAAAAACGTTTATTCAGTTCCAAAGCTTCTTTTTCCAGCACGCCAACGATCGTATTGATCCCCGCAGTTTTTAATTTTTCTATCCCTCTTCCATCTACTTCGGTATAACTGTCCCTGCAACCGATAATTACATTGGGAATTTTATTTTTTATTATCAAATCCGCACAGGGAGGTGTTTTGCCAAAATGGGAACAGGGCTCCAGGGAAACATAGAGCGTACTTTTTTCGACCAGTTTTTTATCAGCAGCAGTTACCGAGTTAATACAATTTACTTCGGCATGTGCCTGCCCGTATTGCTGGTGATAACCTTCTCCTATAATTGAATTTTCATATACCAGCAATGCGCCCACCATTGGATTGGGAGCGGTATTTCCTGCACCCAAACGGGCCAGCTGCAGGCAACGGTACATATATTTTTCTCGATCAGTCAAGGGACAAAAATACGCATCAATAAATAAAGTATGTTTGCAAAAATGAACAGCAAAGAGCTATACCGGAATTTTTTAGTAGAGTTACAATCGGTTTACGATCTCAATGAGGCCACAGTAATTACAGACTGGGTGTTTGAAAATGTTGCCAATATAAAAAAAGCTGACCTCATAAAAAACCCTTTGCTGCAGATCCCTGCACCCGTTCAAAAAAAATTAGCCGCTAAGCAGGAGGAATTGCTGCAGCATAAGCCCGTGCAATACGTAATGGGCAATACAAATTTTTACAATATGCAATTCCAGGTCAGCGACAAAGTATTGATACCAAGGCCTGAAACTGAAGAGATGACCCATCTTGTTATCAACAGTTACCGCTTTGAACAAAAACAGGTCAGCATCCTGGATATCGGTACAGGAAGTGGCTGCATCGCCATTGCCCTGAAAAAGAATTTACCTTCAGCTAAAGTAATTGCACTTGATGTAAGCGAAGAAGCATTGGAGATTGCAAGAATCAATGCTATTACCAACAAAACAAATATCCAGTGCACCCTGTTTGATTTTTTAGATGAAAGCAGGTGGCCAGAACTGATGCTGTTTGATGTTATCGTGAGCAACCCGCCATATATTCCATATAAAGAAAAAAGCACGTTGGATAAAAATGTAGTTAACTACGAACCGCACCAGGCTTTATTTGTTCCGGATAATAACCCCTTGTTATTTTATGAAAAGATTGCGAAATTTGGAAGGGGACATTTAAACTACAATGGAAAGATCTTTGTAGAAACGCATGAAAATTATACCAAAGATGTAGCCGCGCTTTTTGCAACTACCTACCAGCAGGTGATCCTGAAGAAAGAAATGTTTGGTAAAGAAAGGATAGTGATCGCCACCTATTAGATCAATGTGCATCCACGCTTAACGAAGCAGAGGAAGCACCCGCTCTTTTTGCGTCCCTCATTATCATGACCAGTTTATTTACGGAGACTGAGGTATCAGCATTGATCACAACGGCCTGTTTAACCGTAGTATCTTTTGCATCAATCCGCTTGCTTAATTCCGAATATAAAGAATCGAAAATAACCAGTTGTTGCCCGATATAAGTTTTTCCATCTTTGCGGATGCTGACTACGATACTTTGTTTGGCTTTGGTATCGCTTTTGGATTTAGGGTTCGTTAGTTTGATCACGTTAGGATTAGCCAGTGTAGAAATTATCAAAAAGAAGAACATCAGGATGAACAGGATATCATTCAGCGGACCGGTATCCACCTCGCTGTGCTCTTCGTTAAATTTTTTTCTTAAGCTCATGTCTTTTTTATTTCACTAATTTTTACGAATTACACGAATTAAATTTTCAATATCCTAATTCGTGTAATAAGTGTAATTCGTTTTAATTCGTGTCATCTCATCGGGTTGGTTCCTGCAAAATATCAATGAACTCTGCACTTGCAGCTTCCATTTTATTTTCGATCTTTTTTATTTTTGTTTGTAAAATACTATAACCGAGATACGTGATGATACCAATGATCAAACCGGTAGCCGATGTAATCATTTTAACATAGATACCGCCCGCCAAAACATTTGTACTAAAATCGGAACTCTTATTAATACTATCAAACAAACTCAACATACCCACAATAGTTCCTAAAAACCCAAACAGTGGTGCGATACGAACGATTATATTAAGAATGTTGAGGTTCTTTTCCATGGTATACATTTCCAGCACGCCCACATTCTCCATACTTTTTTCAATAGCTTCAATAGGCTTTCCAATACGCTGCAAACCTTTATCGATCATTCTTGCTACAGGGTTAGGCGTATTCTTTGCCAGGCTTCTTGCCGCGGCGATATTATTACTTACTACATTGTCGCGGATAATATTCATGAAATTATCTTCGATCTTTCCCAACTTCTGCAATAAAATAAAACGTTCAAAGAAAAAGAAAACCGCCACCAGAAAAAGAACAGCCAAAGGTATCATCAGCCAGCCGCCCTGTACGATGGTACCGCCAACCGATTCAAATCCTTTTACGTTGTTAATTGTTTTTGCCGCAGTGTCTACCTGTAAAAAAATGTCAAACATGGTTAAGCTGATTTAGGAACAAATGTAATTGTTTAATTTATTATTTCGATTCTTGTACGCTATAATTGTGCCAATCGGCCGCAAGATTAGTTGCATAACGAACACAAAGCAAAATTGCTGCTTAAAAAATTGTTAATTGTACTTTATATTTTTCCCCTACTCATTTGGCAACACAAAAAAAGTGCTGCAAACAAACAGCACTTTACTTTATTAACTTTATTATTTCTTTACCCTTATCGCTTCCCGTCCATCTGCTGCATAGCCATTATCTGGCGCATCGTTTTCTCCATACCCTCGCTGCTGCCGTCGAGGAATATCACATTGCCTTTGCCATATTCAGCAAAATTTTTAATGGCTTCGGTCCACATACTGAATAAAATTACATTCGTATCCAGATTAGCCTGCTTCATTTGTTCAGCAGCCTGGCTCATTCCTTTTGCTACTTCTTCACGGAACAAAGCCACACCCTGTCCACGTAATTGTGCTGCCTGCCTTTCTGCTTCTGCAGCGATCTTGATCGCATTACCTTCTGCTTCGGCAGCTTTTGTTTTGGTGATCAGTAAAGCCTGGCCTTCATTTTCTGCAGCAGCTTTTAAATTATTCGATGCCACCACCTTGCTCATACTCATGATGATGGCTTCATCAAAAGTGATGTCGTTGATCTGCAGGTCCTGCAAATGATAACCCCAGCTTTCCAAAGCTACATCTACCTGTTCTTTTACATTCTCCACAATATCGCGGCGCACATTTAAAACTTCTGCCTGTTTTTTGGTAGATACAAAAGCGCGGATACTTCCTTCTACCGTACGAATAAGGGCCTGCATCAGGTCTTTATCACTAATGAATTTAAAGGCTACTTTCTGTATGGTTTCTTCCTGTTCGTTCTGTACCGAATATAACAACATGCTTTTGAAATACACATTCGCCTGGTCAACCGTTACGGCCTGGAACTCGAGTTCCACCGAGCGGTTTTGAATACTCACTTTTTTATAGATCTGCTCCAGGAAGGGCAATTTAAAATTCAGCCCCGGGCGCATGATACGTTTGTATTTACCAAACATCGTAACAACGCCGATAAGGCCCTGGTTAATAGTTACAAAACAGCCTAAAAAGACCAATACCAAAACTATTATCCACCAATAGTCCTTTAAAATGTCCATAGTTGTATAATTTAAATTGAAGGTATATAATTTTTATATAGGCTGCCGAAAATATTTACCATGGGCAGCCGTATAAAGAATAAATAAATTTTTGTACCTTAATCAGCAAGTATTATCGAGAGACGTGAGTGGAGTTACGAATTTAAGGCTTACTCACGACTGACAACTCAAATCTCAGATTCGCACTAAACATTATCAATGCCTGCAAAAAAAGATATACTTATCATCAGGAACCTTTCTGATTTTGAAAAAAAGATCAACAGGGATGAACGTCCTTATGATATCAATATGCTGGTGATGCCCGGCACGTTGCAGGACAAACATAAAGATGTGGATCCCGAAAAAGGTATACCCGCCTTACGCCGCCAGTTTAACCTAATTTATATTTTTGAAAACGGTATACACGATGTTTACCTGGGTGCAGAGTATCGCTGGCTTAAACCCAATGACCTGGTGATCGTTCCGGAAAATATTATCTATGCTTCTAAAAATGTGCAGGACTGCCAAGGTTATTGCATGCATTTTAAAACAGAATTCATCCAGCCTTTATTGAATAAAGCTTTGGCGGAAGAATTTACTTTCCTGGATATGGAAGCAGAACATATCATCAATGTTACCGGTGAAGAAGCGGAATTGATCAAACAATGTTTCCGAGATATCATAAAAGAATACGAAAGGTTTTCTCCTGAAAAAGACTACCTGCTGCGTAATTTCATTCATATTTTATTATTGCGGATAAGGGAATTATACAGGCCACATGCAAAAAAAATCAATGAAGGCAATACCCGTTCCATGAAGATCGCTAACCAGTTCAAGAGATTGGTAGAAAAGAATTTTATTACGATGAGGGAAGTAGCACAATATGCCGAACAATTATATGTAAGCCCTGGTTATTTGTCTGAAATAGTAAAAAACAATACAGGCAAATCACCAAGAGAAATTATTAATGACGTATTGTTACTCGAAGCAAAAGTATTACTCGGCTCAACAGACTTAACCGTTACTGAAATTGCACACCGCCTCAACTTTGGCGACCAGGCACATTTCTCTCATTTCATTAAGCAGCACTGCGGCTGTTCCCCTTTGCAATTACGCAAAAAACTCTGATTGATACATACAACGCCGAAATTCATACAAGTAAACAGGGCTTTGTTGTTCGCATCTTTGTGATGGCTTTACGTTATTACCGGCCGGTACATCATCAAGCCAATAAAAATTTCATTCACAAAAAAATCTTTCACATGAAAAAGATATTCATCATTGCAGTAGTTGCCGCAGCAGGCTTACTGATGTCGCAAAAATTACACGACAATAAATCCATCAAAGAAAAAGCGGAATTAAAAGATTTTTCTAAGCCCGATGAAGTAAGGGAGTTCCCCAAGGGTAAAGTAGAACTGGTAAAGATCGGCAATGCCACCGTGGCCAGGGCAACGTTTGAACCCGGTTGGAAATGGAGTGAAAGCGTGCAGCCTTTAGCTAAAACAAAAAGTTGTGAAGCACCGCATTTTCAATACCATGTTTCCGGTGTGCTGATGGTAAAAATGGATGACGGTACAGTACTGGAATGCAAACCCGGCGACGTGTCTTTTCTACCAATGGGTCATGATGCATGGGTAGTGGGCAACGAACCCGCAGTGGTAGTCGACTTCCAGGGCATGCTCGATTATGCAAAAACCAAAAAGAATTAAAAGTATTCCTCATCAAAAAAACAACAATCATGTATATTATCCGCGATATTTTTCAACTTCGGTTCGGCGCGTTCAAAGATGCCAGGGCTTTACTGGACGAAGCGTACAGCAAGGGCTTATTGCCTGATGCAAAGTCGGCAAGAGTACTTTCTGATTTCACCGGCGACAGCTATCGCCTGGTATTTGAAGAAGGCCATAATTCACTGGCCGATTATGAAAAGTCATTGACCGAAAGTATGAACAACGCTGGCTGGAAAAAATGGTACGACAATTTTAAGCAACATGTACAAACCAGTCATAGGGAAATATTAAAGCAGTTGATGTAAACGGGAACATTTTATTCTTTGCTTGCAATTGCAACGGTTGTGGGCAAAGAATTTTGTTGGCTGGATGGCGCCGGGATCCCGTGAAATAATTTCCCGGCAGTTACAAGGATAAAATTTTTACAATAAAAAATCCCGGAATATTATCCGGGATTTAAAATATTATATCCCCCGGTAATTTTTACACATACCGAGGAAAATTATCTACAAACAGCAATACTGCATTAATAGAAGTTCAAACACATCCCGTTAATTGATATCTGTTGTATGGGTTTTTGTTATCGTAGTTTTATCAGTTGTACCTGCTGTAGTGGTGTTACTTCCGCCCCTGGTTAATGCAACGATCACTAGGATCAATACCGCCACGCCTACAATCCATACCCAGGGTTGGGCATACCATGTTTCTGTAGTAATAGTGGTAGTGGTAACCGACTTTGAGGTACTGGTACTATCCTGTGCCCATGCCATTACCGTAGCCAAATTTACAATAAACAGCAAGGCTGCATATTTATAAAATGCCGGTCTAAATTAATTTTTCATAATTCTTTTTTTAGGTTATAAAATTGTTATTACAAATAATTCAACAACTGCGCCAGTTTTGAGTACATAAAAAATGCCACCCTGCGGCAGCCGTAAATTTTTGCATTAACTCCAATTAATTATCCATGTTCTTCCCAGATCATTGCCAAATGCACGATGGTTTCCGAGGCTTTAGCCATATCCCTGGTACCGATCCATTCTAATTTACTATGTATGTTTTGCATGCCGGTAAAAATATTGGGGCAGGGCATACCGATATAACTAAAGCGGCTGCCGTCTGTACCCCCGCGGATGCTTTCTTTCTTTACGGCAAGGCCGGCACGCTGTATGGCTTCCCCGGCATAAGCTGCCACTTGTGGATGATGGTCCAATACCTGTTTCATATTGCGGTATTGTTCCTGCGTGGCATACTCCATCACGGCACCTGGAAATTGCGCTACTACTTCTTCGGCAATAGTTTTTAAACGGTGATGGTGAGCCGCTAATCCTGCTGTTGTAAAATCACGCACTATAAATTGCAGTGTTGCTTTTTCGGCAATACCATTTACAGCAGTAGGATGAACAAAGCCCTGCATTTTTTCTGTTGTTTCGGGGCTCCATTCATTTTTTGGTAATGCATCAATTACAGCACCTGCAACTTTCAATGCATTCACCAGTTTATCTTTTGCATAACCCGGGTGAACAATTACGCCATTGATGGTAATGATTGCTGCATCGGCGCTGAAAGTTTCATCTTCCAAACTTCCAGCTTCTCCTCCGTCTAATGTATAACCAAACTGTGCTCCTAATTTTTGCATGTCTACTTTTGCAGTACCCTGTCCTACTTCTTCATCAGGTGTAAATAAAATTTTTATGTCGCCATGCTTTACTGCAGGATTTTGTATAAAATATACCACCGCTTCCATGATAGCGGCTACGCCGCTTTTATCATCCGCACCCAGCAATGTTAGCCCACTTGCGGTAATCACGCCATGACCAATATGTTCTTTTAAGTAGGGCGAATTGTCAATCGATAAAACCTGTTCAGTATCATCCGGCAACATGATATCCTTACCATCATAATAACGGTGATGAATAGGCTTTACATGGGTACCGCTGCAATCCGGCGCGGTATCTACATGCGCACAAAAACAAATAGCCGGTATATTTTTTTTATCACTGTTAGAAGTAATAGTGGCATATACATACCCATATTCATCAGTGCTTGCGTTGGTTATACCAAAGCCCAGCAATTCCCTATGCAGCATTTTGCTCAGGTCTTTTTGTTTTTCAGAACTGGGATGGGCTGTACTGGTGGGATCGCTTTGCGTATCTATCCGTACATACCGCATAAACCGTTCGGCAATACTATCGGGGCTTATTTGTATCATATAAGTTGTAAGTTATAAGTTGAAAGTTATATGTAAAATTAGAGAATACTTATAATAAAAAAAGCAGCTTGCGGATTGTAAGCTGCTTCTAAACCTATTACTTAATACTTAGTACTTATAACTTAACCGATCTCTACCAGTTCGATATCAAAAACCAACTCCTGCCCTGCTAAAAAATGATTGGCATCTAAAACGATAACATCATCTTTTAGTTCAACCACCACCACCTGAACCGGGTTGCCCTGCGGATCGGACAAAGTTAAAGGCATGCCTGGCTCTAATTTCATATCTGCAGGTACCTGTTCTTTTGGAAATTCAATAATGGCTGAGGGATCCTTTTCTCCATAACCCTCGGCAGCAGGAATATTGATCGTCTTTTTATCACCTACAATCATTCCTGGTATGGCGGCATCAAACCCTTTGATCATCTGGCCTGCGCCTACCGTGAATGCCAATGGTTCCTTTCCCGTGGAAGAATCGAACTGTTCGCCATTCACTAATTTTCCTGTATAATGTACTTTCACATTATCTCCATTTTTTGCTTGCATTTGTTTCTGTTTTACCCCAAATCCCTCTCCCGAAGGACTCAACGGGTGTTTATAAAATTAAACCGCAAATTTATTCATAAATGAAATACCTCATTCAAAAAGTTTTTAGCAACTTTACCGGATGAAAAAGATGCTGGTATACTTAATTGTTGTATTGTTTAATGGCAATGCCGGAAACTGCCCAACAACTATTAAACAATTTGACAATACAACAATTATTCCTGGTGCAGAACGCATGCCGGTTTACCTGCCCTACCTGAAAGGAAAATCTGTAGCAGTATTTGCCAACCCCACCAGCATGGTAAAAAACAGCAACCTGGTAGATACATTACTAAAAAACGGGGTAAAAATTGTGAAGATTTTTGGCCCCGAACATGGATTCCGTGGTGATGCAGATGCGGGCGAAAAAGTGAGCGACAGCAAAGATCCTAAAACAGGTATTCCAGTGATCAGTTTATATGGTGAGCATAAAAAACCCTCTAAGGATGACCTTAAAGATGTAGACCTACTGCTCTTTGATATACAGGATGTGGGCGTTCGTTTTTATACTTTTATTTCGTCACTGCAATATTATTTGGAAGCTGCGCTGGAAAATCACAAACCATTATTGATACTGGACCGCCCCAACCCCAATGGCTTTTATGTAGATGGCCCGGTGCTGGAAACGCCTTTTAAAAGTTTTGTGGGCATGCAACCGATACCCATAGTGTATGGCATGACCATTGGCGAATATGCGTTGATGCTGGCCGGCGAGAACTTGTTATCAAAAGAAGCTAATGCAATCAATGCTTATAATATCACTACAGAGCCTACTGCTGATACGCCTTTTCATGTAACCGTGATCAAATGCAAAAATTACGACCACAACAGTAAATATATTTTACCGGTAAACCCTTCGCCTAATTTAAAACAGATGCAAAGCATTTATTGCTACCCTTCTACCTGTTTTTTTGAAGGTACGGTGATGAGTGAGGGAAGGGGAACAGATTATCCTTTCCAGGTTTTTGGCCACCCTTCTTTACCAAAAAATTTATACAGCTTTACACCGGTGCCCAATGCAGGCGCTAAAAACAGTAAATGTTTTTACCAAACCTGTTATGGCTGGAATATCAGCGGCAGCAATGAAGAAGTGCTGAAAACAATCGGCAATAAAATTCAATTAAAATATTTATTGAACGCTTACCAATTATTCCCGGGCAAAGACAGTTTTTTTATACAGCCCCGGAGCGGCAGGCAGGAAGATTACTTTTTTAATAAGCTTGCGGGTAATGCTGAGCTGATGCAACAGGTAAAGTTGGGCACCGCAGAAGCTATCATCAGGAAAAGCTGGCAAACCAAACTGGATGCTTTTAAAAAGATAAGGAAGAAATATTTGTTGTATGCAGATTTTGAATAAACACTACTTCAAAACATCCGTCTTTATCCTTAATTTTAAACATGCCTAAAACTGCATGTTTTTTTATTGGCTTTTTTTTAAGCTTTTACGTAAAAGCGCAGCAGTTGCCTTTGGAAACTTATACCCCTGAACAGGGACTGGTGGATGCCAGGATCAATAAAATTTTCCAGGACAGTAAAGGCCGTATATACTTTTTAACAAGAGAAGGCTTTAGTATTTTTGACGGCCAGCGTTTTGATAACTATGGTGCAACGGATAACAGGAGAACAGAAATATTCACTGATATTACTGAATACAAAGATGGCACCGTAAAGCTGTTTAGTTTTGATGGCAACATGTACACGGTTGTTAATAACAGGGTAACAATCGACAGCTCACAAAAAAATAATTTACTGGAGTTAAATAAAGTTTTTGATATTGGCAATGATGAAAAACTGATCATTACCAATTATTATATCATAAAAGAGAAAAACAACCGTTTTGAAAAGCTCCGCCTGAATATCACCAATCCAGGCTATTTAAACCTGGAGAATGCCATTGCATTTAAACAGTACCTGTTATTCTCTGTGTTCGTAAGTTCAAAGCTGCCCAAAATTTATTTATACAATTTTGAAACGCAGCAGGTAACCGATTCTATGATCAACAAAAGTATTTACCGCTTAGCAGCGGATAAAGAAAACAACCTTTACTTTTATTCTGAAGGATGGCAACAGTTTAATACCGCGGCATTAAGCAGCGGAAAGCTGCAAACAACAATGGCTTCATTTGCACAATTGGTTCCCAAAGATTTCCGCATATTCAACATCCAGTTTGACAACGACAATAATGCCTGGCTTACCAATTCCGAAAAAGGTTATTGCAAGTTGAATTTATTGGATAGCAGCCTCCAATATTTCGCGGTTACAAGTGGCATTTTAAGTAATGCAAATTTTATTTTTGAGGATATTGAAAAAAATTATTGGTTCGTTTCTTCGGGCAGGGGTGTTCAAAAACTACAACGCTCCCCCCTGGTTAAAATTAGTACAGTAGATAATACCAATTTAGATTTTGTGTTGAACATCACGCGCAATGAAACCGGCGAAAGCTATATCAATTCATCGGCTGGCCTTTTTTTGGGTAATAAAAAATTAAGTACTGCCGGTATATTAGATAGGATTTCATTTTTTTGGCAAGATCAGTATTGGAAATTTACAGATTACAAAACACTGGCGGGAAGCAAGGGGACAGTACTTCAATTGGATCAATTAATACCCGATTATACCGCCGAAGACTATCAACCCTCATATCCTTCGATTGATAATGCAGGCCGGCTGGTGATTTCGGGTAAAACATTGCTGTTGATCAATAAAGATTATTCCGTAGTGGTTTATAAGTTGCCTTATTTCTGTGATAATATTATCGCTGACACCGGTAATATTTACTGGTGTTTTTTAAGAAGCAATTACGTTATCAGGTTGCAGTTACAAAACAATACATTCACCCCAACCTATTCTAAATTTTTTACAACACTTAACCCCCGGTATGTTATAAAGTGGAACAGTAATACTTTTATTGCGGGTACAAGGTTATACGGCCTGCAAATATTACAATGGCTGGATGGAGATTTAAAGATCACCGGGGGGCTGAATAAAAAAAATGGATTGTCCAATAATTTTGTAAACGTATTGCTCAAAAAAAATAATTATAGTTTATTGGCAGGCACCGGTACCGGGCTCGACAGGATAACTTTTGCAGGTAAAGACACGATCATTGAAAACTTATCGGCACGTAACAGCATCTTTTCATCTTTTAATAATCTGATTGCTTTAAATGATTCTTCAGTTTTATGCCAAACATTAGATGGGCAGCTATTGAGGTATGTTCCGCTTGACAGTATTTCAATTAATTTTTTACCAACAGCATTTATTAAAAAAATAATTATCAACAATTCGCCAATAGACCCTGCAGCACAAAACAGGTTTGGCTACAACAATAATAATTTCGAATTTAATATTAGTGCCCCTTCATTCGTTGACAACAGGAATACCAGGTTCCATTTCATGCTTACCGGTAATCATGAGCATTGGGAACAAAATACCACCGCAGCTGATTTCCAGATCAATAATCTTTTACCCGGCTCTTACCAACTAACCGTTACCGTTCAATTTCCCGGCAAAGTTTATCCCGACCAGCAATTGAATTATGCATTTGTAATTACGCCACCGTTCT
Organism: Chitinophagales bacterium; assembly: GCA_038205215.1. Classification (GTDB taxonomy): domain Bacteria; phylum Bacteroidota; class Bacteroidia; order Chitinophagales; family Chitinophagaceae; genus Ferruginibacter. The sequence continues at coordinate 3,235 of JBBRCB010000052.1, read as the reverse complement.
GGAAAGAATGGTGGTTTATCCTGTTGGCTGCCCTGCTGGCTACTGCTGCTATATTCTCCGCGATAAGGCGTTATTACCTGCGCAAGCTGGAGAAACAAAAAACAGTATTGGAAAAAGAGCTGGCCATCGAACAGGAACGCACCAGGATGTCGCGGGAGCTCCATGACGGGCTGGGCAGCATGCTCAGTGGCATCAAACATTCTTTTGCCGCAATGAAAAACCAACTGGAGTTAAGCGATAGCGACAACTTGAAATTCCATAGTAATATCGACAAGCTGAATGAATCTATCAAAGAGCTGCGCAATATTTCGCATAGCATGGCATCGGACAGTTTATTAAAATATGGTTTGGAAAATTCGCTCAGTGACTATTGCCGTAATATCAACGAGCCGGGTGTATTGAATATTTCATTCGCGGCAATCGACACCGGGCGCATTCAGTTAACAGAAGAGCAATCATTTCATATTTTCAGGATAGTGCAGGAATTGCTACAGAATGCGATTAAACACGCTGATGCAAAGCATGCGATCCTGCAGATCAGTTATAATGCCAAAAGATTATACATCACCGTTGAAGACGATGGCAAAGGTTTTGAAATGAACGACGTAAAACATAAAAAAGGGTTAGGTTTAAAAAATGTTGAGACCCGTGTAAAAATATTGAAAGGCCGGATCGATTATCAAACCTCTTTTTTAAAAGGCACTTCAGTATTGATCGAAGTACCCTGCACTTCAAAATAATTACGGTAAGAGCAATTGCATCTGCATGGCAGTTTTAATAAGCGCCGCTATATTCCTGCATTCAAACTTTGCAAGTAAATTTTTTCGGTGTGTATCCACTGTGGTTACGCTGATAAAAAGTTTTTGTGCTATTTCGTTATTGGTCATTCCTTCCGCGATAAGCTCCAGTACCTCTTTTTCCCTTCGGGTTAATACCGGTGTTTCTCCTGAAGTATTCTTTTTTAAAGACTGTGCCGCTTCTTCACTCAAAAAAGTTTTTCCTTTCGCTACAGTTTCAATAGCTTCCATCAGCTCTTCCTGGGTTGCATTCTTTAATACATAACCCGAAGCACCATTATCCATCATTTTTTGAATAAAACTTTGCTGGTTAAAAGTACTGAGGCCAATGATATAAACCGAGGGATATTGTTGCCTTACTTCCTTACATAATTCGATACCGCTTTTATCGGGGAGATTAATATCCATTAAGATCACATCGGGCTGCTGCTGCTGTAAAAAAGCATGGCATGATGCTGCAGTAGAAGCATGGCCTGTCCACTCGATCCCTTTTTCATGCTGTAATAATGAGCGGATGCCTTCAATGACCATGTAATGATCGTCTACTATAAAAACTTTTGTTGTCATTATGTATTGAATTCAATGTGAACCGAAGTGCCCCTACCCGTTGCCGATTGTACATCCAATTTTCCTTTCAAAAAATCAACACGGCTTTGAATATTTGTCCATCCGATACCTCTTGCATTTTGCAATAGGCCCGTGTCAAATCCTTTGCCGTCATCTTCTACCGTTACCGAAAGTTGCCCGTTCGATCGCGTAACCTGCACGATAGCAGTTGCGGCTGCGGCATGCTTCATCGAGTTATTGATCAACTCCTGTACAATACGGTAAATCGTTATCGCCGTGGTTTGATCGATTGCCGGGTCTTGCAAGCCAATCGACTGGTAATTTACTTTTAATGCACCACTTTGATTGATATCATTACAAAAATCTTTTAAAGCGGTATCCAGGCCAAATTTCACCAGGGCTTCGGGCATCATATTATGTGCCACACGCCGCATTTCTTTTATGGAACTGTCCAGCATATCCATGCTGCGTTCAAAAGCCTGCGCATTGTCAGGCGTCATCACCAGGTTTCCTTTCATGCTGTTCATTGAAAATTTTATACCGCTGAGCATACCGCCAAGGCCATCGTGCAGGTCTTTAGCCAATCTTGTACGCTCCTGTTCTTCGCCTTTAAGCACCGCTTCGGTTGCGGTAAGCTGTTGTTGCGTTTCCAGTTCACTGATGCGTTGCTGCTGCAGCTTTTGTTTTTGTTTATAATTACGGTAAGTGAGTAATGATAGTATCAGTAAGCTAACGGCGCTGCCTATCAAAATATAATTGAGTGTATTCTTCTGGTTAATGGACAATTGCTGCAATTGCTTATCTGCTTCCAGCTGTTCCACTTCATGTTGTTTTTTTTCATAGTTATACCTTGCCTGCCGGAATGCTATCTGGGCAATATTATCCGCCTGGTATAAAGAATCTTTAATTACACCAACCGAATCTTTATAAGCAAATGCTTTGGTAAAATTACCCAGCTGCTTATACACTTCCGCGTAATTTTCAAAATACATTTGTTTGGAAGTCGTCATTAATGAATAATCAAGGTATTTAGCAGACGAATCTAAATGTGCTGCTGCGGGTTGGGGCCTTTTCAGTTCAGCTTCATTGGCAGCAATGTTTAAAAAATTATTGCCGATACCCGCATTGAAATTATATTTTCGGGCAAAAGCCAAACATAGCGTATAATACTCAATGGCTTTTTGATATTGCTTCGTGTTATAATAATACATGGCACTCATAAAATCGCAGGAGTATACCATATTTTGGTTATCCATTCCAAGCGCAACTTGTTTGGCCGAATCCAGTATCAGCAACCCTTTTTCGCCATCCCGTTTGGCGTTAACTAAATTACCGCCATAAGCATACCACGCATTTAAAAGATTGGCTTTATCATTATTTTTTCGTGCAAATGCCAGGCCTTTTTCGCTGTACCTGATACCTTCGTCAAATTTATTGATAGTAGCATAAGCAATGGAGAGATTGCTGTATAAAACACCCAGGTCACTGTTATTCGGATTGTCTTTAAGGTAAATTTCTTCTGCCTTCAGGTAATAATCAATAGCTGTTTGATAGTCGGCGTTGTTAGCATGAAGCAGCCCTAAATTAATATAGCTGTTACCCATGGAGACCCTTGAGCGCAAATTACCAGGGTATTTTAAAAAAATTTTTATGGCTTTCTCATAATTATTTATCGAAGGGAGGGTTTGATTGGCCAGTTGGATGGTTGCCGCTAAAAAATAAGATTGTGCTTTAAAAAAATCATTTTTTTTAACTACAGCAATAGAATCAATTCTTTTTTGACATTGCCAGGCTTCGATGGTATCCTTGTATTTTATTTTATTACCCAGCTGCACCAGCAGCCTTACTTTTTCGGTATCATTCGGTTCTGT
>JBBRCB010000051.1:0-23551 GCA_038205215.1 Chitinophagales bacterium | reverse complement strand
AATAATATCAAAATAAAATTATTGTTATCTGCAGAATTTTTACGTAACATTAGGCAAAATTTTAATTTAATCTCCTCCTGTCTTTCAATTTGTACATGTAATATTTAATTTTTACATTTTTTCGTTACACCTAACCTTTATCGCTTTCTCCTGTTAAGTCGTATATTTAGCCTACAACTTACAATATGAAACTACTTTTTGTTGCTATTTTTATTATCTCCGGTAATTGCCTTTATGGTCAAACCATAGTTTACAGAGATCCCGAAATAGAGGGCATGGTCAAAGAAGTGTCTGCTGATTCCCTCCAATCTTATATTAAAAAATTAGTGGCTTTTGGCACCAGGAACACTTTGAGTAACCAGGCTGAAAAGAGCCGGGGAATCGGGGCGGCCAGGTATTGGGTGCTCCATAAATTCCAGGAATCCGCAAAACAATCTGGTGGGCGTTTGACCTGCTTGATAGATACCACCATGTTACCGCCCGATGGCAGAAGGGTTGACAGATCAATTATATTAGGAAATGTAGTAGCTACGCTTAAAGGAACTGATCCGGACGACAACCGCATATTCCTGATAAGCGGTCATTTGGATAATATGCGCAGCAGCCCAACCGATAGTATTGGTGATGCGCCGGGTGCAAATGATGATGGAAGCGGTACCGCCGCAGTGATTGAATGCGCACGTGTTATGAGTAAACATTCTTTTCCTGCAACTATAATTTTTGTTGCGGTGAGCGGTGAAGAACAGGGCCTGCTTGGCGCCGGCTTTATGGCTGAAAAGGCAAAAAAAGGAAACTGGAACATTGAAGCTGTTTTAAATAATGATATCATGGGCAGCAATAACAGCAACGAGACCAATATAATCGATAACACAAAAATCAGGGTGTTCAGTGAGGGATTGCCTGCTTTTGAAACGGAAAAAAATGCAGCGGTCATCCGTAACCTGGGTCTAGAAAATGATGGTAAATCAAGGCAGCTGGCACGCTATGTAAAAGAAATTGGCGAAAGGTATGTAGACAACCTGCAGGTTGTAATGATCTATCGCAACGACCGTTTCTTACGCGGCGGCGACCACACGCCCTACGTACAACGGGGGTTTGCTGCTGTTAGGTTTACAGAAATGAATGAAAACTATACCCGGCAGCACCAGAATATCCGTACAGAAAACAATATCGAATACGGAGACCTGGAAGCTCATATCGATTATGAATACCTGAGAAAGAATGCGGCAATGAATCTCGCCAACCTGTCTAATCTTGCCAAAGGACCGGCAATGCCTGACTCGGTAAAAATGGATGTAAAAAAATTGAATAACTCCACTTATCTTTTTTGGAATAAACCAAGGTCAGGTAAAGTAAAAGGCTATTATGTTTTGATAAGGGAAACAACCAGCGCAACCTGGCAAAAGAAACTCTTTACCACAGCAACTGAGCTCAAATTGCCCTATAGTAAGGATAATTATTTTTTTGCAGTGCAGGCAGTAAATGAAACAGGCAACGAAAGCTTACCGGTTGTTCCCGGCGTTTCGGGCAGGTAAATTATTTACCGGAAATATTTTTTATACCCGATCATTATTACATAAAAAAGACCTCCCAACGGAGGTCTTAACAGCCTAAACCCTAACAAAACTATTTTTTCGTTTTATGCTCTACAGAAATATAACCGCCGCTTGAGCATTTAAGCTTTATGATCTGTTTACTGTTCTCGGCTGTTACATAATAACTTGTCTGGCCCTCGTAAGTTAACTCTGTAACTGTTTTAGCCAGCGTATACCCTTCGTACTTGTCGGCAATGGACAATGCAACCGTGAGGGGTAATTGTGCAGCTGCAATAACGCGGGATAAACCCAGTAATTCACCGTTTTCGTTATACGCTACGGTTACCTCTTTTGCATTAAGGATAAAAAAAGCAAAATAAAAATCTTCACTTTTTTCCCAGTTTACATTTACTGCCCCGGTAAAATTCTTTTCAAATGCTGCTTTTACTATTGGGGCTACTTTTTCTGGGCCTGCCGTTGCAAAAGCGCTTGTAGCAAACAGCAATGCTGTGGCTGCAAGAATTGTTCTTAATTTTTTCATAACTATACTTTTTTTGGTTTAAAATAACTGCCTTCATGGCTGGCAGTGGTTAATAATAAAACAAAAGTATTCGCAGTTATTCCCACATACAAGTACTATTGTACCGGCAACGTTAAGCAAGGTTAAACTATGTACAGGCGGTAAGTTGCTGCAACAAAATATTTTTGATCAAACTGGTAAAAAGCTTTGTGGACGTGGCTTTGCAGTTTTTTCTTAACAAAATCCTAAAACTTGTATTGGTAGTGTTAAAAAGTAAATGCGGTTTTCAAGAATAAAGAGACTCTTATAAAAGTTACCTTAGTACCAATTAATTAAACATCATGAATTACCTGGCCCATGCCCGACTGTCGTTTGATCAGCCGCATATTTTAGTGGGCAATATGATCAGTGATTTTATAAAAGGTAAACGGCAATTTGAATATCCTTCCATTGTGCAGCAGGGGATACGCCTGCACAGGGCCATTGACAATTTTACTGATACCCACCCCGCCACAGCACAAATAAAATTATTCTTTAGGCCGCAATACCGCCTTTATTCAGGAGCTTTTACAGATGTAGTGTATGATCATTTTTTAGCCAATGATCCAGGTGAATTTTTTACCGGTGACGACTTAAAACAATTTGCCTTGTCTACGTACGGTATCCTTGAAACGAATTTTGCCATATTGCCGCAGCAGTTCCAAACCATTTTGCCGTATATGAAGGAATACGACTGGTTGTATAATTATAAGAACAGGTGGGGAATACAAAAAAGTTTTGCCGGTTTGGTAAGACGATCAAGTTATCTTACAGAAAGTGATATTGCTTTTGGCCTTTTTAATGAACATTATGAAGCCATGAACCAGCTTTACCATGATTTTTACCCTGATGTTAAAAAATTTGCCGCACATCATTTGCAGCAATTGTTAAACGCCTGATTCGTTTATCTTTGAAAAAAAAACCATGAAGCAGTTTTTGTTAATCCTGAGCATACTTTGTTTATCTGCAGGTATAACGGCACAAACCAAATTGCCACCGATAGATAAATCTCCCATGGATATGAGTTATTATCCCAACGGTTACCCGGTGTTGAAGATACAGGATAAAGCAACGGAGCCTTTAGTGGCGAGAGTGATCTACAGCCGCCCGCAAAAAAACGGGAGGACTATTTTTGGCGACTTGCTGGAATATGGAAAAGTATGGCGCCTGGGAGCCAACGAAGCCACAGAAATCGAATGCTATCAAAATGTAAAGATCAATAACGTAAAAATAAAAAAAGGTCGCTATACTTTATATTGCATCCCTTATGCAGACAAATGGACGATCATAGTTAATAAAGAAACGGATACCTGGGGCTCATTTAAATATGATCCCAAAAAAGACCTGGTAAGAATAGATGTACCAGTACAAAAGCAAACTGAAATGACCGAAGAATTCGTGATGGCTTTTGATAAAACTGCAACAGGTGCTAATTTAATTATTGCCTGGGAAGATGTAAAAGTAAATTTGCCAATCATTTTTTAATCCTGGCCGTACATTGCAAAATAACAAAACAACATACAGTGCTTTTATATTGATCGCCTGTTTTTTTATGGCATGCGCTCCCGTCAATAATAATAATCCCATTGAGATAGTGAAACCGGCACTTGAAACGGCCAATCCATACGCAGCAGTAGATAAATCCCCGATGGACATGAGTTATTACCCGGTAAATTATCCCATGCAGCTAATGAGCGGGAATGATTCTACCGGCTTGGTTGCTAGAGTGATTTACAGCAGGCCGCAAAAAAATGGAAGAAATATTTTTGGGTTCGATCCGCCGCCCAAATCGCTACAGCAATATGGAACTTACTGGCGGCTCGGTGCCAATGAAGCTACCGAGATTGAATTTTTTAAACCCGTAATAATCGAAGGTAAAAAAATTGCAAGAGGACGCTATATCATTTATTGTATTCCCTTTGAAGATAAATGGACTGTGATCTTCAACACAAATCTTTTTGACTGGGGCCTGCACCCTGATACCAAAAAAGAGATGGCAAGGGTAGATATACCTGCAATAAAAACAGCGGTACCAATTGAATTCTTCACCATGGTTTTCCAGCAATCTCCCAAAGGTGCAGACCTGGTAATGGCATGGGATAATGTAAAAGCTGTGCTGCCCATTTCCTTTTAACCGTTTCGAAATATTTCTATTTTCGCTGTCCCTCTCCTCAATATTTTTATTGATATTTACACTATGTGCGGAATTGCAGGAATACTATCAACTTCATCGGAAATAATTCATGAAGTTCATTTAAAGAAAATGACGCATGCAATTGCTCACCGGGGGCCTGATGGTGAAGCGGTATGGGCTAATGAAAAAGGCACTGTGTTGTTCGGGCACCGCCGCCTTTCCATAATTGATCTTAGTGACAACGCTGCACAACCCATGCATTACCTTAACCGCTACACTATCATTCATAATGGTGAGATCTACAATTATATCGAGCTTAGAGAACAATTACAGGATAAAGGCTACCAATTCAATTCCAAATCTGATACCGAAGTAATTTTAGCCGCTTATGATTGTTGGAAAGAAGATTGCCTGAACTTTTTTGACGGGATGTTTGCGTTTGCCATATGGGATGAAAAAGAACAGCAGTTCTTTGCAGCAAGAGACCGTTTTGGTGAAAAGCCTTTTTATTATTACGAAAACGAACAGTACCTTTTTTTTGCAAGTGAAATGAAGGCATTATGGGCTATTGGTGTAGGAAAAAATATAGAAGAAAAAATGCTGCTGAATTACCTGGCGCTGGGCCATGTTCAAAATTCAGCCGATAAAGAACAAACTTTTTTTAAGGACATCTATTCATTACCGCCTGCACATTGTTTTCAATACCAACCTCACACCCGAAAACTTGCAATCAAAAAATACTGGCGAATTGATAAAGAAATAAGTATCCCAATTGCTGCTCAGGATGCCATAGAAAAATTTAACCAGTTATTTTCAAGCTCGGTGAACCGGCGGTTAAGGGCTGATGTGAAAGTAGGAACAAGCCTCAGCGGAGGGATTGACAGCTCGTCTATACTAACCACAATGCTGGAATTAAAAATCAAAGCCAGTGAAATAAAAACTTTTTCTGCTATTTTCCCCGGCTTCGAAAAAGATGAATCATTTTATATCAACCTGCTTGCCGAACAACTTCATGTAGCCAATTTTAAAACTGCGCCGTCGGCTGACGGCCTGATCAATGATTTTGAAAAATTGTGTTACCACCAGGAAGAACCTTTTCAATCCAGTAGTATTTATGCCCAGTTCAAAGTATATGAATCTGCCCAACAACAACAGGTAAAAGTATTGCTCGATGGTCAGGGCGCCGATGAAACACTCGGCGGCTATCATAAATATATCCAATGGTATTTGCAGGAAGTATTGAGCAGGCATAAATTGGGTGCCGCGCAAAAAGAAAAAAAAGCTTTACAAAACAACCAGGTTGCTTTCAGCTGGAGCATTAAAAATTATTTTGCCGCTTTTATGCCCATGCATGCTGCCATGCAGCTGGAAAAGAATGAATACCTTAAAACAATTCATCAACCTGATATCAACCCGGAATTTTTACAGTTACAAAGAGGAAAAGAATGGGAAGGTATCCATAAACCGGTAGTGACGAAGCTTAATGATATTTTGCATTACAACACCATTGAAGGAGGGCTGGAAGAATTGCTGCGGTATGCAGACCGAAACAGTATGGCGCATGGCAGGGAAGTACGATTACCGTTTTTAGACCACAAATTGGTGGAATTTATTTTTTCCCTGCCTTCTAATTTAAAAATTCATGAGGGCTGGACAAAATGGTTGTTGCGCCAGGCAATGGATAAAAAATTGCCGGGTGAAATTGTTTGGCGGAAAGACAAGGTTGGATATGAACCACCACAACAGGTATGGATGGAAAATAAAACCCTGCAGGAGTATATTTTCGAAGCAAAAAAGAAATTAGTGGCTTCAAAGATCCTGCGGCAAGCTGTACTGGATAAAAAAATAGAACCTAAAACAGCCCACGCGGATAATAATTTCGACTGGAGATATTTATGCGCTGCTCAGATAATTTGAGCATCTTTGCAGTCTAAATTTTTATAAATTATAACAATGAAACTTGCCACAAAGTTAATTCATGCCGGGGCAGAGCCCGACCCAAGTACCGGTGCGATCATGACGCCCATTTATCAAACTTCTACTTATGTGCAGGAAGCGCCCGGTGTAAATAAAGGGTATGAATATGCCCGTAGCCAAAACCCTACCCGTAAAGCTTTGGAAGATGCTTATGCAATAATTGAGAACGGAAAATATGCGCTGGCTTTCAGCAGTGGTGTTGCGGCAACAGACAGCGTGATCAAATTATTGAATCCAGGTGATGAAGTTATCGCAGCCAGCGATATGTATGGCGGCAGCTACAGGTTATTCACCAAAGTATGGGAGCGCTACAATATCAAATTCATTTATGTTGATACGAGCAACCCAGCTAATGTAACCAATGCCGTAACTGCTAATACTAAATTGATATGGGTAGAAACGCCGACCAACCCGCTGATGAACATCACCGATATTGAAGCCATTGCCGTAATTGCAAAACAGGCAGGTGCATGGCTTTGTGTAGACAATACTTTTGCATCGCCTTATTTACAGAATCCATTGGATCTTGGCGCTGATATCGTGATGCACAGCGCTACAAAATATTTAGGAGGCCACAGCGATGTGATACAGGGCTGTTTAATGATGAATGATAAAGACCTCAGGGAAAAATTATACTTTATTCAAAAAAGTTGTGGCGCTGTCCCGGGACCAATGGATTGCTTTTTAGTTTTAAGGGGAATAAAAACGTTGGGTGTTCGTATGAAAGCGCATTGTGAGAACGGTAAGAAGATCGCACACTGGCTACGCAATCATCCAAAAGTTGCCAAAGTCTATTGGCCGGGTTTTGAAGACAATCCAGGTTATGCCATTGCAAAAAAACAAATGAGCGATTTTGGGGGCATGATAAGTTTTGAATTAAAGGATGGCAGTGATGCCGAAGTAAAAAGAGTATTATCTTCTACTCATTTATTTTCATTGGCAGAAAGTTTAGGTGGGGTGGAAAGCCTGATCAACCACCCGGCAACCATGACGCATGCGAGTATACCCAGGGAAGAAAGAATAAAAAATGGCCTGGGCGATGGATTAATAAGATTGAGTGTTGGTATTGAAGACGCTGATGATTTGATAGCAGACCTGCAAAAGGCCATCGGTTAATTGGTATGGATGATAATAAACTCAAAGAATTTTTAGACAGCAAGGTTGATTTTTACAATCAACCTTCTTTTATTGCAAGCGACCCCATTTGCATTCCGCACCGGTTCAGTAAAAAACAGGATATAGAAATTGCGGGTTTTTTTGCTGCCGTTTTTGCATGGGGTAACCGCACTACCATTATCAATAAGAGTAATGAGCTGATGCAATTGATGGATAATGCACCTTATGATTTTTGTATAAACGTGGATGTAAAAAAGTTAAAAAAACTTTTACAATTCAAACACCGGACTTTTAACGCTACAGACCTTTTATACTTTATTGAGTTTTTACAATTTCACTATTCTAAAAACAATTCTTTAGAAACCGCTTTTACAAAATGGATGCATAAAAAAGATGAATCAATTGAAAATGGATTGAAGGGCTTTTACAACTATTTTTTTTCGTTGCCCGATGTTCCGGAAAGAACAAGAAAGCATATTGCCTCACCGGGTAAAAAATCTTCCTGCAAAAGATTGAATATGTATTTACGCTGGATGGTGCGCAGCGATAATAAGGGCGTGGATTTTGGTATCTGGAAAAAGATATCACCTGCCCAACTGATCATCCCTATTGATGTACATGTGGCAAGGGTAGCAAAAAGATTAAAGTTATTACAGCATGATAAAACCGACTGGCAGACAGCTTTGGAATTAACCACTTATTTGCGAACTTTAGATGCAGCCGACCCGGTAAAATATGATTTCGCTTTATTTGGTACAGGCGTAATGGAAAAGTATTAAGCTGCTAAAATGACAATGGTAAACACATACCTCGTTACTGCATTAAATCACTCATTTGCTTTGCAACTGCCGGAGCATATTTCTGTGGAGGAGCTGCACAAAAATTTAGCTGACCATATTAATGACCTTATAAAAAATAATTTTGAAACACTGGTAGCTTTATTGTACAGGATAGATATCAGTGAAGAGAAGCTAAAGCTGCATTTAATGGATAACCCCAATGAAGATGCGGGCAAGATCATTGCTGCATTGATTATAGAAAGGCTGCTGCAAAAGGCTGCTGCAAAAAAAAAGTTTACCAGTAAACCTGCTGAGGATGATACCGAAGAAAAATGGTAGCCATTATTTAAACATCAACTCTTTCACTTTCTCTTTGTCTTCTTTTTCCTTACTTAAATCGAACATGGTGCCAAATACATGATCCCACAAAGTAGAGCTTACCCCAAAACCCATATGATCATTCTTATAATGATGCAGGTGATGGTTGCGCCACAAAGGTTTCATCCATTTAAAAGGCGGGTTCCATGCGTGTATGGCATAATGCATGGTGCCATACATTAAATAGCCCAACATAAAACCAGGAAAAAAAGCAAAAACAAACGCACTTCCACTAAACAAGCTGAACATAAGGTATTGCACTGAAAACACTACTGAAGCAAGAATTAAACTCGGCACCGGTGGCATAAATAATCTTTCTTTATCTCTTGGATATTCGTGATGATTACCATGAATGATGTAAACAATCTTGGTGGCCCTTTCACTTTCTGCCACAAAATGAAAGGCAAAGCGATGGATACAATATTCAAAAAGACTCCAGAAAAACATACCGCTTAAAAAGGTAACAATAACCTGTACAGGCGCAAATTGCATAACCGCACTGCTATAATAAAGCATGAAAGTAATTATAGGGATATATAATCCCCATATTACCAGGGGGTGTGTTTTAGTCAGGTATTCGAGGTACTGGTTTTTAAATAGCCTCGCTTGCCCCTTATTATGGATCTTTTCGAATTTCATGGTTTCTTATTTGTAGAACAAAATTAATACTTCATATTAAGAAACAATAATTCATTTGTTAATTTAATTGGTATGTATAATTGGCTATTTTTGATAACAATTTATCAGGGTATGCAATTAGTTACTTATATAAAAGACGACCAGCAGCAGCTGGGAATTTTAGTTAATGGCAATTTATATGCCACAGAATCACTGCATCCAGACCTTCCCGTAAGCATGTCTATGTTCTTAAATTACTGGGATGATGTGTTGCCGCTTGCACTGGCAGTAGAGCAGCGTATTAAGGAGGGCACAGGAAGAACAGCCTATGGAATCCCGTATGCTGAGGCAACAATTTTAGCCCCCGTTCCTCACCCGAGCAGTTGCAGGGACGGATATGCATTCCGGCAACATGTGGCAGCAGCAAGGCGCAACAGGAAAATGGATATGATACCGGAGTTTGACCAATACCCTATTTTTTATTTTACCAACCACAACAGCATACAGGGGCCCGGCGAGATTGTTTGTATGCCCGATCATTTTAAAAAACTGGATTTTGAACTGGAAGTAGCGATCGTGATCAGTAAATCCGGTAGAAATATAAAAGCCGGTGAAGCCGATGATTATATTGCCGGTTTAATGATCATGAATGATATCAGCGCAAGGACATTACAGATGGAAGAAATGTTATTGAACCTTGGCCCTGCCAAAGGAAAAGATTTTTGTACAGTTACCGGGCCGGTATTGGTCACTTTAGATGAACTGCAGCAATATGAAGTGCCCTGTAAAGAAGGCCATACCGGTAAGTCGTGGAATTTAAACATGAAATGCTGGGTAAATGGCGCACCGGTAAGCGCAGGAAATGTTAGTGAAATGGATTGGACCTTTGCAGAGATCATTGAACGTGCCAGCTATGGGGTAAACCTGTATGCAGGCGATATCATCGGTAGTGGTACAGTAGGTACCGGTTGTTTTTTAGAACTGAATGGCACCGGCAAATTAAACGATCCCAATTACCAGGAACAATGGTTACAGGAAGGCGATACGGTAGAAATGGAAATAGATGGATTGGGGAAGTTGAGTAACACGATCGTTAGAGATGAAAGTGATTTTTCGATATTGGAGTTGAAGAAGGGCAATTTTTAGCGCAGAGAAAAGGAGGCAAAGAGGTGACGCAGAAATAATTTTGGTTAGCTGTAAACTGATTTTCTCATTACTGCGACTTTGAAGCAAAGCTGCTTTATGACTTTCGAAAGGTTAAATGAGATCGGTGGAATTATTTTGGGCGCGGGATTATTGGAATCTGCGAACCAATTAGCATTAAAAAGAGAATTGGAATTAAAGGGATTAAAAGTAAGGGCCAAAGTACCTGTAACTTTAGTTTATAAAGAAATTTCATTAGGAAAAACTTATGAAATTGATCTGCTTGTTGAAGAAGAGGTTATTGTAGAAAATAAATCTGTTGAACCCATGAGCCCGATCTTTACTTTCCAGGTTATCACTTGTCTTCAATTATATCATCAAAAAAAATTAGCCTATCTCATTAACTTTAATGTATAATATTTGAAAGATGGCTTTAAACGAATCGCAAATAATTTTTAACCCGCTGCGCAAACTCATTTTTTCTTTTTCTCTGCGCTAAAAAATAAAAATGACACTCCACTTAAAAGATCTCAAACCAGCCGACGTTCAAAACTACCTGCAGCACGCCATTGCGCCAAGGCCGATCTGCTTTGCATCTACAATCGACAAAAATGGAAATGTAAACCTCTCCCCTTTTAGTTTTTTCAACCTGTTCTCTTCTAATCCACCGATAGTAGTTTTTTCTCCCTCCCGAAGAGTAAGGGATAATACCACCAAACATACTTTGCAGAATGTTTTGGAAGTACCGGAAGTAGTGATCAATATTGTTGATTACGATATGGTGCAGCAAACCTCTTTGGCCAGTTGCGAATTTGCTAAAGGCACAAATGAATTTGAAAAAGCCGGCTTTACTATGGAGGCCGCCACTATCATTAAACCACCGATGGTTAAAGAAAGCAAAATAAAATTAGAGTGCAGGGTAAATGAAGTAAAGCCACTGGGCACAGAAGGCGGTGCCGGTAATTTAGTGATTGCAGAGGTATTGGTAATACATATTGATGATAGTATTTTAAATGCTGAAGGAAAGATCGATCAAACTAAAATGCATCATGTGGCCAGGCTGGGTGGCGATTGGTATTGTAAAGTAGATAAAAGTAATTTATTTAAAGTAGAAAAACCCAATACCAAATTAGGCATTGGCATCGATACTTTGCCTTTATCTATCAGAAACAGCGTTGTGCTCAGTGGCAATAACCTGGGCCAGCTCGCCAATGTACATGAAATGCCTTTTGTGGACCCCGCTTTTGCTGACGATACACTCAAAAACATTATCCAGTATTATTCCATTAACCCCGATGATATGGATACCGAACTGCACCGTTATGCAAAAAAATTGCTGGACGCCGGAAAGGTGCATGAAGCCTGGCAGGTATTGTTGGCAGATGCCTGATCTTGAAAGATAGCGGCTTTAGGCGAATTCGTTTTCGCAATTGATCCGGGAAATTTGAATATATAACGCCTCAGCAAAAGACGCATTGGAAATCATTTCCTGTATTTTAAATCGGTTGATCTTACAGAAAGTACTTCAGCATTGTAATATAGCTATTCGAACTTTACAGAAAATTTTCTTTCAGTAATAACTCAAAAAAAAGGCTGGCGCACCATGTACTTAATATGTGCCGCATAGCTCCGGTATATCTCTTCAATTGACCGCGAATAATTTTCAAGCAAAGCAGTAATGTATTTAAAGTCGGGATGTGGCTGCATATTTCACTTAAAAGATAATTCTTTTTAAATGACGGTAACAAAATACAAAAATGCGGATATAAATACAAAATGAAAATTATAAAACCATTTTGGTCATAAGAAATCATTGGCAATAAAGGCCTGCTGCCGGGAAAGATTTGTCAAAAAATAATAATCCTGGCAGGGTCATATTATTTTTTTGCAAAACCTACCTGCAAAATACCGGAGTGATACTTTTTTTAGTAGTGAATAAGAAAGATTTTGCGACTGGGTGAAAAATCAATTAGGAATGACTTAAAACCCTGACTATGTTTGACCCGTAAACAGCAAAACATGAAAAATTTCTATCAGGATCGTAAGTGTAATCGATATCGGCCGCCTATTGCAATTAGTGATTTTAATGATTACATTTAATAGTTTTTACTCCCGCCCTTCATCCTCTTCTTTAACCTTAAAGCACCAATCATGGAAAAGTTTAAAAAAATGCTGCCGTTTTTTTTAGTACTGGTCATTTTTCAAATCCTGTTCAGCCAATGCCATAACTACTATAAAGCAGTGCCGGCGCCAACAGCTTCTGTAGAAAGCATGAAATCCACAAACAGGTATTTCGTGTTACGAAACGGGCCCACTGCTTTTACTATGAGCAATATTGTTTTAAGCGATGATAAAAAATCGCTTACCTGTAAACTTGAAACCCTGCCTGCCAATCACCAATTTCATTTAACAAATGGACGGAAAGGCAAAATGCAATACCGTAAAAACGAGGTGAATGAATTTCCCGTACTCAATGAGGTGCATTTTTTTATAAAGCCTGATAATACCGCGGCAACCGGTGAATATACGCTGCAGTTAAACAAGGTTGAAAAGATAGAAATGATAGAAAAAGATAAAGGTCGCACCACAGGCAGTTATGTCATTGGCGCAGTGGGTTATACTTTTGGTGCTTTAGCTGTTGTCGCAATAATTGTAGCCGCAACTAAAAGCTCCTGCCCTTTTGTAAGTGCTTATGATGGCAATAATTTTTCGTTGCAGGGTGAGATCTATGGCGGCGCCGTTTACCCGCAATTGGCAAGACATGATTATATGCCGCTTAAAATGCAGCCGCTTGCCGATGGTTCTTTACAGGTTAAGATCAGTAACGAACTGCAGGAACACCAATTTACCGATATGGCAGAACTTTGGGTGATCACGCATGATCAAAGCAGTAAAGTATTATCAGATGAAAAGGGGAATATATTTACTGTGGCTGCACCCCAATGCCCCATCACTGCCCGCCTCAATTCAAACACAGACGTTACTGCAGCTTTACAAAAAGCGGGAGATAATGCTTTGCTGTATATGGATGATACCACCGCACGGGTTACCAATGAAGTGGTAATGCAGTTCAATAAACCCGCAGCTGCCAAAAAAGCGAAGCTCATACTGAGTTTAAAAAATTCTTATTTCCTCGACCTCTTGTATGGCGAACTCACCAGGGGATTCGGTAGTTATTATCCAACTTATATTAAGCAACAGGAAAAAAGACCAGCTGCAGAATTATTACAATGGACCAAAGACCAGCAGGTGCCCCTGGAAGTAGCTGTAAAAACAAATGATGGCTGGAAAAAAATTACCGATATCACCACCATCGGTCCATTGGCAACAAGAAATATAGTAGTACCGCTGGATATCCCCGGATCAACCGGCCCCTTTACAGAAATACGTTTATCCAGTGGCTTTATGTTTTGGGAAATTGATTATGCAGCTATTGATTATTCCGAAGAAAATACTTTTACTATTCAAAAGATCCTTCCTTCAAAAGCTACAGATGAATCAGGAAAAAACATTTTACCGGCGCTGCAAAAAGAGGATGCGGTTTACCTGGCGCAACCTGATATCGGCAATACCGCAACGATCATTTACAATACCGCTTCATTAAATGATGCTTCAAAAACACGTACTTACATTTTACATACCAAAGGTTATTACGAGCATATAAGGGATTTTAAAAATCCACCCGATCTTAAATTCCTCGAGCAATTTAAAACCCCCGGTGCATTTCCTTTATACGGTATGCAATTGTATAAAAAAATGACTGCTGAAAATATGAAGGCTTTGGCAAGTTCAAATTAAACTGTCGCAAAATAATCTACTCACCTTATTAACACCTGGCAATGGAAACAGTTATAACTATGGATCAGCCTGCAGCCGTTAAAGCATTTAATGAGCCAATGGCAATTAATAGCAACGCAATAAAACCAGCTACACCGTTAAGTAGTATTGAAAAAAGCATTGTGCATTTGTTGATTAAGCTCCGGCTCTTATATTTCGGACTGACTATTTTAAAAAATCCTGCCAGGACCTGGAAGGTTTTTAAAACATTGATACAGCTAAGGGATAATGTCTCCGGCGGGCCTTTAAAAAAAATGTATAAGATCGATGGTAAATATTATGTAAGCCAGTACAAACCGGGTTGGCCTTCTAAAGTGTATGATAATTTTATTAAGAGCGAGATAAGGCGGTATGGGTCATCGGGAACTGTAGCGGATAAACTTTCCTTCGTGTTCTTTGCCATCACCCGTAAATGCCCCATGCGCTGCGAGCATTGTTTTGAATGGGATAACCTTAATAAAAAAGAATCTTTTACTAAAGAGGATCTTTTTAAAGTAGTTGATATCTATCAAAAAGAAGGCGTGCAGCAATTTCATTTCAGTGGCGGCGAACCCATGGTACGTCTTAAAGATCTTTTATCCGTAATAAAATATGCAGAAAAAAAGAGTGAATGCTGGGTGCTCACATCCGGTTTTAATTGTACCTCTGAAAATGCTTTGCTATTGAAACAGGCCGGTTGTAAAGGCGTCGTAGTAAGTATCGATCATTATATTCCTGAAATACATAACCTCTTCAGGGGCACTGCCAATGCTTTCGACCTTGCTGTAAATGCCGTTGCTGCTGCACGCAAAGCAGGACTGGTAACTGCCGTTACTGTATGCGCCACCAGGGCTTTTATTGATGGCGGGCACTTAATTCCTTATATGAATTTTGCAAAAGAGCTGGGCGTTCAGTTTGTACAGGTGCTTGAACCAAGAAGTGTTGGCCATTATGAAGGTAAGGATGTATCGTTGCAGGAAAAACATATCATTGAATTGGAACAGGTATTTAAATTGGTCAACCATGATCCTGCGTTTAAAGATTTTCCTACTGCTTTATACCATGGTTATTACCAGCGGAGGATCGGTTGCCTTTCCGGTGGAAGAAGTTTATATGTTGATTCAGCAGGTGACGTGCATGCCTGCCCGTTTTGCCATAACAAATCTTACAATATCATCCAACTGATACGTAGTAAAGCAAGCAAACTGCCCATAAAAGAAAATAAATGCCCCATGTTTGAAAAGACGGCGTAATGGAATATTACAAACTGATAAAGAATGAAATTTTTATTACCCATATTATTTTCCCCATTATTTTGTTGGGCACAATACCAGCCTGATGATAAGTTACCTTTTAAAACAAGCATTATTACTGACAGTGCCGTCGTAACAGGGTATTATTTGTATGATGCTGATTCTGCAATTATTCTTAGTACTAAAAAAAGATATTCCGGCGGCAATACTATCAGCATTCCAGTTAATATGATTAAAGAAGTTCAGATTAAAAACAGGAAAGAAAGATGGGGAGGCGTAGCGGCATTATCCGTTTTAGGTTTTGTAGTGGCTGCGGGGCTTAGCCATCACAGTGATATTGATAACGATGGAAAAACCAGTTTTTTTGAATTGCTGTTCACTGCTATACAAGGCAGCACTTCCGGCAACAAGCAAAGACGGAAAATCGCACTCATAGCAGGCGCTTCGGGTGGTGGTGCAGGGTTGGTGATCGGGATATTGGCCTCTAAAAAATTCTCCCTTGTTTTTCCCACTACCAACCGCCGTAATTTTTACATGGAGAAAAAATGGACCGTTAGAAAATTTGTTGACTTTTAAATTATTTATCATGAGAAAATATATCATAGTATTTATCCTCATATTTAGTACGACATTAACTGCGCAGATAAAAAATTATTCTACTGCAAACGCCGCCTTCCCGGGCAATGCTATCAATCAGCACCTGATAATATTACCACAGTTTTACAGTGTTGGGTACAATAACCCCGTAAATGCATTAAGTGCATATAAAAAAACGCCTGAAGAAAGAAAGAAACATTATATACTCAGGGGTATGCTTATCGGGGGCGCAATAGGTATTGCACCAGTTGTATTTGGTGAGGGAGGTGCTTATGTTGCTGTCTTCAGTTTTCCAGCAGGCTTAATAACCGGGGCAATCTTAGGTGCTGCAGCAAAAAGGCGGCACCGCAACGATTAATAATATTAATTACCCATTAACTTTTAGTACAACCGCAATTTTTTATTTTCGCCGAATGAAAAAATTAATTGTTGTATTGTTATTTCCTTCGTTATGCCTGGCTCAAAAAAAATATGATTACAAAAACCTGGTGATGGAAGGCGGCGGCGTGCGTGGCATTGCCTATGCAGGTGTGCTTACCGTACTGGAACAAAACGGCTTGTTGCTACAAATAGAAAATGTAGGTGGTTCTTCCGCGGGAGCTATTGCAGCCTTGCTGGTAAGTATTGGTTACACTTCGGGCGAGATAGACAGCCTGATGACAGCGTTATCGATACAAAAATTCAATGATGGCAAAGGCGGGCTTGTAGGTAAGTACAAAAGATTTAAAAATGATTTTGGCATTTATAAAGGCGGCGAATTTGAAAAATGGCTGCAACAACTGATCCGGCACAAAACAGGTAACCCAATGTTGACTTTTGAACAGTTGCACGAATTACATCTAATAAATAACTTCTATAAAGATTTGTATTGTACAGGAACTAACCTCAGCAAACAGCAGCTGGAGATTTTCTCTTACGTCAATACACCGTATATGCCGCTGGCACTTGCAGTAAGGATCAGTGGTAGCATACCATTGTATTTTGAGCCGGTGGCTTTAAATAACCGGCTGCAAAAAATAAAAAAGCATGATTCGCTTTCTTTTATAAATTACTATGTAGATGGCGGCATGTTATGTAATTATCCCATCAGTATGTTCGACAGCTGTGAAGATGGCAGCCTTAATCCTTTATCATCCGGTAAAGTAAAATTCAACCCCCAAACCATCGGTATAAAAATGGAGCGCCCGCAGCAGATCGATTCTTTGAACAATAATAGTACCAGGATACCTTCTTATGATATTGATAAACTCTCTGCATATCTTTCCGCATTTTCCAATTTATTAATGGAAACACTGAACAGGAAATATCCCGGTCTTGAAAATGAAAGGGGAAGAACTATCTATGTAAGCCAGGGAAATATTTCTTCCAGGGTAAAAAGAACAAACCAGCAGGATAAACAGCAGCTTTATACAAACGGTATTAATGCCGCCAATGATTTTTTTAAAAGACAAAATTAATTTTTGCAGCGAAGAAATTTAAAATAATTCGCCTGGTTCAACCAGGTTTATCTTTGGGGCTAAAACCGGTTTTATTTCTGAACCTTGCGTTGGTTAGAAGTTTATTGTTAGATGGATCTACAAAATAAGGGGAAGAAAAAAATACCGGGGGAAAGATGACAAATCTTTGCCTGCCATACCCCTGGATAACACGTGTTGTTGCAACCAGCATTTTATCCTTTAAGCGAAAAGCTATTTGTGAACGGCTGAAATATTGTTTTGCAAACGTTTTGGTAATATCCCGTAAATTATCCTCAAAACCGAAGGTCTCTATTAGTACAGAATCATTCCGCAAAATATAAAAACCCCAAACATCGGTTACCCTCATCTTATATAATTTTCTCACCCAGCTTGAATCCTGCTGTAAACGCTCCGCGATATTTTTTTTTCCGGAGTCTGCTGATATCCAAAAAAAATAACCGTTATCGTAAAACCTGTATAATGTTTCAGATTCCCGCACAATAGTAATGTAGCCATCCTTCTTCACATTCGACGTGGGAAGCGTATCATAATAAATGGTTTTAAAAACATAAAACCCATTAGTATGTACAGGTGTATCGGCGGGCATTTTAAAACCGGGATCGTAAAAATGAGGCGGTTCATTTTTCTGTGCCGTAACATGTGCATGCAGCAATAAAAAAAGAAAGGACATCCTTTTCATGGCTTACAAATTCTGGGTGAACATCCTATCCCTGTCTTTTTTCTTTCTCAATTTTTTCCTGGTGCAGCTTAAAACCTTACAGGCATAAGTAGAAGTAGCAGCATCGTTCAATACAATGCTGCTACTCTAATATACAAAAATAAAATTAATTCCACTTTTGCCCGAAAACCTTCTTCAGTATATCTGTTGTTCTTGCGGCAATATTGGTACGGATATTTTTTTCTTCAACGGCCACCAGGTCAAATAAAGCATCAGTTGCTTTAGCAGTAACAAAATTGGCCAAATCAGGGTTTATTTTTCTGATAGTGGTAGGAAAGTTGTTGTACCTGCTGATCACATCGCCATAATATTTTGTTGCATCTACTTTATCCAAAGAACTTTTTATAATGGGTAAAAATGCTGCCAGTAATTTTTCCGTTGTTTTTTCCCTGAAGAAATGTGTGGCACTCGTATCGCCATTCCTTACCAGGCCAATGGCGTCCTGCAAAGTCATACTTTTTACGGCATCAACAAAAATGGGCTTTGCAAAACCTGCAGCATCTTCGGCGCCGCGGTTGATCTGTAAGATCGCTTTATCAACGAGGCTGTTAAATCCAAGGCTGCGTAAAGTGTTCTCTACTTTCTTTGCATCAGGAGGTAATAAGATCTTATACAAAGCATCTTTAAAAAATCCATCTTCCCGGTTTAGTTTTAAAACGGCATTGGTCAGTCCCTGCGCCAGCGCTTCCCTGATTCCCTGTGCCGCTTCCGCCTCGGAAATACCTCCAAGGCCTGTTGTTTGAGGAAGCTTATTTAAAACATCACAGCCGCTTAATAATACAAACGTCATGAATACTGGTAATAATTTTTTCATTGTAATGGTTTTGTTCCTTAATGATAAACCAATATAGTGCCAGTTTCACTATTCTGCTGCTGCATACAGTAAATATGGATGATTGAGCCGCTTAAAGTATCTTTGCCGCCATTCCTAAAAAGGAAATAATACCACAAGCAACGTTTTTTAAAAGCCGTCAGCCTTGGTTTATCGAAAGCGGGGTGCCCACATAATATCCCGGTTTCGGCAAGCAAAAACTGCAAATCTTAAATAAAAGCATCTTTATTAAATCATGAGTACGCAACATTTATCAGAACAGGAGATTATCCGCAGGGAGAAATTAACAGAACTTAAAAAATTAGGGATCGATGCCTACCCGGCAGCTTTATACCCCGTTACACATACATCTGTACAAATAAAAAAACTTTGGGCAGAAGACGCTTCGCAACCTATTGATGTATGTATTGCCGGGCGTATTATGAGTGTTCGTGATATGGGTAAAGCCAATTTTGCTGTGATACAGGACGCTGTTGGCAAAATTCAATTTTATATAAAGCAGGATGATATTTGTCCCGGCGAGGATAAAACATTATACCAAACCGTTTGGAAAAAATTAGTGGACATTGGAGACATCCTTGGTATCAAAGGTTATATTTTCACTACAAAGACCGGCGAAACATCTGTTCATGTAAAAGAGTTTACCATCTTAACGAAGTCACTTCGCCCCCTTCCTATTGTTAAAGAAAAAGATGGTGAATCATTTGATGAAGTAACAGACCCTGAATTCCGTTACCGCCAGCGTTACGCTGATCTTATCGTAAACCCAGGTGTAAAAGAAATTTTTATAAAACGTACAAAAATGGTGAATGCCATTCGTGAATTTTTAAATGAACGTGGTGCACTGGAAGTGGATACCCCCGTATTGCAATCTATTCCCGGTGGTGCTGCAGCAAGGCCTTTCACTACACACCATAATGCGCTGGATGTACCGATGTACATGCGTATTGCCAATGAACTCTATTTAAAACGATTGATCGTGGGTGGCTTTGAATGGGTGTATGAATTTAGCCGCAACTTTCGTAATGAAGGAATGGACCGCACCCACAATCCTGAATTTACTGTGCTGGAATTTTACGTGGCGTACAAGGATTATGAATGGATGATGGATACTACCGAACAGATGCTGGAAAAAGCTGCCCTTGCTACCAATGGCGCTACAAAAGTTGTGGCCGGTGACAGGGAAATTGATTTTAAAGCGCCCTATAAAAGAATAACCATGTATGATGCTATTAAAGAACATACTCATTTTGATATCAGTGAAATGGATGAAGCAGGTATCAGGAATGTTTGCCATGAATTAAAAATTCATGCAGATGAAAAATGGGGCAAAGGAAAACTGATCGATGAGATCTTTGGCAGCAAATGCGAAGGACACTATGTACAACCTACATTTATCACCGACTATCCGGTGGAGATGAGCCCGCTCACTAAAAAGCACCGTAGCAAACCCGGATTGGTAGAACGTTTTGAATTGATATGCAATGGTAAGGAGATTGCCAATGCATATAGTGAATTGAACGATCCGCTGGAACAAAGAGAGCGATTTGAAGAACAGGTTAAATTAATGGAGCGTGGCGATGATGAAGCCATGTTCATTGATCATGATTTTTTACGTGCACTGGAATATGGTATGCCGCCAACAAGCGGGATCGGTTTTGGAATTGACAGGATCGCCATGTTATTGACCAACCAGCATTCAATACAGGATGTATTATTTTTCCCGATGATGAGGCCGGAGAATATGGAGTGACCATATCAATTTTGGCTAGCGTAATAATCGTGGGTAATAATTTAACCGGAAGGTAGGTGACAGGATAAAAAGCTACAAGCTGCAAGGGATAAGCAAGTTTTACCAACTCTCAGCTTATCTCTTGCAGTTTTTTCCCTTGAAGCTTGTTTATTTCCAGATCTTTCTTATCCAGTTTTTTTCTTCTTCAACTTACTCTTCGCCGTTAGGTAATCCAGGAAATAGATCACCCTTAAGGAAAAACTATTGGCTTGTTGCCTGTTGATCGTTTTATCAAGATTAGAAAAATAATTATTTTCAAAATCTCTGTTGAAAGACGCTGCGATATCTTTCCATACTACATTGATAAAACTACCCTGCGCAAATTGCCAGGTATACACCAAATCTGTGCTGAAGAAATTATAGTTCTGGTTCAAATTTTGAGTGAATGGAACAGTTGGTGTGGCTAATTTACCCTTTTGATCCAGTTGATAGAATTGTTGTGGCGCCACTTTGCTCCAGTAATGACGGGTGCGTAACGTGATACCCATCTTATTGGTAAAATTATATTTCATGCTGAGCACATCTTCTACAGTTCTCACATCTCTTCTTGAAAAAATGATGGTATCGTTTAATGCTCCAAGGCCGGAAGCTTTTGTTGCTGCCCATCCGGGGCTATTATTTTGAAAATCCATGCTTAAAGAATTATCAATAGAGAATTTACTGTTGAAACGAACTTTTCCCATCAACATTGGTGTAATACTTTTTCTTTTAAAAATGCCACCCTCGCCTGCATACACTTCACCACCCCATGATAATTTTTTTGACTGGTTACTGTTCCACCATACATCCAGGCCGATCCTTCCTTTATTTTGAAACACCCTGCCGGGTACCCTGGCCTCGTAAAAATCATTGTAGTTAAAGCCCCAGTTTATATTAGCGCCTACATACCATAACTTTTTAGTGGGGCCATTTGCATTTACATTGCCGCCTGCATTTTGGTACATCATGGTTTTCCGTTGCAACATATCGATCGGGGTAACCAGCCTGCTGTAAAAAGAATTAAAGTTGAGGTGCAATTGTGTGAAGAAGCGTTTAGGTTTTATAATATTGTATCCCACCCATAAACTATTGTCCATGGTATTGTTATTCGTAAAATAACCAAGATCACTCTTGTCATATTTACTGTTATACAACTGCTGGTTAATATTGAAATTTAATTTCCCACTTGTTTTTCCAAATGATATCATGTGCGCATACCCGGTAACGTTTTTACCATTCTTACCCAATAAATTACTCACGCTGGCATTGCCACTGACATTCCATTTATTTTTTTTATCGTTAAGGTCAAACAACACAGAACTTACGTTAGCATCATAATCATTACCCGCACGCAACACATTGGTATTTACAAAAGAGATACTGCTGTTATGCTTCATCGTTTGGTCAAGTACAAAAACATTGTAATTGGTTAGTGGCATACTTTCTTCTTTATGGATTTTGCCATTGGTTCTGTCGAAAAAAGAAGTGTACTGCGGTCTGGTTACTGCATTTAATATACCAATACCTAATCCTTTTTGTGTACGCCCGCTGATCTTTGTGGCGTTGACTATTTTAGCCTGTTGGGGATCTTCTGCAATGCTGTCTTCTAACCCGCCTTTTGGAAATTTCCTGTAATTGGATTCAACGCCAATTCTTCTGCTGTAAAACAAGCCGCCTTTTCCAAATAATTCGGTGCCTTCTGTAAAAAACGGACGATTTTCCTGGAACTGTATTTCAAAGGGAGAAAGATTGAGTACCTGGTTGTCGGTAACTACCTGCCCAAAATCGGGGATCAATGTCATGTCTAATGTAAAGGCCTGGTTCAATCCATATTTTACATCTGCGCCGCCACCCAGCCTGCTTTTAAATTTATCAGCACCTGCTGGTTTATCATTGTATATAGAGAAATAAGGGGAGAACTGTAAGCGCAATGGAGGTTTGATATCCGTTAGCCCGGTAAACATTCCTTCCTGGGTTAAAAAGCCATTGGCTGTTGGGTCTATGGATTGCCAGAATAATTGTTCCCCGCTTTTTTGCCTTTTACGTACAATATTCAATCCCCAGTCCTGTACTTTTTTCTTGCCAAACCTAATGGCAGAATAAGGCAGGAACATTTCAAAACTCCATCCATCACTATGCATTTTTGCCGCGCTTTGCCAAACTGCATTCCAGCTAAAATCTTCGCTGTTACCATTAGGGTTTGGTGCCTGCTTGGCATCGAACTGTTCGCCCAATGGCGTAACAAAATATTCAAAGCCGTTGATCTTGTCATCATAGGTGTCGAATATCACACCCGCAAAATCATTGTTGCCAAAACCATCGCGGCCTACCAGTTCTGCAGCGATACTGTCTTTATTCTTTTCATGAAAATAACCGCCGATATAGATGCCTTCATCGTTATATAAAAAATACATTTCAGTTTTGTTATCGGGATTCTCCGGCTTGAATGGCGTGGGCCTCAACGCAATGAATTTATCGGCCACAGGTGCCGTTTTCCATTCGGGCTCATTTAAAAGCCCATCGATCTTTAAGGAGGTTGAGATACGTACTGCAGCGATCTTTTTCTTTCCAGTTTGACTGAAAGCAGTGGCAGTTAACAGCATGCAAAAGCATACTGCTCTTAAGTTAAAGAAGTTCATGGCTATACTTTTTTTGGTTTTGATCAGGCACTATTCATGGCGTAATAATGCTTGTACGAAATTAAACGTACAAGTCTGCAGAAATGTTACCGCTTATCAAAACAAAAAGTATTTAGGTTTTCTTTAACAGGAAAATAATCAGGAAGGAAGTCAGTTCATTTTTTATGCTGCTAATAAGGTCAAGGGGAAAAGCTGCAAGGGATAAGCA
>JBBRCB010000050.1:0-24620 GCA_038205215.1 Chitinophagales bacterium | reverse complement strand
ATCGTAGGGCCAAAGCAGCCCAGGTCGCCCAACTGTTTTACGATCTGCACAGGAAACTCCGCTTTTTGTGCATAGTCTTCAATGATCGGGCTGATCTCTTTTTTTACATAATTGCGCACACTTTCCCTTATCAACTTGTGTTCTTCTGTCAATAATTCATCTACATTAAAATAATCGGGGGATTGAAAATTGTCTGTTTTAGCTGCCATTTGAATATTTATTTATTACACGAATTAAAACGAATTACACGAATTAATGCTATTTCAAAACCACGTCAATTACTGAGGTAATATCCACGCAAAGCCGCTAAGAAGCAAAAGCAGCGAAGATATTCGTGTAATTCGTGTTTCTAATTCGTGTCATCCAGTCGCAAAGATAAGTTTTTACCTTTGATGCAACATTGTTGAAACCCTCTTGTCTCTAATCAATAAAACTATTCTTTTTTTGGAATTAACGGTATTACCACATCACGATGAACTGGTTAAACGCTACAAAAGGGGCGAAACCGCCGGTTATAAGGAATTGTACCAGTGCTATGTCAAAGCCATGGTCAATACCTGCCTGGGTATCTTGAATAATATTGCAGAGGCTGAAGATGTGCTGCACGAAAGTTTTACAGAAGCTTTCAGCAATTTACATGGTTTGGCATACAGGATCAGTTTTAGGGATTGCTGCAACAGGATCAGCAACCTGGTAGCTTTAGTATAGTTTGAATGATAAAAGGCTCAAAATTATTTACGGACCTTTTGTATTTTCGGTAAAATGAATTGTATGCAAAAGATCTTTTTAGCTGCCTTATTTGTTTTATTATTTATTGTGGTCGCTGTTCCGGCGAAGTCGCAGCTTAGCGACTCTTTGATACATCAAAAATACAGACAACTCCCCGAAGACCAGATCGAGCAATATTTTTTTGTATTGATTAAAACAGGCCCCAATCAAAATTTTGATTCTGCGCAAAAAGCAACATTGTTCCAGGGGCATATGGCCAATATCAATAGGTTGTATTATGAAGGTATCATAAAAGTTGCCGGCCCTTTTGGAAAAAATGCATTTACCTGGCGCGGTATTTTTATTTTTGATTTCAAAACAAAAGAAGAAGCGGAAAAGATCGTACAAAGCGATCCCGCGGTTGCTGCAGGTTTATTTGCCGTTGAGATATCACCGTGGTATTCGGCACCGATAGGAAGTTTTGTACACGGTAAACCAAATAAACCCCAATGAGCTTACTTAAAAAGATCCGCCTGCTGATCGTATTCTTTATTGTTGCTTTGATATTGAGCGGTGTTACTGCATTCCCCGTTGAAACAGAATTACGTTGGTTATTGCGCCATGATAATTTGATACCTGTATTTGCGGAAAAATGTGTACAGGATGTGTTTATTGCAATAGCTGACACCAACGTAAAATATCCAATGCTGGCTTATGGTTTCGACTGGCTGGCATTTGCGCATATTGTAATTGCAATGGCATTCATCGGGCCATTAAAAGACCCGGTAAAAAATAAATGGATCATTGACTGGGCAATATTGGCCTGTTTCGCCATTATCCCATTAGCATTTATCGCAGCACCTATCCGGCATATCCCGCTGTTTCATGTTTTGATTGATTGTAGTTTTGGATTTATAGGTTTGATACCATTATTCATTTGCAGGAAATGGATTAACCAATTAGAAAAAAGATCATGAAAAGTTATTCTTATTTAGCATTGGGAGATAGTTATACGATCGGTGAACAGGTTTTGCCTGGAGAGAATTTTCCTAACCAAACTGTTAAGCTTTTAAATGCAACTGCTGAAGGGGCTGAAAGCTGCCGTCGGGGTTTTACGCAAACCCCGTCAGCGGTAGCAAACCCTGACGGCGGTTACACTTTTAACAATCCAGAAATAATCGCCGCCACCGGCTGGACAACCGATGAATTAAATACAGCAATTACCGCTGCGAAAATTTCCAAAACATATGATATTGTTTCTTTACTCATTGGTGTAAACAACCAATACCGTGGCAGGCCGTTAGAAAATTTTGCCATTGAATTTCAACAGTTATTGCATCTTGCTATTGGTTTGGCGAACAATCAACCGGCTCATGTT
This sequence comes from Chitinophagales bacterium, assembly GCA_038205215.1. GTDB lineage: Bacteria > Bacteroidota > Bacteroidia > Chitinophagales > Chitinophagaceae > Ferruginibacter. The sequence goes on along the minus strand of JBBRCB010000050.1, from coordinate 22,534 downwards.
TTTGTGTTAAGTATTCCTGATTGGGGTGTAACGCCTTTTGCAAAAGACAAGGATAAAAAAAAGATAGCGCAGGACATTGATGGGTACAATGATGTTTGTAAAACAACAGCAGCAAAATTTAATACTAATTATATTGATATTACTGCATCGCAAAGAGATGATGGTAATAAGCATGAATTTTTAGCGGCTGACCAATTACATCCTTCTGGGAATGAATATGCAAAGTGGGCTCATAATTTAGCAGCTAGAATACCACTTTTTTTTAATACTCAATGATCTTTCTTTCTACCGTTCCGTCATTATAAAAATCAAATAGGGCATAGGCTGGTGCAAAATCCTGGAAAGCCCCGCTCCACCAGTTACCACTTATTGCACCATTGCAATAATATTTAATGCCAAGGTATTCCACTTCATCCTGTAAATGAATATGACCGCTGAGGCAGGTTTTTATATTCGGGTATTTTTTAAACAGCGCCTTTATTTTTCTGGCATCGGTATGCAATAAGGCCCGTGATAATTTCCAGTCACCATTTGGTAACATATCATTAAAGAACATAGCGCTACAAAAAGACACGATGGGGATATGAGAGACAATACAGATGAATTTTTCTTTATTGTTGTTGAGTTCATTTTCCAGCCAGTTAAATTGTACTTCATCCAATAAGGCAATATACCCGCCATTATTTTCCTGTACACTGTCCAAAACAATAAAATGCCAGTTGCGGTGCGTATAACTATAATAAGTTTTTGCATAGCCTGTTTGCTGAAGCCACCAACTCTTTCCATAAAGGTTATCGGCTTTTTCAGCATCTTTTAATTGCCATGCCCAGATATCATGGTTGCCGATACAATATTTTACAGGTAATTTATTTTGCGCCTGCATTATGGTATCGAACAGGTCCCATTGTGCTTTTGTTTTTTCTTTCGTTGCAGCTAAAGCATCCATGATACAATCACCACCATTGATAATAAAATCGGGTTGTGGTTTTAATTGATTCACGTTTTGTAAAGCTTTCGCCATTCCGGCTTCTGCAACTTCAACAGGTTTTACATGTATGTCGCTGATGAATGCAATAGTGAATTTATGTTTCTTTTTTTCAGTTGCATTAATAGTAACCGGGATTGCAGCTGCAGCAGAAAGTACAGAAATGTTTTGTAGAAATTTTCTGCGTTGCATAAAAATTAGTTGATGTTAGGAATAAAAGACTAAACTTTATTTTGCTTGAACCGTTTTGTTAAGATGATCGATTCCTCTTCAGTGATCTTGGAGGTTTTTTTAAGTAAGGCTATAAATGCGGCGACTTCTTCTTCACTTGCCGGGCATCCTATGTTTTCACCCGCTTCATCCATGGAAACGCCTGCCTTGCGCATAAAACTATCTCCCAATAATTTTCCGCCCTTATCTAAAATTACCCAGAATGGAAGTCCTGCTTTATCGCCATGGTATTTTATTCTTACTGCATTGCCCCCGGGGTTTTCCAGGTTTTTATTTGCTGCATTTTCTTCTACAGTCAAATGAACGGTAACATAATTCGTTTCAAAGAATTTGCTGCAGCTTTCATCTTTCATCGAAGCGTCCATCTTTTTACACCAGCCACACCAGCTGGCATGAAAGACCAGGATCACATTTTTGTTTTCTTTTTTTGCCTGGGCATAAGCATTATTTAAAATTTCATTTGCAGGGGTAGGCTGGGCAACAACTGTCAATGAAAAAAGACAGGCGGTAAAAATTACAAAAAATTTCATGGCAGGTATTTTAAAATAAAAGTAGCAATAATTAAATCATCATTTTGTTAAATACTCACTCATCTCCCGTTGATATTGCTGTGCGATCACCCGGGCTTCTGCGGCAAAGTCCTCTTTTTCGCTGGCGAAAATAATAGCACGGCTGGCATTCACTAAAAGGCCGCAGGGAGCGGTAGTTGAAGTATCTTTTATCATGCCGTATTTACTTACTTCTTCCAAACTACCACCCTGGAAACCTACCCCGGGAACTAATAAAAAATTATCCGGGATTATTTTCCTGATACCTTCAAGGTCATTTGCTTTGGTAGCGCCCACTACGAACATTAGATTATCCATATTACCCCACTGGCTCACTTTTTTCAAAACCTCTTCATATAAAAATGTATTGCCTTCTCCCGATAAACGCAATTGTTCAAAATCCTTACTGCCTGCGTTGCTGGTCAATCCTAAAACGATCGTCCATTTATTTTCGTATTCCAAAAAAGGTTTGATGCTGTCTTCTCCCATATAGGGTGCTACTGTGATCGCATCAAAATTCATGGTCTCAAAAAATGCTTTGGCATATTGAGAAGACGTGTTGCCGATATCACCACGTTTCGCATCTGCGATCTTAAATAGACCTTTTGGAATATAGCTCACCGTTTTTTCCATAGCTTCCCATCCTTTTAATCCGAGCGCTTCGTAAAAAGCGGTATTTATTTTATAAGCAACGCAACAATCATGCGTAGCATCAATGATCGCTTTATTGAATTCAAATAGCGCATCGGGATGTGATTGAAGGTGCTTTGGGATCTTGGTAATATCAGTGTCAAGCCCTACCGTTAAATAAGATCGTTTTATCTTTATTTGTTCAACTAATTGCTTTCTTGTCATGTTGCAAATTTAATGAGAAAGCGCAGAGAAAAAGAGAAAAAGAGAAAAGGAGATTTCGCTGAAATTTGTTTCTCTTCTCTGTGTTAAACTTTGCTTCTCGCTTTTTCTGCGGTCAATGCATCCTGCGTTCCATTTCTTCAGCTATCATTACCGAATTATAGTCGCCCCGCATTTTCAATTGATGAATGATATTCTTTTTTGATGGTTCATCCCTGTTCTGGCTGAGTTTAAAAACATTATCGATACTTTCCACTTCAATGCTAAAACCTACTATCGCTTTAACCATATGATCAATATATTCGTGAGGTAGATTATCAAAAGCGCCGGCTGATGTAGTGCCTTCGTATTTATCGCTGACCGCTTTTACGGCTTTTATGGTGCCTGCTTCATCAGTAAAACTGATCTTTCCTTTAGCATGCACGGTCAAATAATTCCATGTAGAACCTACACTGGGATTAGTGTACCAACTGGCGCTTACAAAACAATGCGGACCGGTAAACAGCACCAGCACATTATTATTTTTTTCAAAAGCCAAATGATGATCCGTCTTGCGCATGAGGTGGCCTTCTAAAAATATTTTGCCGTCCTTTTGTTTTATTGCCAAAGGAATTTGGGTTGCGACGGGATATTTTTCTCCAATACCTGTTATCAATGCAAAGGCATTTTCTTTCATGAAGGCAATAACTTTTTGATCGTCTTCTTCTGTGTAATAAGAAAATTTGTACATGTTATTATTGGGCTAAAACCCGTTTATGTTTATTTCCATTACCCTGGGGTTAAGCCCAATACTTTTTCTAACATTATTTTTTCAACAGCATCAGCCTGCCAATTCTCATCAATATTTGGCAGCTGCATTATTTCTCTCATTATTTCTTCCTGCCGGATGCTGTTCTTTAATGCATCACTGTACCTTATCTGCGGGCTAAAAGTCACCTGTGCATAAGCCGGGATCCATTTGCCGGGATATTTTTTACTGAAAGCGGTCTCAATTTTTTTCTGCAATAAAAATTTTGGATCAGCCACTTTATCCCTCATCTCTATAAAATTATTTAGTGCCAGTTCTGCAATGGCATCCGCATCAGGCTTACGTAAAGTTTGGTACGCTGCTAAAATTAAATGCCAGTCGTGGTGATATTTATCGATCAGTTCATTCAATACACGGCAATCTTCAAATCCACAATTCATGCCTTGTCCAAAGAATGGCACAATAGCATGTGCCGCATCACCGATCAATGCAAATTGATCTTCTCTTATCCAGGGGAAACATTTTACGGTAACCAATGAAGAAGTAGGGTTAGTAAAGAAATCTTCTTCAAGATTTGGAATTAATGCGATGGTATCGGGAAGATTTTTTTCAAAAAATGCTTTTACTTTTTCTTTTGTGTCCAGTGCAGCAAAAGAGGCTTCGCCTTCAAAAGGGAAAAACAAGGTGCAGGTAAAACTGCCATCTATATTGGGTAATGCGATAAGCATATAATTTCCTCTCGGCCAGATATGCAAGGCATTTTTCTCCAACAGGAATTCAGCATTTGGCCCCGCAGGAATCGTTAATTCTTTATAACCGCAATCAATATAATATTGCTGGTATTGAAAGAGGTCGTGTTGCAATTGATTCGTTAGCCTGGCTGCAGAAAAAGCGCCGTCGCTGCCGAAGGATAGTTGATAGTTAATAGTTGATGGTTCATGGTTAATAGCATGCTGAAAAGAAATCTTATTTTCTTTCCAGTCAATACTTTCGCATTTTTCATGGAAGAAAATTTCAACGCCATTTTTTTCTGCAAGGCTCATCAGCATTTTATTCAGTTCGGCCCTTGAGACAGAATTGATGAACTGTCCTTCATTTCCATAAGGCTGGAAAGCCGTTGTTCCATCTGCATTATGAATATATCTCCCATGCATTGGAATGGCTATCTTTTTAATCTCCTCCATGATACCCACTTCTTCCAGTGCTTTTATGCCACGGTCGCTTAATGCTAAATTGATAGAACGTCCAGCAACGCCCTTTTCTTTACGCATATCGCCACGGCGCTCATATATTTTTACATTGTATCCTTTCTTGCTTAAATAAATAGAAAGTAATGAGCCTACAAGTCCGGCGCCAATAATAACAGTATCTTTTTTCATTTTTTATCGCAATATTTATTAATCATACGTTCATTATAATTTAATCTGCGAAAATCATAATCATCATAATGATCAGCGTTCCAATATGGTTTTTACAATCTGCCCGAAAGTAAATACATCTGTAAATGTATTGTACAGTGGTACCGGTGCTACACGGATCACATTCGGTTCTCTCCAGTCGGCCAGTACCGCTTGTTGTTTTAATGTTTCAAAAACTTCCTTTCCTTTTTCCAGCATCAGCATACTTACCTGGCAGCCTTTTTCTTTTTCGTTACGTGGTGTAATTACTGTAATTAATTTTTTATCCAGTCCTGCATTAATTTCATCGAGGATAAATAATAAATAATTGCTCAGCAATTTTCCTTTTGTAATTAAATTATCCATGCCGGCTGCTTCAAAAATATCCAGTGAAGCCTTATGTGCCGCCATTAACAAAATAGGCGCATTACTTAATTGCCATCCTTCTGCAGTGGGGATCGGCTCAAAACCTTTCTCCATTTTAAAACGGGTATCTTTCGTATACCCCCACCAGCCTGCAAAACGGGGAATGCTGGTATCCGAGATATGTTTTTGATGAATATAAATTCCCGATACGCCACCGGGCCCACTGTTTAAATATTTATAAGAACACCAGCAGGCGAAATCGGCACCCCAATCGTGAAGCTGGAGCTTCACGTTACCCGCCGCATGTGCAAGGTCAAATCCGGCAATCGCGCCAGCCGCATGCGCAGCAGTTGTAATTTTTTCAATATCAAAATACTGCCCGGTATAATAATTTATGCCGCCGAATAAAACCAGCGCAACGCTATCGCCATGTTTTTGTATAGTTGATAAAATGTCTTCTGTTCGTATCGCATATTCTCCAGCTCTTGGTTCCACTTCAATAACTGCATCTTCGTATGTAAAGCCATGGTATTTTACCTGTGATTCCATTGCATATTGGTCAGATGGAAATGCTTTTGCTTCGCAGATAATTTTATAGCGATGTTTTGTTGGCCTGTAAAAGCTCACCATCAGCAAATGTAAATTCACGGTGAGCTGGTTCATCACCACGATCTCTTCAGGTAGTGCACCGATGATCGTTGATAATTGCCTGGGAAAAATTTCGTGGTAAGGCATCCACGGTTTCCTGGCATGAAAATGCCCTTCTACTCCAAAGTTGGCCCAGTCTTCCAATTCATTCAATACATAGTCCTGCGTAGTCTTCGGTTGTAAGCCTAAAGAGTTGCCGGTAAAATAAATGGATTCTTTTCCATTGATGATGGGAATATAAAATTGATCGCGAAATATTTTAAGCGGATCTTTTTCGTCTAATGTTTTGGCGAAATTTAATGTATTTTCAAATTGCATAAAATCCTTTTAATCTTTTTAATCCATAAAATCCTGGTTCAGACAGTTGCTATCACTTTTAACTCTATCGCTATCGGGGTTGGCAAACTTTTCACTTCAACCGTTGTCCTGCAAGCCTGCACTGTTGCAAAATACTCCGCGTAAATTTTATTGTATAGCGGGAAGTCTTTTTTCATGTTGGTTAAAAATGCGGTTATGTCAACAATTTTATCCCAACTGCTGCCGCTCCCTTCCAGCACCGCTTTAACGTTAGCAAAACATTGATGGCATTCGGCTTCAATATCATATTTCAAAATATTTCCTTCGCCGTCTAATTCTAATCCGGGGATTGAATTATCTGTTGCGCTCCGGCTGCCAATGCCTGATAAGAATAATAAATTCCCTACACGCCTCGCATGGGGATAGGCGCCTAAGGGTTTGGCTGCGGTGGAGGTATTAATTATTTTGTGCTCCATATGATTAAGTTTAGGAGTTTACGGGTTTAATTGATTCGTGTAGTCTGTTCTTTATAATTCGTGTTATTAAAATCCTATACAAACATTTTTCTGTTCTGTAAAAAAACGCAACGCTTCCCAGCCACCTTCTCTTCCTACGCCGCTATTCTTCATACCGCCAAACGGTGTACGAAGATCTCTTACCAGCCAGCAATTCACCCAAAGGATCCCGGATTGCACTTTTGCCGCCAGCAGGTGGGCCGTGGAAATATCCTGTGTCCAGATAGTTGCTGCTAAACCGTAACTCGCTGCATTGGCTAACTGCAATGCTTCATCAATAGTTTCAAATGATTGCAATGTTACTACAGGCCCAAAAATTTCTTCCTGGTTGGTTTTACAATTCGGGCCAAGGTTTTCAATAACAGTTGGTTCAATAAAATAGCCATTGGCACAGCGTCCCCCTAATTTTACTGCATTGCCGCCGCATAATATTTTACCACCTTCTTCTTTTGCAAGGGCAATGCAGTGCAGCACTTTATCAAAATGTACTTTACTTACAATAGCGCCCTGCTTCGAGTACTCACTCAAAGGATCGCCAACAGTTAATTGTTTTACCTGTTCAACAAATGCTGTTTTAAACTTTTCGTAAATAGTTTTTTCAATTAATAGCCTGCTGCTGCATAAACAAATTTGTCCCTGGTTACTGAATGAAGAGCGTATGGTTTCTTTCATCATTTTCTCCCAGTTACAATCGGCAAAAATAAGGGCCGGATTTTTTCCACCCATCTCTAGCGATAATTTTTTGAACATCGGTGCGGCAATCGCCGCAATTCTTTCGCCGGCTTTTGTACTACCTGTAAATGAAATGGCTTTAATATCAGGATGCTTTACAATAGCCTCGCCGCAATTTTGTCCGTCGCCATGTACAATATTTAAAACACCATCGGGTAACCCGGCTTCTTTACAAATTCTCGCCAACAAAAAAGCAGTTACAGGTGTTACTTCGCTGGGTTTTGCGATCACGCAATTGCCCGCTGCCAGTGCAGGTGCGATCTTCCAGGTAAAAAGATAGAGGGGTAAATTCCAAGGAGAGATGCAACCGACAATGCCGATGGGCTGCCGCAAAGTGTAATTAACCGCTTTATCTTCCATCGCATGAGTACCAGCAGCAAAATGCATGATACCTGTTGCAAAAAATCTAAAGTTGGAAGATGCCCGGGGAATATCCATCACTTTACTTAACCATAAAGGCTTGCCGTTATCAATCGTTTCAGTTAATGCCAATGCCTCCAGGTTTTCATCGATCAGTTCTGCAATTTTATTCAGGATTAAAAATCTTTTTTCATTGGAAACTGTACTCCATCCGGGAAATGCTTTTTGTGCTGCTTTTACAGCTATATCGATATCTTTTTTATTGCTGTTGGGGATTTGTCCATATACCTCGCCTGTTGCAGGATTTACATTATCCAAAAATTCGCCGCTTAAAGGGCCTATAAAATTCCCCCCGATAAAATTTTCTAAATGATATGGAATGGCGAGGTTCATGTGGTAAAGTTAATAGTTTATGGTTGATGGTTAATGGTTAATAGTTGATTGCAGGGTAAGCAGTGGCTGGAGAAGGCTGGCCCTGGTTAGTAAAAAAAATTTAACTTACAAGTCTAAATATTTTGCTATGCCAGTTACTGCTCCCTTGAATTTAAAAAAATGGATTGATGAACACCGCGACCTGCTGAAGCCACCTGTAGGTAACCAATGCGTATATAAAGATGCGGAAAATTTTATTGTGATGGTAGTAGGCGGCCCCAATGCCCGCAAGGATTATCATTACAACGAAAGTGAAGAGTTATATTACCAGGTGGAAGGGAATATTGTCTTGAAAATTATTGATGAGGGAGTACAAAAAGATATTCCTATTAATGAGGGCGATCTATTTTTACTACCGCCAAAAACGCCGCACTCACCACAGCGCGGACCCAATACCGTTGGATTGGTAATAGAAAAAGTAAGGGAAACGGAAGAAGACGGTTTTTTGTGGTACTGCGAAAACTGCGGGAATAAGTTGTACGAAGAGTATAAAGTGATCACGGATATTGTAACACAATTGCCGCCCGTGATGGAGGGGTTTTATAAAGATGAAGATAAAAGAACCTGTAGTAAATGTGGAGCGGTAATGGCCCCACCGGTGAGAAAAGGATAAAAAATATTCACGCAAAGACGCTAAGTTTTGCAAGTCGAAAAGGTTCTTGGCGTCTTTGTATTTTTGCTTTGCGCCTTTGCGTGAAAATAACTTTCAATGAAACTAGATATTCACACACACATCATGCCCGATAAAATGCCCAACTGGGTACAGAAATTCGGGTATGGAGAATTCATACACCTGGAGCACCGCAACTGCAAAGCCTGCATGATGAAAGGGGATAAATTATTCAGGGAAGTGGAAGACAATTGTTTTGATGCTGCTGTGCGAATGAAAGAAATGGATAATAGTGCTGTAAACGTACAGGTACTTTCTACCATCCCTGTATTGTTTAACTATTGGGCCAAAGCAAATGATGGCGAAGAGACCAGCCGTTTTTTTAATGATCATATTGCAGATACCGTTGCAAAAAACCCGAAGCGTTTTATTGGTATCGGCACTGTGCCTTTGCAGGATGTTGACCTCGCCATAAAAGAAATGGAACGCTGTGTTGCCCAATTAAAAATGCCTGGCCTGGAAATTGGCAGCAATATCAATGGCGAAAATTTATCCGAAAAAAAATATTTCCCCTTCTACAAACGGGCAGAAGAATTGGGTTGTGCTTTATTCATTCACCCCTGGGAAATGATGGGAGAGCAGCAAACGCAGCAATACTGGTTGCCCTGGCTGGTGGGCATGCCTGCAGAAACATCAAGAGCCATTTGCTCGATGATCTTTGGCGGGGTGCTGCAATCTTTTCCAAAATTAAGGCTGGCATTTGCACATGGCGGCGGCAGCTTTCCATTAACCATTGGAAGGATAGAACATGGTTTTAATGTTCGCCCCGATTTAGTTGCCGTTGATAATGCCGTAAATCCCAGGGATTATATAGGTAAATTCTGGATCGATAGCCTGGTGCATGACGCCAAAGCCATGAATTATATCATTGATGTTATGGGGGAAGATAAAATCTGCCTCGGCAGCGACTACCCGTTTCCATTAGGTGAACATTACCCGGGGAAGCTCATTGAAACGATGGCGATGGGGAATGATTTGAAAGAAAAATTATTATTTAAGAATGCAGAGGAATGGTTAGGTATTAAATCGTAGTTTTTTTGTCTGTAAGTAATAGGATAAAGATTAACGGCATCACCAATACAATAGCTGCATCAATAAGGTTAAACTTATTCTCCCTTAATAATAATAGTAAATGGCTGCCGTGACTGTATAGTTGCTGTACCGTTAGTATTCCAAAAAACCATACAAACCATTTGGGCCTTTTTAATAACCCATACACACAAATGGTGCAAATACCGGTGAACAGTGCATGACGCCATGCGGGTGTAGCATCAAAGCTTTGTACAATACCCGCGATATGGTAAAGCGCTGCAATAAAAGCAAAGCCGGCACATACAATTAATATAATATGCCTTGCTTTTTTATTCATTAAACAGGTTGGGGTAATCAGAGATAATACCGTCAACACCCAGGCCTTTTAAGCGTTCCATTTCTTTTCTTTCATTCACTGTCCATGGAATTACTTTGATCATTTGCGCATGGCATTTTTTTACCAGATCTTCAGTAGCTAAACTATATGCAGGACTGTAAATGGTGGGAGTAAATCCGAGTGCAGTAATCTGTTCCTCCAAACTTCGTTGATCAAAATCCTCGACCAGCATTGCAGTTTTTATTTTTGGGTAATGCTGGTGCAGGTATTGCAAGGTCCTGAAATCAAAAGATTGAATGATCACAAATTGTTCCATATGCTTTTCCCTGATCACCTGCATCAGCAACTCTACAAATTCAGCAGGAGCAGGATGATAAATATTATCCGTGGCAGGCGTTGTTTTGGTTTCAATATTGTAGTACGGAAGCTCCAGCTTCCGTACATCTTTACCTTGAAGCTGGAGCTTCAAGATACAATGCACTTTTACGCTGTCAAATAGATCTGCTAAAAGCGGTTTTACTGCTTTTATTTTTTCCTGCTGCGGAAAACGGGGATGCGGTTTCATCCCCACGTCAAATTTCGTGATCAAACGGTAATCCATTTGATACAGGTTATAATTCTTTTCTTCTTTTTCTGTAATAAAACTGCCGTCGGGCGTGGTAGTTATTTCATGATTGAAGAAAGGCTCGTGTGAAAGCAATGCTTTTTTATCCTTACTGAAGCAAATATCCATTTCCAAAGTATTCACGCCAAGGTCAACGGCTTTTAACATAGCAGCAATAGTATTTTCAGGCATCAGTCCCCGGCAACCCCGGTGTCCCTGGGTACTAAACTGCTTTCCCCAAAAAAGTGATACAGCAGTTCTTTTATCAACACCAGCCATGGCAGTATTTTTTTTAGGAGAACTGCAGGAAACAAAAAACAGTACCAATAAAAAAGAAGAAAGATATTTCATAGCAACAATGATTTATTGCAAAGGCCGTTTGGCAACTTTGATCAGCCCATGATGATTTCCTGAACCTGCGTTGGCGCCAGGTTAGCATTTCTCATGGCAATGGCTCTTACAGCCTGCCCTGCAAAATCCATAAAAGCTTTTTTGCTGATCGCATCATCACTTACCATTGCAGGGATACCCAGGTCACCACCTTCACGAATGCTTTGCACAATGGGTATTTGCCCAAGAAAAGATAATTCAAATTCTTCCGCTAAATCTTTACCCCCGTCTTTACCGAAAATATAATATTTGTTGCCGGGCAATTCCGCCGGAGTAAAATAACTCATGTTCTCTACCAAACCAATCACCGGAACTTTCAATTGTGCCTGGCTAAACATGGCTACACCTTTTTTAGCATCGGCTAACGCTACCAGTTGTGGTGTAGTAACCACGATCACACCGGTAACAGGAACCGTTTGTACAACAGTTAAATGAATATCCCCCGTACCCGGGGGCATATCAATAACCAAATAATCCAGTTCGCCCCAATCCACATCACTTACAAACTGGCGAATGGCGCTGCTTACCATCGGGCCACGCCACACCACGGCCTGCTTTTCATCGATCAGCAAACCAATGCTCATTATTTTTATGCCGAATTTTTCTATGGGAACGATTAGGCCCTTGCCGGTACCGTCATCTTTCATCAATGGCCTTTCACCGCGAATGCCAAACATGATATGCTGGCTGGGGCCATAGATATCCGCATCCATCAATCCCACTTTTGCACCACCAGCAGATAATGCCAGCGCAAGGTTGGCGCTTACTGTGCTTTTACCCACACCTCCTTTTCCACTCACAACGGCAATGATATTTTTTACACCGCTTAAAATTGTTTTTGCATCCTTACGGTTACTGCTGGTATTGGCGGTAAAGTTTACGGTAACCACTGCTTCTTTATTCACGAGTATCTTTACCGCATTCTCGCTGGCCATCCGCATCATGTCTTTCATCGGGCATGCAGGCGTAGTTAATACAATGGTAAAAGAAACATTATTACCATCAATCGTAATATCTTTCACCATGTTCAAAGTTACAAGGTCTTTGCCCAGGTCGGGTTCCTGTACATTGCTCAGCGCCTTCAGTATATCATCATTTGTCATCGTTCAATTATTTGTTAAAAGTCTAATGGGAATGCAAATTTAAACAACCATACCCTTACTTTGTTTATTAATTAAGGAATGTTGCTATTTTTGGGACGGGCAACGGTAATGCAACTCAAATTCATTGGCGTCGCACTCTTCAACATCTTATCATTATTGAACTTTTATTGATGCGTAGAATTGTACCTATATTTTTTATTTTTTGTTTTATAAAACCCCTGCATAGCAAAGCCCAGTTTGAAACTTTTAAAGATTCAGTGGTGCAGTTGTACGGTATTGTAATGACGGCAGATAGTTTGAAGGGGCTGGAAAGTGTAAGTGTAGTGGTAAAAGGTCAGAACCGGGGAACTGTTACCAACGAGAAAGGTGTATTCAGTATCGTTGTTTTAAAAGGAGATGAGATCGAATTCAGCAGTATCGGTTATAAGACCCAAAAGGTTTCCATACCCAAACAACTGGAGGGTAACCAGCAAAGCGTTATCCAGTTAATGGTCAATGATACGGTTTACCTCCCCGCCACCATAATAAAGCAACGGCCCAGCCGGGCGCAGTTTGAAAGAGATTTTTTAAATAACCCCGTACCGGATGACTATATCACGGTAGCCCGCAAAAATAATGACATCGCCACCCGGCGTATACTTTTGGCCAATATGCCTTTAGACGGCAGGGAAGCCAGTAACCAATTTTTAAAGCAGGCCAGCACCAAGGCCTATTATGCGGGTCAGGTAGCACCACAAAATATTTTTAATCCATTTGCCTGGGCCGAATTTATCAAGGCATGGAAAAGAGGGGATTTTAAAAAGAAGAAATAATACCCCACCGCTCCGCCAGCCGCCGGAAAACTTTATCGTAGCGAATATTTTTTTGCAGATTTTAGCATAGAGTTTTTATTCCTGTAAATTCGTGCAACCTGTTTACCGACAAACAGGTTCGTGTAATTCGTTTTAATTAGTGTAATCAACAATGAAAATTTTTCTTATTGGTTTTATGGGCAGTGGTAAAACACATTGGGGCAAACTATGGTCTGTAAAAAGCGGCATGCAATTCTTTGACCTTGATGAGATCATAGAGCAGCAGGAGGGAAAAACTATTACTGCAATATTTGAAAACGATGGCGAAGCTTATTTCAGGCAAACGGAATCTACGGTATTACAAACATTTTCGCAAAGGGCCAACTGCATCATTGCCTGTGGTGGGGGTACGCCCTGCTTCAATAACAATATGCACTGGATGAATGAAAACGGTACCACGGTGTACCTTTCCGCCGGGGTAAATGATATTTTGCAAAGGCTGATCACTGAACAGGGTAAACGCCCTTTATTAAAAAATTTTTCCCCCGGAGAGCTAAAAGATTTTATTGAAAATAAATTAAAAGAAAGGGAGCCTTTTTATGCACAGGCAAAAATTATTTTACCTGTAACAGGTATCAACAGCGATACCATTAACCTTATACAATGAACAGGAATTTTTTGATCACCGGTGCTTTACTTGCCGCGGTTGCAGTGGTCTGCGGCGCATTCGGCGCACATTTTTTAAAGACAAGGTTAGCCCCCGAAAGCCTGCAAACCTTCGAGACAGCGGTACGTTACCAGTTCTACCATGCTTTTGCATTGCTGGCGGTGGGCGCATTACAAAAAGAATTTCCCGGCAAGCAGTTGCAATGGTCAGGTTACCTTTTTACAACAGGAATTATTTTATTTTCAGGGTCATTGTATATTTTATGTATTGCATCCTCCATTAAATGGATGGGTGCTGTGACGCCTTTTGGCGGTTTGTGTTTTATTGCAGGATGGATCCTGCTGGCGTTGGGTTTTGCGAAAAAAAATTAAAAATTATCAATTACCCGGTGCAGGGTAATCAATGTGCCGTTATGATTTTCGATAGAAAAATGAATATGGATATCTTCCATTCTCTTCTGCATATTCTTTAAACCGTTCCCAAACTGGCGAAGTTTTTCAAAATTGATCCCCGTGCCATTATCCTGTATAAAAAGTTTGAGGCCATCCGAAACCTTCTCCAGTGTAATGGATACTACAGTAGCACGCGAGTGTTTGAGCACGTTGTTCAATGCTTCTTTTACTACTAAAAAAACATTCCGCCTGATCTCCCCGCTCACTACAATATTGGGTAAATTTTCAGGAATAGTAATATGGCAATTGATACCGGTATCTTCAAAATATTCGAGCGAGTAGCTGCGTATATAGGCAATCATATTGCCCAATGAATCGTTGCTGCTGCTCATACTCCAGATAATGGCATTCATTTTATTCAGTAATTCATTGGCAGAGGAAGATATTTTTTCAATTTCAGGAATGGGCGTATCAACGATCCTGCTTTTTGCGAGTTCACTGTATAACCGGATTGTTGTCATACCCGCGCCCAGGTCATCATGCATGTCCGCGCTGATCCTGTTGCGTTCTTCCTGCTGTGCTTTGATGATGTCAATCTGTTTTTCAAAATCTTTTTTCTCTACGTCAAGTTTCAACGCTTCCTGTTCCTGTATACGTTCTACCAGTTCGCGACGGTTTTTATATGTAAGGCCTAAAAGAAAAAATGCGAGGGCAAATGTGATCGCTATGTCCTGATAAAATAAAGAGCTGGTCAAAATTCCTTTTGCGGGTATGTGGAGGAGTATCAGCGACAGTGCTACGATGGAAAAAACAATGGCAAAAGCACTGCCAACTGCGAGGTAGATGATGAGTTTCTGTTTTTGTTTAAAAGCGATCACGATAAATAAAATGCCAATGCCCAGTACAACGAATTTCATCAGGTTTTCCAGGAGTCTTTCAACAAGGAATAATTTGGTGAAATAATGGATAAAAGTAAACCCCACCAGCAGGAACAATAGAAACAGCTCGGTGGTTTTAAATGTTTTATCCAAAAGTTTATATTCATTTTTACTATCCAGGAAGTGGCGGGTAAATGCGAGGTAAAAAACATTCCCCAATATCAATAACACAAGATCGAGATACCCATTAAAAAAACTGGCGAAGCTACCCCACGAAAAATTTCCCAGGATGGCGAAGAGGAGCATTAAAAGAAACATAGACAGTACATACCCGAGGTAATACAAAAATTCTCTTTTTAAGGTAAGTGCATAATTCACGATCACAAAAAGGGCCATTAAAAAAAGCATGCCACTGAGCAGGAAACCTACATTTTTCAGATCTTCGTCCTTATTGCTGAGGATGGATTTGTAATTATTAAGGTAACCAGGCTGTATCAGTTGCGGTGCCAAGCCATTATAGTCATAGCGGCAGAATTCCAATTGTATAATAAAAGCTTTTTTTTCTTTGGGGCCGAAAGTCAGCTTGCAGATACCTTCTGCAGAGCCATCACCGGCGTATACTAACTGCCCGCCTGCTTTTATTTCATAAAAAATTATTTTGCTGAATATTTTTCCAGGGAAAAAATAAATACTGCCCGCGGTATCGCTGCTGTTGAACAAACCGGTTTGCAGGTAAGCAGTTTTGGATACCAGGTGCCCCGGAATATTTCTTTTGTAGGGAAACCGCCTGACTGATATGAATTGCTGTTGCATCAGGTTATCCAGCCGGGCGATATTATTACTGTCAAAAAAAACCAGAGTTTTTTTGGAAACTGATACAGAGTCATCGATGGAAGCAATGTCAACGTAATTACTATCTGCAATGGATTGTGCGGTACCAGAAAACTGCAGTAGTAAAAAAAGGGCAAGAAAGGAATGTTTCTTAAGCATCCGTTAGTTTATAACCAAACCTACAATTTTTTTTAATATAAAAGAAAGTTAAGGCTTATTGCAATGTGTATGCAGTAATGGTTTTCTTTATCTTTGTTGCCAATGGCAAGTAAATCGAAACCGGTTAAATCAAAAGCGGCTAAACCTGAACAATTAAAACAGGAAAAAGAAGAAACAGTGGCTGTAAAGCAGTTGCTGCGGGATGAGCGTACACATAAGATTACCGGCAGTATCCTGCTGCTGATAGCAATATTACTTTTTGTAGCGTTCACCTCGTTCCTTTTTACCTGGGCAGAAGACCAGGATAAGTTCAGCTACCGCATGTTGCTGGCCAATGATATTAAAGTGCAAAACCTCTTGGGTACATTCGGCGCATTTATTTCAGAAGTATTCATCCGCAAAGGCTTTGGTATTGCCAGTTACCTTGTTTGTACTTTATTTTTTGTGGTGGGCGTAAATTTATTTTTCGGCAAAAAAGTTTTTTCTATTTCAAGAAACATAAAATATTTAATCGTTGGCCTGCCGGTGCTCAGCGTTGCGGCAGCGGTTATTTTCAACAGGCAGCCTTTTCCGTGGGGAGGTGCTGCAGGTGATATGATCAGAGAATGGCTATACAAAATGATCGGGCAGGTAGGCACTGTTGGTGTTTTGGTAGTAGCGGTTCTATCCTATATCATCTGGCGTTTTAATCCTGTATTTAAATTGCCTTCTAAAAAGGATTTTGTTGAACCGCCATTTCAACAGCAGGAATTGGGTATCGAAGACAACAACGAAGGCGTGCTGTTGCCGGTGGATAATGACATTGCAGCAGCGAAAACCAACTTAAATGCATTGAAAGGAGAAGGCAATATTTTAATTACGGTTCCGGAGGATAACACCATCAACCATGGGATCACGCTGGTGGAAAAAGAACCCGAAGAGGAAGATGAGGCTGCTGAAGAAAGGATAGCGCCGACAGTAATAGCGGAAGAAGTAAAGCCTGATGTGGTCATTTCTAAAATAAAAGAAAAAGATATTAGCCCGCTTGAGCTTGAAATAAAAACGGTGCCTGAAAAAATTGATGAAGCCGCGGAACTGCAAAGTACCCAACACAAACAGCCTGCGATAAAGCCTTACGACCCGATATTGGATCTTCGTGATTATAAATACCCTACACTTGATCTTTTAGAAAATCATGGCAGTGATAAAATTGTTCAGGATACCAATGAACTGGAAAATAATAAGAACCAGATCATCAATACGCTTAAAAATTATGATATCCAGATACAGAAGATCTCTGCCACGGTAGGACCAACGGTGACTTTGTACGAGATCATTCCTGCAGCGGGTGTAAGGATATCAAGGATCAAGAACCTGGAGGATGATATTGCATTAAGCCTTGCAGCCCTGGGTATACGCATCATTGCGCCCATTCCCGGCAAAGGCACTATTGGCATAGAAGTTCCCAATGCAAAAAAATCGATTGTGAGCATGAAGACCCTGTTATCTTCCGAAAAATTCCAGCACAATAATTTTTCGTTGCCTATTGCTATTGGTAAAAAGATCGACAATGAGAATTTTATTGTTGACCTTACCAGTATGCCGCACCTTTTAATGGCGGGTGCAACGGGGCAGGGAAAGTCGGTAGGGCTGAATGCGATCCTCGTTTCCCTCCTGTATAAAAAACATCCATCACAATTAAAATTTGTTTTAGTTGATCCTAAAAAAGTAGAGTTAAGTATTTATAAAGCGATAGAAAAACATTTCCTTGCCAAATTACCCGGTGAAGAAGATGCAATCATCACGGATACCAAGAAAGTGGTGCATACCCTAAATGCGCTGTGTATTGAAATGGATAACCGTTATGATCTTTTAAAAGAAGCCGGTTGCCGCAACATCAGGGAATACAATGAAAAATTTGCCGCAAGGAAATTGAATCCTGAAAAAGGGCACCAGTTTTTACCATTCATTGTTTTAGTGGTGGATGAATTTGCCGACCTGATCATGACCGCCGGTAAAGAAGTGGAAATGCCTATCGCCCGCCTGGCGCAGCTGGCAAGGGCTGTAGGTATTCATTTGATCATTGCAACGCAAAGGCCTTCTGTAAATATCATTACCGGTACAATTAAAGCCAATTTCCCTGCGCGTATTGCATTTAAAGTAAGCAGCAAGATCGATAGCCGTACCATTTTAGATGCAGGTGGCGCTGAACAGTTAATTGGCAAAGGGGATATGCTGATCAGTTATAATGGTGAACTGGTTCGTTTGCAATGCGCATTTGTTGATACGCCAGAAGTAGATAAGATCGTTGATTTCATTGGTGAACAGCGCGGCTACCCGCAGGCATTTTTATTGCCGGAATATATTGATGAAAAAGAACTGGAAGCCAGGGGCGCTGATCTCACCGACCGGGATTCTTTATTTGAAGATGCTGCAAGATTGATTGTCGCCAGCCAGGTGGGTAGTACCTCTTTATTGCAAAGAAGGATGAAATTAGGCTATAACCGGGCGGGGCGCCTAATGGATCAACTGGAAGCTGCAGGTGTTGTAGGCACTAACCAGGGCAGTAAAGCAAGGGATGTCTTGATAAAAACAGAAGCTGATCTGCAGCAGATATTTGATATGTTGATTTAAGATCGTGAGATCGTGAGTCGTGAATCGTGAGAAGGAACACGATGCAACTCAAAAGTGTAAACATAAGTCTTTTGACTAGATCAAAACTAAACTTATGTTTCTGCCCTTAGCTCATACAAAACTCGATGTCTTTATAGTTGGAAAGAATTTTGTCTTATCCTGTTACAGGTTGTCAAAATTATTGCCGCAGGAAGAACGGTTTAATATGATGCAGCAGTTAAGAAGAGCAGCCTTATCTGTTCAGCTTAATATTGCAGAGGGAAGTTCACGTAAATCCGCATTTGAAAGAAGCACGGGAACAATGCGGCGGCTTAATGCTAAAGACTTACCAAATGCTCAGCAAAATGATTATTTATTAAACCTAAATCTCAAGACTGCAGACTGCTGACTCACGTCTCACGTCTCACGATCTCATGTCAAAATTTCTCCTCATAGGCCTCGGCAATATCGGTAGCGAATACGCTAATACCCGCCATAATATCGGTTTTGATATAGTTAACGCCTTCGTAAAAAAGCACGGTGGCGATTTCACTGTAGAAAGATTGGCTTATGTTGCCACGGTAAGATTTAAAGGAAAACAAATTGTATGCATTTGTCCTACCACTTTTATGAACCTGAGCGGTAAGGCATTTAAATACTGGATGGACAAGGAAAAAATAGCTTTGAAAAATACATTGACCATCGTGGATGACGTGGCATTACCCCTTGATAAGGTACGGTTGAGGCCCGGTGGCAGTGCAGGTGGGCATAACGGGCTGAAAAGTATACAGGAAATATTGCTGACAGATCAATACCCAAAACTGCGCTTCGGTATCGGCAATAATTATCCGAAAGGCATGCAGGCCGATTTTGTATTAGGCAAATGGTTTAAAGCAGAAGAGTCAGCTATATTACTTAAAATTGAAAAATGCATTGATATTATAGAAAGTTTTATAGTAACGGGCATGGACCTCACCATGAGTGCATATAATAATCTTTCCATTAAACCATAAGGGCCAAAATCTGCGCCTATCCTTCGCATTGTTGTTTTTTATAAGCTATTTACCTATATTCGCTGCTGAAACCTATCCCTCTTAAAAAGCACTAAATGAAGATAATTTGTGTTGGCCGCAATTATGCAGACCACGCCAAGGAGCTTGGCAACGACATACCCGAGGAACCGGTAATTTTTATGAAGCCGAAAAGTGCATTGCTGCAGAGCCATACGCCTTTTTACTATCCGGAATTCAGCAACGAACTGAACTATGAATGTGAGCTGGTGTTACGTGTGTGCAAAAATGGCAAATACATACAGGAAAGGCATGCAGTCAATTATTATAATGGCATTACTGTAGGAATAGATTTCACGGCCCGTGATATCCAGGATGAATTAAAAAAGAAAGGCCTGCCCTGGGAAAAGGCAAAAGCCTTTGATAATTCCGCTGCCGTTGGAAAATTTATTGATGTTACCCCGGCCCTGAACCGGAAAAATATTGGTTTTACTTTCTATAAAAATAAGGAACTGGTGCAGGATGGCAACTCCGGTAAAATGATCTTCAGCATCGATTCACTGATAGCTCATATCTCCAATTATTTTTCTTTAAATATCGGCGACCTCATTTTCACTGGAACACCGGCAGGCGTGGGTGAATGCGTGGTAGGGGATGTGCTGGAAGCTTTTTTGGAAAAAGATAACTTACTGACGGTAGAAGTAAAATAATTTATGCCACCAATGATATTTTGAATCGCAATTAAAATTGCGATTTTTTTTTGCCACTGGTTACTCAGATTTCCACTGATCAACACCGTAAAAAAGCAAATTTCTATTTATCTGTGTTAATCCTTGTAATCCGTGGCTAACCCTAAAAAATATTTTACATTTGACCGATGATTGCAACTGAGGTATTATTAAAAGCGTATCGTTTAATGTGCACTGCCAATGCAATGGCAGAAACTTATGAAGCCAACCGGCAAACCTGCAAGTATGTGCACTCTACATCGAGAGGCCATGAAGCCATACAATTAGCCACGGCATTTCAATTATTACCCTGCGATTATATAAGCCCTTATTACCGGGATGAAAGTATGTTGCTGGGCATGGGATTTTCTCCTTACGAGCTGATGTTACAATTGCTTGCCAAAGGCAATGATATTTTTACCGGCGGCAGAGAATATTATGCACATCCTAATTACCGTGGGGCAGATAAACCCAATATCATTCACCAAAGCAGTGCCACCGGCATGCAGGCGATTCCAACAACAGGAATTGCACAGGGTATAAAATATCTCGAAAGGATAAGGAATATTGAACAGGGAACAAGGAATATTGAACAAGGAATAGATAACAACCCAAACGAGCCAACCTTCAACTTTCTACCTTCCACCTTAAACCATCCTGTAGTTATCTGCTCACTCGGCGACGCAGCTGTTACAGAAGGTGAAGTAAGCGAAGCGTTTCAGTTTGCGGCATTACACCAGTTACCCATCATTTACCTGGTGCAGGATAATAATTGGGGCATCAGCGTAACATCGGAAGAAGCAAGAACCACCAATGCCAGTGAGATGGTAAAGGGTTTAAAAGGTATCAGCAGGATCAGCATCGACGGCAGTGATTTTTTGCAGAGTTATGAAGTAATGAAAAATGTGGTGGATGAAGTGCGGAAGGAACGGCATCCTTTTTTAGTGCATGCAAAAGTTCCTTTGCTGGGTCATCACACCAGTGGTGTAAGAAAAGAATTTTACAGGACTGATGAAGACCTTGCCAAACATTATGCAGATGACCCGGTGCCCAGGCTGAGAAAAAAATTAATAGCATCAGGAGTAACTGAAGAAGCATTAATAAAAATTGAAAATGAAACTGCAATACATGTTGCTGAAGATTTTCAAAAAGCCGTTGCGGCGCCCGAACCTGAGCCATCAACTGTAAGTGATTTTGTTTTTGCACCCACAATGGTTACAGAAGAAGAAGGGGAGCGCTCCCCAGCAGGCAGGGAAAAGATAGTAATGGTGGATGCCGGCTTATTCGCTATCAGGGAAATAATGGAACAATACCCCGAAGCACTTTTATACGGGCAGGATGTAGGACGCAGGCTGGGCGGCGTTTTTAGGGAGGCCGCCACTTTAGCCCAACAATTTGGAGACCACCGCGTATTTAATACCGCCATCCAGGAAGCTTATATTATTGGCAGTACTGTTGGTATGTGTGCCGTGGGTTTAAAACCAATCGTTGAAGTGCAGTTCGCCGATTATATTTATCCCGGTTTAAATCAACTGGTAACAGAGATCAGCAAGAGCTGTTATTTAAGTTGCGGTAAATTTCCAGTGCAAACATTAATTCGTGTACCCATTGGCGCTTACGGTGGTGGCGGCCCCTATCATAGCGGCAGTATTGAAACCACATTGCTTTCTATCAAGGGAATTAAAATAGTGTATCCTTCTAATGCGGCTGATATGAAGGGATTAATGAAAGCTGCTTTCCTTGATCCCAACCCGGTTGTAATGCTCGAACATAAAGGTTTGTACTGGAGTAAGGTGCCGGGTACAGAAGATGCAAAAACTATTGAACCTTCTGCTGATTATATTATTCCGTTAGGAAAAGGCACTATCGTTGTTGCCGCTGATAAAGAACTTGTGGATAAGGGCGAAAGCTGTTGCGTGATTACTTATGGTATGGGAGTGTACTGGGCAAAAGCAGCAGCTAAAAATTTTGCAGGCAGGGTTGAAGTGATCGACCTGCGGACATTATTTCCGCTGGATGAAGAACTGATCTTTACCACTGTAAAAAAACATGGTAAATGTTTGATCGTAACAGAAGAGCAACAAAATAATTCTTTTGCGGAAGCATTGGCCGGAAGGATAAGTAAAGCTTGCTTTAGATATTTAGATGCTGCAGTTGAAGTGATCGGCGCGTTGAATTTGCCTGCAGTGCCCATGAATGTTGTACTGGAAAAAGAAATGCTGCCAAATGCTGGCAAGGT
>JBBRCB010000049.1:0-24892 GCA_038205215.1 Chitinophagales bacterium | reverse complement strand
GATAACAATTTTAATAATGTTAGTGGGTACTTTTAAATAGTTATTGTAAACAGTTTTGGCATGACCATGCTGCGGACACAGTCCGCGTGAATTGGTAGACACAAGTGAACTTCCTGCGGAAGAACACTTGCGCCAGTGGGGTTCTCTATTTTATTAACTCTATTGGTTAAATGAAGAATATTTATAATTATGGCTATATAAAAAATTATTTGGAATGGCATATTACTAAATTGGAAAGTGATTGTAAAATTGTGTGAGAATTGGGGATTTTGTTAAAATTCAATCTGACTTTTTGCCCTGTGGTCTAACAGGTATATAGTTACCTGTCTCCACGAACCCTTCGCTAAAATCTACGCTTACATGAAAGCTCAATAAAGATTTTCTGTACAAGAGTGCCCACAGGGCCCTGCGGGCGACGCCAATGAAATCCAATAGCATTACAAATGCTCGTCCAAAAATACATACATCGCAGAGAAAAGGAGAAGCAGAGATAGCGCAGCGCTCTGTGTAAACTCCTTATCTCATTTTCTCTGCGGTGAAGTTGATATAACAAACATTAGTCTGTTGTTTATGTAGTACTACGTACGGGATTCGAACAATTGTTCCCGACTTCGCTCGAACACTGGCAAGTAGCCCCTTCGACTCCGCTCAGGATGCGCATAAAAAAGCCCCGGTCAAGAATGAACCAGGGCTATGTATTTATTCACCTTTAAAAAGAGATCATTAATATCTGTAGGCTTCTGATTTAAATGGACCTTCTTTTGGCAGGCCTAAGTAATCAGACTGTGCCGGCGTAAGCTCATCCAAAACTACACCAATTTTTGCTAAATGCAAACGGGCAACTTTTTCGTCCAATACCTTTGGTAACACGTAAACTTTGTTCTCGTATTTGTCGCCTTTGGTCCATAATTCTATCTGGGCCAGGGTTTGGTTGCTGAAAGAGTTACTCATTACAAAACTTGGGTGGCCTGTTGCACAACCTAAGTTTACCAGGCGGCCTTCTGCCAACACGATCACGTCTTTACCGTCGATAGTGTACATGTCAACCTGTGGCTTGATGGTATTTTTGGTACTACCATAATTAGCATTCAACCATGCCATATCTATTTCAATATCAAAGTGGCCGATATTACAAACGATGGCTTTATCTTTCATCACGCGGAAATGCGCTTCAGTGATCAGGTCGCGGCAACCGGAAGCAGTAACGATGATATCAGCTTCTTTAACTGCATCGATCATGCGTTTAACTTCAAAGCCATCCATTGCAGCCTGCAAAGCACAGATAGGATCAATTTCGGTAACGATTACACGACATCCTGCACCTTTCAAAGAAGCAGCAGAACCTTTACCCACATCACCGTAAGAACCTACAACAGCAACTTTACCAGCCATCATCACATCGGTAGCACGGCGGATTGCATCTACCAAACTTTCTTTACAACCGTACTTGTTATCAAATTTAGATTTGGTAACAGAATCATTTACGTTGAAAGCAGGAACAGGCAAAGTACCTTTTTCCATTCTTTCGTATAAACGGTGCACACCTGTTGTAGTTTCTTCTGATAAACCTTTAATGTGCTGGATCAATTCAGGGTAGGTATCAAAAACCATATTGGTCAGATCACCACCGTCATCCAGGATCATATTCAAAGGACGGTCTGCCCCACCAAACCATAAAGTTTGTTCGATACACCAGTCGGCTTCTGCCTGTGATTGTCCTTTCCAGGCAAATACACCAATACCTGCAGCGGCGATAGCAGCAGCGGCCTGGTCTTGTGTAGAGAAGATATTACAGGAGCTCCATTTTACTTCTGCACCTAAAGCAGTTAATGTTTCAATTAACACGGCAGTTTGAATGGTCATGTGTAAGCAACCTGCAATGCGGGCGCCTTTCAATGGTTGGCTTGGACCGTATTCTTCACGGATCGCCATTAAGCCCGGCATTTCTGCTTCGGCTAATCTAATTTCTTTACGGCCCCATTCAGCGAGGCTCATATCTGCAACCTTATGTTTAAGGTTGAAGTCGATGGAGGTTTTTGTTAACGTTGACATGATTTATTATTTTAGAACACAAAAGTACTAAACCAGCATAATATTCTAAAGAATTGTGTAAATTTGGTGGATTATTATTTTATTACTATTTTAAAAGAACAAAATCCTGTTTAACCATGTCAAAAGCTACCCAAACAGAAAAATCAGCTACTGATTCAATCAGCCTTGATACGAAAGACCTGGCGATACTGCATTTGCTGCAGCAGAATGCCCGCATTACGGTGAAGGAAATTGCCGATAAAATTCATTTAAGTACAACCCCGGTGCACGAGCGCATCAAGCGCATGGAAGCCAGCGGCGTGATCAAACAATATGCTACGCTGGTGGATCATACCAAGGTGAAAAAAAGTTTGATCGCTATCTGTTATGTCTCATTAAAAGAACACAGTAAAGCAGCGGGTACCAAATTTGTGAAAGCAATTTTATCCATGCCTGATGTGGTGGAATGTTATACCATCAGTGGTGAGTTTGATTTTATGCTGAAAGTGATGACGGAGGATATGAATGCTTACCATGATTTTCATGTGAACAAGTTAAGTAACATAGAGAATATGGGGCATGTGCAGAGTGTATTTGTGATGGGGGTGATTAAGCAGACGCATCAGCTAGTGCATGGGTAGCTTTAATAATAACCAACATTATTAAAAGTGCCGCTTATTGTAAAAGAGCCTCCGCCAGCAGTAAAATTACCTGTTAGTTTATTATTGTTATTGGAAGAAATGCTAACGGAGCAAGGATAGTTGGTATATTGTTGTTGTACTGAGCCAAACTTTATTCCAAAGCCGGCGGTTGAATTCAAACTGGTATAAGTGCCGGCATTGGTAGAAGACATAGATACAAAAATGGTTATGGTATCTTTTGTAGCATAAATAATATTAACTCCAAGTAATCGGATGAAAGAAATATCAGTTGTAGATTGTTCAGCCCCGGGATCAATTTTCCAGGTAACTGACTGTACCGGCTGATTTGAGGAACTTTTTTTGCAGGAACTAAAAATGATAACTAAACAAAGCGTAGTTAAAACAAGAAGATAATTTTTCATATTCCTTTTTAGTTAAATTATAAAAAAGATATGACTTCTGCAATAGGAATTTTTACTCCCTTATATAACGGCCAGTTTTTTGCCTGTCCGGGATTTTTATTTCATTCTTGACGGACTATCCTACTGAAACTGTGTAATCCCGGCAAAATAATACAGTTACAGTTGTTAGAGTGGCACGCGTACATTCCAAATACTTTTTTGCAGCAGGGCCCTCAAAAGTATTTTTATCACTGGAGTGTAAAAGGGGAAACCCAAATGGCACAAAGGACATGAATGCCTACCACGATTTTATGTGAACAAATTAAGTAACATAGAGAATATGGGGCATGTGCAGAGTGTGTTTGTGATGGGGGTTATTAAACAGACGCATCAGCTTATTTACATTTAAAATCTTCCTTTTTCTTTTTTGGCTTAAAGCTGGTTTTGTGTTTTTCTTTTTTTCTTGATAAAAAAAGAAACAAAAAAATCAAGGCAGAAAGGATTACATCCCCTTTCTGCCAGACAGCTATGTTCAGCAGTTGTACTACTGTGACTTCGGCATTTGATCTCTACTCTTAAATTCGGGTAGTATACTTCTTTTGCGATAGTATTAAGGTCATTTCATTTTTCTTTTTTTTCTTGATAAAAAATAGGTAACCGAGATAGGGGGTTACGTAAAAAAAAATCAAGGCAGAAAACCCGCCCGAACGTACTGTTCAGTACGGGCGGGGATTGCATCCCTTTTCTACTAGGTAGCTATCTTCTGTAGTTATACTACTGTGACTTCAGCATTTAATCTCTAATCTTAAGGTCGGGCAGTAAGCCTCTTTTGTAATAGTTTTAAGGTCGTTTTCTTTTTCTTTTTTGCTTCTCCAAAAAAGAAACAAAAAAGGAGCCCCCAAATCGATTACATCCCGATTTGGGGTTGGTTCCCTGATGTAACTTTTGTGCTACTGTGGCTTCGACATTTGATCTCTACTCTTTAATTCGGGTGGATTATTTTTTTTGTAGCAGCTTTTAGGTTGTTTTCTTTTTCTTTTTTGCTTCTCCAAAAAAGAAACAAAAAAGGAGCCCTCAAATCGATTACATCCCGATTTGGGGTTGGTTCCCTGATGTAACTTTTGTGCTACTGTGGCTTCGACATTTGATCTCTACTCTTTAATTCGGGTGGATTATTTTTTACGAGAACTTTCTATACTTTAAAATTCTAAGTAACTCATAACTCATAACTCATAACCCGTAACCCATAATTCATAATTCATAATTCATAACTCATAACTCCTAACTCCCTTACCCCGCAATAAGTTTTAAAAATTCCTCCTTCTTACGTCTCGCCACATCTATTACGGTGCCATTGGTAAGCCGAACCTGGCCACCATCACCTTTCAAATACTTTTCTATGTACTTGAGGTTTATTAAATGAGAATTATGGATACGATAAAAACGATAGGGAAGGAGCATGTCTTCAAAATCTTTTAAGAGTTTGGTAACGACCATGCTCTTTCCATTCTGCAAATAAATTTTACTGTAGTTACTGCTGGATTCAATATGCAATATCGTATTGATGGTAATGAATTCCATTCCTTCACCCGTGGCGATCGCGATCTTTTCGTCCTGGCTTTTGCTGCTGTTCAATGAATTTTTTAATACACCGAGTTTATCTTTCGTATGCAGTTGACGATGTTTAGCTAAACGTTCTACGGCATGCTGCAGGTCGCTGATGGCAATGGGTTTGGTGAGGTAATCAAAAGCACTGATGCGTATCGCCTCCACTGCATAATGATTATAGGCCGTGGTGAAGATGATATCGAAATCGATGGTATCCATTTCATCCAGCATACGAAAACCATTCATGCGGGGCATTTCAATATCTAAAAAAATGACATCGGGTTTATGCTGCTTTATGAGTACAATGGCGTCTTCAGGTTTTTGTGCGGTGGCGAGTATTTTTATATCGGGACAAAATTCTGTGAGCTTCTGTTGCAGGTTTTGTAAACTGCTCAGTTCATCGTCTACCACAATTGCTTTCAGTTGTTCCATGCTAAATAGCTTTAAGGGTTATTTCTACTTTGGTGCCACCGGGTTTTTTATTTTCATCATAAAGGTCAACAATATGTATCGATTCTTTTTTATCCTGTTCATTAAAGATATTGATCCGCTCTTCCGTGATCTTTAAACCCACACTTTTATGGTAAGGTTTGTTTTGCATATTGTAGACCTTTGCTTTTTCCCTGCCGATACCATTATCCGTTATCGTGTATTTTATTTTATCGCCTTCAAGCGAAGCGGTCACCGAAAGGTTTAGGCCTTCGTCTTCGCTGTGCGCCATACCATGAACGATCGCATTCTCTACAAACGGCTGCACCAGCAGGGAAGGCACCAGATAATCTCCACCTGCCAGTGCAGGATCGATATGTACAGTAAAACTAAATTTATTATTGAAACGGAGTTGCTCCAGCTCTACATATAATTTCAATGCTTCCATATCTTTTGCAATAGGTACTACTTCATTGCGGCTGCTGTCGAGAATAGTTCGTATTAATTGCGAAAATTTATTTAAATAATCTGAAGCCTGCCGTTTATCATTCTGCATAATAAAGTTCTCTATACTGTTGAGGCAGTTGAAAATAAAATGCGGGTTCATCTGCGAGCGCAGCACCTGTGTTTGCAATTCTGCTTTTATTTTTGCGGTCTCAATTTTATTGCGGCGGTTGCGCTGGTAATAGAGCAATGCAAAAAAAGCGGCTAAAAAAACGATAAGTAAAATATAGATGATCCTCACCCGGTTGCTTTCTTTAAGCTGGAGCCCTTTAATGTCATTATCTTTTTTTAATAAAGCGATCTGCTGGTCCTGCTGTAAACTTTTATAACTTATCTCCAGGTCATTCAGGTCCGACTTTGCTTTATCATTGGCCATAGAATCTTTTAGCTGCATATATTCCAGCTGGTATTTATAGGCTGCTTTATAATCGCCGGTTGCTGAATTGACCAGGTAAAGATTTTGCAATGCCAGTACAGACATGATCTTGTAGTCATTTTTGCGGGAAATATCCAGCATGTTGCCGAGGTGTTTTTTTGCCACATCATATTGCTTCCTGCTGGTATCCAGCGAAGCGAATACCAAAAGCGTTTTACAGAGATTGGATTTGTCGTCATTACCTGATAGCGCTTTCAAATTATTGTTCAGTATATCATTGGCTACATCGTATTTTTTTTTGGCAATTAAGATCCCTGCCAATATATTATTATTGACTACCTTTTGTTCATTATCATTTATTTTTTCTACAATATTATTGGATATAGTAAGATATTTTGCAGCGGAATCATACCTCGAACTATCAAAATAATAGCTGGCGATATTTGCAGCGGTTTGCATATAAGGCATCTTCACGTCCGCAAGGTATTCCAATGCTTCTTTACTGTATTGAATGGCTTTGCCATTATCTTCCATTTCATTGTACAACAGGCCCAGGTTGGCTAATGCGAGGCCAAGCCCTTTGAAATTTTTATTCAGCCTGTCTCCGTTGATCGCTACCTGGAAATAATGGATCGCCGTTTTATACATTCCAAACCATTGATAAATGGTGGCGATGTTTTGTGATAAAGTAACTCTTTTGGGATTACCCGCGACCATCGTATCAATAAAAGCGGTAAGCTTACCGAGATAGACAAATGAAGAATCCTTATTGCCCAGGTCGGCATAACGGTCCATGATCTCTCTTATGGAAAATATATTGTACCTCCGGTTGAGGTCGGGAAAATAAGCCGGTACTTTTTTGTAATAGAAAATAGCACTGTCGTATTTATTGTACTTATACGTGTATGCCTTGGCGATATCGAAGTAGAAAATACCCTTCATGCTGTCTACTTTATTCTTTTCTGCTATAGTAAGCCCTAACCTCGACCAACTGAGTACAGGTTCCAGTTGTCCTTCATCCAGTGAATCAGCGATAGCCTTCATAAGGAACCCCAACCTAGCGGTATCGGTTTGTAGTTGCTGGTATTCCGCAGGTAAAGGAGCCGATTGCTGTGCGCCGCCAT
Organism: Chitinophagales bacterium; assembly: GCA_038205215.1. Lineage (GTDB taxonomy): Bacteria > Bacteroidota > Bacteroidia > Chitinophagales > Chitinophagaceae > Ferruginibacter. Next base: position 17,778 of record JBBRCB010000049.1, on the reverse strand, counting down.
GGCTGATGAATACCAACTGCATTGCAAACGATAAGATCAATAGTTTAAAAAATTGCATGCGCATGTTGGTTACTATTTATGCTTAGGCCCTTTTTCCCCTTAAGATAGAAATTATTTGGCAAAGAATTAAATGCTGTAGTTCCCGGTTTAGTATTCCGTTGGATAATAACCCACATCCACCAATCCCAATACAACGTCCTGGTTGCTGGTATAGAAATTTGTATTGGCGGGGTAGACAGGCGTGTTAGCATTTTTACCAAAGCAAAACCTGCCTTCTTTAAGCGTGATATGTTTATAAGTATAGGGCAGGAATTTTTCTGCCGGGTTGTCTTTTTTTAGAATATAGAAAGGATAATATTGCGCAGTACCGTTTATTGCTGTGTTCATACTCACTACATAAGTTTTGTTGGGCTGTATCTCTACTGCTTCGTTATCAAAATCTATGGATTGAAAATTATCCTTTGCGGTAGTGGTTAATTTCTTTTGCTTAATAGGCTGTTGTGTATAACTATCCCAGAGTGTTATAGTATAAGTTGCATTGGCAACGGGTGTATATGCAGTAAATGCGTAGACCATTCCTTTTTTGGAGACGGTAAATGCATAACCCACTTCCATGCTGCTGCTGGTATTGGACAACTGCACTTTAAAAGATGGGTTTTGTTGCACATAATATGCCCATAACGGCCCTTCGTTACTGCTATGTGGCAGCGGTATCTTTTGTTGCGACGAAGTTTTATCGACGGTTGTTTTGGGTAAGACTTTTGCAGAGATCACTTGTTGGGCACGCAAAAAAAACGGGAACAGGAGCAATAGTGCTATCGGATATTTTTTCATGTTGACTATTTTAAGTGGGCGTTTATTTTTCTGTAGCTTTAAAAACCAGGTCACACAATCCACTTGCTATATCCATATGGTAACCCATCGTTCCGGGAAATGCAGGACTGGTAGAAGAAGTAAACTGTGTATTTACAAATGTCAGGTTGCCCTGCGTAAATGGAATGAAATTGACAGCACTGTTATAACCACCCGGTTTGATCATGGTATAATAGGGCCATTTGGCTTGTGTACTGTTAACCGGTTTTATAAAAACACTGATCACATATTTTTTATTCGCAGTAAGGCGTACGTCTTCATCAAGCGTTTTAAAAGTAAGGCGTATATCGTTAACATCTACCTGGCACTGTTTGATCAGTTGTTTAGTATCATAATCCCATAATGAAGTGATGTAACTTATTACCGGGCCTGCCTGGGTTTCTCCTGGCATTCTTACACCCATCTGTGTAACGATACCATTTTTGGCAGCAATGAAAACATAACCGAATTCAGAAGGAATATCAGTTGCGTTTTCAACATTGAAACTCAGCCGTGGATTATTTTCCCAAAACTTTCCCAGCAGGGTTTCTTCGGGGCCGTAGTAAGGTTTTTGTTTTACTGTTTGTTGAGCCGTGTTTATTTTTGTTTGATGCAATTGGCCCGCAGCATTTATAACAATTGAAAATAATATTGCTGTAAAGAATAATAGCCTGTTTACCTTTTTCATAATTATTTTTTTATTTTGTTTTAATGAATTCTACTCTTCGGTTCTGTGCTTTGGCTTCTGACGAACTGTTGGGAACAGCAGGTTGAGTGGCACCCTTGCCATCAGTTTGTAAAATATTTTCTGCAATACCAAATTCATTTACGAGCATATCTTTTACGGCTTGTGCCCTGCGTTTGCTTAGGTCAAGATTGGCAGGAGCGCTGCCATCATTATCCGTATGGCCTACGATCTTTATCTTAATATCACCGGCGCCTTTTATAGTATTGGCGATATCTTTTAATGTACCATAAGATGCGGGTTTGATAACCGCGGAATTAATATCGAACAAAATACCGGTAGTTGAAAATTTACCTGCTTTTAATAACTGGTTCCTGGTATCAGGTAAACCGGTAGCGTATTTAAAATTGCTGATGAGCCAGTTGCTGCCATCATTATTCAATGATGTCTGAAAGCGCAGTGCATTGTATTTGGTTGTAGCAGATAAAAGGGAAGGGGCATCCACTATTTTATTATCGTTAAGGTAAACCCTTAGCCTTGAATTCTGTCGCCATACCGCTATATGATAGCTTAGTATTTTTTTCCTGCTGAGATCTTTTACCTGCATGGAATTTTCCAACAGCTTTTCACCTGTTTTTGTATAGCCCGCAATATTCACGGCATTCATATAAGGATCCAGTTCAAAAAAAGCCCTGTCGGTATTGTATTCAAATGCCGTCTTAACATTAGGCATGGTGATCAACTGTAATGCAACAACTGCCGTGTTGGGGCCCTGTGATTTATTTGGAGGTAAAAACAACAGGTCATATTCCACTGTAAAATTTTCCGGCAACGATTTAATGAACTGCGGGAGATAATATCCTTCTTTGGAAATGTTAAGCCATTTGCCTTCATGGTTATCTATGGTCATTATTTCCCCAGATCCATTGGTTGTCCAGTTTACCGGAAAATCACCAACCGCCGTTGTTGCAAAATCGTCATAGCCCAATATTTTTTCACCGGGGATAAAATCATATTTGCTGTACAGTTTTATTGATCCGGCCGATAAATTGTTTTGCTGGGTATTTGAACCTCCATTTGGGGCAGCATCAGTTTTGACTTCGCTGTTTTCAGTATTTTCTTTTTTCTTTTTAGAAGGTAATTTTAAACTGTCAACTTTATCAAAGGTCTTCCCTTCTTTTGTAGTTATTTTTTCAATTACTTTCTCTTCTGCCTTTTGCTTGCTGGCTTCTTTGACCTTATCTTTCAATCCTTTTAAGAATTGTGCCTGCAGTGGTTGGATAATAACGATCACAATTATAACTAATAATAACTTTTTCATTGTGTTAAGATTTAATGATGTAGGCTTATTGTTACATGGCATTATTTTCTTCAGTTAAAACCGCTTACGCATTACGCCCCTGCTGCTGGTATATACAGGAAAAGAAGCATCCGCAGTATAATTTGTTCTGAATAATGCATATACAGGTTTTTGGCTGCCATTATAAACAGCGCTTAATGGTTTGTCAACACCCTGCAGTTTTATTGTTATTACCAGGTTATCATTTAATGGAATATTCGGGTCATATATCCTGAGGCTAATGCTGTTGTTGTTTATCGTGTAACCGTAAACGAGTACCTGGTGATTTTGCCCCAGGTCGCCGATCCACGCCGATTTTACACGAATCAAACCAATAGGAGCGGGGTGCCCCTGGTCGATATCTGATTTTATCATTGGCCATTCTTCCCTGATGGTGACATAAGCTCTTCCCATTTGCCCCACTGAATTCAATGCCCCTTCATCAGTATCTGCATACAATGGGCTCATCAGTTTCATGTACATCGTAACATCATTGGTGTTAAAACTGTTAAACAGTCTTTTGATAATGAATTTGGTGAAATTGTTTTGCGCATCATTAGGATTGCTGGTCATGGCCGGTATGTTTGCCCTGCCTTCAAAATAATCTCTCGCTGCGAATGCCATACCACCGCATAAACCATTACTTGCAGTGCCGAGTTTAATGTCTTCCAACCCGGGGAATCCCTGTAGCAAAGGAAGTTTATAACCAAAATCACTCCAGTTATTATTGGAGAATTTAAACCCGTTATTGGAGGGCAGGAAGCCAGGAACATTATTGGATTTCGGATAATCAATATAAAGATCTACCGCTTCATTAAAATCTCGGTGGTTACCGGTAAAATAAATAATGTACCCGTCGCTTACTGTTTCGTTGAAAGTATTGTAATGCGTGCCGTAAGCATTGGAAGCATAGGGGTTGTTCCAGTGAAAATAAAAATTAGAATTGCTTTTCCCGTCTGCTATCTTATAACTCACGTACCCTTCCGTACCTGTCAATACCCCATTTGATTCTGAAGCCCATGATTCAACTCCATGGGCCGGTATATTCATAGGAGGATAAAGGTCTTTGTTCATCGCATCATGATGGCTTACAATGCCATGCGTGAATTCACTTTTTACCCATTGAAAATTTACATTGGTTAAGTTGTGGCAGTTGACCAGGATGCTTCTTGCAGCAAATGGTTTTTTGGTATCGGCAAATAGTTGTGCAAATAAACCCATTACCAATAACAGCATAATTGTTTTCTGTTTCATTTTATAAGTTTTTATGATTAAAGAATTTTAATTGCCTGCGTTTTCTTTGATGATATCCTTAAGCCCTTTGCGGCCAAAATCTTTTATAGTATAGCCAGCGGTGGAAAAACTGAATGTTGTTGCGCTGATCGTTTTTGTTTCTAATCCTTTTTTACCGCCAGCTTCAGCCTCTGCCCATAAATAATTTTTATTGAGTGCAGGAATTGCCATTGGATTATTTTTTAATGATGCTTCCCTGCCTTTCATCTTTGCAGCTATGCCGGCACTGCCTGCAGCCATGGTATAAATTTTTATGGGATCAAAATCCACTTTGGTGTACCACCAACTCGAAGTACCGCCTTCATTTTTTATTTCATATTCATAAGCAGTATAGCCGCATATCATTTTTGTTTTACCGGTTTTGTTTACGGTAATTTTTTCTTCGTCATCTTTTTTTAACGGTTTCTTTTTTAATTTTTCAGCGATTTCTTTCCCCATTTCTGCGCCTTCCCCAATTACTTTAGGCATGTTCATAATAGTGATGGTTTTTGCTTTTTCATTTACCATACACATTTTCCCATCTTTGGTATAAAGTATAGCAGAAGTGCCTTCTTTGCCTGGTGCTTCATGCTTTGCTAAAGCATAGTCACCATTGATAGTAAAGTAATAGGTGGTGGTAGATTTCCCTTCTTCACCATTGGTTTGCTGGATCACCTGCCTTTCAAAATTGATGGCATTAGGGAGTACAGTACCATTGTTTTGTGCAGCACAGCAGGAAAGCGAAGCGGCTGCGATCAAAAAGGAGATTGTTTTTTTCATACAATATAATTTTTATGTAAAACTATACTGCTTAAAAAAGTTATTTTGAGCGCATGCGCAGTTGGCAGGAGTAATTATGTAAGTGGTGGTGACGGCGCAATAAACGGAATTGGAGAAGTCCGGTTATTTAGTGAACGAATATATTTTCAGGCCTGGTTAACGTACATGCTATGCGTGTACAGGTAATTAAAATCTGTTGCTGCAGTAATAAAGTAATAGCTGATTTTTTTGATTGCCTTTACTGGATGATCAGTTTAAGGTTCGGTGCAAACATCAGGTGCCCCTGTGCATCCTTCGCCACGATGTCAAAGAAAAACAATTCTTCGCCCGACTTTAACTCTTCAGTGATTGTTTTTTTCCAAATTTCGGGGAGGGGTGTAGTTTTAAAAACATTTGCCACGATGCTGGTGATGGGCGTTACTTTACCGGTCTCTTCATTTTCTGTTACCGCCCTTCTTTTGTACATGCACTGGTAAGAAGAAATGCTATAGGCATTTTTTTTATCGTCGACAATATTGAGTGGAAGCATGATCAGATGCAGGGCTTCATCCACCGTGATAACGGCTGAATCTGAGCGGCTTCCTAAACTGGATTTTAATTTAGGCCCTCTGTATTTTTGTACCGGAACTACTTTAGCCTTAACGGGTTTTGTTTGCGCAACAGCCATCGTGGTAACGACGAGCAGGCAACATAAAACAAGTGAATTCTTAAGTACTGGCATTGGAGTTTTTTTGTAACAACGAAATTACGGGGCAAAAAGTATGTGCGCGGGTAATTTAACAAACTCTTGGAGAGTTTAGCTTTTTCTTTTAGCTTTTGCTCAAGCGTGCAGAACTCTCCAAGAGTTTAGCTGTCTCTTTCAGATTTTGCTCAAGTTTGCACAACTCTTGGAGAGTTTAGCTTTCTCTTTTAGCTTTTGCTCAAGCTTGCACAACTCTCCAAGAGTTTAGTTTTCTTTTTTAAATTTTGGTCAAGTTTGCACAACTCTCCAAGAGTTTAGTTTTCTTTTTTAGATTTTGGTCAAGCTTGCACAACTCTTGGAGAGTTTAGCTTTTTCTTTTAGATTTTGCTCAAGTTTGCACAACTCTTGGAGAGTTTAGCTTTTTCTTTTAGCTTTTGCTCAAGCTTGCAGAACTCTCCAAGAGTTTAGCTGTCTCTTTTAGATTTTACTCAAGTTTGCACAACTCTTGGAGAGTTTAGCTGTCTCTTTTAGATTTTGCTCAAGTGTGCACAACTCTTGGAGAGTTTAGCTGTCTCTTCCTTATTGTGATTAAGCTTGCATAACGCTCCAGGAGTTTAACTTTATATAGCCGCCAAACTTTCCTCGATCGCTTTTATCCTCGATAATGCATCGGCTTTCTTTTTTTGTTCCATCGCCAGCACTTCGGGTTTAGCGTTGGCTACAAATTTTTCGTTGCTTAATTTTTTTTCTACCGACAGTAAAAAACCTTTCTGGTGTGCGAGGTCTTTTACAAGGTCGTCTTTCTGGCTGCCCGTATTGATAGGCTGTTCGGATTCAATATAAAATTTATCATTGCCAATTACCGATGAAATGGTATTGGCCACTTTATCGTCAACAAACAAAATTGCTGCTGCATTTAATTGTTTGGACAAAATATTTTCAATGGATTGATATATTTCTTTTGCATTGGTTTGAATGTGCAATTGAATTTGTTCTTTCGGTTTGATCTGGTTTTTATTTCTTACGACACGTATGCCGGTGATCACGGCTTTTAATAAATTCCCCTGTAACAATATTGCTGTATCGGCATTAGCAAATGGAGTGAGTGGTTTAATACAGAGATCATCACTTCTTTTTTCCAGCAATTGATAGATCTCCTCTGTAACAAAAGGCATATAGGGATGGAGGAGCTGCATTAATTCCGTAAAAAAGAAAATGGTTTTTTCATATACTGCTTTTTCAATCCGTTGTTCAAAAGCGGGCTTCACCCATTCTAAATACCAGCTGCAAAAGTCGTCCCATATTAAACTGTAGATAGTTTTCAATGCTTCGCTTAGGCGGAACTGTTGCATCAGGCTGTTCACTTCTGCTTTTACTTCGATCAACCGGTTTTCGAACCACCCCAGCGCAAAATATTCTTCTACCAATTGTTGATTATCACCTTCCGCCTGCCGGTCTTCCCACATTTTTACCAGCTTCAGGGCATTCCATAATTTGTTATTGAAATGTCGCCCCTGTTCCAATGCCGATTCATCAAACATCAGGTCATTGCCGGCAGGAGAAGCCACCATTATTCCAAATCGAACGGCATCGGCGCCATATTTATCGATCAATTCCAGCAGGTCGGGGGAGTTGCCCAAACTCTTACTCATTTTTCTTCCCAACTTATCTCTTACAATGCCTGTAAAATATACATCATTGAAAGGTTTTTGTCCCATGTATGCATAACCCGCCATGATCATCCTCGCCACCCAAAAGAAAATAATTTCAGGAGCGGTTACCAAAGTATTGGTAGGATAATAATATTTGATATCGGTATTATTTGGATTGCTATATCCTTTAAAAACTTCAAACGGCCACAACCAACTGGAAAACCAGGTATCCAGGCAAGCCTCATCCTGCTTCAGTTGCGCATTGGATATGGAGAATTGAACATGGAACATTTCCTTTGCCTCCTTTTCATTTTCTGCTACAACAAACCTGCCTTCTTCATCATACCAAGCAGGCACACGATGCCCCCACCACAATTGCCGGCTAATGCACCAGTCCTTGATGTTTTCCATCCAGTACTTGTAAGTATTTTTAAACTTAGCCGGGTGAAAATTGATTTCGCCTTCCATCACTGCATTCAATGCAGGTTCACTGATCTTTTTCATGCTCACCCACCATTGCAAACTTAATCTTGGTTCAACAACAGTATCGGTTCTTTCGCTAAAGCCCACTTCGCTGGTATAATCTTCTGTTTTTTCTATGCATTGGGCTTCTTCCAGCAACACTAGGATTTTTTTACGTGCAGCAAAACGTTCTTCACCAATTAAAATCTGTGCTGCTTCGGCTAAAGTACCATCATCATTAAAAATATCGATCACTTCCAGGCTATGTTTTTGGCCTAACTGGTAATCATTCATATCATGTGCAGGTGTAATTTTTAATGCACCGGTTCCAAAATCCATCGTAACATAATCATCGGTAATGATAGGAATGCGGCGGTTGATCAACGGTACCAGGGCAAATTTTCCATGTAAGTGTTTGTAACGTTCATCATCGGGATGCACACAAATGGCTGTATCTCCCATTATAGTTTCGGGGCGAACTGTTGCGATAATTACCTGGTGGTCGAACGTGCGTCGTGAGTCGTGAGTGGCAGACTCTACTGCCGCACTACCCACGTCTGACGACTCATTGCTTATTGCATACCTTAAATAATACAATTTCTGCTTTGTTTCTTTTCTTATTACTTCTTCATCACTTAATGCGGTCTTTGCTTCCACATCCCAATGGATCATTCTTTTGCCCCGGTAGATCAGGCCTTTTTTATACAGGTCAACAAATACTTTTATTACGGATTGATAATAGTCAGCATCCATTGTAAAAGCAGTCCTGTTCCAGTCTAAACTACAGCCTAATTTTTTTAATTGCTGTAGAATGATGCCACCATATTTTTCTTTCCATTCCCAGGCATAGTTTAAAAATTCTTCTCTTGATAAAGAAGATTTGGAAATGCCCCGCTCCCTCAACATCGCTACCACTTTGGCTTCTGTTGCAATGGAAGCGTGATCGGTGCCGGGAACCCAGCAGGCATTTTTGCCTTCCATTCTTGCACGGCGCACTAAAATGTCCTGAATTGTATTATTCAAACAATGGCCCATGTGTAAAACACCAGTCACATTGGGGGGAGGGATAACAACAGTATAAGCTTCCCTTTCATCAGGGATGCTGTTAAAATAACCTTTATCCAAACAATGCTGGTACCATTTGGCATCAATGGCCTGGGGCTCAAAATTTTTAGTCAATTCCATTTTCGTCATTGTAATTTTTCGGGATGGCAAAAGTACGAAAAAGGAAAGGATGTGGGAACGGGGATTTGGGATGATTGAGATGATCACACGGATTGATAATTACAATATCCTTTTAATCCTTGCTATACACCCCATTCCCTGTTCAGACTAGGTTGCTGAGGCTGTTCTTTATAAGAATTAATCTATATCACCCAAACCATAATGGTTACCGATCTTTAAAAATGCAAAGAGGGCATTTTTTTTGGCGCCATTTTTTTTATAGCTGACATATAAAATATGCCAAACACCTTCTGATTCTTTTTCGGTGGAATATTTGGTGATTTTATAATTGTTATCCTGGTTAACTGTTTGATTGATTTTAGCGCAAACTTCATCAACGCCTTTTTTCTCATCCGCATTTTTATAGTTGGCAAATGTTTTCCATGCACGCCCCTTATCGTCTCCACGGTAAACAACATAGCCTGCGGCTTTATAAAACGTACCTAATTCTGTTGTTTTGGGATCTGCAAAATCAACATTTTTACTCACTGCAAGCAGGTCTTTAAATGTATTGGCCACCGCGGCGGAATCAGCCTGCTTAATTTGCGCTTCAACAAAAGTTAACAAAACAAATGAAGCAATAAATAGTATCAAACGTTTAGTCATCATATCCTACAATTTCTCAAATCTACTAAAAATAAAAATTGAACCCTATACCTTTGTGCCCTAAACGAATATTTTTTTATGAAAGAAGTATATATAATAGCTGCAGTGCGCACCCCGTTGGGAAGTTTCGGTGGTACTTTAAAGGAACTGTCTGCCACACAATTGGGCGCTGCCGCCATTAAAGGCGCTCTTGAAAAAGTCGGGATAAAACCGGAAATGGTGAATGATGTTTTGATGGGTTGTGTGCTGCAGGCCAATCTTGGACAGGCGCCTGCAAGGCAGGCCGCTAAGTTTGCAGGTTTACCCAATGAAGTGAATTGTACCACCATCAATAAGGTTTGTGCGAGTGGTATGAAAGCTATAGCACTGGGTGCACAAAGTATATTGCTCGGCGATGCTGATATCGTAGTTGCAGGTGGCATGGAAAGTATGAGCAATGTGCCTTTCTATTCGGAAAATTTGCGTTGGGGTAATAAATACGGTAATGTGAATTTAACCGATGGCCTTGCAAAGGATGGCCTCACGGATGTATATGATGGCAAGGCGATGGGCAGTGCGGCTGAGCTTTGTGCAACAACCTGCGGGGTTAGCCGCGAAGAGCAGGATGCATTTGCCATCGAAAGTTATAAACGTAGCCAGGCAGCAGTTAATGGCGGCAAATTTGAGCAGGAGATCGTACCCGTTTCCATCCCGCAAAAAAAAGGCGATCCCATTTTATTTGCCAAAGACGAAGAACCATTCAATGTAAAATTCGATAAGATACCCGGACTGAAAGGCGCTTTTGTAAAGGAGGGTACAGTTACTGCGGCGAATGCCTCTACAATGAATGATGGTGCAGCTGCCCTGGTTTTAATGAGTAAAGAAACAGCAACAGAACTTGGTTTAAAACCAATAGCAAAAATATTGTCTTATGCCGATGCTGAGCAGGCACCGGAATGGTTCACCACTACACCTTCTGTTGCGGTACCTAAAGCTGTTGCCAAAGCAGGATTAAAAATGGAAGAAATCGAATACTGGGAATTGAATGAGGCATTTGCGGTGGTGGGTATTGAAAACAGTAAGCGTATGAAACTGGATCCAGCAAAAGTGAATGTGAATGGAGGGGCGGTTTCATTGGGCCATCCATTGGGTTGCAGCGGTGCAAGGATTATTGTTACACTGATCAATGTTTTAAAACAAAATGATGCAAAGTATGGTGCAGCGGGTATCTGTAATGGTGGTGGCGGGGCGAGTGCGATGGTGATTGAGAACGTTTGAAGGTTGAAGGTTAAAGGTTCATTGGGAATGCCGCACTGAAAAATATTCCATACTCTATATTCAGCATTTCATATTCGGCATTTTGCCTCTTATAACATACTTTATATTTTTACGGTAATACCATTAATTTTACGTTTCAAAATTATTTCATGAAAAAATTCCTTATTTTATTTTTTGTAGTAACTGCTGTAGCTGCAACCGCACAAGATGATTCTTCCTTTACCATTGCAGGCAATTTCCGTAAAGTAAAAACAGGCCTCATCTACTTAACTGTTTACGGTGACGCTGCTGCTAAAAAAGACAGCACCAGTATTGTGAACGGGAAATTCAATTTTAAAGGAGCCGTATCCAAACCTTCTTATGCAGTGTTTACGATCAAAGACCGCAAAGAAGACTACCTGCAATTTTATGCCGAACCTGCGCAGATGAAAATTAGTGGAGATGGAGATAAACTGAAAGAACTGCTGATAAGCGGCAGTAAACTGAACGACGATGATAAAAAATACAAAGCAGCAATGACGCCTGCAACTGATGCAGAAAAAGACTTTTATGCACTCTATGATAAAGCTGAAAAAAATAAGAACCAGGCGGCGATCGATAGCCTTGATGAAGCGGAAGACGGCATCACCCAACTGAAAAGAAAGTATGCAGGCAATTTTATTAAGGCCAACCCTGCTTCATTGAGAAGCGCAATGGCCATCAGCGAAAATTTTGGTTACTACGCTGATGCCAGTGATGTAGCGCCATTGTACAATGCATTAACTGAAAAAATAAAAAATTCTGTAAGCGGCATTGCAGTAAAAAAGATGATGGATGCCTATCAAACTGTGGCTATTGGCCAGGTGGTGCCGGATATCATACAAAAAGACACGCTGGATAATGAACTGGGCTTATCTTCTCTAAAAGGCAAGTATGTACTGGTGGATTTTTGGGCCAGCTGGTGCGGACCATGCCGCAAAGAAAATCCCAATATTGTAAAAGCCTATAACGAATATAAAGATAAAGGCTTTGAAATTTTTGGGGTGTCGTATGATAATGAAAAAGGAAAACCAAAATGGAAGGCAGCGATTGTAAAAGATGGATTGGTTTGGAAACAGGTAAGTGATCTTAAAGGTTGGCAGAATGCTACCTCTGATCAATTTTATATCAAAGCGATCCCTGCTAATTTATTGCTGGATAAGAATGGCCGTATCATAGCCAAAAACCTCTTTGGTAAAAAATTACAGGCAAAGCTGGCGGAGATCATGCCGTAAATATTGTACAGTTTATAAGGTTGTCAACCTTCCGAAGGTTGACAACCTTTTTTATTGCTATAATACTATTTGTTCATCTGGCTTTGATGAAATAAATTTGCACTCCTTAGATACAATGGGTTACACCATTTGAATGAACCAATTAACCAACAAACGAATTAAATAATAAATAAATTAACCAGTCAACATGCGTCAAATAGCATTAAGGGAAGCATTAAGAGAAGCCATGCAGGAAGAGATGAGGAAGGACGAAAGGGTATTTTTAATGGGAGAGGAAGTAGCCGAATACAATGGCGCTTATAAAGTAAGCCAGGGCATGCTGGATGAATTTGGAGAAAAAAGGGTGATTGATACCCCGATTGCGGAACTGGGTTTTGCTGCGATCGCAGTGGGCGCTGCACAAAACGGACTTCGCCCTATCGTAGAATTCATGACCTGGAACTTTGCCGTATTGCCTTTAGATCAAATATTAAATACCGCTTCTAAAATGCTGGCAATGAGTGGTGGGCAGGTGGGTTGCCCCATCGTATTTCGTGGCCCCGGCGGAAGTGCCGGCCAGTTAGGCGCACAGCACTCTACTGCTTTTGAATCATTATATGCAAATATTCCAGGACTGAAAGTGATCAGTACCTGCACGCCCTATGATGCTAAAGGTTTATTGAAAGCCGCCATCCGCGACGACGATCCTGTTATTTTTATGGAATGTGAAGTGGCCTATGGCGATAAAGGTGATGTGCCTGAAGAAGAATATATCTTACCGATAGGTAAGGCATTTGTAAAAAGAGAAGGCAAGGATGTTACCATTGTTTCATTCAATAAGATGATGAAAGTGGCAATGGGTGCTGCGGTAGAGCTGGCCAAAGAAGGTATTGAAGCAGAAGTGATCGATCTGGCTACTATTCGGCCGTTGGACTGGTTCACTATTTTGGAAAGCGTTAAAAAAACCAATCGCCTGGTGATCGTTGAAGAGCAATGGCCATTTGCATCTGTATCTTCAGAGATTACCTACCGCATACAAAAAGAAGGTTTTGATTATTTGGATGCACCAATTCGTAGAATCACTTCCGCGGATGCACCCATGCACTATGCGCCAAACCTGGTGGCTGCATATTTACCCGATGTGCCCCGCACGGTTAAGCTGGTAAAAGAAGTGATGTACTTAAAAAAATAAGGATCCTGATTATTGGTATGATATTGGCAGGGTAAACTGAAAAGTTTACCCTCTTATTTTTATGCAACGGATAATTATAGCAACCATACTTTTAATAAGCGCCTTCACGGTACAGGCGCAACGTGCACATGTCACTGTTTTTGGTGGCTTCAGTAATTACCAGGGCGACCTTCAGGATAAAAGGTTTACGCTCGACCAGGCCCATATTGCGGCCGGTGCCGGTGTATTATACGAGATCACAGAAAAATTATATGCCAGGGGCAATGTTACTTTCGGAAAAGTGAGTGGTGATGATAAAAAGAATTCCAGGAATTCCCTTCGTAACCTGAGTTTTTCTTCACCGCTTACTGATATTCATTTAGGCCTGGAATACAGCCTGCTGAATCCATACGAGCATTCTCTTGCACCTTATGTTTTTGCGGGTATCAGCTATTTTAGTTTTAAACCTTCTACACTGGATTCTTCTGGCAATAAAGTGTACCTGCAACCTTTAAGCACAGAAGGGCAGGGCTTTTACCAGGGAAGAAAAATGTATAAATTAAACCAGTTCTCCATTCCTTTTGGGGGTGGCGTAAAATTGTCTTTAAATGATAATATCCGCGTGGGTTTTGAAATTGGGTTGAGAAAAGCCAATACAGATTACCTCGATGATGTGAGCACCACTTATGTTGATCAGAATCTTTTGTTGGTCAATCGTGGCCAGCAGGCAGTTGACCTTGCTTACCGCGGCGATGAATTGAAGACGGGCCTTACTTATCCTGCCGACGGGAGTCAAAGAGGTAGCGCAAAAAGTAAAGACTGGTATTATTTTTCAGGTATAACACTTAGCTTCAGGCTCAATGGTAAAGGGGGCAATGGTGCTAAGGGGGGAAAATCTAAAACCGGGTGTCCTACCAATATCTACTAAGTAATTTTCATTCATTACCGGTGTCTCACCGATAATTTAGTTCGAAGTAACGCCGAACGTGACTTTTCAACTACTATATATTTAGTATAGGTGCTGTGGGGTACAGCAATTACATTTGATGTATGCCTACTATTTCCCCCATAAAAACCGGCCTGAGTATAATTGTTTTAAGCGGGCTATTTTCCTGTGCCGGGTTAAGCAGCTCCCAAGTAAATGCTGTTGAAAAATATACCATCGTTACTAAGGGGATTTCCGTGGTTCCTCCTGATGTGTACAACAGGGTATACCAGTTGCGGTCGCAAACGCAAACACTACAGTTAAGCGGTGTTATCGCTACCAATGAATCTGCCAGGGAAAGTATTGATGCGTTGCAACTGGACCTTTCCGATAAGCTCAAGTTTTTAGATATGGTGGATTCCTTTGCCTATGCATACCGGATCGTGGGCAAGTATGCCGACCTGGTGCATTGCCTGATCAGCGAATCTTATTTAAAAGATTTTACCAGGAATAAAAAAGAATGGCAATCGTCTTTCGATGGGTTGGTAAAAACGTATAATGCCGCCTGCGCAAAACGTATTCCCCAATCTACAAGGATACCGCCATCTGTAGGAAGTATTGCCGCCAATATCATTAATGAATTAGGCGGGGCCAAAATAAAATCCCTGCAAAAAAAATACCTTAAAGCGGCTATAAGCACCGCAAGAAAACCTTTTGAAGGCATCTGTGATGATTTTTTAAATACGGACATCCCCAAGATTGAAAAAGAATTAGCGGAACTGCCTTTATTTGTGAATGAAAATTACAAAGATTTTTTAAATAATCTAAAAGCTTACGAAACAAAACAGGGTAACAGCCCTTTTAATTATTACAGGTCTTATTTACCCATTTACCTGAACTGGCAAGTGCAGCTCAGGGAACTGAATACACTGGTTAAACAGCTGCATGTGTGCATCCTGAGTTTACGCAATTCATACGGCGTGCTGGATGAGTTTGTAAGTGGAGTTAAACCAGGTAAAGAAGTCCCTGCTGAAATAGTACAACTCGATTCGGATTATTTATCCCTGCTGGATACCATTGCTAAATTTACTGAGGCAAGAGAAAGAATATTCAAAATAACCTATTAATTAAAACGATCCATATGAGGCGTCATTTTTTTAATCCCCGGTATCGCTTTGTAAAGATACTGGCCGCAGTTTTTATAACCCTTCAATCCTGTAACGGCTGTAATAATTCAGCCAGCACCGTGGAGGAAAGAAAAGATGCTGTAAGAGATTCTGCTGATACATCAACCGCCGGCGGGTTTAACCAGGGGGGTAATGCCTCAAATAATAATGCAAGGAATAATTTTCCGGGCGCTAATGCAGCAAAAGAAGAACGACGTGAAATGCTGTTGATGCAGATTGATTCTACTTATACAGCGATATCCTTACTGGACGATGCCAAGAACGAAATGACCAGCACTTCACCCAATGAACTGACCGCTGCGGAAAGAAATAAAAAATCGAAAGCCATCTTTAGTATCAATATTCTTCAAAATGAATTGACCAGGGCGCTTGATGCTTCCATACTTGCAAACCTCAGGCTCAAGACTGATGAGCTGGCAGGCATTACACTGGAAATGGAAAAAAATGTAGCCCACCTGCAAAACGTTACAGAGAAATTGAATAAGGCTACGCAATGCATTGGCAGGCTCACTAATCTTTTAGCATTGGGCCTCAGTAAAGGCATTATAAAACCTTTCACACCCAGGAATTCATCCCCGCAAGCGGTTAAAGCAGCATTGAATTAATGAATGCTTTTCGACTTCAGGTCGTTCAGCCCCTTGATCATCGACGCCAGTTCCGGCTCTATATTCAGCCTTTTATCGATCGCCTCTAAAACATATTTCGAAATCACCCAGTTCATGGCATACCTCATCGAATCGTTCTTTACATACAAGGATATCCTGTTGTAATGGAGGTTATCATTATAAAGATTCTTCACAAAGGTTTTCAAACGCAGATCATTAACGGAAGTCTGTGTATCGTAAGCACCTAATAAAGTTTTTAATGGTGCGGCCAGGTCATTCATCAATGGATTTACTGCCTTCAGTGTTACATCATCAAAATTTTCATTGGTAACGTGTAAGATGTTAAATTCCAGTTTACTTTTATTTTTTATAGTGGTATCTGCTGCAATGATCTTTTCCAGGCTCACCACCATTTCAAAAACTACGCCTGCACCTGAGTTATCAAAATAACCGCCATCAACAAAATAATTGGGTTCTGCTTTGCAGGTATCACATTTTTGATAATCGATCCTTCCCGCAGGGCTTAAATAAGGGAAGCTGGCACCTAAAACCACTCCTGTACTCAATTTCATATCTTCATCTTTTTTCAACATGCCCAATACATCAATACGGCCATTGAACACTGAGTCTGAAATTTTAATATTGCAGATCACGCCCGGGTTACCATCCTGCATTCTTGTGGTATTAATGCAAATGATGGGTAAATGATAAGGCACATTCTTTTGTGTGATGATAGAGGAAAATCCTATGCCCATGCTGTCATATAAAAAATTCTTTTCCCCTGCTGCTTTTTCTATGGAAAGCGAGAGGGCAGAGGCCCGGTCATTTACGTTATAGAGTGTTACCAGGTTCCTGAAAACATCAGGTCCTAAAGTGCGTGCAAGCGTATAGGTTAAGAAATCTGATTTCAAATAACTGGATGAAGCCTGCCAGCAGGCATTCGGTGCCGGATTATGCTGCTTGAGGCTTTCCTTACTCCGCAATACCGAAAAAAACGTGGCATTACCCACACTGCCACCGGATGCACCACTTAAACAAAATAAATGTTTGGAAAATTCGCCCTGTGTTTCATCTTCCATTTTTGAAAGTGCAGATGCCGTCCAGTAACCTGATCGTGAAGCGCCACCATTGGCCATCACAAAAAAGATCGGTATCTTCTTTACGCTGGTATCATTCAGCATTTGCTGTCTTGCAGGATCATTCACCCATTGATAAAAATATTCTTTTAATGTTTGCCGGTCTTCAAATTTAGCACTGGTCTCATTTTTAATAAGCCTTGTATAATGCGGTTCAACAAAATAACCGATGATAAAAGACATGGTTAGTAACACGAGGTGAAAATTAAAACGGATGATGATGGATATGATCGTTATGATATTACCGATCCCCAGTAATACCCCAAAGGCCAGGAAAATAAAGGGGAAAGTTCCCATCCATGTAGAAAATTGTACAGATACCACGGTAGTGATATATACTGCTGATGCAACGATACCAATTGAAGTAAATGCCTGGAAATATCTTTTGTCTTCATTGTCTGTTACCAGCCGCCACAGTTTTTTTCCTATGCTTATCTTTTTGTTATTGAAATCATATTTGTCTTTATCCAGTGAAGAATAATGCCCATTGACATCAATGATATTCCTGCGTATCAATACAAATACGATAAAGCCCACCTGGTAAAATAATAAGAGCAGGATCAATCCCCAGATCCACTTATTTAAGATAACAAGTAACGTAAATACAATGAGTATACCGTATATAATATACCTTACCCTGTGCCAGTAAAGTAACTGCCCGGCTTTGGGCAATTTTGGTTTGGCCAATACACGGTTACAGAATTGATAGAT
>JBBRCB010000048.1:0-25467 GCA_038205215.1 Chitinophagales bacterium | reverse complement strand
AGGTGCACTTCATACCTTTTCGATTTCGTGGTAACAATCATAAGCGCTGTGCAGGGTGGAATAGATCCAAGGCTTTCCGCAACCAGCCGCAGGTGTACAATAGGATGTACGTTTTTATCCAGGCTCACATAAAAAGTAATTGGTTTGGCAGTGATCATTTTTTTGTTGATCCGTTGCAGCCCTTCTTCATATACCGAAACAGAATCGCCGTCAATTTCACCATTATCATATACTTCTACTTTAATGGAATCTTTTTCTGCGGCTGCAATTTCTAAAAGCGATTGTACATCTGTTTCGCGCTGGCCGACCCTGGCAGGCAATACAGAAGCGGTGGTTTGTATAGCAGCATCATTTTTTACAACAGGATCTGGTATTGAAGGAACCAATACCGGCGTAGTAATCTTTCCTTTTAATGGCTTCAACGCAGTTTGTTTTACAGGAGCAGTCTTTTTTATTACAGGTGGCGGCAACTTTACCGGCTCTTCTATTTTTTTATAAAGCCATGTTGTAGCGGTATCCGTACAGCGATAGATATTAGGTACCCAATAGCCATATTGAAACATATTGTTTCCCTGCCTGCTAAGCACCATGGTGTACACGCCCAGGCAATTATTATATAACCCAAGGTCAACCGCAATAGTTGCTGCTTCTTTAAAAACGAGTATTGAATCTATTTTATCATACCAGCCAACCATTTTATAGTGCTCGTATTTATTGCCTTCATAATAAAGATGGGTAATACCGGTAAATAAGGAATCTTTAAAATTGTATATCTCCACCACCAGTTTGGGCTGCCCCAGACCGATGTTAGCGGCTAAGAATTTACCCACCCAGGTACCGGTGATATTGTTTTGAGAAAATGAAAGGAGTGAAATAAGTAAGAAACCTGCGAGCAACAATGGTTTTAAAAAATACTTAAACTGTATATATTTTATCGTTTTCAATACCGCTGCAGTAATTTTATATTCTGCATACCGAATATATAACCTTTAGGGTAAATCTTCAACATTTACCTGTGCAAGATCAATTACGAAATGTTAAATCTATATTCTAAATAAAAGTTATAAAAGACTAACAGGGTAATCTCATTTCGTGTACACAATACAGTACTTTCCTACCTTACTCTCCTGCCACTCTTCACTGCCTTATCCCACATAGCAACAACATAATCTGCGGCATTAAAGAACACCTGACGTTCGTCCCTGTTCATACCAAGGTTTTTCAGGTCCTGGCAATAGTCGGGGTAAAGTCCGATATGCGCAACACCTTCTGTATTATAATCCCATATTTTATTACCAAAACTATATTTGCGCATTTTCACCGGTGAGCCGGGAGAATATTGCGTGGGCATGCTTGCTGCTGCATAATCAACTTCTTTGCTCCAGTTATTATAAATACTGTTGCCGCCACCACTGTACCTATCCCTCATACCGATCCTCGTTGGCCCATGGCGTGGTTTTGGCATCGTAACACAACCGTTGATATCGGATCCCATCATGATAGCACCTCCATTCATTTTTGAAGCACTCATGGCAATGCGAAAATTGGTGAGGTATTGTCCTGCCGTACATTCACCGATACCGATACCAAATACACCACCGAGGCTTTTGATATTCTGTAATTGCTCATCTGTTCTTTGATTCTCACTAACTTTATGTTCGCGATCCTCAAAAAAACCATCCCGCATGCCATTGTGCCCCGATGCAACCGGATAATCAAATTCATTCGCCAATAATAACATATCCGAAACAGAATGATCGCTCATGTGATCTACATCAATGATCATTCCCAAATGCATCATTTCTTTGATGGCCACTTTACCAAGATCAGTAAGTCCCAGTTGGTTTTGCTGGCCGCCTGAAGTATTATTGTATACATCCCATGCAACGTCGGGTGTGAGCAAACTTTTAATGATCTTGAATTGGGAGATACAACCCAGCTTTGGATCAGGACAAAAATCCGAACTGGTAAAATCAAGGTTGAGCGCCGGCGGAAATGGGATTTGTGAAATGCCATCGAATAAAACGTTGATACCTCCTATCGCAGCATTCATGGCGCCTGCAGTAGCAATACCATCGGTAAGGCTTAAACTATATTTTATCCGGGAGTCGTGTACCGGTTCAATATTAAACATTAATCCAGGACGAATGGGATCACCCAAACGTAAAGGCTGATTATTGGTATAGCGGTTACTGAAATTAAATAGCAAACTATAGATCGCGGAGCCACCGAATTTATTATTCACTAAATGCACAGGAAAAATATAACGGACGTCTTTATCATACAAACGCCTGATCTCTGCTTTCACCGTGCTTTCATTCACGGTTACGTTAGCATAGTTGAAGTTGCCTATATTGTCTACTTCCATCCCGAGAATGATTGCCATTTTATTGCTGCGGATGATACGGCGCATATCTTCAGGTGTTTTGGCGAGTTCCATAAAATCATTATGTCTTAACACAAATGATTTTATTTCGTCGATCTGCAGGTTGGCGCTTGCCTTATCGTCCATTGGCCCATCGCCGCTCAATACTGCGCCTAACAATTCACTGTTGACGGTAAGCGTGACCATTGCCCTTAAGCCACCCTGGTAGGCACGTTTGATCCAGTCTACCCACATCTGCTGGTGACTGGCACTTGAAAAATGTGGCCAGTATAAAAAATTAGGGTAGCCCTCATGAGGATGATCGCCATGCAGGTTTCTTTCCAGCGGAACCCTGTTCTCGAATTCTGCATCAAAAGCAAAATTCAATATAGCGGCGCGGATATAATTGCCGCAATCATTATCTGCACCCCAACCACCATGTGCTGCATTGCAATTACCCAATGCATCTTCAACACTTCCTGCTCTTTCGTCACTAGGATTGCATTCAGGCGCAAAAGCATTAAATCCACGTACATGTGTACCCGCAGGTACGATCGAGCCAACATCCGGTGCACCATAGATCAGTTTTTTTCCCATCGACAAATAGCTCATCAGGTGCGTATGCAGATCAGCTGCCCCGTAAATAGGTACATATACATCTGTAGTGATCTCCTGGTCTGTTTTGGCGATCATATCCTTTATCGTTATTTTTTGTACTCTTAAAGAATCATCTGCTTCCCTGTTATCAGCAGGATTGAATTTCACCATCCTGAAATCATCTACGTTGATGATACCCCATTTAAGGTTGGTAGAATTATCCGTAATACGAATGGTATATAATTTTGAAGTATCAAGGTTGTGTACATCCCACCAGTCGCGCCGGAAGATATGATTATTATGGCCTGTTTTAGCCCCAATGCCTGCAATAGGTTTATACAAAGTATCAATCACATTATGAATACTACCCTGGCTAACGCCCGGTAGTGTACGCTGACCCGTTAATACGCTACGTACGTTGGATCCGGTAATACGTGCTGAAATAACATATTCCAGCAACTCTACTTTTAAATTAGCGGCATCATTACCTCCAGAGATAAGAAAGCTTAGAAAATTCTGGTTAGGGTATAATTTAAAAGGTTCAGAAGTAAGCACACCTGTTGCACGCCCCACTTCGGTGCTGCTGCCCAGCAGGCCATCGCCTTTGCTGCTCATCCAGTGCTGGTGTTTATTACCCAGGTTAAACCTGATATCTTCCCAATAATCGCCACCCACATCTGTTTTAGACACTACGTCAAAATCGTTCCAGGTATAAATATCTGTCCCGTCTTTTTGACCGAAAGCAGCACCTGTTATCTTCCATCCCGGCAGGTTGCGGAAATACCCCAATTCAAAATCACCATTATCCAGGTAAGCAAATTCACGCATGTTATGGTTTACCTGCATAGGCACAGGTGTATATACCATTGTTTGTACGGTATCTTTTTTAGGGAGCGTTTTAATTTTAAGCGGTGCATTCTTTGCATATTTGGGATCTATTTCAAATACAATGCTGTATGGGTTCTTTGATGGGTCTACTTTAGACAGCATACTATTAAGCAATCCCCTGTAAAAAGTGGTATCACCCGGGTTCATGTGCAGAACGATAATCCTGGTTCCGTCTAACCTGATCTGCCCCTGCTGTTCCATCATATGAAGTCCACGTTCAAAGTCTTCGCGGGATTGCTGCGCCTTTAACAATAATGGCGACATGATCAGCAGCAGTATAATATATTTTTTAAACATAGCATGGTTTTGCAAAGCAAAAAAAGCAAAACTATGGTCTTTAAAAACTACATATTCATGTACAAACCGGGAAAAGAAATCATGGATTACGAGGTTAGAAAATGGATTACAGCAAAATTGAATTAATGGTACCCCGTGAAAAAGTATATTTTAAGGCTTTCGATATGATTTTATGCTTTGCCGAAACTGGGAAATATTACCTGCTGCATAACTGTAAAGCTGCTTGTAAAGGTAACCATTTTTAAAACCAAAAAAAAGTTAATGGATGCAGTGTATTTATGCGTTTCTTCATGGGGGATCAAAGAGATCAACAACAGTACTATTACGGCTGAATATCGAGGTATTTTATCCTTAAAACCGGTGTCTATTTATTAAAATTCACGCGCCATATTGTATTACTAACATCGTCAGTTACCAGCATCGAACCGTCCGGTAATAATGCAACATCCACAGGCCTTCCCCTCACTTCACTATCTGTTGATCCTTCTACTTTAAAACCGGTTAAAAAATCCTGTGGTTGTCCGGAAGGCTTACCATTTTCAAATGGAACAAATACTATTTTATAACCTGACAACTCTTTGCGGTTCCAGGACCCGTGTTGTGCAATAAAAGCACCGTTGTGGTATTTTGAAGGAAATAAAGTTTTATCATAGAAAACAAGACCCAGCGACGCGGTATGCGAACCCAATGCCACATCAGGAATGATCGCCTTACTTACAAGATCGGGGCGTGGTTTTGTTGCCATTCTTGGATCTTCGTGCTGCCCAAAATAAGAAAAAGGCCAACCATAAAATCCACCATCTTTTACGCTGGTAAGATAATCCGGCACAAGGTCATCTCCCAGCTCGTCTCTTTCGTTAACTGCCGTCCACAGTGTATTGGTACCCGGTGCCCAACCCATACCCACCGGGTTGCGCAAACCGGATGCATAAATGCGTTCGTTGCTGCCGTCGGTATTAATTTCAAGTATATTGGCCCTTCTTATTTCTTTGTCCAATCCATTTTCTGCAACATTACTTCCCGAACCTACTGCAATATAAATTTTATCGCCTTTTTTATTAACGATAATATTTCTCGACCAATGGCGGTTATATTTCCCTGCGGGCAAAGACAGCAATTTATTGCCCTTACCGGAAAGTCTATTATCGCCTGGCTTATAGTCGAACCTTAATAAAGCATCAGTGTTGGCCACATAAAAATGATTGCCCATGATCAGCATACCAAAGGGCTGGTTAAGATTTTCGGCAAAAACAAAACGTTCATCCGGCAATCCATCTTTATTATTATCGCGGAACAGCGTTATCCGGTCGGCGCTTTCGCCTACATGCTGTGTCTTTATCTTACGGGAGAGTTTTGCACCGAGCTTTTTTATCCCTTTTAAAATAGTATTGGATTCTGCAATAAAAATATCGCCATTAGCAGCTACATAAATCCACCTTGGATGATCAAGCCCGTCTGCAAATTTAGTAACAGTAAACCCTGCAGGTGCTACCGGGGCTGTACCCTCTTTCCAGCCAATGACTTTACTGAAATTTTTAGCTGATTTACTGGCATAAGGCGCTGGCAGGCTATTATTGGTTGCCGGGTTATTTTGCGCTTTAATTCGATTTTGGCAGGCACCAAACAGTAGCAGGCCAGTGAAAATAATAAAAGCTAAAATTATATTCTTTTTCATAACGGTTCTTTTGCAAACAACACTTCTAAAGTAAATTGGTTCAATGAGCTGCCAGTAAAGATGATGGCTTTATAAATAAGAAGCTTATAGAATCGTAGCAATAAATTATATAATTACTGCTTATTTTTTGTGCTGCTTTTAAATCCAGGAATTTTGTTCCTGGCTCATCTTAATTGGCAACACAACCAGGCGACGGATAAATTTACTTCTTGTCAATGGCGTATGGGTATAATCGTCGTAGAGGTTAATAAGGTCCTGGTTTATACACATGTTTTATTTTAAAGTTATTCAATTCATTAAATTTAAAAACAAAGAATAATAAATATGTCGTGCTATTCATGACATAAAAAAAATATTGCAGTTTTGGGTTTAAATAAATAGTCGTTTCTTTAAGTAAAAATTTAAAACGCCTGCTGCAAATATGAATGACAATAATGCCAGTAAATGGATCTTACCAGCAATAATTGTGTCACAGTTTTTTTGCACTTCATTGTGGTTTGCAGGCAATGCTGTTATGGCGGACATGGCACAGCATTTGGCTGTAAGCAGTGATTTTTTAGCTAACCTTACCAGTGCTGTACAATTCGGTTTTATCACGGGCACTTTAATTTTTGCTCTTTTTACCGTTGCAGACCGTTTCTCTCCTTCTGTAGTTTTTTTTTCCTGTGCTTTAATCGCTGCATTAGTCAACCTTGGCCTGTTAATAAACAATATTTCTTCAACAGGTTTATTGGCATTCCGGTTTTTTACCGGTTTTTTTCTTGCGGGCATCTACCCGGTAGGCATGAAGATAGCATCCGATTATTACCAGAAAGGCCTGGGCAAATCGTTGGGCTTTTTAGTTGGCGCCCTGGTTTTAGGTACTGCCCTTCCTCATTTATTAAAAAGCCTTACCGCAGCATTCCCCTGGAAATATGTGATCTATTCCATTTCTGCATTGTCTGTTTTAGGCGGAGCGCTACTGTTGTTTACTGTTGCAGATGGACCTTACAGGAAAGCAGTTCAAAAAATAGATTTCACGGCATTTATCAGCGGCTTTAAAAATAAAAATTTCAGGTCCGCTGCTGCAGGATATTTTGGCCATATGTGGGAGCTCTATACTTTTTGGGCATTTGTTCCGGTAATGCTCGAGGCCAATCAACGTTATAATCATATCGAACTGAATATTTCCCTCCTATCTTTTTTGATCATTGCACCAGGTGCACTGGCTTGCGTGGCAAGCGGTATACTCTCTCAACGTTTTGGTGCAAAGCGAATAGCTACAGTCGCCTTGTTATTATCCTGCTGCTGTTGCCTGCTTTCTCCATTTTTTTTATTGAGCAGTTCGTCAATGTTATTGACCGGTTTTTTATTTTTCTGGGGGGTAGTGGTGATCGCTGATTCGCCCTTATTCTCTACGCTGGTGGCACAAAATGTTGCAGAACAATCAAGAGGCACATCTTTAACGATCGTGAACTGTATTGGATTCTCGATTACGATAGTAAGTATACAATTATTGAAATTATTATCCGGGCATATCAATGAGCGGTATGTTTACCTTGTATTAGCTGCAGGGCCGGTAGCGGGGTTGATCGCTTTGCTTCAAAACAGGAATAGTAACTTTAAATAACCTGTGGCAACCGGGGTAAATAAAATACCGTTATAGCAGCATAACTATTGATGATACACTATGCAAAAAAATTATACTACCGAAAGGCTACTATTGAACGAATTAAATATAGCAGACACTGATTTTATTTTTGAACTGGTAAACACAGCAGCCTGGAAAAAATTTATCGGCGATCGAAATATCCATAACAGCGAAGATGCCCTGGCCTACACGCAGAAGATCATTGATAATACCAATATCAGGTACTGGACTGTAAAACTAAAAGAACAGCAGGTTGCTGTTGGCGTTATCACTTTAATAAAAAGGGACTACCTGGAGCATCGCGATATTGGATTTGCTTTCCTTCCCATATACGGCAAAAAAGGCTACGCATTTGAAGCCGCAACTGCTATATTGAATGATATTGTAAAAGGCAATCATTCGTCCGCGATATTGGCTACCACCATTGAAGAAAACGATAACTCCATTAAGCTCCTGGAAAAACTGGGCTTTAGTTTCAGCAAAAAAATTACACATGACGGCGAAACTTTGCTGTTGTATGCCATTGCCACAGACAAGATACTGATCAATCAACTGGTCAACATTTTTTTTAACGTGTTTAATAATTGCGATCAAAAGCCATCCTGGGAAACGCTCCGTAACTGTTGCATTGCGGAAACGGTGATCGTAAAAAAAACCGGGCTAACGGAATCGGTCTACAACATGGATAGTTTTATTGAGCCCCGGGAAAAAATATTAAATGACGGAACAATTACGGGTTTCAAAGAAAATGAGGTGGCGGAAGAAACAAAAATCATAGGTAATATAGCGCAGCGTTGCAGCAGGTACCAGAAAGAAGGCTATTTCAACGGCCACTACTTTAAAGAATACGGGAATAAATTTTTCCAGTTCATTAAAACTAATTCAGGCTGGAAAATTAATGCAATGACCTGGGAAGATGATCCTTTTAATACTATTGAATCTGCCCATAGTTGCCAGTTTGAGTAGTATTTTCCACACTTTATCAAACAGCATATTTAATACTCCCCCATTATCTGTAGTTATTGTGAATTTTCAAAACTGTTTACCTGCGTTTTATGAGATGGCATTGTAATTGATATATTAACTGAATCAAACATGTTAATATGCTCAGACACTTACTACTCTCTTGCGTTTTTTTATTTGTATCAATACTAAGTTCTAACAGCCAGCCTGTCATTACTTTCGATCCTGTTGTTAGCTCAGGGTTAACAGCTCCAGTTGATGTTGTTACAGCCAATGACGGCACTGCCCGTGTTTTTATAGTGGAACAGGGGGGTACGATCAAGTTATATGCCAGTAACTATACTTTAATAAATGGCAATTTTTTAACCATCAATACTGGCATTTCCACCGGTGGTGAGAGGGGCCTGCTCAGCCTTGCCTTTGATCCCAATTACGCAACCAACCGTTACTTTTTTGTGTACTACACTAATACCGCGGGTGGAATTAATATAGATCGTTTTCAAACCATGTTGGCCAACCCCGACCAGGCCGATGCTTCCACGCAAACCAACATCATGACTATAGATAAGACTGTAGCATCTAGTACTCATAACGGGGGTAAATTAAATTTCGGCCCTGATGGTAATTTATATTTTGGTTTGGGTGATGGTAGCAGTGGCGGCGACCCAAGTAATTTTGCCCAACGCGGTGATAGCTTATGGGGAAAAATGGTTCGCATTAACGTAAATAATTTTACAACGCCGCCGTACTATACAGTGCCTGCTGATAACCCCTTTGTTTCAAGTTCAACCATAATGCATGAGATTTTTTCATTCGGGTTACGCAATCCATGGCGCTGGAGTTTTGATAAACTTACTGGTTATACCTGGATCGCTGATGTGGGCCAGAGTACAAGAGAAGAGATCAATGTATTGAGCCCTGCAGCGGCCAATGGTGCCAATTATGGATGGAGATGTTATGAAGGAACTTTTGCCTACAACATAACTGGTTGCCTGTCAGCTTCCAATTATATTACTCCTGTATTCGATTACCCGCACAACAGTGCAACGGGTGGTTTTTCTGTAACAGGTGGCTATGTGTACCGCGGCAGCGTGTACCCGGCCATGTATGGTTACTATATTTGCACCGATTATTTGAGCGGCAATGTTTGGGTGATCAATGCTGTTACACATACTACTACCTTGCAAGCGGGCGGTCCGGTTTTAAAAATTACTTCTTTTGGTGAATTGGAAAATGGGGAACTGATGGCAGTATCGTTGAATGGTACTTTATACCGGGTGACGACAGCGAGTGTTTTGACTTTACATTTATTACAATGGGATGGTAATCCTTACACCAACTACAACCAATTGAACTGGCAAACTACTAATGAAGTAAACGTAAAACAATTTGAAGTGGAATACAGTACCGATGGCATAATATTCACAACTGCAGGTATTATACCTGCAAAAAATGAAGCCCGGTCGGCATATAGCTTTCGTCATACCATTCAAAATAATTTATTGTATTACCGCTTAAAGATGGTTCATGGCAACGGTAAAATAGATTACTCCGGAATCCTGGCGTTAAAAAATAAATCTATAAAAAAAGAGCAGTTTATTTATTCCTATCCCGGCAATTCAAGACTGGTATGGTTAAATATACCCGCCAATCAAAAAGCAACCTTTCAACTTTTCAGTTTAAATGGCCAAAACCTGCTGAATGTAAAAAATTACCTTAATAATGCAATCATTGATTTACAAAAGGTTCCAGCCGGTCTTTATATTGGTAAAATTATACTGGCAGACAGAACGGTGAGTGAAAAGATACTTGTTAAGTAGTTTATAGTTCTTAGTTTCGGAGAATGCACTATACTTTGTACGAACTTTCATTTACCCAATACTCTGAGTAATATAATTTTGTCACAATGCAAGCCAACACTTAAAAACTTATTATAAAACAATTTATAGCCATACTCATCAACCTATCTTTTCTGTCAAGTAAAGCCCAGCTCTATGTATTATGGGACTCTTTATCTTTTTTCTATAGTAGAAATGCAGGGCAATACCACTTCAAAATTATTACCGGCAAAAGATTATAACGGGTTTGCAAAGTATAATTTTAAGCCGGTGGCAAAAACAGCCGAAGGTTAAGCAAAATAGTGCCTTTGGCTGAACAGATTTTTAAAGAGCTTAAAGCCCAAGGCTATGCTATAACCAATGTTGCTGTTGACCAACCTGGAGTCTTTATACATTTTGGAAAGAAATTGTAATATACAGTTAAGCAGGTTCTGGAAATGAAAACACCAAAAGGGCCTAATGTTTAGCATTACTTCTCCAATAGTTAATTCTGATGACAATGAAAAAAGTTGGGTTTTCATTGATACCCATAATGGTGAACATAAAACGTTGCGCGCTACCATCACCCGAGTAAGCTACAAGCTCATCATCCCACTTCTTCAAAAAGCGATACTTTACCCATAGTAAACAATTAACTACGGCATTGTAGTTACTTATCTAAGCTATTTTTAATTCCACTGCTGTTTATAAAGTACAAAAAAAATATTTATTAAATCAGCGCATAATCACCTCTATTTTATTAAACCAAAAATATTTGGCGCTAACTTGTGCACTTATCCATTTTTTGTACTTTTTAAACGACCCTGCATGGACAAGCTACAACAGCCTGAATTTGAATTATCTGCTTTTTTCGAAATGAAGCCAGACCTTGTTTGTATTGCGGGCAAGGATGGTTTCTTTAAAAATATCAACCAGGCAGTGATTGACAAACTGGGTTATACAAAGGAAGAATTATTTGAAACGCCCATCTCCTCTTTTATATTTTCTGAACAGGGGGACGTTACCTAAAAAAAGAGAAGGATTGCTTAAAGGGGTCTTCATTATTTCTGCAGAAGGGATGAATTGCAAAAAAAGATCACGACAGCCAATACCAATATTAGCTCTTCCATTGTAGTTGATTTGAATTGTTTACAATAGATGTTACAGATATATCAGCCGAAATGAATTTTGTTACCCCTAATTAAATTCTTTCAATTTTACAGATAAAACAACAAGCTTCCGCATTCCGTGCATGCAGGTAAGCCAGTTTGGGCTCTTCAGCAAATATCTTTTCGATGAGTAGGTCTATATCCTGATTCACTACCAATTTTGTAAATACCATATTTTGATTTTTACTATAGCCGATCAATGACAAAGGAAAACTTGCTGTATCCGCCTTTATCCCCGGCGGAAAACGATAAATATCTTTATATGCTTCCACCTCCTTTTTATGAATGAATATGGGGCCGGGCTGGTTAAAAGCATTGTCGATCTCAAAAGGGCTGTGAGAAAGCAAAAGGCGCATGTCTTCTCCAACAGAAAATGGCTGTAAGGAAACCCTGCAGGGGCCTTTACCTGTTGCCAGCTTTTCGCTTACAGGATGCCCAAAATTATCCCTGTTGTTTGTCCGTATTTTGGCAGCATATTCCACGCTGAGCGGAACGATTTTAAAATTTTTCATGTCAATAAGTTTTAGCCTGTAAAAATGATATATCGAAAGCACCTCAACAACCCGGAACTTGTGGAGTTAATTTCCAGGAGAAAATTTTGCTGCCTCCCATCCAAGGATAGCCGCTTTTCTGTCAGCGCCCCAATGATAGTCGCCAATGACACCAGAAGACCGGATCACGCGGTGACAGGGAATTAAAAAAGCTACAGGGTTATCGCCAATGGCTGTGCCTACAGCTCTTGATGCTTTTGGATGCTTTATATCGCCCGCTATTGTACCGTAAGTGGCGATATGCCCAAATGGAATTTGCAACAGTGATTGCCATACTTTTAACTGGAATCCAGTTCCTTTTAAATGCAACTTTATTTTTTCCAGGTCTTTCCATTCACCGGTAAAAAATTGTAAGGCATTTTTCTGCCACTGTCCTGATTTTTTAATAATCGTTGAATTTGGAAAGAAGTTTTTTAGGTTGTCGATTGCTGCCTTTTTATTTTTAATAAATGCGATATGGCAAATGCCTTTACCGGTAGAGGCAATAATGATTTCACCAAAAGCAGTTATTGCAAAATCATAATTGATCTGCAACGCTTCTCCCCCATTCTTAAATTCACCGGGCGTCATTCCCTCAATTCCAATGAACAGGTCGTGCAACCTGCTGGTACCAGATAACCCGGTTTCGAAACTAACATCTGCCAGTGACAAATTTTGTTTCAGCAAACCTTTGGCGTATTCCACGCTGATGAACTGCAGGAATTTTTTGGGACTCACCCCCGCCCAGTTGCGGAACAATCTCTGAAAATGAAAAGAACTTAAATGAACCTGCTTTGCCACCGCATCAAGGTTGGGTTGTTCTTTAAAGTTTTCCTTTAAATAAACGATCGCTTTTTCTATTCTTTCGTAATCTTTCATAACAATACAAAAGTACAATGCATTGGAACTGTTTAAAACCCGAAACTTGCGATTATTGTATCCAATGCAGGGCAAATTTATCGTAGCGGGCCATGCTGCTATTAATATGTTTTAATTTTCGTCCGGCTTTTTTAGGATCGCTGTAAAACAACAGGGCCATTTGTTGCTGCCTTTTTCGCCAATGTAATATCATTTGCCGGCCTATAAATTTATCAAAGCCTAAAGTTAAATAATGCAGCCGCCTTATTTTTTTATATTTACCGGTTGCAATATAAATACTGTCGAAAAAACTATTCAGGGCTTTTTGAAACTTTAATAAAGGCTGGCGGTATTTTTTTAAGGTATCGTAACAGTATTTTTCTTTTAAAGCCACCCACATATCTCCATTGATATGAGCATTCATACCCATGAACTGGTACTGCAATTCATTCAACCCTGTATCAGCATAATAGCGTTGCCAACTAAATGGGAGTGGTTGGTGGTTAACAAAATCATGGTAAGACCTGAAAAAGACCGGGGCAAACCGTGATTCAAAACCAAAAATAAATTCTTTTACATTATCGGGTTTTGTACCTGCGTACTTATTTGTTTTTTCGATTGCCCGGTAATATAATGCCGCAAAATGTTTTGCGGGTGTATTAGTTTGAGCGATCTGTTGTAAGGTATCCAGCAGTGGGGCATTGTATTTTGGCTGTGCTACTACTGTACAATATAAAAAAGTACTGCAAATGGTGAACAAAAGCTTCATTTAATTTACAGGATTTATTGTACTGTTGTTCAATATTTTTTTTGCCAGCGTTGCTTTTTGCGCCGTCGGGAATTCAAGGTAGCAACTGGTTAAAAAATACCGTTCTTTTCGGGTAAGTTTTTTTAAGAGGAATGCTTTTAGCTGGTCGTCCATTAATGCAATGTCAACGATATGTGCCCATTTCATGTCTTCGGTGATAAAACCATGATCTACCTGCATCACCTGCTTTTGAATATAGTAAAATTTTAAAGGGACGCTGTTATCTTTTTTATTCATTATTGCAGAAAGGCAAAATCCATTTTCATTCAGCAGTCGATTATTAAAGCCTAACCAGTTTTTGCGCCATAAATAATTCTGGATCTTACGTTGCACCCAACTCAATTTTGTATGGGCAATATTCCTTGCATATTGCATCGTGATGATACAGCTTGCCGGCATATGCAGGCTGATGCTGCTGTGTAATTCCATGCCCCTGCATTTTTGTAATCTTTGTTTATGTTGCTGCAGCCATTGCCATTCCCCTATAAAATAATTTTTAGCAAAAAAACAGACCGCATTCATCTGGAAATCGCAATCCACGGCCACGTCCTGCATATCATCATACAATTGCATGCTGCGTACCATGCTGCTCCAGCTACTGAACTGCTTTTGATACTGTAATTGCTTTTTTTCAAGCAACACTGCTCTAAGGGTGAGTAATACCTGAATGATATCATCGTCTTTGGTCTTTTGATATTGCCGGAGTGCGGCCAGTGTATAATTCTCATCAAATTCATTGATATCAGCTTTATAAGTATCGAAGCATTTATTGCAGGCTTTGCAGATCAGTTGCCCGGCTTCTTCCGCTTTTTCATCGCCTGTTTTATTCAGGTAGCGGTTCATTTCTTTTAGTAAGAATTGTAAATGATCATAAAAGGCTTTATACGTGATACCATATTTTGCATTGGTACTTTCCAAAATTTTTTGTGGCAATACGGTACAGATATCAAATTTATAGTACAACTCGTGGCCCGCTTCTGTTCTTTTGTGGCGCAGGTAGTAATCAACATTTTTATTGTTGAGTATCTTCCTGATATTTTGTTTTCCATATTCTGCCGCGATGCCATCGATAAACTCGTCGCCAAAAAGAATGGCCAGGCAAACCAGGTTGGCGAGGTGGCTTTTATTTTTAATTAAATGGAAAGCTGATTGTTTGAACAATAAAGTATCGTAAGCGAAAGAACCTTTTTCGATGGTATTGCGTACCTGCAACAATTCTTTGAACTGCAGGATATAATTCAATCGCTCGTTTTTCCGGATGCGTTTACGCATGTACATTCCCACGGGAAAAGCGTATAACATTGAAGCGGTGAACTGTAAGAAATTAGCCAGTTCAGCAGATAATTTAGGCGTAAACTGAATATCATACTGCCGGTTTTCCCTCAGCAGGTTGGCTATGACCTCTTCTTCAACGCTAAAAGGCTCATTGAATTCAACAGTTGCTGCAGTATTTGCCTGGGTATCATGCCTGAGACGGGTAAAAAGGAGTTTCATTAATTGCTAAAATAAGCATGTATAGCAAACCTTCCATACCCTGTGCGGGGTATTTTAAAATTATTTTAAAAATACCCAATTATTTCAATTGATGCATTAACAGACTTTGCCCTGGAAGTTTTGCCATCAATTACCTGCCTGATTTTTTTCGCCATTGAAATGAACCCCTCTATCCTATCTGGATTTTTAAAAAGCATTGATGCCTGTTCGTTTCGCAGAAGTCATGATCTTCCACTCTAAGGTTAGCCGGTTTATACCTCCCCAAATAAATTGCGGGCTGATCTTTTTATTTTGCTCAATATTTACCAATGTGATAGGCGAAGCGCCCTGTTTAACTTAAGCATAACTATCTAAGGCGTTCCACTACCGGCATTACAGTTGTTTCATACTTTTACCGGATTTCTTTTGGCAGACATTTATTTTTTTATAAATCCATTTCATTTAACCTGTCGGTAATCTGTTTTTTTACAAAAAGCCAGTCGTCATTATTTTGTACAAAGTCCAATTCATCCGTATCAATAGTTATAAGCGGATAGTCATATTGATCAAAATAAAGGTTATAAGTGTTGATGATATTTTCGATATAGTTGCGTGGGATTTCAGCAGTAAATACATCATTGCGTTTTTTTATTTTTTTTAATACCCCTTTGGGAGAGCCTTTAAGATATACTATCAATACTTTTTCCCCGAGGGCAGCAAATAACCTGTCGTAAATTTTTTGGATGATCACGTATTCAGTTTCATTCTTTATTACAATATCGCTGAATATTTTACTTTTTATAGGATGAAAATCAGCAAAAACAATTTTTTCTTTTTCCAATGCAGCTGCTTTTAGAAACTGCTTTGATTGTAAACATAAAAAAGTGGTCTGCACATGAAATGCAAAAAGGTCGGGGTTATTATAAAAATCCTTTAAGAAGGGATTATTCTCAAATTCTTCATATATGCCATGCCCATCGAGTTCCCCGGATAATTTTTTGGTAAGAGAGGTTTTACCAACACCTATACATCCTTCTATACAGACTATCATAAAATTATTACCAGTGTTTTTTTATAGTGGTTAAAAGCTGCTGTTTGGTTGCTGCAGTTGTAAAAGAAGCCTGCACCGCGTTTATATTACATTGCTTTAAAGTACTGCTATTAAAATTAAATGCAGCTAAAATATTATTGTATTCATCAGTTATATCTGTATTAAAAATACCCGGGTCATCTGAATTGATCCCTACATTCAAGCCCATATTGATGAAATCTTTTATAGGGTGTACTGCATAACTTTCTACCCTGCATAAGCGTACATTACTTGTTGGCGATACTTCCAGGTGTATGTCATTCTCTTTAATAAATTCCAGCAACTCATCATCTGCAATAGCCCGTATCCCATGCCCGATTCTTTTTACCTTTAAATAGAGCAGGCATTGCCATATATCATTTGCCCCGCCATACTCCCCGGCATGTGCCGTACATCCGTATCCTGCATCATACATTTTTTTATACAGGGCTTTATATTCCGATGCCAAAAAGCCAACTTCCTGCCCGGTCATTCCTATGCCTACTATGTTGCAATCTTTTGTTTCCAGTACTTTATTAAACACCTGTTCCCCTATGGCTATTCCGTGGTCGCGCTGCGTATCAATAATAAAATAAATACAGTCCGATAAATTATTAAAGGCAATCTCTTCATTCAATATGCCCATTATTTTTGAAAAGCTAAGATCTTTGTTCAGGTATATGATTGGTGTAAAGGAAACCTCACAGTATATAATATTATTCCGCCTTACATAATCAACCAGGTCCTTAGCAATGAATTTGAAATCGGGCTCTGTTTTAATAACATTGCAAATAGCATAAAAAGTTTGTACAAATTCATTGAAGTTACTGAAGCTGATATTATCCTTGTCGGTTAAATGCTTTGGCAGGATAACATTATTTTTACTTGCAAGACTTTTAAGAGTGCCCAAACTGATACAGCCTTCCAGATGAATATGCAACTCTACCTTTGGTAAAGCCTGTATTGTATTTTTTTCACGAACCGGAGTATCCATTGCTACAATTAAAATTGATTATTTTATAACTTCATTCAACTGTATATTTCTTGAACGCAATTGCCCACAACCTCCTTCCACATCTGATCCTTTACTGTTTAAAACAAATACATCGAACCCCTTATTGCGTAAGGATTCTTCAAAATAATATATACGTTTTGATGGCCTCAGGCTTGTATCTGAAACGGTATTCCATACACTCAGTTGAATGGTATACACTTCCGGGTTCAATAAACTTACCAACCGGTTAATATCTTCATTGGTATCATTCAACCCCTCAAATAAAATATAGGTTGCAGTTACTTTAGTTCCGGTCTTTTCAGAAAAAAAAGTTGTTGCTTTGATCAGTTGCTCAATGGGGTATTTGGTATTGACAGGCACCAGGTAGCTTCTTACTTCATTGGATGAAGCATGCAAAGAGATAAAGAGTTTGGTTATGGGTGAATAAACCAGGTCGTATATTTTAGGTACAATGCCCGACGTGGATAAAGAGATGGTAGACGCCAGTTTATTTTCAAGTATTTGCTCTGCCCCGCCAATAACATTATTAAAATTTAATAAAGGTTCTCCCATTCCTGCAAAAACCACTTCGCTCAACGGAGCTGTCATTTCCAGATCGCTATGGGTTTCCTTTACCTGGGCTGTTATTTCCGCCGCAGTTAAATTTCTGAGGTTAAACTGTTTGCCTGTTTCGCAAAAAACACATTTTACATTGCAGCCAACCTGAGACGAGATACAGGTGTATTTTTTATTGTTGAAAATAAAATAAATGCTTTCAACAGTTTTTAAATCATCCAGCTGCCATAAATATTTTCTGCTGCCGTCTGCTGACAGGTGCTTATCTATATATTTCATACCGGCGGTAATTGAGTGTTGAAAAATATAATTACAGGCTGACCTGAATTAACCCCGTATTTAAAATAGAATATTTAGACAATGATTTAAACCTGCTGTGTCAATATCAACTGCTGCTGGACTTATCCTTTGAATTTTTGGAAATAAATGTACTGAACTGACTGTTTCCGGTATCAAAGATATTAATTGGTTAATATTCTCCCATAATTTTTTAGCTTTCTTTTGGTTTTGGTACAATAACCGGCAACCGGGGCTACTGCACTGTTTTTAAAATAGCTGTATCTTTATTTACCGTTGATGAACAGGTATGCCTTTTTTTTGGAAAAATAACTGATGCACATTGACAATACAACGATAGGTGAAATTATTTTTGATCAATTTCAGGAATACCCTGCTGCAATTGACAAGATAGAAATGGGTGTAATGACCTTCAAGTACAAAGTAAAGGTTAAAAACATAAATTATATCCTGCGGATCTATCCTCCCGAAAATACAACCCGTGTAGACAAAGAATTTAAGATCATGCGCAGCCTTTTTACCGGGGGATGTAAGGTGCCTGAACCTATTGCCTATAACGACGCTTCATTAACCCGTTATCTTTTTTATAAGTTCATTGAGGGCCAGCCCTTATTGGACCTGATGCCATCCCTTACCGCTGCAACCGTTAACCGCATTGCAGGTGGAATAATAGAAAATATTGTATGCTTTTCAAAAAATGAAGTCCAGGGCTTTGGTTTTTTATTAACAGGTGAAGGTCCCCGATCCAGCTGGCCCTTCTTTTTGCTGGATGCTGTTGATCGTGGTGCATTGTATCTTTCTAACATTAAAGAACTGGACGGACTAACTATAAATATGCTTTTAAATTTTGCACGAAACCAAATTAATCATATTCACATTGAAAGGCCCTGTTTGATCTGGAGTGATTTTAGCCCGGGTAATATTATTATTAACCACCACCAATTAGCCGGTTTTGTAGATTTTGAAGGCTGTGTTTCGGGTGATCCTGTTATGGCATTGGGATATCTTTTTGCCATCGAAGGCCATTCCGATTTTTTTGAAGCAGTTATGCTGAATTATAAAAAATATTTTGACGTCAGTTACGAACGAATTATATTTTACACCATCATCAGGCTTTTCCGTTTGTCGAAATATTTTACGGATACATTTCCCACAGGAATTAAAAGAGATCCTTTAATGGATTATTTTAAGGGTATGCCGATAGCAATCGATTATATTAAATCCCTATAAAGTATTTAATTTTAACTCCAGCATCACCACAGGTTGTGCAGGCAGATCAACCACCAGGCCCACTCCTATTGTTTTGCTCCACGGAAAGAAACCGTTTTTATGTTATCTGGATTTTCGAAAGTGTTGATGCCGGTTAATTTTTTTGCGGTAAGTAGCTGCCGCTAACCGTTATCAATTTTATACCGGGTAAAACAGCTTGTGTAATTCGTGACGGCTTACAAATCAGTTATGGGTTTGTATTTAGGCACCAGGCTTTTCATTACCATCCATGCAATTAAGTAGGCTACTGCACAAATGGCAAACATGATGGTATACGAGGTAGACATTTCTGCCTGTACCAATGGCTTTTGTAAATGCAATAATTTATCAAACAGGGAGGCATCTACTGATTTTAACTGATCTGCAACTTCTTTAGATAAACCTCCTAATTCTGTTTTATCCAGGTATACGGTATCGCCATATTTATTTACTAAATGTAAAGATTGTATCCTGGCTAAATAGTCTCCAAGGCCGGCCGTTTTGGCATCTATCCAGGACCTTGCAATACCTGCAGCTTTATAAGAATCAAAAAGCCAGCCACCCAGTTTTGAAATGATCACTCCCCCAAAACCACCCGCCATTCCTCCAATTCCAACGATGGAGCCTATAGCTTTTTTAGGAAACATATCGGAAACAGTAGTAAAGATATTTGCACTCCAGGCCTGGTGTGCAGAAGCCCCGATACCAATCAAAACAACAGGTATCCAGTACGTATACCCGCCCAACGGTTGGGCCAACAATACTACTAACGGGATTATTGCAATCAATAACATTGCTTTCATCCTGGCATCATAAGGCGCATAACCTTTCTTAATAAAATACATTGGGAACCACCCCCCGCCTATGCTGCCAAACATCGTCATACTGTACAATATGGTAAGCGGAAATGATATATCGGTACTACCCATATCATACTGTGCTTTTAAGTATGCAGGTAACCAGAATAAAAAGAACCACCAAACACCATCGGTCATAAATTTACCAAATGCAAATGCCCAGGTTTGCCTGTACGACAATAATTTTACCCAGGGAATTTTAGGTGCAGCAGCATCAACTACAAGGTTTTCTTTATCTGCATTGATATAATCGAGTTCCGCTTTGGATAACCTTTTTTGTTCTTCAGGTTTCTCATAAAATAACAACCAGAAAATAACCCATATAAAACCAATAGCGCCAATGATGATAAATGCTGACTCCCATCCCCAATGCTTGCCGATCCATGGCACGGTAAGCGGTGCCAAAACAGCACCCACATTAGCGCCCGAATTAAAAATACCTGTAGCAAACGACCTTTCTTTTTTGGGGAAATAATCTGCTGTTGCTTTGATAGCCGCGGGAAAATTACCAGCTTCCCCAAATGCCAGCACTGCCCTGCTGATCATAAAACCGATAACGGAAACATTTAATGAAACGATACCAAACCATCCTAAAATGGAGGTAGCAGCTTCGCCAATTGGAATTGCTAAGGCATGAATAATAGCACCAAGGCTCCAGATGATAATGGCAAGTGTATAACCTCTTTTAGTGCCCAATTTGTCAATGATCCTGCCCGCAAAAAGCATACTGATAGCATACCCAAATTGAAAAACCGCAGTAATGTTTGCATAATCACTATTGCTCCAGTTAAATTTTTCGGCTAATGTGGTTTGCAATAAACTTAGCACCTGCCTGTCTAAATAGTTTACAGTGGTAGCAAAGAATAGTAACCCGCAAATCGTCCAGCGGTACTTTCCAATCTTTTCCATATTCATATCGCTGCGCTAAATTATCTTTTACAACCGTTAATGATGGCCTGTATTTTTTTTGTTTCCGCGATCAGCCAATCGTATCTTTTTTCTGCCATTACTTCTTTGCTCACC
This sequence comes from Chitinophagales bacterium, assembly GCA_038205215.1. Taxonomy (GTDB): domain Bacteria; phylum Bacteroidota; class Bacteroidia; order Chitinophagales; family Chitinophagaceae; genus Ferruginibacter. Next base: position 4,333 of record JBBRCB010000048.1, on the reverse strand, counting down.
AGTTTGCTACCCATCCCTACAGCACATACACCGGCTTTAAACCAGCCCTCGATATTTTCTTTGCTGGTATCTACACCGCCTGTTGGCATGAAAAACAAATTAGGGAACAATTCTTTAACTGCACTCATAAATGCCATTCCAATTATATTTCCAGGAAATAACTTAATCATTTTAGCGCCAAGGTTCTCCGCAGTAATGATCTCGGTCGGTGTCATGCAACCAGGTATCCAAAGCATGCTGTTGGCATCAGCAACTTTTGCCACGCTTTCTACCAAACCTGGACAAATGATATAATCACAGCCGGCATCAATAAATGCTTTGGCCATTTCAGCGTTCTTTATAGTACCTACCCCTAAATACATATCATGCATTTCGTTTTCACAAACAGCCTTCATTGCTTTAAAATTAGTTAAAGCAGCTTCTCCCCTGTTAGTGTACTCTACCGTACGAATACCTGCACTGTACAATGCTTGTAAGAGTTCGATACTGGTTTGCGTGTCTTTATTAAAATAAAGGGGTAACATTCCCTGTTGCGGAATCAGTTGCAGCAGCACATCTTTCTTCATACGTATGTAAGTTTTATCGTTGAACAATATTATTTTAAATTACGCACAACAGCGCAAATAGTTACGCAAACGTTTCCGTAAATATAGTACCCCATAAGACGGGCAAATCCTTGTTGGTTAAGCAATTTATAACCATCTTTGAATCCTGACTTCATTTATTTTACAACTGTTATAATATTTTAACGATGCCAAAAAAAGTAATTACCCTCGGAGAAATCATGTTGCGTTTATCTACTCCCGATCACAAACGTTTTGTTCAGGCTGATACCTTTGATATTACTTATGGTGGTGGCGAAGCTAATGTAGCAGCAGCCATTTGCAATTATGGAGAGAATGGTACTTTTATAACCAAAATACCTAACAATCCTATCGGGCAGTCAGCGATCAACCACCTGCGCCGTTATGGTGTGGATACACAATACATCGTCCGTGGTGGCGACAGGCTGGGGATATATTTTTTAGAGACCGGTGCATCCATGAGGGCATCACAAGTGGTGTATGACAGGGCTGGGGCTTCTATTGCGGATGTTGATATCAGCGAATTTGATTTTGATAAAATATTGGAAGGCGCCGATTGGTTTCATACCACGGGTATCACCCCTGCCTTAAGCGATAAGGCCGCGGCATTAACGATGGCTGCATTAAAAGCAGCCAGAGCAAAAGGTATCACTACCAGCATCGACCTGAATTACCGTAAAAAATTATGGAGTAAAGAAAAGGCGCAGCAAATAATGACAGAATTGTGCCGGTACGTGGATGTTTGTATCGGCAATGAAGAAGATGCTGATACCTGCCTGGGTTTTAAGGCGGCACATACCGATGTTACCAAGGGCGAATTGAACCTTGATGGTTTTAAAGATGTATTTAACCAGATGCAGGCAAAATTTAATTTTAAATTCATCGCTTCTTCATTGCGTGAAAGCTATAGCGCCAGTGATAATGGATGGAGTGCCCTGGTTTATGATGGCAATAATTTTTATCATACCAAAAAATACAATGTGCGCATTATCGACCGTGTAGGCAGCGGCGATAGTTTTGCCAGCGGATTAATTTACGGACTGGTTACCGGAATGAAAACGGCCGATGCTGCTGAGTTTGGTGTTGCTGCCTCTGCATTAAAACATACGATCCCCGGTGACCTCAACCATGCTACTTTAAGTGATGTAAAAGAACTGATGAAAGGTAACGGCAGCGGAAGGGTGCAGCGTTAATAAATAATTATAAGTGATGAGTTATGAGTGAATTACCCGTAACTTATAACTCATAACTCATAACTCATAACTCATCACTCATCACTTAAACAAAGGTAGCCTGACTGTAAAAAACGCGTTGTTTTCCTCCACGCTGATGGGTCGTTCTCCTAATAATTTATAGCGGTTTATAAGGCTTTGCAAGCCAAAATGGGTGCTGGCTTCGGGTTTAATTTTTCGTTGGATGTTGTTCCGCACGACGATGTGGTTGTTTTCCTCAAAAATTTCGACGGTCAAGGGTTTTGAAACGGAAATAATGTTGTGTTTGACGGCATTTTCCAGCAGTATTTGCAAGGAAAGCGGCATTACCTTGCCTTCTATGCCATTTAATCGGTCGACAAGGAGGAAGCCGTCTTCGTAGCGTTTTTTCAACAGAAAGTCGAAACTGCGCACCAGCTCCATTTCCTCCGAAACTTTGATGAAATCGCGTTCCCGATATACGATGATACTTCGATAAAAATCGGACAAGTGCTCCACATATTCTACCGCAATCTTAGGATTTTCTTCGATAATGGTGATGAGGGTATTGAAGCTGTTGAACAAAAAATGTGGGTTGATCTGGCTTTTCAGGGTTTCAAATTGTGATTCCACATTTTCTCGCTTCAGGCGGTCTTCCCGCTTCAGCCGCGCCTCGCGGGCACGTACGTAAGCAACGAACAAGCCACTGGTTAAAGCTCCTGCCAGCAGAATAAACCACCAACGATTCCAAAACGGGGTTTTAATTTTAAAAGACCAAATAGCTTCCGGTACATTTGTGAAGTTGCCGTGTTCACTGGTCTGCACCCTAAATATATAGTTTCCGGGTGGCAGCCTGGGATATGAAGCGGTATGGTCTTTGGATATTTTCCATTCTGGATCAAAGCCTTCCAAACGATACCGGTAGCGCACCGATTCTGGATCGGTGTACCAAAGTCCGATAAAGTTGAACAAGAAATTGTTTTGATCGTGTTCAAAAACATTTTTTTGCTGAAAATCAATAGATTGCAAGAAAACAGATACGCCGGTTATGCCTGGTTGCGGGTCGTCGATAATGGGCTCTTTATAAGCTGCTGACCTGACAATTCCATTTTGACCACCCAGCCAAACATGGCCTTGCGCATCGGTCCACAAGGCATTCAGGTTGACCTCTATGGTAGGCACACCTGTTTTTGCCCCACAAAAGTTAACATGGTCAAATCGATTGGGATTTAGCACGTCAAAACCATCTTCATAACCAATGATGACCTGGTTGTTGCCGTCTACAGCCAAGCCTGTGATGGCCATGCTGTGGAGGTGGCTGGCGGTGGTATATCGGGTGAATTGCTGACCGTCAAACTTAAATAAGCCACTCCGGGCAGTGCTGAACCAAATATTTCCCAAGCGATCTTCGGCAATGCTGTAAATGGTGCGCAAGTCGTCGCCGTTTGCTGTTGAATAGGCTTTGAACTGGCCCTTTTCATACAGCACCAAACCTTCTCCATCCGTGCCAAACCAAACCCTGCCACGGCTGTCCGTCAGCACTTTGTACACATAGTTGGAGGCCAGTTGATCTTGCAAAATGCCTTTTTCAGGTTTAAGCGTGGTTGCATTCAGCACGCTCATCCCATCAAGGGTGGCCAACCATACGTGTTCTTTATCGCCAGAAATGGACAACACGCTGCTGTTTACCTGGGTTTCCCGTTCCGGTAAATGTCGCCATGTTCGGCCATCTCGTTCTATCAAAAACACCCCGTTCCCCAGCGTTCCTGCCCAAATAGTGCCATCCAGGGGCGATTCCCACAAGGACACAACGTTTTCCTTGGTTGGCAACACCGACACAAAGCTACCTGGTTTTCGCAGGAACAAACCCTCCCGTGTGCCAACCCAGAATTGGCGATTTGTGCCGGTACAAATGGCCTGGATATGGGAAAATGGCGTTTCCTGGCGTGTAAATCGCAAGTTGGAGGAATATAAGGCGCCTTGGTTGACAACCAACCAAAGCAATCCTTCCCGGTCTTTGCACATTGCGCGCACCTTTACGCCTTCCAAAGCATGTCCGGCAGGCATGCCCCCTGTTTCCCCTGAATTGACATCAAGGTGGATGATGCCCTGCTTTTCTGTCCCAATCCAGAGCTCATCTGCGCCAAAGCATTTCAGGCTGCTGACGGCACCATAGCCCCAGGCCTGGCTTACACAGTCGATGCTTTTTGTGGCAAAATGATAGCGAAAAACGCCTTTTTCATCCGTGCCACCCCATATATTGCCTTGATTGTCGGTGCTGAGCGCAGTGATGATTTCGTCGGGCAGGCCATCAGATTTTGTCAGGTTGAGTACCTTCTTTTCCCCTTGCTCCGGCATGGCACAAATACTAATTCCAGCATCCGTGGCGACCCAAATCCGGCCATTTTGATCCATGGTCATCGCATAAATATCATCGCTGGCCAGGCCATCGTCGGATTGGTTAAATTGATATAAACGCTCATTTTTCCAGACATACAGACCCTCTCCGTAAGTGCCGATCCACAAAGCGCCCATTTTGTCTTCGATAATACCCTTGAT
>JBBRCB010000047.1:0-28478 GCA_038205215.1 Chitinophagales bacterium | reverse complement strand
TCGGGCAATTGATGGATTGCTCCATCAACTTCTACGATCAATTTATTTTCCAACGAAATAAAATCTGCTATATACCTGTCGATAATATGTTGTCTTCTGAATTTTATACCGTCAACTTGTTTATCCCGCAGCTGTTGCCATAAAGCATTTTCTGCTTCAGTGGAGTTATTCCGGTTTTGCAAAGCAAATTCCTTTAAAGATTTGTATAAAACGGGATCAGCTGTTTCAAAATATTCATGAGATGCTTTTCCGTTTAATAAATGTTTATAAGGCTCCCCATTTTCTGCAAGTGTGATTGACCGTGCTATTGCTTTTATATTCTTCCACTCTCCAAGGGCATAATGCCCGTTACCGTTAGCAGGGTCTAAAGTCCCCTCTTTGGGAGGGGATTTAGGGGAGGCTGTATTAAAATCGCAGGAAATAATCACATCCTCTATCATCCCTTCCAATCCCATTTTCCTGCCATCATCAGGACTGTAAATTTTTGTGATGCCGTAATTATGCAGTTCCTCAATTTCTGAAGGCAATATCGTTCCACCACCACCACCGAATATTTTTATATGGCCACAACCATTCTGCTCCAGCAGGTCTTTCATGTATTTAAAGAATTCAACATGGCCGCCCTGGTACGAAGTAATGGCAATGCCCTGCACGTCTTCTTCAATGGCGCATTCAACAATTTCAAGCACACTGCGGTTATGCCCCAGGTGAATGATCTCGGCGCCTTTGGCCTGCATGATACGGCGCATGATGTTGATGGCGGCATCATGGCCGTCAAATAAACTGGCGGCTGTTACAATACGAACTTTATTATTTAATGTAAGACTCATAAGAAAAGCTCCGGCCCCCTCTATCTTCTCCGCCAGCTGGCGGAAAGGAAATGAAGAAGATTGTTTTGGAGATTATGTTTTATTTTTTGATCCGGCAAAATCTTTTTTCTTTTATTTTTTATTACAAGACTATTATACCCTTTCGCTTCTAACTTCGCAACAATCGCCCAGGCTTCCTCCACATGGGGGAGATAGAGGGGGCTGGAGTGGGTTACAAATTTACCTACAAAAGTCCTAACAAAAATAACAAGTGTTAGTTTTTAGATGAATGTCGGTTCAAAGCAAATAGTTTTGGTAAATCAAATAGCAAACCACCCGAAAAATTGAATGCCCTTGCATCTACAAAGCGCTTACTTACCAAAAAAGCCAGGCCTAACTGGAATTCCAACTGTACCCCCGGCAGTTTTTTAAAACCAAATGTATTCACAATGGCCGGTTCCCAAAAAACCCTTGGACTGTAACTAAGGCTATCCAGTTTATATTTATCCAGTTCTGCAGGGTTATAATCCGTTATTATATTTTTAAAATAAATTACGCTTAGCCTTGACGAAAAAGAACCTGCAAAATTGTTTTTACCTCTTATGGTAAATGCAGGCTGAATAAATAATTTCATCACATTCATTTGGTGATACCTGCTGCGCAAAACCCTGTTCTGGTCTTTGCCATTGTCATTTAAACTGAATTTACCAAAACCGATCCCCGCAAAAACCTGGAATATAGCCCGGCTATTGGAATGCAGCGGTTGAAAATAGCCTACCCCGATCTCGGAAAGATCTCTTTTATAATTGATCACCACACTGTCTCTTATGCCTGCATCAAAATCGCCTGCATTCCTTTCAGTACGATGGTAGTAATTTACCTGTGCAGCCCAATGTTTTGTAAATGCATAGGCGGCCTGCAGGTCGTAACCCCTTGCTTTTGCTCTTACGGGCACACTGTCTTTTACATTGTTATCAGCCAGGTTTGCAGCGTAGTTAATAGCCAGTTTGCTGTCTCCTTTTTTTATTAATACCGGTACATTATGTGCCGCAGGACTGTACACGTAACGCGGGGTATAACAGGAAGAAAGCGAAAAGCTGAAAGCTAAAAGCAATAAGGCGGCGACAGTTTTCATATTCGGGTTAACTCATTTTAAAAGTAAGTGCGGCAAAATCTTCGATACTCAATGCTTCGGCACGTTTATTAAAAATGTCATCCTGTAATATTTCTGCGGTGAACAAACTTTTTACTGCATTGCGCAATGTTTTGCGGCGCTGGTTAAAAGCTGTTTTTACCAATACCCTGAAAGCGCGTTCAGACTTCACCTGCAAGGCCTCCTTCCTCCTCGTGAGTTTTATCACGCCGCTCTGCACTTTGGGTGGAGGGTTAAAACATTCATTGCCGACATCAAATAAATAGGCTACATCATAATAGGCCTGCACCAGCACGCTTAACACACCATATACTTTGCTGCCTTCTTTTGATGCTGCCCGTTGTGCCACTTCTTTTTGAAACATGCCGATCACGCAAGGCACCTCATCTTTCCATTCCAGTATCTTGAACAGGATCTGTGTAGAGATATTGTAAGGAAAATTACCAATTACGGTAAAAGGCCCGTCAAAAGGTTTATCAATGTCCAAAAAACTTTTGTGAATGATGGTTTCTTTTAGAACCGGGTATTTTTTATAGAGATAGTCTACTTTTTCCTGGTCCAGTTCTACTGCTTTAAAATTAATCCCGGGCAATGCTATCAGATGTTTGGTCAAAGCACCTGCACCCGGCCCTACTTCCAGTAAGCTGGAAAATTTTTCCTGCTGCAATGCCCCGATGATCTTTTGAATGATATTTTCATCTTTTAAAAAATGCTGGCCCAATGATTTTTTAAGTGTATACATTACAACAAAAATAGCATTTAAAACCTGATGCGGCAGCTATGCATTTTACAAAATAAATGGTGCCCCATACTTTTTTTTGACAAAGATCAACCGGGTATTGGCCCACAGTGCCCGCTGTGTCAAATTAATTAAAAATAGTGCACGTCTTTTTAAAAAAGCAGTGACAGGCACCATTAAAAAGGGCTGCTTCTTTTGAAGAAGCAGCCCTGAAAGATCATTTTAGTGATCCTGTTATCTTCCGATGATGAGTTTTCGAGTGATCACTTCACCATTTATAAATAGCTGGATCGAATACACGCCTGTACTGTATTTGCCTAGGTCATTCAACTGAATCATATTGCTGCCTTTGGATACCTTTTGTTTTTGCAGGAATACTGTTTTACCTAAATTATCCAGTAACCTAAGGGTAATTTCCGATTCTTTTTCCACAAAGAATTTTACGGAAACATACTCATTTGCAGGGTTTGGCATTATTGTAACCGGTGTTTTAACCTGGTTCCTTCTTATCACCAAAATATTACTGTATTTAATGTCACCGTTTTTACCAATCACCTTAAGCCTGTAGTAGATGATATCAGCAGTGACACCATTAATATCGTCAGGATAGCCAAAGCTTTGCTGCTGGTTTAATTTTACAGCATCGGTTACCACGCCAACTTTAGCATATACTGCATTATCGAGGCTTCGTTCTATTTCAAAATGATCTACGTCTTTGGTTGCAATGATCGTCCAGTTAAGCGCTACCTGCATGTTTTGCAACAGGCCGCCAAAATTGAGGAATTGAACCGGTAGCACTGTTCCTACAAAACGCCAGTCCCTATCCGCCTGTGTTGGTATTTTCTTCTGAACCGGGCATCTTGCACCAGGCGTTGCATCACCCACAAGGCTTCCGTTTATACCCATCATGTAAGAGGTTCCTTTTAAATTAGTGGTAGAGTTCAAGGAATCAAAACGGTTATCCAGGCCATCACCGTCCGTATCTAATCCTGTTAAGGTGATATTGTCATCTGCTATACCATTCAGGTTAAAGTCATTACCTTCTGCAATATCCGGCTGTCCGTCACCGTCAGTATCCAGGTCCCTGTAATCAGGTATGCCATCGCCATCCTGGTCCCAAACAAATATACCTGAACCCCCGAATGCAGCCGGCACGTTATCATAAACATTTGCAAGTCCATCACCATCTGTATCAGCTACTGTCGGTAATTTATAGGTTGCAGTGGGCTGGGCTTCTATATTATCCGGTATACCATCATCATCCGAATCAATATCCAGGTAATCGGGATTGCCAGTGCCATCCGTATTTCTTAAATTCAGTGCAGGCATTGCCGATATGGTTGTTGACCAACCATTGGTACCGATCACACCGTCTGCCCTGCCATCCAGGTTAGCATCAGGCAGGCCAGCTTCAATTACATCCACAATACCGTCGCCGTCACTATCTAAATCGTAAGCATTGGGACGGAAATCCTGGTCGAGGTTCTTATTCGGGTAACTGTCTGCTTTACCGTCACCATTGATATCTGCACCCGTTTTAAGTAAGCCGGTTGCATTAATATAACCATCATGAAGGCCATCACCGTTCACATCTACGAAGCCATCAATCATACCATCATTATTGGTATCTGCGCCACCTGATTCCACTACATCGGGTATTCCGTCATTATCACTATCCAGGTCAATAAAATTTGGTACACCATCACCGTCAAAGTCGATGTTGCCTAAACCAAGCCCGGTATTATAAGCGCCGGTATTATTGATATCTACGTTCTGTGATAATCCATCACCATCAGTATCAGTAAAACCATCGATCCTGCCATCACCGTTAGTATCTACACCATACGCTTCCACCACATCGGGAATACCATCATTATCACTATCTAGATCAAGCATATTTATTATGCCGTCCTTGTCCGCATCAAACCTGTCATCAACGCCATCGCCATTGCTATCCACACGACCAGGGAAGGTTGTATCAAGGTAATTAGGAATACCGTCGTTATCAGAATCCCCATCAGCCTGGAAATTATCATTAATATAATCATTATTATTATCAACAAAACCAGCATAGGTTGGATCATAAGCGTTAATAATACCATTGCTGTTGGCATCTGCAAATGCTGCAGCCATATTGCTTTCCACAAAATCCGGAATACCGTCTTTATCCTTGTCAATATCACATGATATGAACACAGTTACCGACTGGTCGGCAGTGGTGTTACAACTTCCTTCTGCTCTTACATAATAGGTAGTGGTTACCAGTGGCGTAACGCTGATGGTAGTACCGCTGCCAATTAATGTGCCACCAGGGCTTCCTGTATACCATTTCCAGCTTGCAGCAGTACCCAGTGTACCGCCAACAGTACTGAGATTTACAAGTATACCCGGGCAAATATTATTCTTGTTTTTTGTTGCACCGGTTGCCGCTACTGATAGCTGGCTAACGGTTATTACTTTTGTTAAACCACCGGTAGTAGCTGAACAGGGAGCTGTTGTATTCTGGATCTGTACCCAATAGGTGGTTGTGCTGCCTGGTGATACGGTAAGCGTTGAGCTGGTGGCACCTACTATAGGACTAACACCCACCACTGCGCCTGTGCCCCACTGGTAGTTAGCGCCCGTACCCAATGAACCGCCAAGGGCAGTCAGTGTAGTGGAACTTCCCGCACAAATATTTGCACCCGTCACACTGGTAGGTGCGGTAGATCCCGTGTTTACTGTTATTACTTTGGTTAAGCCACTGGTAGTAGCTGAACAGGGAGCTGTTGTATTTTGTATCTGTACCCAATAAGTGGTTGTACTGCCCGGTGATACGGTAAGCGTTGCACTGGTAGCGCCTACTATAGGACTAACACCTACCACTGCACCTGTGCCCCACTGGTAGTTAGCGCCGGTACCCAGGACGCCGCCAATAGCTGTTAACGTAGTTGATCCTCCCGCACAAATATCTGCGCCCGTTACACTTGAAGGAGCTGTTGATGGCTGGTTTACTGTTATTACTTTGGTTAAACCACTGGTGGTTGCCGAACAAGGGGCTGTTGTATTTTGTATCTGTACCCAATAAGTGGTTGTACTGCCTGGTGATACCGTCAGCGTTGAACTGGTGGCGCCTACTATAGGACTAACACCTACCACTGCGCCTGTGCCCCACTGGTAGTTAGCGCCCGTACCCAGGGCACCTCCATTTGCTGTTAATGTAGTGGATCCGCCGGAACATATATCTGCACCGGTTACACTACTTGGTGCAACTGATGGTTGATTTACTGTTATGGTAACGGTGGTGCCACCCGTAGTAGCTGAACATGGAGAGGTAGTGTTTTCAACACGAACCCAGTAAGTAGTAGTTGTTGTTGGCGACACACTAAGTGTTGAAGCCGTGGCACCGCCTATAGGGCTGGTACCTACTACAGCACCCGTTCCCCATTGGTAATTGGCACCAGTACCCAATGTTGCCCCATTTGATGTTAATAAAACAGAAGCTCCATTGCAAATAGTAGTTGACGGCGCTGTAATACTTGCTGGCGCAACCGATGGCGCTATACCAGTAAGTTTAACTCCCGGAGAAATATACTGGCAACCCGCCACACCAATATTTCCAGATGCGGCAACTATTAAACGATAGTATTTGCCTGTATCTGAGGCTGCCAATGATGCTATTGTATAGGTAGCTGAAGTTGCACCGACGATATCAGAGTACGGGCCTGCCAATGCAGTTGCAACCTGCCATTGATAAACGATAGTACCTGATATAGCTGTAGAATCACTCAATGAAGAATTGAATGTGGTAGAGGTACCCATACAACCCGCTGATCCAACACCCGCAGTTACAGTGGGTGCAGCACTACAAGTTCCAAACTGAATATCATCAATTGCCACATCATTACCGCAACCACCGGGGCCTGCATTTACAATTTCAAGAATCAGGTTGCTATAGCCTGCAGGCAATCCAAACTTCATTCCGTACAGCGTCCATGATGTACTGGTAATATCAGCAGTGGTAGTTTGAGTAATTACAAGGCCTGTGGTTAAATCTCTTATTTTTATTAAAAATTTGGGATACTTAAATCCACCCAAACCGTTACACGTTGTTTGATAAGTTGAGTTGCCAATGAAAGCAGCCCACAACGAAACAGAATATTGCTGGCCCGGGCAAGCTACCGGTAAGGTATCCCTGTAAAAAATATTTGCCGCAGCATCTGCATTTACCACCATCATATTTCCCAAAGCATTACCTGTATGATCGGTCAAACTTATCCAGTTGGCCCCATCTCCATTAATGGCATTATTGGTAATGGTATACCTGTTTATTGGTAAAGGAGCTGTTGTTGTACCAATAAAAGTGGTACTTGCTGTATTGGGAACTGTAGGTATTGATGATTTTAAGCCTGCTCCCGTTCCAAAATCCTGGTTATACAAAACATTCCCAATTACGTTACAAGGTGCTGTTACAGGCGTAAGTACAATTACAAAAGGAGTAGGTTGACTTTCACCAATATCATCGGGTTTATCGTTTTGATTTAGATCGGGATTATTACCGTTGGTGGATGAATCTCTTAATGCAGTGCTGTTAAACCCATTGGCAGTTGTTATAGCCTGGTTATTGTAAACAACCCCAGCCAGAATATTTGATAAGCGGCAGGAGATTCTTATTGTAAAGTTATCATCAACTATAGGATAGTTGGGTAATGTTTGTACACCTGTTAACAGCGTGATAATCCCCGTGCCGTTGTAGAGAGGATTTAGTGAAAGCCCCGCAGGATTACTCGTAAATGCGGCCGTTACGTTGGAAACATTACCTACGCCGTTTATTAATCCCAGGTTGTCAGAAACCTGTATATTGGTTATCGGAATATTGCCATAGTTTTTTACATATACATCATATACTACGTCGTACTGGTTTGGGGTACCCGTTGCAGTAACTGAAACCAGTTTTTTTGATGCTCCTACACCCGAATTGATCTGCGTCATATCAACCGAATACACACCCTTATTAGCTGCATAAGTATAATTTACATAGTTGGTATCCCCGGTAACCGGGTCCAGCCTTCGGTAAATACAGCCTGTTGCATAAGAAGAAAGAAGGTCGCCATCCGCAAAAGCCAGCCCTACCAGGGAGGTAGTACCCGCAGGGAGCTTTGTGGAATCTATATAAGTTGATTTTATATGGTGCGTAGCACCTCCATAACTACCATAATCGGGGGTATATAATTTATTATCAAAGTTGTAATAGATCTGGCCCGATGGCAGCATCGTTATATCACCGCTGCCGGGGTTCCATAAAGTATCGCCAATACCACCGGCGCCCGAAGTAAAATCAAGCGTATCTGCAATATTATAAATGTTGGCAGCAAAATCAATAGGCCTGAAAAACGCTCTTGCGCATGGATTAGTTGGCGGAAACTCCAGTGTCCATCCTATACCATTATTATCAAAAGCCACACCGCCAATATCGTAATGAAAAGACCGGAGTGTATCAGTGTAGTTGATTGTAGTCGTTGCACCCACTGTGAACGTGGTATCCGGTTTCCATCTCCATATGTAAGTGTAAGTATTAGCGGGTGTTGGAAATGGACCTCCCCTGGCAATCACGTGTGCGTAGTCTGTCCAGAGATAATACAACTTCTGATCTTTAGGATTGAATGATATACTTGCGGCAAAGATCGTCCACCTGTCTGTTGTAGATGCAGGGCCGATTTTAAGCCTTGCCTTATAAGCATTGGGGTACGATGCCCGGGTTAAATTGCCTGCAGCATAATTGAAAAAATAAGTAGAGTCTGTTCCACTTCCACAGTTGTTCCTCCCAATACTTACTGGTATGCTGTAAGTGGCTGGCTGAGCCAATGCGTATTCTGCAAAGCACATCAAACTAATCAGAAAGAATAAAATTCTTTTCATAACGGTATTTTTAAAAAGGATATTAGGCAATTATATACATCAATGCCGTACTAAAAACTTGCTGGTTTCTACTACTTCGCCTTGTCTTACTACCTGAACCATGTAGATGCCAGCTGAATAACTACTTACGTCAATATGTATAAAATCGTTCTTGGTTTTTATTTCTGTTACTTTCTTTCCGTCTACTCCTAAAATCTTAATAGTGGTTTCTTCCTGCACCTGGTTATTGAAATTCAACTTCAGGGTGCTATTTACCGGATTAGGCGAAACAGTGATGCCCTTTACCTGTACCGATTGAATTTTTACGATATTGGTAAACTCTTCTTTACCGGCATAGAAAATTTTTGCTCTATAAAAAGTTGCATAAGCAAATGGATTAGGATCTATTAAATTGTAATTGAGTGTTTGATTACCTGGATTTAAGAGGTTCATTTCCCCTGCAGTTACAAAGTCGGTACCATTGGCACTTTTTTGTAATTCCACTTTTGTAATAGGATCAGTAGTTATTAATGAAAGTAAAGCTTCATTTCCGGCAGCTGTTTTGTGCGCTGTAAAATCCTGCACCTGAATTGCAAGTGTACCAAGTTTGGTTATTGTTCCTCCGGCTGATAAAGTTTGTTTAAATGCATCAAAAGTTACAGTTGTTGGAACAAATGACAAATCCCATTGTAAATAGTTACCAGGGTAAGCTGTCCCGATACCAGTACTCATACCAGCTTTTGCAAGGTTATTACCATCAATATCATATATCACAATAGTAGTATCCTGAGTGGCAGGTATCGCACCTTGCACTCTTAAAACAATTACATTATGAAAATAAGTTGCTGTTGCACCTGCAGTTCTTGTTTGTGTACCCATACTAACGGCCAGCCGTTTTGGCAATGGATTATTCCAGTTTATATTAGCAGTAGGGTGGCCTTTACCGTATACCCAATCATTAAAGAATGGTGTAAGGTCATAGTTTAACACCCTGTTAAAATTTAATTTTAAAGAATCTGATGTTGCACCTTTATAACCGCAACTGGTTAAGGAATCAAGATAATTTTTACATGACAGGAAAAAATTATTATCGCCGCTTAAAGCTCTTAACATAGATACTACCATACATCCACGATCGTAAACAGTAGATACATAACCGGCAGTATTCCACACCTGGTTAGAAGTAGTATACGACGGTATCCTTAATGGCACAGTAGTTACACCTTGTGCTGCTGCTTTTGAAGCGCCTCTTTCAGCAACCGGATTTAAGCCTGTAGCCGGAACCAGTTCCCCTGCCAATGCTTCGCCATAACGTGCAAAGCCTTCATTTAACCAAAGGTCTGTCCATGTAGCACAAGTTGCTTTATCGCCAAACCACTGGTGTGTCAATTCATGGCAAAGTGTAGCCTGATCTGCAAGTGCACCCGTAGAGCCCGCAACAGTGCCACCATCAATAGCCGAAAAGGTTTGATGTTCCATGCCCCCGGCGCCTGCCAGTCCATCATAAAAACCATGCTTTTCATTTTTATAAGGATAATCACCAAACTTATTACTAAAGGCAACGACTACCTGATTTACTATATCCATTGCATTCGTAATGGCTGTATAATTTGCAGCTGATTTTCCCCTTATTAAATTATATACCACCTGTGTATTGGTTCCATTAATATTTATTGACCTGTAATAGCGGTTATACCTCGCAACCGACACACAAACTAAATAAGAAGCCATAGGGTAACGGTTCTTAAAAGTAAAAGTGCGGCTACCGCCCGAAATTGTAGAATCCACCAGTTTACCATTGGTAGCTACCCAAAATGTATCCGCTGCAGTTGGACTTGCCCATGGCACATTTACTATAATATCCATGGAATCTATTTTGTCCTGCATATCTGCCTTACATGGCCACCAATCTCTGTCTTCATAAGATTCCGATAAGGTATAGATGACTTTTTGCCCACTGGTTGCATCTGTGGCAACCTGGTATCCCTGTGCAGCACCCGATACTGCAGGTGGAATACCATAATAACTTACCACTACGGAATCCAATGTACCGGTAGCTACAATTGTTGATGGAAGTGTTATAGTTAAAATGTTAGCTGCACTTACTGTCCTTGCACAAACTGTACCATGATAGGTAGCAATAAGGCTTACATTATTAAATGAGCTTTGTCTTAAATCAAATGTTACAGCAGCAACATTAGCCTGAAGAGTTTTGAAATAAGTGGTAACTGTTCCTTTGATCGCTTTTGACGAATCAGGATTAATTCTCCACCATATGCGATGATATACTACATCGATATTTCCCCCGGTACCACTTTGGCCCATAGAATTAGGGGTTTCGCCATTCCCGAGAGTATTTTGATCTGGATTGCCGCTGCGGCGATGCTGAAATTTAGATAAGGTATTTTGGGCAAAAGTAATTTGCACAAAAAATAATACAGCCGTAAAGAGGTACAACTTCCTTTTCATGTGGATATAGGTTTACTGGTTTTAATGGATATTAGATAACCTTGAAAACGTAAAGAAATAAAATAAATTGTATAAATAATCACAATTGGTGTCATTTTTTTACTACACCGCCATGAAAAAATACTACGTGGTTTTACCTGGTTGAGTGACAAGAAACCTGTAAAAGCATTAAAATACTCTTTGTTACACCACGCATACCCGAAAAAACACAATAGACAGATACATTGGTTTTATAAGAATAGCTTTGTTCCATTACAAATGGCTCAAGCAGTTTTTTGCAAGGATGCCCAAAACATAAGTACCTGGCAGATACCAGCATGTACTTTTATCTGTTGCACGATAAAGGATTAAAAAATCTTTACTTTCAAAAACCTTAAATATTTTTATACACTCCTCCTTTGAGTGCAACATTTAATAATTAAAACTGAAAAGCACTTCGTTATTTTACTATACTGCATTTAATAGTGTGGTGATTTATTTGAATAAGTAAAATACAATTATTACAGTGCAGCAATAATATTTTGAAACAGCAGGAGTTATAATATTCTTCTACCTGGGCAGGCGTATTGTTACTACAATATTTTTTTGTATTATACGTTTCTCCATGATAAAAAATCCACTTGAAGATGAAAAAACGCTACCTTATCCCGGTATTGCTATCTATTGTTAATATTTCATTTGCACAACTTACAGTAACTACCAATCCATTAAGTGCCGCTGCAAATGTTTGTGCAAGTAATTCCTTATCGATTACCGCTTCTGCCGTACCTGTTAATTATACTGTTTCGTCTTTGGCCGGAACTGCATATGATCCTTTTTCATTCAGTGGAACAGTTTTAGTTGATCACTTTGGAACATATAATGGAGGCACGCCTATTAATGGCTCGCCCGATTTTGGAACATTAGATGATGGGCGCTGGGATAATATCACTTTACCTTTTTCTTTTGTTTTTTATGGTAATACATTTAATTCAATAAATATAAGCACCAATGGCTGGGTTGGAATGGGCAGTACCAACAGCACCGCAACCGGGCTGAACACTACCATACCCAATGCATCAGCTCCCAATAATGTTATTCATGCCATGACCACCGACCTTACTTTTGCAGGTGTATCCAACGCTGCGGTATTGCAATATTTTGAAGTAGGTACAGCGCCCAACAGAAAATTTGTAATTGATTACAGTGCTATTAAATTCTTTAGTGGTGCGGCTACTGCAGATGTACAAATTGTTTTAAATGAAACATCCAATACAATAGATATTTATACCACAAGCTGTACAAATACAACTGCCAATAAAGCGCAGGGATTAGAAAACAGCACCGGTACCGTTGCTGCTGTAGTTACAGGAAGAAATAATACGCCTAACTGGGCTGTTCCATTGGGTGGTAATGCATTTCATTTTACTCCTGATAATATCACTTTCAGCTGGTCTCCTGCTACGGGTTTAAATACTACCACAGGTGCTACGGTAATTGCAACTCCTGCGGTTACTACCACCTATACCGTTAACGCATTAAATACAGTTAACAGCGCAACAGGCAGTACAACGGTTACGGTTACTGTAAATCCGGCCTCTTATACTTTGGCTGCTGTTGCAGGCGGCCCGCAAATCTGTCAAAACATCAGTGTTTCGCCCTCCGGTACCAACTACCGTGATGGCAATTGTAATCTTATATCAACAATTGTTCCCACCGGTGGCGCAACTGCTGTAAGCAATTCTATTAATACCTGTATAAAAATAGATACCGGCGCTACTAAACGTGGTACCTCTACCTTATATGTTGCCAGAAAATATGACATAGAGCCAATTATTAATCCTTATCCGGCAACATCAACTGCTGATGTAACCCTATATTATAAGCAAACTGAGTTTAATAATTATAATTTAAAAGCTTCGGATAGTGGTTATAAGTTATTACCCACCGCCCCTGGTGATGCAACCGGTATCAGCAATTTGGTGCTCAGGCAATTTCATGGCACCGGTACAAATCCTAATAATTATACCGGACCTTCGGAGGATTTCACAACGGCCATAAGTGGCTTCACTGTAAACTGGAACAGTACCCGTAGCTGGTGGGAAGTAAAAGTACCGGTAACCAAATTTTCTGGCTTTTACATTACCAGCAAGCCTTCCGTAACATTAGCTATATCACTTAATTATTTTAATGCTGTATTGGTTGATAATAAAAGCCTGTTAAGCTGGAAGGTGAACTGTACTTCTGAAAAAGTAATTTTTGAAATACAACGCAGCAGTGATGGCCAGCATTTTACAACCATTGGAAACATGACTGCCGATCAGGTACGATGCAGCCAGCCATTTGATAATACAGATGAACATCCTTTGAGTGGGTTGAATTATTATCGTATCAAAATCATTGATCCAAATACTACATTCTATTACAGTAATACCATTTCATTAATGGTAAAATCGAAAGGGTTCGAAATAATGAATATCAGCCCCAATCCTGTTGCCAGCGAAAATGCCGTTTTAAAAATAAATACCGGCGACAAATCAACCGTTACAATTAGTATTGCCGACTTTAGCGGAAGAATAATAAGTAATCAAACTGCCCAGTTATTACCTGGCATAAACCAGGTTGTTTTAAAAACACAATCACTTGCAAGAGGTGCCTACGTGGTAACCACTTATGCGCCCGGCGAAATACCTAAAGCCACCAAACTGGTAAAACAATAGTTTACTAACCCCTTAATTAATATCATAACAAGGCAGCCGTAAAGGCTGCTTTGTTGCTTTATTACCGTTGTTGCGGATGGTTAAAATAAGATATTGTATTTTTACCCTTTAATTGAAATTAGCTATGAGTGCAATTATAGAAAATAAACCCATTATTGGTATTAGCTGTGGCGACATCAACGGCATTGGCATAGAACTGATAATAAAAACACTGGGTGATAACAGGATATTGGATATCTGTACCCCGGTAATTTTTGCCAATAACAAAGTCATCAATTTTTACCGTAAAAGCGTACCGGATATCAATATCAATTTCATCAATATAAAAGAGCTTACCCGTATCAACCACAAGCAGGTGAACCTTTTTAACTGCTGGGAAGAAGAGGTGAACGTTACACCCGGTATATTAACTGATATTGGCGGCAACTATGCAATAAAAAGCCTCGCTGCCGCTGCCCAGGCATTAAAAGAAGGCATTATCGATGGGCTGGTTACAGCCCCCGTTCACAAAAAAAATATACAGGGGCCGCAATTCAATTATACCGGCCACACGCCATATTTAAAAAATTTATTTGCGGCAGCTGATGTCGCCATGTTCATGGTTGCAGAAAATATTAAGGTGGCATTGCTTACTGAACATGTGGCGGTAAAAGATATAGCGCAGTATGTTACTAAAGATAATATCACCAGTAAGCTGCAGATCGTAAACAATTCCTTAAAAAAAGATTTTGGGATCACTAAACCTAAAATAGCAGTACTGGGATTAAATCCACATGCCGGTGACGAAGGCTTGATCGGGAAAGAAGACGAAGAGGTCATAAAGCCTGCCATTAAAGAAGCTAAACAAAAAGATATTTTTTGCTTTGGGCCATACCCTGCCGATGCATTCTTTGCAAGGGGCCAATATGAAAAATTTGACGCTGTATTGGCGATGTACCACGACCAGGGGCTGATCCCTTTTAAATCGTTAGCGGTTGGTGAAGGTATTAATTATACTGCCGGGCTTAAAGCTGTAAGAACATCACCCGATCACGGCGTTGCATTTGATATTGCCGGAAAAGGTAAAGCTGACGAAGCCTCTTTCAGGGAAGCCATCTTTAAAGCCGTGGATATCATCAATAGCCGTAAAGAATTTGAATATCAATATAGAAATCCGCTTAAAAAAATGAGTGCCGGCATGCTGGCGAGGGCCGTTGATGAAAAAATTTCTGAAGACTAAATACATTGAAAGCAGATGGTTGAAAGTTAAGCGGGCATTATCGTTTAACTAATAACTGCCAACCAATCTTTTTTTGCTAGCCTACTTAAAAACACTTTAATTTTATTGAAACAAAGCATCAGCGATGCCTTTGTTGATCGTATAGGCACTGATCGTAATCTCTGCCCTGCCCTTTCTATTATTCGCTTTGTCTGCTGCTTTTTTATTAGCGCTGCCATCGTCAAAATCAAATGTAACACCCTTGGGTAGTTTATAATCTTTGGTATTAAAAGAGAATACGATCTTATCGGGAAGACCCCACTCCATATATTTACCATAGCTCATTTCCAGTTCATAGCTGCCATTCTCTCTTGTAGTGGTTCTTGCTTTGCGGATCACCAGGTTGGTTTCATCTATATATAAAGTAGATAACACCACGTCTGCATTATCATCTTCCGGCAAAAGCTTCACCACTTTTACAACGGTATTCCCAATCTTATCACTGCCTGCATCCAATACAGTGTACTTCCCGTTGCTTAAACTGTTACTCATATTTACATTAACGGCCCCCTTTGGTATGAAGGAAAATCCTTTTTCATTTTTGATCTTCATCTTGTTGGGCTTTTTAAAAAACATTTTTATAGTGGCCACCGGAACTTTTAAAAATGCCACATTGGTCTTCATCTTCCCATTGGCTTCATAGTCTGCCACCTTATCCAGTTTTGCTTTCACCTTTTGTACCAGGCTGTTTACATCCTGCGCCTGCAGTGATACAGCAGCGCACGAGGCTATGAGCGTTGAGCATAAATATATTTTCTTCATCATGATAAAATATCTTTTCTTTTAAATATAACTACAGATGCTGTTACAAACAATACAATATAGGAAACCAATGCACCGATACTTTTTAATACCGCAGGTAAATTCTCTATTGATCCTTTTATCGTTTGGTTGTCGTCGTTGAAATTGATATAAAAAAAACCTTTCCATCCCAGCATATAAGAAGTAAACAAATAAGGCCGTATATATTTTTGATAAATGGGGATTTCCATTTCACTGATCAACGTACAAATGATCACAATACCTACAGTAGCTACGATTGGCCCGATAGAATTTTCCGAAAGCGTTGATAACAGTAATGCCAATGCGGCCACAACCAGCATAGCGATAAAAGCGAAACCAAAGGCGCAGTAATACCGCCACATCACATCACCCGATTCGATGATCCTGATGTCAGTTACTTTAGTGATCATTAAATTATCTGAACCGAAAAATACCAGGCTTAAAAATAAAGAGGTAAAAGCTATCCAGATCAACATGATCAGGATATACAGCGCTGAAGCTGAAAATTTAGCTAAAATTATTTGTGTGCGGCTGACAGGCTTGGCCGCCAAAAGGCGCAGCGTACCCATACTTGCTTCGCCTGAAACAATATCGCCGGCTACTAAAGCAACCAGTATTGGAACATGAACAAGCAATAAATTCAAAATAGCAAAACAAACGGCATACCCATTTATAAGGCTTTTGTAATCCACGTCCATCGTATCATTTACCGAACCGAGTACAAAACTGAAAAATTCTTTCCCGTTCAGCAATAAACCCAGCTGGATCAAAAAGATAAAGCCGGTAATAATAGCAAATGCCAGGTAGGTCCTGGGCTTGCGGAATATTTTAAAGACTTCAATTTGAAAAAGCTGCCACATGCCCGGTTTGATTTGTAAGTGATAAAAAATAATTTTCGAGTGAATGTTGCGGAACTATCGATAATACAGGTATTTCCATAGCTATCAGATCAGCAGTAAGGTTTGGTATCTTATTTTTATTTATTGTTAAGGAAATGGTTTCGTTGCTGTTGATGAAATCTTTCCAGGGAGATTTACGCAGTTTTTCCAGGGCTTCAATATCATTGCCTGTAGTTATTTTTACCAGGGTCTTCGCAGGATCAAATAGTTCTGTTGCATTGCCTTCTACTATCTTTTTCCCGTTATTAATTATAAGAATCCGGTTGGCAATGATCTCTATTTCACTTAACAGGTGTGAAGACACCACAATTGTTTTACCTCTTTTCTTACTCAATTGTAAAATAAGGTTACGCATGTCAGCAATACCTTGCGGATCTAACCCATTGGTGGGTTCATCCAGGATGATCAGCCCTGGATTATGCACAAGCGCCACAGCAATGCCTAAACGCTGTTTCATGCCCTGGCTGAATGTTTTTACTTTACTGTTGGCTCTTTCTGCAAGACCTACCATTTCGAGTTGTTCCATTATTAGTTGCCGGGTAACTTTTATACCACTCATTTTAGCAAACAGGTAAAGGTTCTGGTAGGCAGAAAGATATTTATAAAGGTCTGGCTTTTCAATTACAGCACCGGTATTTTTTAATATCTCACTGCGGTGTGTAAAAAGACTTTTCCCAAAAATATTTATTTCACCGGCGCTTGGTTTTACAAGTGACAGCAACATGCGTATAGTGGTGGATTTTCCTGAACCATTTTGCCCAAGGAAACCATATACGTCTCCTTCATTAACTGTAAACGAAAGATCATCCACCGCTGTTATATCCTTAAATCTTTTGGAAAGATGGTTAACACTGAGTATTACCGCCATAGTTTAAAATATGAGTAAAGGTAAACGGATATTGCAGCTATTTGTTCGCAAAATACAGCAGCATTTCAAAATTTAATGGTAAAAACTTGTTCAGCCAAAAAAAACAACCTATGTTTGTTACAGCTTACCACCTAACCGTATTCTTGATTCAACCACGTATCCCCACAGACCAATCTTATTGTATTTTTCAAAAGCAATGCTGACACATTATATTTGAAAAGAGACTTATTTAATCCATTACCTGTGATTTTTCCAATACGTATTCATTTTACATAACCTCTGTAAATAATTATTGAAAATCACCAGGATGAAAAAGATCTTTACCCTTTTATTTGCCTTATCCATTGCATTTATTTCTTATGCACAAACCTGTACCACTTCAGGTTTTTATATTTGCGACCCTGCTACTGCCGTTAGTTCTGATTTCAGGAATCCAGTACAAATCAATGGAACCGGCGCCCCATTATCGCCTGGCTCAAAATATAAATTCAGCAATGCCATCCCTTTTTTAAATTTAGACGCAATAATTTCAATAGATGCTATCGTTAACGCTAACATGACCAGCTCCGGCAGTTACACTATTGATGATGATGGTATTGCAAATGAAACGGGTATTGCAGGCAGTGGTGCTTCTTTTTTTTCGCCACATATTGCACCCGATCAAAAACTTTCCTGCGCTGACCGTTCGGGTTATATTGAGTTTACTATTAAACTATACACGCACTATAATGGTACTGCTGCTCCAGCAGCAGGAACAGAGATGGCCGTTGCCAATCTTAATTTTTTGAGTTTTGATATGGATGGGTTGACAGTGGGAACGAATGGCTGGTTTAAAGAAACCGGTTATATTAAATCTGATGGCACAGACCCTTATAATTATAGCGCTCCAACAACGGCTTTAACTGACGGTGGATATAATAATGGCTGGCAGCTCACTTACGGCAGCGAAACAGAAAAAACCGGCTTAGCGGCCTGTAATGAACTGGTAGAAAAATCTGTTTATTTCCGCGAGTTAACAGGGATCTCATTCCGGTTGGGTTATGATTACAAAGCACCCACGGCAACTTGCGGTACCATCAATATTCAACCGGTAAGGGATTATGGTATTCGGATAGGATGCTTTGACCTGCCGGCAGCAGGGCCATCGCCGGTTTCATTGATCAATTTTGCTGCAAATTATAATGGAGGTAAAGCCAGCATTACCTGGACATGCCTGCAGGAACATAACCTCGATAGTTACGAGATACAAAGAAGTTTTGATGGCGTAAATTTTGAAGTTGCAGGAAATGTAAAAGCCAATAATTTAACCTCAACGCAGGAGTACAGTATTACTGACAACGTTGCTGCATTTAATTCAAAATACATTTATTACAGGATAAGAATTTCCGACCTGGACCATAGTATGAAACTCACCAACACAGTGATGATTAAAATTGCAACACCGAAAGGAGACGAAATGACCGTTTCACCTAATCCATCCAGCAGCAATGCACAAATAAAAGTTACTGCAATTAAAGCAGGCCCGGGAGATATTACTGTTTTTGATGCTTCAGGAAAAATAGTATTAAAGCAACAGGCTTCATTACTTGCAGGCACTAACAGCATTGCACTAAATAATATTACATCATTAAGCGAGGGGTATTACACCATACACTTAATATCAAATAATGAAACCTTCAATTCAAAATTATTGATCTGGAAATAAGATGTTTTGATAACCAAGCACAGATAAGAGGCTCTTTCCTGAAAAGGAAAGGGCTTTTTTATTTCCCGTTGGGATTCATATAAGATTGCAATGCTTTCACATATTCTTCAAAAGCATCAACGCCCCTGCCGGTTATTTTACAAATAGTTTGAGGATAGTTATTGCTGAATTGCTTGGTCACGTCGATATAGCCCGCGTCTTTAAGTTTATTGATCTGCACGCTTAAATTACCGGCAGTAGCATTCGTTTTTTCTTTAAGAAAAGTAAACTCTGCTTCCTTAACACTTATCAGCAAACTGATAACTGCCAACCGCAACTGGGAATGCAATATGGGATCAAGTTCTTTAAACATCAGCACGTTTGTTGTTTTTTATATCTCCTCCATAAAATGATCCCCGGAATCAACCATGCAAATAAACCGCATGCAGCCATGAATAACATATCAACAGCAATATCAGTATACATTGAAGCTATACTTAATACCCAGCAGATGAGCCCGCCAAATATCATTGGCTTAAATTTAAAAACACCTCCTGTAATAAAGGTAGGAATGCCATACATAAGCATGAAAAGTGATGTGCTGCTGTGTTCATTACTGCCAAACTTACTGTTGTAAAAAGAGAGGACAAAAATACAAATGCCAAACGTGGTCCATAAATATGTCATTGTACGTTCGTCGTGGCTAACAAATTTTTTCTTCTGTTTTTCTTTGATAGAAAAATATATTTGTGGTATGACAGCTAAAAAAACCAACAACCAGACATCAAAATCAAAAAAATGATTAGTATAAAACTGGTACCAGGTCAATAAGCTGCAAAAAATAATTAATATCCCCCATACTATCGACGCGGCTCCCGTGGTAATATAACTACGTTTAGCTTTACCGATCATTTCGTTAATAAGCTTAAGGCTTTCCGCTTCGGTCATTTTATTTTCGGCTTCGTTCATAGTACAATTATTTTGTTGTTGACCTGTTTTTACGCTGCAGCATATACGCAGGTATAATGTAACTTATCAAAATTGCCCCCGCGCCGAACAGCATCTGATAATCATAACTAAAAAACGTAGATCCAATGGCAAGCGCAAAGGCAGAGAGCCCTCCAAATACCAAGGGTTTAAATTGAAGTAATTTGCCGGAGATAAAAGTGCCCAAACCGTATAATAAAATAAAGAAAGGAAAAACATTGGTTTGCCAGCCCATACGGCTCAAAATAAAACTCAAAACAAAATAACTGATCCCCATTCCCATCCATAAATATTTCATGCTTTCGCCAATATAAGTAGTCGCATCTCTTTTCTTTCCTTCTTTTATTCCCATATAAACACTAATAATTGATGCCGGAATAATTATCAGCCAAACAAGGTAATGTTTAGGGTAGCCATAAATATTTTTCAATATAAATTGTGCCGTACATGCAATAAAAGTTGCCCATCCCCAAAGCAAAAAATGTTTGCTGTTGTCGCCTATGTCCCTGCGGGTCTTTGTGATCATTGACTGGATCAGCTGCAGACTTTCCTGCGGTGAAAAATTTTCCTGTTCCATAGTTGGTTGGGGGTTTAATGATTTTAGCGGTTTAGATGTTTAGGGGTTAAAAACAACAGACATTATACATCTAAACTTCTAAACTTAAAAACTAAATCAAGATCAATTACATCCTTTGATCAGCATTTCCACCTGTTGTTTACCCCAGTTAGGGTGTAATTCGCTTGCAGGTTTAAATGCAGCATATTTGTCCAACGCAGTTTGCAATGCCGGCTTTGCCGTTTTACAACCGCCGCCAAATTGTTCCGGCGTATATTTTAATCCCTGGCCTTTTAAATAATAAGGCCTTGGATTTGATGGATCCTGCTCCATTGCTTTTTCCATATTACCATTACTCTCCTGGCCATATTCCTGCCAGCGCTGCATCGGGTTCACCATCATATGACAGCTTGCTATCATGCTTTTAATACAGGATATTTCCGAATTGTTAGGCATTAAAGAATCTGCTTTATTGATAAAATCCGTGGCTTTATCTGCAATCACATCTACCTTGTCTTTATCCTGCTCCATAAAACCATAATTCACCTGGCAAAATGCTGCGTAATAATAAGCCAGCGCCTGGTTTTTTTCGGCAGTCGCAATGCGTTCGAAGTTGTTGGCCAATGTTAAAAGGTTAGCTGGATTTTTAAAGCTGGTATCAATAGCTGCAATATTGTTTTTCATAGCAGCAACATATTTATCACTCTGGCTAAAGGATAAAAAAGAAAGTGATACCAGTACAGCAACAATAATAGATTTTTTCATGTTTGTTTTTTAAATGGTGTTGATTTATTTGTTTTGTTGGTTTTTTAATTTTTGATATTCTCTTTCTACCGAATTGGTTTTGGGAAAAATATATGTCCCTGCAAAATGAAAGGCAAGCCCGATGCCCCAGCCTAATGTTGTCCATATAGGCCATGGGTAGTGTCGGTCATCCCACCCACCCATTACATCAAGGCCGCTGCGATGGTTTCCTGTAAGAAACCATATCCCCCATAAAAAAGCGTTGATGATTATATAAGTTATAAAATGATTTCTAAAACCGGCCCGCTTTTGAGCGATATCCCAAAGTTCGGGATCTTTTCCTTCGGGAGCAGGTTGATTGTAATGCGACATGATATTAATTTTTTAAGTTAGAAAAAAGTAATGGCTATACTTTAAGGTCTTTACAAATTATTGTTGATAGCGTCCTGCGTTCTGTCTGTACCAAAACTCAGGAAACAGCCTATAAATACAAATCGTTTACTGGGTGGCGTTACCGCTTCTTTCCGGCTGCCATCGTTAGAATAATTGTAGGTATATATCTGTTTTTGGCCAAAGACGTTGTTGATACCCAATACCCACACTGCAAAGTTTTTGGTATTTTTTCTGCCAATGGTGGGCAGGTAATTTACACTAAAGCTGCAACTGTTATAATTAATAGTTTTACCCATATCTGTAAATACCCCATTAGCAATCCTGTAATAAGGCCTCCCTGTAGCAAAATTATAACTGAGGTTAAACTGGGTTTTCCAGGGCAGGATAAATTTTTTGAAAACGAATGCAGCAGTATGCTTTGCGGCAAACGAAGGTTGTATCAGTGATGGAAAATTTAAAAAATCCCTTTTGGTATCGAGGTAAGAATAAGATATCCAGTAATCAACATTCTTAATGGTTTTTTTATCTCTCCAAAACAATTCAAAGCCTTTGGCATAGCCATTGCCCTTGTTACTAGTTGCTGTTTCACGCCCGTTTATTGTATAACCGGTTTTATACAGGTCATCATATTTTTTATAGAACAATTCCATTCTTAATGTTTGCATGCCGGTTAGCAACTGGTATTGCAGGATATAATGCGTGGCTTTCGAAAAATTAAGCAGGCTGCCGGCAGGTAAATATTTCCTTTCGGGATTTTGATAAAATATACCATAGGCAAAACCGGCAGAACTGTTTTTACTCAACTGGTAAGCCAGCGAAGCTCTTGGCGCCACATTCCATTTGTTCAACAGGTCAGAATGTTCGGTGCGTACCCCCAGTTTTGCTGCCAGGGAATTGGTAAGATAAATATCAGATTCACCAAAAACTGCAACCATCTTTTCTTTTATTGTTTCACTGTACCTGCTGCCATCGTATAAAGTATAATCAGATTTTTCGTTACTGACACTAAATTCTGTTCCAAAACGGATGGCACTCAAACCACTCAGTTTTTTATCCAGCATTAACCTGTTTTGGAAATAATTTCCTGTAGTATTTAAGGAGAAGTTTTTAAAAGCATAGAACATGGGCGTGGTGATCACCTGCTTGGCATTATTGGCATTCTGCAATTCATTTTCTATTTCATCTTTGTTGTTGCTGAAAGAAGCTCCGGCATTAAATTTCCATTTATTCTTTAAAGGCTGCTTCCAGCTGATATTATGGTACTGGTTAAAATTCTGCAGTGTAAAAGCATCTTTCATTCCAACAGAATCAATATCATCAGTGCGGCTGCCTACATCGGTCTTGCTCATATAAGAATATAGTTTTACCATACCGCCACCCTTGGTTTTAAAACGGAAATTGGCATCCCCATCCCTTATCACCGGTATTTTAAAGTAATCCTGTTTTTGTTTGATCACATTAAATGCCAGCCAAAGATTGGTATAGTTACCACTGAATCCCCAGCTGCTTTTTTTATCTTTCGCCAAATGCTGGATACCTCCGCCAACTCCTACTACGCTAACCCCGAGGTCAGCTTCACTTTTTTCCGGCAGGTCTTTACTTTCCAGGATCAGTGCTGATGACAAAGCCTGGCCATATAAAGCCGAGTAACCCCCGGTGCTGAATACGGTACCTTTAAACAAAAAAGGATTGAACCTTCCCCGCTGTGCAACACCCGGTGTGCCACTATAAAAAAAGTTATTCACCTGTGTGCCATCAATAAAGATCTTGCTCTCCGTGGCTGTTCCTCCTCTTACAAATAATCCTTCGCTTTCTCCAACCTGCTGTGCCCCGGGCAAGGATTTAAACGCGGCAGTTACATCGCCATTGGCGCTGGGCGTAGTTACCACATCAATATCAGTTAACACGGCACCTTTCTTTTTATCACTGGCCTCAAAAGAACCCGTAGTGATAACCACGGCTTTAAGTTCGGTGATCAATTCTTTTAAAGTAGCAGAAATTATAATATCAGAAGTCCCGATAGTTATTTTTTGTTCAAAAGATCTGTACCCCGATGAGCTGGCTTCGATCATATGGTCTCCTTTTTCGGTGGTAATAAAAGAGAAATTACCTAAAGAATCGGTTGTACCTCCATCATATGTGTCTTTTAATACTATGCTTACCCCGGCCAAAGGTTTGTTCTTATTATCTACCGCTTTACCACTTATTTTTACCTGCCCTTTTGCGGACAATAATGATAAGGCCATTAATAAAGTAAACAAATTTTTCATCCTTCGTAATTTGACACAAACATAAAGTAGTTTATTTTCTAAACCAAATTTTAAAAGAAATAATTTTTTCTTAATACAGGTTTTTCCGGCGATTATGGAAATAATTCATCAACATAAATTATTGAATAACAGTTAATTAGCACCCAATTTTGGTTACATAATTTTACATGTAATAAATTCAAAACTTATTAACATAGCCCAAAATATATTTTTTTATGTGGCCGTAAATTGTAATTTAGCAATAGAATTTAATGGGTTAGTAAGTATAAAGGGCTATCAGAAATGATAGCCCTTTTACTTTTTACACACTCCAGAATTAGCCAGGTTATTTTCTACCATCATACAACCTTATTGAAAATATTTTCAACTTTAATTTTATAAAATGAGTAACAAACAACTCATTTTATAAAATTCAAATTGAAAATTTACCATCGCAACTCCTCCTTTACCTTTACAATATGAGTAAAACTAAATCAGCATTTTTTTGCCAGAGCTGTGGATATGAAAGTGCAAAGTGGTTGGGCAAATGCCCGAGCTGTAATAACTGGAATACATTTGTAGAAGAAGTAATTGTTAAAGGCACCGATAAAAAAGAAAAAGATGAATGGGCCGAATATAAAAGAGACCCTAGAATAAAAACAATTTCAATCAACGAGGTGAGCAGTGCCGAAGAAAAAAGAATTCTAACGCAGGATATTGAATTAAACCGTGTGTTGGGTGGCGGCATTGTAATGGGAAGTATTGTGCTGGTTGCCGGTGAGCCGGGCATTGGTAAATCAACGTTGTTTTTACAAATTGGTTTGCAGTTGAAAGACGTGGTTACATTATATATAAGCGGAGAAGAAAGTGAACAGCAAATTAAAATGCGTGCAGACCGTATAGGAATCCAGAGCGGCAACTTTTATTTGCTTACTGAAACAGATACCAAAACAATTTTCCACGAAATAAAAAAATTAAAACCCCAGTTGGTTATTGTTGACTCCATACAAACATTGCAATCCCCATTTGTTGAAAGTGGCCCCGGAAGTATAAGCCAGATAAGGGAAACAGCTGCGGAACTGCAACGTTTTGCTAAAGAAACCGGCACCCCTGTTTTTTTGATCGGGCATATCACCAAAGATGGCAACATAGCAGGCCCGAAGATCCTGGAACATATGGTAGACACCGTTTTACAATTTGAAGGCGACCGTCATTATGCCTATCGTATCCTGCGTACTTTAAAAAATCGTTTTGGTTCTACTGCTGAATTAGGCATCTATGAAATGACGGGTGAAGGCATGAGGGCTGTGACCAATCCCAGTGAGATCTTGATCACACAAAAAGAAGATGCCCTGAGCGGCATTGCCATTGCTGCAACTATTGAAGGCATGAGGCCTTTATTGATAGAAACACAGGCCCTGGTAACCCAAAGTGTTTATGGTACGCCGCAACGTACGGTCAGTGGCTTCGATCTGCGCCGTTTACAATTGTTATTGGCCGTATTGGAAAAACGTGGCGGCTTTCATTTTGGTGTTAAAGACGTGTTTGTAAATATTGCAGGTGGTTTAAAAATAGAAGACCCTTCAATAGATCTCGCCATTGTATGTGCACTATTGAGTAGCTACGAGGACGTGCCATTACCACAACATATTTGTTTTGCGGGAGAAGTAGGATTAAGCGGCGAGATAAGAGCAGTGAACAGGATCGAACAGCGTATTGCAGAAGCTGAAAAACTAGGTTTCGAAAAGATTATAGTAAGTAAATACAACACTAAAAGTTTGCCCAAACAAAAGACCCACATTGAAATTGTGGCATTAGGCAAAGTTGAAGAAGTGTATCAATACTTATTTTAGTAAAAACTTAGCAGCCTTAAAAAAATAATCCGTTCCAAAATGCCTGCTGTCAAAAATATTTTCTCTTCCGCTCTGCATCTTTTTTATCCTCATCTGTGTACAGGTTGCGGAAGTGACCTGTTAAAAGAAGGCGATCAACTCTGTTTAAGGTGTATCAACGATCTGCCACATACAAACTTTGCAGGTTTTGATAATAATCCTATAGAAAAGATTTTCTGGGGACGGATTGCTGTAACAGCCGCACATAGTGAATTCTATTTTGCAAAAGCATCGTTGATACAGCACCTGATCCACCAATTGAAATATAAAAATAATACCGCCATTGGTTTTTATTTAGGGGAACTTATGGCCAGCAGTTTATTGGCCGGCAACCGCTTTAATACTGTTGACTATTTACTTCCATTACCACTGTATGCCGATAAAGAACGAAAGAGAGGTTTTAACCAGGCTGCAGTAATTTGCAATGGCATGTCGCAGGTAATGAACATACCGGTCATAACAGCAAATGTTATTCGCCAGCGTTTTACTGAAACACAAACCCGTAAACACCGCATCGAAAGATGGGAAAATGTGGAAGGAAGTTTTCTGATCAAAAACCCCGGTGCTTTAATGGGCAAACATGTTTTGCTTGTTGATGATGTGGTTACAACGGGTGCAACATTAGAAGCCTGCGGCAGCGCACTGTTACAAACCGGTGGGTTAAAATTATATATTGCAACATTGGCACATGCCGTTAAATAGTTTTAGTTTAAATTTGACGAATGAAATTAAGTTGGCTCAATTTTTTCTTTTTGCTTTTTGCCTTTTGCTTTTTGCTTTGTTCCTGTAAAAAGGATTCGTTTATTACCAGCGCAGCTGCAAGGCTTAGCATTACCAGCGACTCTTTAAAATATGATACCGTTTTTACCAGCACAGGTTCCATTACCAAATCATTCAAAATTGTCAATCAAAATAATCAGAAATTAAGGTTAAGTACTATCAGGCTAATGGGCGGTTCATCATCTGCATTTAAAATAAATGTAAATGGCACTCCTGCAACCTTATTGAGTAACATAGAAATTGAAGCCAACGACAGTATCTATGTTTTTGCATCAGTTACAATCAATCCGAATGCTTCCAATGCCCCTTTTATTGTTAGCGACAGTATCCTCGTCGCGTATAATGGTAACGAACGTTTTGTTCAATTGCAGGCGTATGGACAAAATGCTATCTACCTCACCAATAAAGTACTTACCGGTAATGTTGTATGGACAAATACTTTACCCTTCGTCATTCTTAAAAGCCTCCGTATTGATACTACCGCAACGTTGACTATCCAACCGGGTTGCAAGATTTACAGCCATGCAGATGCGCCTTTTATTGTTGACGGAACTCTCCTGATTAACGGTGCAAAAAATAATGAAGTAGTTTTTGCCGGCGACCGGTTGGATAATGATTATAAAGACCTTCCTGCGGGATGGCCGGGAATTTATTTTCGGGGTAACAGTACAAACAACGTATTGAAATTTGCAGTCATTAAAAATGCTTACCAGGCCGTTGTTGCAACCAACCCTTCTATAAACTCCAATCCAAAACTTATTGTACAGCAATGTATCATCAACAATGCTTATGATGCCGGCATACTTGCAGTCAACACCAGCCTATATGCCAACAACTGTTTGATAAGTAACTGCGGCAGTAACCTGTCACTGATCTATGGCGGCGATTATAATTTTACTAATTGCACCGTTGCCAGTTATTCTACCCAATTTCTTTCACACAAAAACCCGGTACTGTCGGTAAGTAATTTTGCTATGCAGGGTGGTGCTTTAGTGACGGCTAATTTGAATGCAGTGTTCCGTAATTGCATTTTTTGGGCTGATAGCAGTTTTGTGAATAATGAAGTAGTTGTAAGCAAGCAGGGAAGCAGTTCCTTCGCTGTCTTGTTTGAAAAGAATTTGTACCGCGTTCAAAGCGACCCTGCCAACAGTACTTTAAATTCAAATATAAAAAACAAGGATCCGCTATTCGACAATATCGACGCGGCCAGGCGTATTTTTGATTTCAGGATATCCACAGCAAACGCTCCCGGAACAGATAAAGGAACTACCACAAGTTTTACAAAAGACCTGGCTGATGGCAACCGCAGCATTGGTTTACCCGATTTAGGTTGTTATGAAAAGCAGTAGAAGACAGTATATTTTATAAACGGTAGGGCAGTTTACCATTTTTGGCAGTAAACTTGTGTGAACAATATTGTAATAATGTTGTTATTAAGAAAAGTAAATTTAAAAATCATGATAAAAGTAATTGCTATTGCAACAGCATTATTGTCCTGTGTTGCTCCGATAAATAAAAATGCAGAAGGGGATAGCAGGAACAGTGCCGATATTAATCCATCGGCAACAGTTAGCGCTAAATCTATTTACGATTTTAAAGTAGAAGCGCTGGAAGGGGGTACTATCGACTTTTCAAAATA
>JBBRCB010000046.1:0-30058 GCA_038205215.1 Chitinophagales bacterium | reverse complement strand
GGGTTTTTTAGCGTCTTTGTAAGGGATATATTTTTAATTTTAGGATAGCCAGGTTAATATGAAGCGATTATTTTTTTTATTTTTTTTATTTCCTTTACATGCTTTTACCCAGCAACAGAACCTCAATTATTTTATTGAGGCCGGCGTAAGGGCAAGCCCTGATCTTTTATCGAACAATAACCTGCAGCAATTCTACCAGCTGCAGCACGAGATCATTACAGCGCAAAACAAAAAGCCGCAGGTAAACCTTACCGCCGATTATTTATTTGCACCCTTTTTTTTTGATAATGGAAGGATAGTTAGTATCACCACAGACCCATCACCTAAAGCCTATGGTTACGATGCCTCCATCACCAATGGAGGATTATATTCCGCCCAGGTGAATGTAGTGGTACCGGTATGGAACAATACCCTGGTGAAACGCCTCTACGAACAGAATAAGGTACAGTCGGATATTTCTACCTATAGCCGCGGGCAGATACAACATGACCTGCAAAAAAGTATTGCTGATCAATATATACTCACGTACCAGTTTTTGGTACAGGCCATCTACATGCAAAAAATTATCGACCAGCTCGAAAGCCGCAAGCCACTGGTAGAAGCATTAGTGAAGAAAGGCCTGTTACAGCAAAATGATTTTTTATTACTGGATATTCAGCTGGCTACAAATAAGAACGACCTGGTACAGCAGCAATTTGCCTATAATAATGGGTTGGCATTATTAAAAAATCTTTCCCTGATTACTGACACCAGCTATTTTGTTCTGGAAAAACCGGTATTAGTTATTAACCCAAATCCAACCAGTTATTATTTCAGGCAGAAATATAAATTGGATAGTTTAAATTTAGTAGCACAGCAAAATATTTTTAACAATAAATATTTACCCCAGGTAAACTTATTGGGATCAACCGGGGTTAATGCGGCTGATATAGCGCGGGTGCCCCACAATATTGGCTTGAGTGCAGGGATACATGTAGCCATACCCATTAGTGACGGCCACCAGAAAAAGGTTTATCAAAAGCAAAATGATATCCTGCTCACCAACCAGCAGCTAATGATGGAAAATACTGCAAAGCTGCAGCAAAATAATTTGCGTAATGCGAGGCAGCAGATTGACCAGTGGAATAAAACTATTGAAATGGGTAAGGAGCCGATACAAAAACAGGAATTACTGTTGGAGATCATAAAAGAAAAAGTGATCAAGGGACAGGTAACGGTAATGGATTATATTAATGCATTACAGGAATATGCGCTGCTGCAAAAAAACCAGGCCATTGCAGAAACTAACCTGTTACTTTACATCAATCAATATAATTATTACAACTGGTAAACAAAATAAGCATGCCATTCAGCAATTATTATCGTCTTATCTGTTATTGTGTTGCATTTGTAATGCTGGCATCATGCTCACGAAAAACTGCCACAGAAGAAGAAACAGCCGATGTTATTAAAACAACAGTCACTTTTACGCAACCCACTACCCAGGGATTTACGGACTATGTTCAATTAAATGGCAACACGCAGTTTCAAAAGAAAATGGTGATCCGTGCAGTGATCACCGGTTATATAACAGCAATGCGCTGGAAGACCGGTGACCATATCAATAATGGTGCATTGTTCTGCACTATAAAAACAAAGGAGCAGGATGCGTTAAAAAATATTGACAGCAGGGAGCCTTCACTACAGCAATTCCAGGTTCCTTTGGATGTACTGTCGAATGTGTCTGGAATACTTACCTCGGTGAATTACAGCAAAGGTGATTTTATTAATGAGGGCGATATACTGGCCACAGTAACCGATCCCTCTTCATTGGTGCTGGTAGTGAATGTGCCTTACGAATATCACCAGTATGTATACAGGGGAAGAAGTTGTTCCGTAAGGTTTCCCGACGGAAAAGAAATTCAAACTACCATCCAGGAAGAAGTGCCATTTATAGATTCTGCATCGCAAACACAATCTTTCCTGATCAGGTTCCCGGGGAACCAGCTGTTGCCGGAGAATATGAATCTTATTGTGCATATCCCCGTGCAACAAAAATTAAATGCATTGTCATTGCCGTTAGAAGCCATTCAAACCAACGAAACCCAGGATGAGTTTTGGGTGATGAAACTTGTGCATGATTCTATAGCAATAAGGCTACCGGTTACGGTTGGCCTGCAAAATGATTCACTGCGTGAAATTATTTCCGGTATCGGTATCAACGATAAGATCATTGTGAAAGGTGCCTATGGTTTAACTGATTCAGCGTTTGTAAAAGTACAGGCAGAAAAAGAATAGTATGCAGCAGTATCATTCCCACCATAAAAAAACTTTACTCGGGCTGGGTTTCCTGCTGATACTGGCAGGTATCTTTAGTTTCTCCAATTTAAAAACAGGCTTATTTCCCGACATCACTTTTCCCAAGCTCAAGGTAATTGCTGATGCGGGTCAGCAACCCGTTGATAAAATGATGGCAGCGGTTACGATACCGCTGGAAAATATCATCAAAAGAACGGAAGGCCTCGATTATATACGCAGTACAACTTCAAGAGGCAGCTGCGAGATTTCTGTGTTCCTTAAATGGGATGCCAATGTTGACCTGGCCCGTTTGCAAATGGAATCGCTGATCAATAATGTACGTAATGACCTGATCCCCGGCACACAGATCACTGTAGAAAAAATGAACCCTTCTATTTTGCCGGTAATGGGTTTTAGTTTGGAAAGTAACCGCTCGCTGATAGAGTTAAAAAAAATTGCGCTGCTGCAGGTAAAGCCTTTTTTAGCGGCCACACCCGGTGTTGCAGATGTGGCAGTGATCGGGGGTAAAACAAAAGAATACCAAATACTGCTAAAGCCGGATAAGCTCACCGAATTAAATATTACACCGCAACAGATCAGTAACGTTGTAGGGCAGGCGAATGTATTGCAATCAAACGGCTACCTGAGTGATTACAACAGGTTATACCTCACCATCACCGACAATGCCATTGAAAACAAAACGCAGCTGGAGAACCTGGTGATTGTAAATTCTGCAAAAAGGGTAGTACTGTTAAAAGATATTGCCGATATCAGGATCGCTGAAACCAAAGAATATGTAAAGATCAATGCAAACGGAAAAAATGTTCCCCTGATCGCCATTATCAAACAACCTGCAGCCAATTTGATTGATGTAAATGATGGCGTGTTAAAAAGAGTAAAAGAGCTGGAAAAAATTTTACCCAAAGATGTAAAGCTAAAACCGTATTACCTGCAGGCTGATTTTGTAAACGAAAGTGTAAGAAGCCTGGAAGATGTTTTATGGATCGGTTTATTGCTGGCTATTATAGTGGTGATCGTTTTTTTACGTTCCTGGAAATCGAGTCTTGTAGTGCTGTTAACCATTCCTACCACTTTAGCATTAACGCTGGTTTGCCTTTATGCATTTGGTTATACGTTTAATATTATGACATTGGGCGCCATTGCAGCTGCCATTGGATTAATGATAGATGACGCCGTAATTGTAGTAGAACAGATCCACCGCAGCCACGAAGATCATCCTGATGAAGCCATGCCGGTGATCGTAAGCAAAGCCATTAAATATTTATTCCCGGCAATGATCGGCTCTTCACTGAGTACGATCGTAATTTTTATGCCCTTCATTTTAATGAGTGGTGTTGCCGGCGCTTATTTTAAAGTGCTGGCCTTTACCATGATCATTACCCTCTCTGCATCTTTTATTGTTACATGGTTAGTGTTGCCGGCATTATTTTTATTATTCCCCTACAAGATAAAGGCCATACCGGTAAGCCAGAAAATGCTGTTGCCGGCAACAAAGAAGCCGAGAGAAAAAGGGGGCTGGATAAGATTTTTTGTCCAACACGGTTATATCAGTATATTATTTGTAATAGCGTGTGCCCTTATCATTTACCTGTTGCCCGGTAAAATGCCTTCGGGATTTTTACCTGAAATGGATGAAGGCGGCATCGTGCTGGATTTTAACAGTCCGCCCGGGACAACCCTTGAAGAAACAGACCGGATGTTGAAAGAAGTGGATAAGATCATACAGGAACAGCCCGAGGTGTCCAGTTTCAGCCGCCGCCTTGGGACCCAAATGGGCTTCTTTATTACCGAACCTAACCGTGGCGATTACCTGATTCAGTTAAAAAAGAAACGGGGTCTCACTACTGATGATGTCTCCGCTGAATTGCGCCGGAAAATTGAAGCTGTATTGCCCAATTTAAAAGTTGATTTTGGACAGGTGATCGGCGATATGCTGGGCGACCTGATGAGCAGCGTTCAGCCGATAGAAATAAAACTGTATGGCGATAACCGGCAAATACTGGAAAATCTGTCCCGGCAGATAACGGCCATTGTAGACAGTGTGGACGGTACCGCTGATGAATTCAACGGCATCGTAATTGCCGGCCCCGAAGTAATGGTGCAACCTGATGTTGCCAAGCTGGCACAGTTTGGTGTAACACCTACCGATTTTCAATTCCAGTTACAAACACAACTTGAAGGTAATGTGGTCAGCACTATCATGGAAAAGGAGCAGATAGTCAACATCCGTATGTTATATCCTCATGCCCAGTACGCCAATGTTAATTCATTACAGAATGGTAGTATTTTTTTACCTAACGGGTTGTTGAAACCTTTGAATACCGTTGCCACAGTAAACATTGAAAAAGGTGTTGCAGAAATAGAAAGAGAGAATCAAAAAATGATCGGTGTTGTAACAGCGCGTTTGGAAAACCGTGACCTGGGCAGTACATTAAAGGATATTCAATTTAACATCCGGAAAAAATTATCCCTGCCACCCGGCTATCATATCGAATACGGCGGGTCTTATGCGCAGCAGCAGCGGGCGTTTACCGAACTGCTGTATATTTTACTGGCTGCATGTATTTTAGTTTTTATAGTATTGTTGGCTTTATTCAGGGAATTTATTGTTTCTTTCTTTATCATTTTACTGGCAGTGTTAGGTGTAGCAGGATGTTTGCTGGCATTATATATTACCAACACTCCTTTGAATGTAGGCAGTTATACGGGTATCATAATGATCGTGGGTATTATTGGAGAGAATGCTATTTTTACTTACCAGCAATACCTGCAGGCAAAACTTACCATGGATACCAAACGCAGTATTGTATTTGCTATCAGTGCACGGTTGAGGCCAAAATTAATGACGGCATTCAGCGCTATCATTGCATTGTTACCTTTGGCATTAGGTATTGGAGCCGGCGCACAATTACATCAACCTTTAGCCATTGCGGTTATTGGCGGCTTGTGTTTTGCATTGCCGTTATTATTAATTGTGCTGCCTACTTTTTTAAGATTGATTCACAGAAAAAATTATAAATAAAAAATACTATGTGGTGGATCTACGCTTTACTCTCCGCTTTATTTGCATCCCTTACTGCCATCTTCGCGAAGATCGGTATCACCGGTGTTAACTCCAACCTGGCCACTGCTATACGCACCATCATTATTTTGATGGTGGCCTGGGGTATTGTTCTTGCAAGAGGTGAAGCAAAAGGTATTGCAACGTTGTCCAAACAAAATCTACTCTTCTTAATTATTTCAGGTGTTGCCACCGGCTTATCATGGATATTTTATTTTAAAGCATTGCAGCTGGGCAAAGTATCACAGGTAGCACCGGTAGATAAACTCAGCGTGGCCTTAACAATAATTTTGTCCATTGTATTTTTAGGTGAAGCACTTACCTGGAAAGCTGCTATTGGCGCTTTGCTGATCATTGCAGGAACAGTGGTGATGATCCTGTAAATCATGCCGTATTTGATCTGGCATTCTATTGTGCTTTTATCAGCTTATTTTTACGGATTAAAGAACCAGTATTGAAATATATATTTTTATTGTTTATCTGCTGCGCAGCCATTTCTGTACCAGCACAAAATAATTTTACCTGTTTTGTTAAAGATGGAGAGAGCAAAGAGTTATTACAGGGCGTCACCGCAAAAATAGAGGACAGCCAGAAAGCAACGGTATCGGATAGTAATGGAAAAATTATTTTTACCGGGCTTGCTGCCGGCAAAATAACGGTTGCATTTTCCCTGGTAGGTTACGAAAGTCGTGTCGTACATTTTCGGGTACAATCGGTCGATACGATACATATTATTTATCTCCTAAAAGCACCAAAAGAAGAAGAGGAAGTGATCATTACTTCAGCCAGAACCAATAGTCGCATCGAAGACCTGCCTACAAAAGTAGAAGTGATTGGCAGCGAAGAAGTAGATGAAGAAGCGGCTACTATGCCCGGCAATATAGCGAGTTTATTAGGCGATATCGCCGGTATTCAAAGTCAAAGAACTTCCGGCACAACAGGTAGTGTTGACCTTAGGGTGCAGGGACTGCCGGGCAAGTATACACAAATACTCAGGGATGGCTTACCCTTGTTTGGCGGGTACAGCGGGAGTTTTAGCGTTTTGCAAATTCCCCCGTTAGATCTTAAACAGGTAGAAATAATCAAAGGCGCCAGTTCAACATTATATGGCGGCGGTGCCATTGCGGGCATAATCAATCTTATTTCTAAAACGCCTAAATTAAACCAGCCACAGCACACGCTGTTGCTCAACCACAGTACACTCAATGAAACCAATATCAATACCTTTCATAGCAGCAGGAATAAGAATGCAGGATATAGTTTTTTTGCAGGCACTACTTTACAAAGAGCTGTAGACGTAAATAAAGATGGGTTTAGTGATGTACCCGATCTAAAAAGCTTTTTCTTTCACCCTAAATTATTTTTTTATCCCGGTGAGAAAAATACCCTCACATTTGAATATGACGGCACCTACGAAGACCGCAAGGGTGGCGACATGCAGGTATTGCATCAAAGCAAGGATAATACGCATCAGTATTTTATTCAGAATAAATCATTACGGCATTCGATCGCCGGCACCTGGCAAAACAAAATGGGTGAAACAGCCGAATTGAACTTTAAAGGGCTGCTCAGTTTTTTTAACCGGGATATCATTACCAATGTATTTGGCATGAAAGCTTTTCAGCAATCCTGGTTTACAGAATGCTCCTATTTAAAAAAATGGGAAAAACATACTTTGGTTTCCGGCATTAATATTTCAGGCGAACTTTTTAAAAAGAAAGCACCGGATTCTTCTGGTATTAATTCTTACAACAACCATATTTTTGGCACATTCATACAGGACGACTGGAAGCTGACCAAAAAACTGACGACCCAAACCGGCTTACGTTTTGATTATAATGATGCATATGAACCGGTAATTTTGCCACGGCTCTCAGTTTTGTATAAGATCAACCGGTATTTTACTTCAAGGCTGGGCGGAGGCATGGGTTACAAAGCCCCATCGGTATTTAATAATGACGTTGATGAAAGAACATTGCGCAATCACAATCTTGGTGGCGGTATACTTACCGAACGATCTTTAGGTGCCAACTGGGATATCAATTATAAACAGAAGATCGATGAATGGAATGTTACTGTTAATCAAATGTTTTATACCACGCAGATCAACCGCCCTGTTATTGCAAATAGTAACAGCGGTGTTTATTACGATTATAATAACGCCACACAGCCCCTGCAAACAAAAGGTTTTGAAACTTATATTGCTTTGAGGAATGACGAACTGGAAATATACCTTGGCTATACTTATACTATTGCAAAACAATTGTACAATCCTTCGCAGCCGTTTGTACCACTAAGTGCCAAAAGCAAATTCGCCGCTGTAATATCAAACGAGTTCAGTGAAAGGTTCAGGGCTTGTATAGAAGCTTCTTATACCGGCAAACAATATTTGTATGACGGAACAAAAACCCCCGGTTATTTAATTACCGCGGGAATGATCCGCTATGATATAAAAAAAATATCACTGGTGCTTAACTGCGAGAACTTTTTTGATTACAGGCAAACCAAAAAAGAAAATATTGTTTACGGCCCCTCAATAAATCCTTCATTCAACCAGATCTGGGCACCGGTAGAGGGAAGGGTGGTTAACTTATCTGCAAGAATAGATTTTTAAGAATACACTGCTTGCATTATTGTAAACTGTTATTTATCTTGTTCCTGTTTCTACCTTATTTGATAGTATCCAATGATCACAATTAACTAAAAAAAGTATTCAGCAATTACCTGATCCAATCACTGCTGTATAAGCTTTTCTTTTTGGGTATTGGTTTTGGTATGATCTGCAAATTGCAACGTTACGAAATTTATTATTTGGTGATAGCTATAACGATCATCGAAATTATCCGGAACCCTGCCTGGCTGAGGTTTTTCCGCTTTGGCCCGCCGGAATGGTTGTGGAGAAGTTTAACGTATTGGACAAAACAGCTACTGGAAAAATAAAATAGGGTCGTTGTAGAGGAATAGGTAAAAAGAAAATTGCAGGCCGGTCCGAACGCCAGCCCGAAAGATTCTATATGGCGGTGATATTCATCCGGGCGGGATGAGGCGAAGGGGTCGCAGGTATTTATTGACGAAATCAATTTATATGTCAGGAGAATATACAACAACTGCTATCGCCGCGCCCATTAGCCAGGAGGAACGCATTACCATTCTCGATAGTCTTAGAGGATTTGCTATCCTTGGTATCCTTCTTATGAACATACCATCTTTTGGGCTTACCGGCGATACGTTTGTGATGCATGAAACCGGAATCAATTACCGCACCTGGTATTTTATAAACTTAATTCCTGATGGAACACAAAGGGCTTTATTCTCCATGCTGTTTGGCGCAGGTATTTTGTTGTTTGTACGGAATGTAGAAAAAAGAGTAGCAGGTATCCGTACTGCAGATTATTTTTTCCGGCGTCAACTTTGGTTGCTGGTATTTTCGCTGGTGGATGTTTTTTTGTTGTTATGGAATGGAGATATTTTACTCGACTATGCATTGTTTGGAATGCTGCTTTTTACATTTCGTAATCTTTCACCAAAAAAAATACTCATAGCAGCAGGTATTTGTTTGTTGCTAATGCTGGCAAGGGAGAATAGGGACCTTTACAAAGACAAGAGTATCATTACAAGGGGACAAACTATTGCAGCACTGGATACGGCAACGCTCAAACTAACAGCAAAACAAAAAGAGGAGTTGGGCGCCATGACAGATTATAAAGAAAGGACCAGCCTTGAAAAAAGAATAAAAAGAACAGAAAGAAATACACGTGTACTAAACGCCGGAACTTACGAAGAGGTATACGACAACCGAACAGAACGTTACATCGGCCACATGATACAATATATTTTTTTTGAAGCCTGGGATGTACTGTTGTTCATGTTCTTAGGAATGGCTTTTTTTAAATTAGGTATATTAACAGGCCAGGCACCGATAAAGATCTATTGGTGGATGTTTATTATTGGGATGGGCTTTGGATCGTTGCTTTCCTGGCTGTACCTGCAACGTACTGTCAACTACCAGTACAAC
This sequence comes from Chitinophagales bacterium, assembly GCA_038205215.1. Taxonomy (GTDB): domain Bacteria; phylum Bacteroidota; class Bacteroidia; order Chitinophagales; family Chitinophagaceae; genus Ferruginibacter. The sequence continues at coordinate 20,684 of JBBRCB010000046.1, read as the reverse complement.
AATTTCGAGTACACGCAACATGTTTCGCTGGAATATTATCAACTGCACCGGATGTTGCGTTCATTAGGATTATTTGCTGCACTGATGTTGTTGTATAGATCAGGTTTATTTAAATGGCTGTTTGCATTGATGCGGCCGGTGGGGCAAATGGCCTTCACTAATTATTTAATGCAATCCATTCTTTGCGGCTTTTTTTTCAACAGCTATGGCTTCGGTATGTATGGTAAGCTGCAACGGATAGAGATTTATTACGTGGTGGGCGTAGTATGGTTATTCCAGGTCATATTTTGTCATATATGGTTACAATATTTCCGCTTTGGGCCTTTTGAATGGGCCTGGAGAAGTTTGACCTACTGGAAAAAACAACCATTGAAAAAAAATAAATAGGTGCGTTTAGCGTAATAGTAATAAAAATTGAATGCACAGGTCCCGGGGATTTAAACAAGTGTTTTTCCCTGTGTTTCCCGCGCCGTTGCGTGCCGTTTCTTCTCTTCTTTCCCGCAATTCGTAACAAAAAATCTCCTGTTCAACTTGTACTAAAATAAAACCCCGGAACTTTTCAGCGCCGGAGTTTTGTATACTATAAAATGAATGAGCTTATTTAGCCGGAGCCGCTGCAGGCATATCCGTATTCCAGATATCACGATGCATTTTCCATTTACCATTCTCTTCTTTCCAAAGCACCATAAATTTTCCCTTATCCAGCGTAACGCCCTTATCGGCCAATAACTCGTAAGAACCGGTTTCGGTTACACCATCTTTACCACCCATTACTTCGGCGGTAGTTAGTTTTACATTACGGATACCCATTTTATAACCGCCGTTAAAAAATCCATTGAGGGCTTGCGGGCCACACATCTTTGGCATGTTGGATGGATTAATGCAGGCATCACTGGTATAGTGTCCTACAAAACTTGCAGAGTCACCGTTTGCAAAGCAGTTGCCGTAAGTGGCATTACTTGCTGCTATAGCGGTTTTTGCAGAATCCAGGCTAAAGGCTGGCGTAGCTTCGGCTTCAGTTTTTGTTGTTTCGCTGTTACAGGAAAAAAGTAATACAGCAAATGCTGCTGCCAATGGTAAAAGAGTTTTTTTCATTGTGTTTTTTTTAGTGTAGTGTAAATGTAGTGTTAATATGCCTGGGGTACGATGTGGTTATTGGGTATTTTTAAACAATAGCCTTTATGCTTATCCACTTGTTAATTAAATTGAAGTGTTGCTGGCGGCTACCGGTAATACCTATGGAAGTTTGTACCATAGCCATGTTTGAACATTTGTTTGAACATTTCTTTAACAATTATGATCAAGGTTGGCACGGTATTGATACCATAGGGTGTAGCATGAAACTTATATTTCATCATTTAAAACTTACGAATATGAAGCACTTATTATTAATCCTTGCAATTGCCACAGTGATGGTATCGTGCAAAAGTAAAGCAAAGGAGGACACACAGGTATTGTCTGCAACACAGCTGGCAGATTATTCCCAGTTTTTAAAATGGAAAGAAACACAGTCATCAAATTCTTCTGCTCTTTTAGTAAACCGTAAAGCTCCAGCCAGGGTTGTGTATAATACGCCAAAGACGTATGCAACACCTGCAGCAGTGCAGACAACCCGGAAAAGAGGCTGGAGTAAAGCGGCGAAAGGTGCAGCTATTGGTGCAGGTTCCGGAGCAATACTGGGCGCTGTAATTAATAAAAGAAACCGTGCCGCAGGTGCTGTAATTGGAGGTATTCTGGGTGGTGGTGTTGGTTATGGTATTGGCAGGTCGAAAGATAAAAAAGACGGCAGATAATTAATTTTATATTTCATGGCGGGATCTTCTCAAAAGATTCCGCTTTTTTTTAACTGTAATTTTTATTAAAAACAGACTGTGCATCCTGCCGACATCATATTAACTGTAACTGTGCTGATCTTTACATGGGTTGGATACAATAGAGGTTTTATCAACAGCTTCCTCGATCTTGCTAAATGGGCGATAGCGCTTACTGTTGCTGCATTATTGTATGTTCCTGTTGCGGATTGGCTTACCCAATTTTTTGCAGTGGATGAAGAATGGCAATGGCCTTTATCGTTTTCATTGCTTTTTATATCCAGCCTGTTAATATTGTCTTTACTTTTTTCATTGATTAAGAGGGCTGTTTCCCCCGAAACACAACAGTCTTTTACCAATAAGATTACCGGGCTGATCCCGGGTTTTTTAAGTGGTGTAGCGATAGCTATTGTACTGGCTAAGGTATTTACAGTATCGGTTTGGTATACACCCGAAAAGGAAAATAAGAGTTACCTGCTGTCTTCCATGGTACAATCTTCGGGCCGGCTGGATAATACATTCAGTAAGATCTTTAACCCGCCACAACCGCAACGGATAGCGGCTGCTGAAACGGTATTCACCGAATCAGAAGATTTTAGGTCTGCGAACTTTCAACCTATGCCGGGGATGGAAGATCAATTGCTTTTTTTAGTGAATGGCGAACGTGAAAAGCGGGGCCTGAAAAAATTGCTCAAAGATAGCAGGCTAAGCCAGGCTGCTTATAACCATGCAGCAGACATGTTTACAAGAGGCTATTTTTCTCATGATACTCCCGAAGGCATTGATCCCTTTCAGCGGATGAAAAAAATGGGCATTACTTATTTGAATGCAGGCGAAAACCTGGCGCATTCCTTCAACCTCGATTCCGCACACACCGGCCTGATGAATTCTCAAGGCCACCGTGAAAATATATTGAATACTCATTTTGGAAAAATCGGTATTTCGGTTTTAGGCAGCGATAGCAAGGGCCTGATGGTGGTACAGGAATTTAGTAATTAATCGTTTTATAAGATAATAGCCTTGCCGTGACAGGCTATTTTATTGCAAAAAGTCGCACGAAGGTTACCTGTGAAGGGTAGGGCCCCTTCGTATATTTTCGTGGCAAAATCGATCAATCCAAATATGATTTTATAAAAGTGGGCGGTACCCGTTTCTTCGACGCCTGCTCATAGGCAAACGCAATGCTGATGAGCTGCGCTTCGGTATAAGCCCCGGCAAAAAACGAAATTCCAACAGGCAACCCGTGCGTTGTACCACAGGGTACGGTAATATGCGGGTAACCGGACATTGCAGCGGGCTGGGTTAAAAAATCTTCGCCCCAGCGGTCGCCGTACTGGAGGTCGATGCTGCAACTTGGCCCCATAGTGATACCGGCAATTGCATCTAATTTATTTTCGGCGATAACGTTGTCAATGATCGTTCTTGTGGCATCACGGCCTTTGGTTAATGCTTCAAGGTATTCTTTGCTTTGCAGCCCCGTTTTTTTTGCACAGTTCTCCAGCTGTTCCTGTTTAAAATAAGGCATGGCTTTTTCTTCGTTGGCTTTATTAAAAGCAATTACGTCAGCAATGGTTTTAATAGAGATGCTGCAATTGGCCAGGTATTTATTTACTCCCTCTTTAAATTCGGTTTGTAAAATTTCCGTTTCATATTTACCCAGCGGACCTATTTTTTCCAGATAGTTAATGTCAACAATGATGGCGCCCTGTTGTTGCATCAAAGCAATGGCCTCCTCCAGTAATTTTTCGAGGTTTTGGTTGGTACTTTTTTTCTTGCGGTCGATACCGATTTTTTTTCCTTTCAATGCATCAGCGGTTAGAAACTTAGTGTAATCCGGTTGTGCTTTACCGTTACTATTGGCAGTTATAGCGTCATTCGCATCGGCGCCGGCCAATGCCCCCAGTAAAATGGCGGCGTCTTTTACACTACGTGCCAGTGGCCCGGCCGTATCCTGCGTAGCAGAAATAGGTATAATGCCCGAGCGGCTGACTAAACCCACGGTGGGTTTAATACCCACTAATCCACTCACGGATGCAGGGCAGGTAATGGAACCATCGGTTTCGGTGCCAATGGCCACAACGCAAAGATTTGCCGCCACTGCCACGCCCGAACCGGAACTGGAACCGCAGGGATTATGGTCGAGTATATAGGGACTTTTGGTTTGCCCGCCCCGGCTGCTCCAACCCGAGCAGCTGTTGGGGGAACGAAAATTTGCCCATTCGCTCAGGTTTGTCTTGCCCAGGAGTACTGCGCCAGCTTCGCGGAGTTGGTTTACAATGAATGCATCTTTTTTTGCAATATTGCCTGCTAATGCCAATGCACCTGCAGTAGTTTGCATTTTATCTGCCGTATCAATATTATCTTTTATTAAAACGGGTATGCCATGCAGTAAGCCACGGATCTTTCCATTCTTTCTTTCGGTATCCATAGCATCTGCAATCGCGAGTGCATCAGCATTCATTTCAATAACTGCATTCAGTTTAGGCCCCGCTTTATCTATTTGGTTGATGCGGTCGATATACATTTGTGTAATGGCATGGGAACTGTATTCCCCCGATTGCATTTTTTGCTGTAATTTATCAATGCTGATCCCGTTCAATACAAAACTATCTATGAACGTACCATTTGCTGTAACAGGTTCGTTTTCTTTTTTATCTTCTTTACCGGCAGGTTGGCTGCAGGCTGCAAATGATAAAGCTGTTACGGATAAGCCGGCAACAGAACTGTTTTTGATAAAATTTCTCCTGTTCATAGTGCAATATTTTAAATAAGATAAGGGGTATTGAATCCCGCAATGAAACTAATCATTTCAATTAATAAAACCAGCGATGATCCGTTTTAGTTTCGAATTGGGCCGTACTTATTACAATGCTGTTAATACCCCATGAACGTAAACCCCGGGTACTTGCTATTGCTATATTGATGTAATCCCTCCCCCAATTGCATAAAAATGCAATGGATTCATTGCAGCATTTTGAATGGCGGTTTTACACCAAAGACGTCGATAAACCTGCACGATAACTTTTGGTGGTTATTTCGGTTGATAGTATTGAAACATCCGCGACTAAAAGTTACCGCTCCGGCCGTTTGAGTGTTAGGCGAACCGCTGCAGATTCCCGGCTTCGGTACATGTGTTTCCATTTTTGAAACGGAAGGGAACCGTGTAGCCATTAGGGAGCCAACCAGTGAAATGAAAGAGAAGGCAAAATATAAATAGCTCACTAACTATTTCCCATTCATCATAGTTTAACCTGCCCATGTGACGGATATTCACCACCTGTGTAAATAAACCGCTATACCTGCGTAAAAACAGATTCCCGCCAGAATTAAAAATTAACTTTGCCGTCATTTTAAATTTATATGATGCAAAAGATCACGCTGCTGGCGTTATTGGTGTTTTTAATAACTGCAGGCAAGGCCCAGGAAACGAATAATAAGAATTCAGGTGCAAGTATAACCGGTAAGATAAGCGATTCGGTTTCTGCAAAACCTATTGAATATGCTACTGTAACCCTGTTCATCGATGGTAATAAAAAACCGGTTAATGGTGCTGTTTCCAGTAATGAAGGAACTTATAAATTAACAGAAGTTGACCCGGGTAATTATAAAATCGTGGTGGAATGCCTGGGTTACCAGTCCTTCACGATGAATAATATACAGGTAGCGAAGAAAGCGTCGGTTAGTCTTACTCCTATCGTCCTCATCAAGAAAACCGTTTTACTGCAGGGGGTTACAGTGAGTTCTACCGCGGGGCTGATAGAGAACAAAATTGACAAACTGGTTTTTAATGCAGAAAAGGATATTACTTCACAAAGCGGCGTAGCCACCGATATTCTTAAAAAAGTACCGCAGGTATCCGTTGACGTTGATGGTAATGTACAATTGGCGGGTAGCTCCAGCATTAAGTTCCTGATTAATGGCAAGCCTTCCACGGCTTTCGGCAGCAGTATTGCTGATGTGCTGCAATCTATTCCTGCAAGCCAGATAAAAAGTATTGAAGTGATCACCAACCCCGGTGCAAAATATGATGCGCAGGGATTGGGGGGTATCATCAATATCATCCTAAAACAAAGCCGTGTAAAAGGCATTAATGGAAATATCTCTTTAACGGCGGGTACCCTTAATGAAAATGGTTCTTTTAATTTCAATGCCCGCAAAGGCGATTTTGGGGTGAATGCGTTTGTAAGCGGCAACAATAGACTGATGACAACCGTACCCTTTGCCTCTCAACGATTATCTGTTGATACTGCCGGTAAAAAAAATATTTCATTACAGCAGGATGCCACCAGTCATTATAAAAGACATGGTGGCGAATCGGGTATAGGTTTCGACTGGACCTATAAAAAGAAAAATAATTTTACCGGTTCCTTTCGATATGGGCAGTTTGGATATTCGGGGTATAGCAACACTAATCAATCACAGCTGGTAACAGATCAGAATAATGGGTCGCTGTTATCCAGTATTGCAACTATTAACCGTACAACCAGTGATAATAATTTTTACAGCACCGATATCAGCCTGAATTATAAAAGAACATTTAATAAAGAAGACCAGGAACTGGAGATAGGATTTAATTCCAGCCAGGAAAAAAGCAAAGGTAATTTTAGCAATAGCCAGTTGCTGCAGCCGCAGGATTCTTTGTATTACGGTACGTACAGCGGCAACCCCGGCGCAGAGAAAGCCAAAGAGCTGCAATTAGATTATACCCAGCCCATAGCCGAAAATGTTAAGGTTGGCGTGGGTGGGAAAATAGTAATAGGGGATATCAGCAGTAACTCCACCGTATTTGGCTACCGGCCTGTGCCCAAAATATATTCTTACGATACCGCCTTATCCAATGGGCTTGATTATAAACAACACGTGTATGCGCTGTATGGTGAGATAAGTTTCCCGGCAGGCAAATTATTTGATACCAAACTTGGCGGACGTTACGAACGCACGGAGATCAATTCTTTTTATAGTAATGCACAGCAGCAGGCGGGTAAGCATGGGTACAATACTTTTGTGCCATCTATCTTTTTTTCAAAAAAACTGGGCGAGAATAAAATACTTAAACTTAGTTATTCCAAACGTATTGAACGGCCGGATTATAATGACCTGAATCCTTATATCAATACCACGGACACTAAAAATATTTCAGCGGGTAACCCTTACCTGCAGCCGGAGATAGGCCATCGCGTTGAATTAAGTTTAAGTAAGAATTTTGAAAAAGCGGGTTCATTTATGATCAGTGCTTTTTACCGTAACAATAACCACGATATACAGCCCTTCATTGTATTTTATCCATCATTGAAAGTGGGAGATTCTGTTTATACCAATGTATCGGTAAGCACCCGGCAGAATATCGGAACCGAAAATAATATGGGCATGAATGCTTTTGTTGACCTGCATATCGACAGCAAGCTGGCGATAAGAAGTAATCTTGCTTTTTTTAAACGGCATACCATCAATGCGCTTGATCCCGGTTATAATTCGAACAGTTTTAATTACCGTATTAATATGAATGCGAGTTACCAGTTCGGCGCTACACTTGCCGGCGAGTTCTTTGGTAATTTTAATTCTCCCCGTAATGAAGCGCAGGGAAAATATCCCTCTTTTACTTCTTACAGTATGGCCCTGCGTAAACAATTCTGGAATAAAAAAGGTAGCCTTGCATTAAGCGCCATCAATCCTTTCAGCAGGTATGTTAATCAAACTACCGAATTATTTGGCCCTAACTTTACGGTCAATAGTACCCGACGTATCCCTTTCCGTTCCATAGCGCTCAACTTCACCTGGAAGTTTGGACGATTAGAATTTAAAAAAGACAGAGAGGAAAATAAGGACCCCGCTGTTCCGGTGCAGGAAGGGAATTGATATGGAGCAACACCCCAATTCAAGTATAAATGACATTTCTAATTGCATAGTGCAGGGCTAACCGCTATCCTATGCATCCTCTGTTATAAATAGCTCTTTTTGCTAATACAAAATTCTATGCATTTCCTTAACTTTTTAAACGAAGTTTGGCACGGTATTGACAAGTAAGTAGTGGAACAATAATTTTTATTTCACCAACTGAAAAGTAACAAATGAAACATTTATTAATTATTCTTGCAATGAGTGGCGTTATGCTTTCGTGCAAGCACAAGACGAGCGATGAGACTAAGGTATTATCTGCAACCCAATTAAGAGATTCTCTTGAATTCGCAAAGTTTAAAGAGCAAAAAGAACAAAAGGCCAGGAACGAAGCAGCAGCACAACAACGTGTTGTAACTACCACTACGTCGGCTCCCGCAGCACCTGCTGCAGCTCCCCATAAAAAAGGCTGGAGTAAAGCGGCAAAGGGTGCAGCTATTGGCGCAGGTTCAGGAGCCATATTAGGTGCCGTAATCGATAAAGACCACCGTGCAAGGGGTGCAGTAATCGGAGGTGTTGTAGGCGGAGGCGTTGGATACGGTATCGGTAGAAGCCAGGATAAAAAAAGTGGAAGGGTAAAACATTAAATAAGTGCAATATATAATGGGGCCTTTTCTCCTGTGCGTGAGAGGGGGTTCCCGTTTTTTATTATAGTGAGTCACTTCAATAAAGGGTGAAATTTTGGGGGAAAATATTACCCATTGAGGGAGTTTATGCCGTTAATGCAGTCCTATAATTTATTTTCCGGGGTGATAGGTTCTTTCGGTATGCTGCAGGACATCTTCTTTATAAAACAATACATCCTTAAATTCTCCCTTACTATACTTCAATCCCTGGTCAAAAAAATGTTTGGAAAGGTTATTACCCGATTCACCACCGGCTAATAAAGACTTTGCTTTTATTTTTTTAGCGCCCGAATGCAAAAACTCCACAGCGCAAATAAAACTATTGCCATTAACACCATACCTTTTTTTAGTACCCGGAAAAGTTCTGCTGGCGTAAGAAGGCAACATGCCCCAGGCTGACGATGTAAATCCTACCGGTATACTTTCTTTGCGGTCGTCAAATCTATTGTCGATAGCAGGATCTATTCTTTGAAAACGGTTGACTTCTCCCCACTCCATTTGCCAGCTGCCGAATTTGTTTTTTAATTCATCTATAACCATTGCAAGCGGTTGCAGCAGGTCGCCCGGTTTTGCATTTGCAATAAAGCGGTTTGTTTTGCTAACCTGGTCCACGTACTGGTATTCATCCTCATCCCCGCTCTGCGCCATTTTAGCCACTAATTTTTGTCCCCATTCAACGGCGATAGTTGTAGCAACGGAATGTACACCGGAATGAAGGTCCCAGTTTTTTAAAAGAGTTACCGGTTCAATTAATTTCGGGTAAAGGCTATCGTTAACAGCAATGTTTTTTTCAAAAGTATTTACCAGGGCGGGAATCAATTTTTCAAATGCAGCGAGGTAGGTATCATAACCGGCGGCAATTACCTTGTCAATCGTATAAGCTTTTTCTTTTGCCAAAACCCGTACGGCATTAATGCCACGGTAATTTTCCCCGTCAGGCGCCATGTAGGCGGGGTAGTTTTCTTTTTTAGGGCTGTTAGGTCCAGCAACAGTAAACGGTGTAGCATTACAATTCTGCAACCAGCCATTCACAGGATTAATACTTTGAACGATATCGTTGATGTTGTGGTAGCCTTTCCACTCTGTTGCTTTTGATGTTCCGTCAACAGGGCGGCTCCAGTCGTAAGCATTACTTCTTATTGGAACCCTGTTGCCGTGCCAGTAAGCAATGTTACCTTCCGCGTCGGCATACACGGTATTGTTGGAAATGTTCCCCTTCAGGTCAAGCGTTTTTTTAAAGGCAGCGAAACTGGTCGTTTTATTTCTTTGCCAGCATTGCACCAGCCCGTTCATGATCCTGTTGTCTGCTTTCATACTCAGCAATTGGCCGTTGCGTTTTGCCATGATTGGACCATGCCCGGTGTATAAGGCCGTGATAGTTTTAGTATCCATTCCGGTATTGGGTGAAAGGTACCTTAATATGATTTTCTTTTCGGTTACCGGCAGCAGTTTGTTATCGTATTGATAAAACCATTTGTTATCCTTCCTGGTTAAACTTTCAATATATATATCAGCGGCATCCACGCTGCTGGAAGTATGCATCCACCCGCAGTGTTCATTAAAACCCTGGTATACAAAAAACTGTCCCCAGGTAACTGCGCCGTATACGTTTAATCCTTGTTCACTGACCATATGTACTTCAGGACGAAAATAAAAAGTAACATGCGGGTTGATGTACAGGATAGCATTGCCAGAGGCGGTGATGGCAGGAGAAAATGCAAAGCCATTAGAACCGGTCAATATTTCCTCTCCTGTTTTTTTTGTAATGGCTATACCGGGGTCACCAGAATATAAATTTTTTAATTCGTCGGCTGAAATGCCGGCGGTATTGATAGCGCCGATACTGCCGTCTGTCCATAGTAGCGGGTACCATGGTTTAAAGCGATTCAGTAAAGCAGGTTTTACCGAAGGATTTTTATACAAATAATAATTGATGCCATCGGCAAAAGCATTGCAAAGTTGCTGTAACCAAACGGGAGCTTTTTTATAATCATTTTCCGCAGCTGCGGTATCGATGAGCATTTGTATCAACAGGTCGTTGTATAATTCTGATTCACCTTTAACTTCGGCCAGGCGCCCCAGTTTTTCAATATAGTTCATTTCTACTCTTTGAAAATCATCTTCACATTGGGCGTAAAGTAAACCGAAAACCGCATCGGCATCCGTTTTACCATAAACATGCGGGATGCCCCAGTTATCCCGGATAATGGTAACTTTTTGAGACCGGGTTTTCCATCGTGCTATTTCAACGGAAGAGAATGGCTGCGAAAAGAGTTGCAGCGGTAATAAAAAAACCAGTAGAAATTTCAGCATGTAAAATGATTGGGAAAATATGTTAATTAGCCGGCTTATCAATCCATCACCTCATACACGTTCATCGGCTGTGATTTGTTTTTCAAATTTACTTCGCCTACTTTACGGCAGTTAAAAGATTCTTTTACTTTTTGATAAGCGGATTCGTTAATGATGATCTGGCTTTCTTTTGCCGCAACCTGTAAGCGTTGTGCAATATTCACCGTATCACCAATGACCGTGTAATCCAGCCTTTTTAAATTGGCAGAACCGATATTGCCCGAGATCATCTCACCGCTGTTTACGCCAATGGAAACTTTTGGTGAAAAAGAAACAGCATTGGATAAAGCGGGTAATTTTTCGATCTGTGTTCTTACCGCAAGGCAGGCGTCAATGGCGCGGTCTAAATGGTATTCGCCGCGGAATACCGCCATGATCGCGTCGCCAATAAATTTATCAATATACCCTCCCTGTGCAATAATCTCTTTTACCATCACATCAAAATAACTGTTGAGCAATTTCACTACGGTATCAGGTGTTTCCTTTTCACTGATGGAGGTGAAGCTGCAGATATCAATGAACACTACAGAAGCGTCCACCGTTTCGTTGGCCATTAAAGAAGATTCAAATTCGCGGCCACCCATAAAATTCAATACCGCTTCATCTACATACATTTTAAGGATATTGTTTTCCTTAATAGCTTTAAGGGTTTCCCGTATCTGCAGTACATGCTTCAATGTTTTCTCCATTGTTAGCGACAGGTCTTCAAAATTAATGGGTTTGGTGATAAAATCAAAAGCGCCGCGGTTCATTGCGGTGCGAATATTTTCCATATCGCCATAGGCAGAAACAATAACGGATTTTATCAGGGGATTACTTTCGGCTAAGCGGCTCAGCAATGTAAGGCCATCCATCTCAGGCATATTGATATCGCTCAATACAATATCAATATCGGGGTGCTGCTGAATTTTTTCCAGCGCATCATTACCATTTGTCGCAAAAACAAATTCATACTGCTGTTCCCGTATCTTTTGGCGGAATTTCTGTTTGATAAGCATCTCCAGGTCTGCCTCATCATCAGCCACTAAAATTTTTGCCATCAGTTAGTTGGTTTAAGTTTTTCTTTTAATGCTGCAAAATCAACAGGTTTGGTTAAAAAATCATCGGCGCCCAATTCTTTCGCCGTTTTATAATTTTCTGCATCACCATAGGCGGTGATCATCATTACCACCGGTGGCGGCTTGTGGTATTTTTGTTTGATATGGCTCAGCAAATCCAACCCACTCATGCCGGGCATATTTATGTCTGACAGGATCAGTACGGCTTCATGCTCGTGCGCATTCAGGTATAATAACGCGTCTTCGCCGGAGAATGCGAACACAAATTCCATTTCACCACTTCGGATCTCTTTACGGAAGCGCTGTTCAAATAATACCTGAACATCTTTTTCATCGTCGACTACTAATATCTTCATTTGCCTGGTTTAAGTTTTATACCGGTAAGATAATAATAAATTCAGCGCCTTCGCCTTCTTTTGTTACCGCTTTTAATTCGCCGGCATGGCCCTTGGTAACAATATCGTAGCTCATACTTAGGCCCAGCCCTGTTCCCTGCCCGGTGGGCTTGGTAGTAAAGAAAGGCTGGAATATTTTTTCCAATACTTTTTGCGGGATGCCATTGCCATTGTCTTGTACCCTTATTTCTACTTTGCTCCCGGTCTTTTTGGTAGTTACCGTTACTGTTGGTTCGTATTGAGAAATCAAGTTTTTAGAACCTGGCTTCTCAGAAGTAAGCCCGTTCTTTTTTTCTGTTACAGCATAAAAAGCGTTGGTGATCAAATTCAATATTACCCTTCCTATATCCTGTGGGATGATATTGATGTTGCCAATCGTTTCATCAAGATCTGTTTTCATAGTGGCGTTGAAGGATTTATCTTTTGCACGCAAACCATGGTAAGCCAAACGCAGGTATTCATCTGCAAGAGCATTGATATTGGTAGGTTCTTTTTGGCCGGTGCTGCTTCGGCTATGCTGTAGCATTCCTTTTACGATGGCGTCGGCACGTTTGCCATGGTGATTGATCTTTTGTTCATTATCTGCAATATCGCTGGCAAGCGCTTTTACTTCTTCAAAATCGCCCTTGCTGATGGCATCTTTCATTTCTATAATTAATTCTGTATTCACTTCAGAAAAATTATTCACAAAGTTCAGGGGGTTTTGAATTTCGTGAGCAATACCTGCGGTGAGCTCACCCAGTGAAGCCATTTTTTCTGACTGTATCAATTGCGATTGTGTTGCTTTTAATTCATTGAGCGTATGCTGTAATTCTTCTTTCTGGGAAGTAAGTTCCGCGGTGCGTTCTTTTACCTGTATTTCCAGTTCGGCTTTTAACTGGGTCGTGATCTTATTTTGTTGTTCTTCTTCCTTTGTTTTTTGTTTTTCTTTTGAAAGTGCTTTTTGCTGTCTTTTATTGATGATCAGCATCGCAATGAGCCAAACAACGGCGAAAAAAATAGTGGCGTCTATATAGTTATGCCAGCTATCGTAAAATTTTTTAAAAAACAGTTTAATGATATCAGTGGCAAGGGATACCAGTATATACGGGAAGATGGCGATCATATAAGACCTTGCCGAACGGAAGTCATTTTGTGTATAGAGGACATATAATAAGAACAGCAGCAACCCATGCGCCACCCATTTCATCACTGGTTCAAAAGGGTTGAAAAGAATAGAAACTGCCAGGCATGCAATGGATGCAATAAAAATGGCAGTAAATATTTTATCCCAGCCGGGTAATAACCTGGCAGTCTCGAGTGTTTTGCGGAGATACCTTACAATTAAAATAGCAATTACAAAATCAAGGACCATATTTCTTTTTGAAATCTTTTAAAGATTGAGTCAATAAAGTTACTGCAAAAATGTTATCATTACTTAGACGGCAGGCAGCTGGATGATAAACACAGTCCCCGACACTTCGCCGGGCAAGCCTGCTTCTTCTTTCGTTTCCACTTTTAATTCGCCACCATGTGCTTTAATAATATCATAGCTTAAAGATAAACCTAATCCCGTTCCCTGGCCGGTGGGTTTGGTAGTAAAGAAAGGTTGAAAAATTTTATCTAATACGTTTTGTGGAATACCATTGCCATTATCAGTAACTCGTATCTCAGCCCCCCTGCCCCCCAACGGGGGGATCAAGAGCCTTGTGCTAACAGTAACAGTTGGCTCGTAATTCTCAACTCCTGCTGAACTTGTCGAAGCATTCTTTTTTTCATTAACCACATAAAAAGCATTGTTAATCAAATTCAAAACAACTCTTCCAATGTCCTGTGGAATAATATTTACCTTTCCAATGAATTCATCAAGATCAGTTTTTAATGTGGCATTAAATGATTTATCTTTTGCTCTTAAGCCATGATAACTTAATCGTAAATATTCATCACATAAAACATTAATGTCTCTAGGTTCTTTTACGGCACTGCTACTTCTTGAATGCTGTAGCATTCCTTTTACAATGGCATCTGCACGTTTGCCGTGGTGATTTATTTTTTCTTCGTTGGTAATCACATCATCAGCCATTGAATTTACTTCTTCCATATTTCCTTTCTTCAATTCATCTTTCATTTCTTCCAACAACTCTTTATTCACTTCACTAAAATTATTTACAAAGTTCAACGGGTTTTGAATTTCATGTGCAATGCCTGCCGCGAGTTCACCAAGGCTGGCCATTTTTTCGGATTGGATGAGTTGGGTTTGGGTGGATTTAAAGTCGGTCAATGTTTGTTCTAAAATGGCATTGGCTTTTTGTTTTTGCCAGTTATTTCTGTAAAGAAATAATGCTACAAAAAGAATGGCAGTAAGTCCTCCAATTAAAAGATATGTTCTGATTTTATTAACATGTTCTTCCTCCTCTTTGTCAATTTTTTTTTAGCCGAATTTGTTCACCTAATGAAATGTTTTGAAAGACCGCAAGGTTTTTCAACCTGTCCGTGGAAATACTGTCTTTAGCAATGATGGCAAGCCCTGAATATTTTAAAGCACTATCCACCTGATCCCTTCGCAGGTAACTTCGGTAAAGGTTATCATAAACTACGCCTATATCCTGTCCTTGCCTGTCAACCTTTCCCTGTGCTTTGTAAGATTGCTGAAAAAGTTTTGCATAATGCAAGGCTGAATCTTTTTGCTTGTCTGCCAGATAAAAATTGCAAACCCGTAAATAGCCGTAGGTTAAACCGCTCAGGAAATTCTGGCTCCCGGCCATGTCAATTCCTAAATGGTAGTAATGAAGGGCAGAATCTTTATTTCCTTTTTTAAGATTGATAAAGCCAACATCAGACAAAGTATAACAATGATAAATTTTGTCATTCAGTTTCTGTGCTATTTTTTCCGCATTTTTTATCAATCGTTCTGCAGAATCCAATTTGTTTAGTTTTATAAATATTTTTCCCAGTTCATGATCGGCAGTCATTACCCTGTACTGGCCATTGTTTTCTTCCGCTATTCGTTTGGTTTCTTTAGTATGAAACAGTTCCGGGTCACTGTTCTTTTTTCTCTCCATCAAATATTTGTAGTTATGATGAACGCCCGCTAATATACCCAGCCTCTCATAATGAATTGGCTTGTCTTTGATTAGTCTCCAGTGATTTTCTTTTTCACTCGCCGGGTCTTCAGCAATTGCAAATGCCACTAAGAAATATTTTAATGCTGCTACATATTTTCCTTTATTGGTAAGTTGATCTGCAAGGGTATTAGAAAAGGCCGCTTCAGCCAGTTGCATCCGGTTTTTCTTTGCTATCATTAATCCGGTCTCAGCATATTTTAGTGCAGAATCCAGGTTGGTGTTGAAATAGTATTGAAGTATTTGGCGGTTTAGGAAAAAGCGGGCAGAATCGTTGGAGGCATGCTGGTATGCCTGCACAAGGCTGTCAGGCAAAAACAGTTGTGCTTTAGATAATAAGGGCACATAAAACAGTACCGCAATCAACAGATTTTTTTCATTGAATTAATGAATTAATAATTGAGTTATTAATGTGGCTCCTTCACCTCTTTATTGTTGATCAATAGCTAAAATTGTTTTCAGTAATACATTTGCTCCATTGGCCATATCCGTTCCTTTTGTAAATTCTTTGGGTGAATGGCTGATGCCGCCGATACTTGGAACGAAGATCATCCCCACGGGAGCAATCATAGCCATCTCCTGCGCATCATGCCCGGCGCCGCTTTGCATATACTGGTAACTAAAGCCCAATGATTTTACAGCAGCAACTATTTTATCCTGTATCAATTTATCGGTTAATGCAGGTTTGGCAGGGTTATTCTGATAAGTGAACGTAAAATGAGTACCTGAAACTGCTTCGATATCTTTCGTACGCTGCTCAATAGTTTTAAACAATTGCCAGATCTTTTCGTAACTCAGGTCCCTAATTTCCAAACCCATATTTACTTTACCCGGTATCACATTGAATGCACCGGGCATGGCTGCGATTTTACCAACTGTGCCCACTTGCCTACCTTGTACTTTGGTAATTTCTTCGTTAACGGCAACAATAAATTTGGCTGCTGCCAGCAAGGCATCGCTGCGCATATTCATGGGTGTGGTACCTGCATGGTTGGCAAAACCTTCTACCATTACTTCCCAGTGTTCAATACCTACAATACCTTCAACAATGCCAATCTGCAATTTTTCTTTTTCCAATAAGCCACCCTGTTCAATGTGTAATTCTACAAATGCAGCAAGGTCTCCTTTTTTGCGTGCAGCGCCTTTTATATTACCGGGATTACCACCTATGGCTTTAATACCTTCACCAATAGTTAATCCACTCTGGCTTTTAAGTTTCAATGCATCTGTGCTGAAATTACCTGCCATGGCGGCTGAGCCATCAGTACCACCTTCTTCGTTAGAGAAAATAATCAGTTCTAATGGATGCTTTGTGGTGATTTTATTTTCATTGAGAATTTCTATCAATTCTAAGGCGCCAACAGCACCTAAGCAGCCGTCATAATTGCCTCCATCGGGAACCATATCAATGTGCGATCCAAATGCAATGGGTTTTAATAAAGGGTCTTTGCCTTTTCTTTTGCCTATGATATTACCTGCATTGTCAACACTAACATCGAGGCTGGCACTGCGCATCAATCCCATAAAATAATTTCTTCCTTCTATATCGCCTATTGTATAGGCTACCCGATAACCTTTGCCATTGGCATCTTTTCCAAACCGGGCTAATTCAGCAATTCGTTTTTCCATGCGTTGCTGGTTTACCATTGGCTGTGCCAATGACATTGCAGAAAGCATAATTAGTGCAAGGCTTGTTAGATAACAGCTACGTATCATTTGTGTTTTTTATATTTTTTATAATGTTGATTATTGGGTTATCTTATTACTTTATTTGGTGCTGTTGGAGATGGCGCTTTTTTAGGAGGATTATTTTTTAGCTCCTGCATTACAATTTCAATTGCTTTTTCTAATTGTGGGTCTTTACCTTTCATTACCTCTGAAGGCCATTGTTCAACTTCCACATCTGGAGGTGTACCTACGTTTTCTATTCCAAAACCTTTCTCATCAAAAAAAGCAATATTGGGAGCGGTAACCACACCACCATCAATAAACTCTGGATAACCGAGCACACCTACCAGGCCGCCCCAGGTTGTTTTGCCCACAAGTGTTCCCAGCTTTGCCTGGCGAAAAAGATAAGGAAGATAGTCTCCGCCAGACCCCGCAGTCTCATCTATCAGCATCACTTTTGGACCCTGGATGGATGCGCTGGGCGCTTTTTGATCGACACCATAACGGTAACGCCAGTATGATTGTACGGGGCGCTTTAGCAGATCAATATAATAATCTGCTAACTGCCCGCCACCGTTGAATCTTTCATCAACTATAATCCCGGATTTATTGGCTTGCGGAAAGAAATATCTTTTAAAATATTCATGACCCTCCGCAGCTGTATTGGGTACGTAAACGTAAGCTACCTGTCCATTGGTAGCTTCCTGTACTCTTCGTATATTTCCTTCTACCCAATCACGGTTACGCAAACCTGCTTCGCTGGCAACAGGTACAACTTTTATGGTACGCTTGTTAGCGCCTGCAGCTGATGCTGCAACGGTAAGAGTGGTTATTTTTTCTGCTGTATTTTCAAAATAACTGTACAGGTTTTTATCTGCTGTTACATCAGCACCATTTACTTCCAAAAGGTAATCGCCTGCCATTACATTTACGCCCGGCTCTGTAAGTGGTGAACGCAAATCAGGCGACCAGTTTAAACCACCATAGATCTTTTTAATACGGTACCGGTTATTGCTTACCTCGTAATCTGCCCCCAATAGACCACCCGGAATAATATCAGGTTTTGTACGCCTGTCGCCGGCAGCATCAAACCGGTGATGCCCTACAGACAATTCACTAAACATCCACTGCATTACACGGTATAAGTCACTTGTACTTGCAATATCGGGCAACAATGCTTCATACTTTTTCTTCATGGCTACCCAATTAACCCCATGCATGTTGGCATCATAAAAGAAATCCCTGTTTACCCGCCATGCTTCATTAAAAATATTTTTCCATTCCTCTTTTGGAGCTATTTTTACCTGCAACAAAGACGTGTTGAGCATTGCATCCGGAGTGGGTTTTTGGCCTGTGGTTACAATGCCCCATTTGCCTTTGTTGTAGAATAACATTTTATCTCCTTTGGCAGCTATAGTATAATTATCAGCTGGCATGATTGGCTCCTCTTTTCTTTTCTTGAGGTTATAACTATTAAGCATAGTTGGAGCAGCGGCATGAGGGGCATCGGCAAGGTAAAAAAGTTCGCCTTCTTTAGCAACCTGTAAAGACCTGTAACTTCCTTTTGCAATTGGCATGGTAACAATCCTGTTCTGAATTCCTTCCCAGTCTATTTTTAACTTAATGTGGTTTGAATCAGGCTTATCCAGCAGTTTAGCAGCAGTGCTGTCTGTTATTTCTTCTACTTCATTCTCTTTTGCAAAAGGGGATGCTGTTTGCTTTTGGAGTGTGATGAGGTAAATGGAATTAGTTGATTCCATATCGTTGTTTGACTGATCGAACCAATTGACAACGGGACCAGCATCGGTACTGGCCAGGAGGTATAAATATTTTCCTGACGGATCGAATACCGGTTCTGTTACATTAGACAAAGCATCGGTAACCGGGTGCGATTTATTTTCAGCTAAAGAATACACCCAGGCTCTTTGAAAATTGGTTTCGGTAATGGTAGTGTAAGCAATATTATTTCCATCAGACGACCAGCTGCCAAACAGTTCTCTGAATGCACCCGGAACATAATTCACATCTTCAGCGATCTTAGTGGTTTTGCTGCTGGCAATTTCAGTAACGTACAGCCGCCGGCCGTTATCAACAAACGCTACTTTTTTACTGTCTGGCGACCAGTGAATATACGCATAGAAACCGGAGCCGCTAAGGGTAATCATTTTCGGTTCCCCGGTGCCATCCTGGTTCTTTATGTATAGTTCATATTCGCCGGTGGCATCGCTGAAGTAAGCAATAGACTTACCATTGGGCGACCATGCAGGTTCTTTTTCGTGTGCGCCTGGTGAGTTGGTAAGATTAAACGCATCGCCTTTTTGTGCAGGAAGCGTAATGATATCTCCGCGATAATCTACCACCACTCTTGATCCTGAAGGAGAAATATCACCGGTGCGGATGTACTGATCTCCTTTTACAAATCTTGCCCGTTGATCCAGCAGATCTGCTGCGATACCAATTTTTAATTTTGAAGTATTTTCATTTGCGGTGTTATAGACCTGCAAATAGCCGCCCTGCGAAAAAATGATTTGATCACCAGTTCCTTCCAAACTGGATATTGGAAAGTCACTGAATTTAGTGAGCTGGTTTACCACTTTACTTGCCGGATCATAACTGTATAAGTTGAATTCTCCATTACGGTCGCTGCGGAAATAAACTTTGTTGCCTTTCCAAACGGGTTTGGAATCATTGCTGCCGTCTTTTGGTTTTGGTATCTCCGTTACGTTGTGATCTTTGCAGTTGTAAAGCCATATGCGTGACATCGTACCACCCCGGTAATTTTTCCACTGCTCAAACCTGTCTGCGATAGTTGTGTAAGCGATGCTGTTACCGTCAGGGCTGTACGAAGCCCAAAATGCATTTGGAATGGGCAGTTGCTCTTCAGCGCCGGTTAAAACATCAACCGTAAACAATTGATAATACCTGTTAGTAAAGCTATTGCGCTGCGAAGCAAATAATATCTTTTTACCATCGGGAGAAAAATCACGCACCAGATCTGCCCCTGGATGCCAGGTGAGCCTTTTGGGCACACCGCCTGAAACGGGCACCACAAAAACATCTGTGTTACCATCGTACTGGCCAGTAAAAGCGATCATCTTTCCATCGGGAGAGAATACCGGGTTGGATTCCAAACCTTCACTTACCGTAATTCTTTGCGGATAGGAGCCATCCCTGTTAGCTACCCACAAATCTTCTGCATAAATAAAAGCAATATGATTATTACTGATAGCGGGTTGCCAAAGCAGGCGGGTATCTGTTATGTTTTGTGCACGAACAGATAACGAACTAAGGATGAGTGAAAGTAACCAGGTAAAAACGAAATGAAAATGCTTCATGATTTAATAATTAATAATGATAAAATTTGTAAGCAACAGTTGATTACTTATGAAATGTAAGCCAAAAGTCTGAACCACTGATTTTATTTAGGCTTTTATTCTGTGTCATCTTTCCATCTATTTAATCCTTGAATCAAACAACTGGCAATTGAATAATAAATGTTGTTCCTTCTCCCTGTCCGACGGGGTCATCCCCGCCTGAATGATCAGATCGGGCAGGCGGGCGGGCTTCTTTTGTTTCCACTTTTAAGTCGCCACCATGCACTTTTACAATATCATAACTCAACGATAAACCCAATCCAGTTCCCTGGCCTGTTGGCTTGGTGGTGAAGAAGGGTTGGAAGATTTTATCAACAATGTTTTGCGGAATGCCGTTACCATTGTCTCTAATAGAAATTAAAACTTTATCATCAATCTTTTTTGTGCTGATTGAAACAGTTGGT
>JBBRCB010000045.1:0-30207 GCA_038205215.1 Chitinophagales bacterium | reverse complement strand
TTTTTATGTCATCCTGTCGTGAGCCAAAAGAATTAGAATATAGGGATTTTAAAAACCTGAGCTCAGATAAATTGGGATTCACTACCTCCACTTTTAAAGTTGATGTGATCTATTACAATCCGAATAATTTTGGTTTGCAGTTAAAACGAATCGACCTGGATGTGTTTATTGACAGCAATTACCTTGGACATACCACGCAGGAATACCAGATCAATATCCCCCGGAGAGCGGAATTTACCTTGCCCATAAATCTTGAAGTAGACATGAAGAACGCCTATAAAAATGCGATCCCGGCACTTTTTGGAAAGGAAGTCATGCTAAAAGTGACTGGAAAAGTTAAGTTGGGAAAGGCTAACGTGTACAAAAGCTTTAACGTAAACTACGAAGGCAGGCAAACTTTCTCTTTTTAGAAAATAAAAAAGCACTGGTCTCAGCCAGTGCTTATACAAATTTTATTATTTTTTTTAGCCTTTTGGAATGCCCGGTTTAGCAGCTTCAGCGGGTTTTTTACAACAAAGCGGCAATCTTTTATAAGCATATTCCTCTGCCTCAATATCATCCGCTGCAAAGCCAAGGTTAGCTATGGCCGTTTTAATGTATTCTTTGTTCGTTCGGTCCGTAAGCCAGCTAACAGTAACTGTTTTCCTTTTGAGATCTACTCTTACAGCACTCACTCCTTCTGTTTTACCGATAAAGAATTCGATTTGGTCCTTGCATTTATCACAGGGCTGAAGTGTAGGTAAGCTGATTACGGCTTTCTCTGACACTTTTATTTGGGCACTGGACGCTGTAAAAAGACAGGAAGCAAATATTCCTAAAAAAAGTTGTTTCATTTGGTTGGTTTTATGCTAAAGTTATCAATAACCTGACCAGTTTGCAGGATCGGCACTCCAATTTAACAAGGTTTTTTGCTGATCAGCAGAAATTATTCCTTTTTCAATGGCCAGTTCGATCAATGTAGGGTAATCTGTTAAAGAGCGGTAAGGTATTGCGGCATTTTCAAAAGCTATATCTGCAACTTTAAAACCATAAGTAAAGATCGAAACCATGCCGATCACCACCACTTCTGCCGCCTTAAGTACATCACAAACCTGCAGACTGCTTTTTCCCGTGGAGATGAGGTCTTCAATTACCACTACCTTTTGCCCCTTGTGCAGATTCCCCTCAATCTGGTTGCCTAATCCATGTTCCTTTGGTTTTGGCCTTACATATACATAAGGAAGTTTTAACTGATCTGCAGCCAGGGCTCCCCACGCAATACCTGCCGTTGCTACTCCGGCTAAAACATCGGCATCCGGAAATTGCTCAAATATTATGCTGCACATTTCGCTTTTAATAAAATCGCGGACATAAGGAAAGGATAATACCTTGCGGTTATCACAGTAGATGGGGCTCTTCCACCCGCTTGCCCATGTAAAAGGTTGTTGTGTGCTTAATTTAATTGCATTAATTTGTAAGAGCTTTTCAGCAACTGCTTTTTCGTTTGTCATGCTGCAAATTTGATGGTTGGAATTTAAAATTTGAAATATTATTATGCACATAAAAATCTACTTTGGAGATAAACCGGTTTTTCTTTGTGATGATATTGATACGGAACTGAATGAAATACTGCATCACCCTGATGCCGTTTTTGTTGATGAAATAACTAACCCGGCTATTAAATCATTGCTGCACGAAATAAAAAAAGAAGAATTTCACGCGGGTGTACTCTGGCATGGCGACCTTGATAAACTGAAAAAAGTATTTTTTAAAAATTTTACCGTTATTGAAGCGGCTGGCGGCATTGTGCAAAACAATAAAAAAGAACTGTTATTCATTTACCGCCTGGAAAAATGGGACCTGCCAAAAGGCAAAATGGAAATAGGGGAAAACCCGGAGCGCTGTGCATTGAGGGAAGTAGAAGAAGAAACAGGTGTCACAGGTTTACAATTGAAAAAAAAGATCGGTGAAACCTACCATACTTACGATGCTTTTGGTAAACAGTTTCTAAAAACCACACACTGGTTCTATTTAACCTGTTCAGGAACCCAAAATTTAGTTCCGCAGACAGAAGAAGATATCACCGCAATAAAATGGGTGGCAACAAAAGATATTAAGGAACCGGTAGCCAATACTTATCCTTCTATAAAAGATATCCTCAGTAAATTTTTTGATGAGCCTTGAGAACGGGTGCTTAGTTGTTAGTGCTTAGTTGTTAGTGCTTAGTTGTTAGTGCTTAGTTGTTAGTGCTTAGTTGCAGTAATAAAATCCGCCAGCTGTTTGTGATATCAGGTTTTTTTTAAGATGGCTACCGTTAAACGGCTGACACAAACCAGTTTTTCCAAGTCATCGTGAATTTTTATGTCCCATACATGGGTTGATGTACCGATATGCAATGCTGTGCAGGTAGCGGTTACATATCCCTCCCTTACGCCCCGCAAGTGGTTAGCGTTAATTTCAAGCCCTACACAGATAAATTTATCGGGATCAATTATAAAATGAGAAGCAACACTCCCTACTGTTTCAGCCAATGCACAACTTGCACCTCCATGCAGTAAACCATAAGGCTGTTGGGTGCGGCGATCAACAGGCATTTTCATTTTCATATAATCATCTCCTACTGCCACCCATTCCATCCCTAAATATTCGCCCATAGTATCCAGGCCCAGCGGCGTTATATCAGTTAAGGATAACAATTTATTGAACCAGAGAGCGGCCATTACTTACTGTTGTTTTTTATAAAAAGGTTTACAGGTTCCGGCAAAAATTGAGATACGTCCCCTCCATTGCGTAATACATCACGTACAAGGGTAGATGCCACTGAAGTAAATTGCGGAAGACAGGTGAGAAATATCGTTTCTACATGGCCATCCAAACTCCTGTTCATATCAGCAATGGCTTTTTCATATTCAAAATCGTTTACGTAACGGATGCCCCTTAAAATAAAATTAGCTCCTACCACTTTACAGCAATCCACAGTTAAGCTATCATACACTACGGCTTCCACTTTAGGGTTGCCTTTATATATTTCTCTTAACCACTTTAATCTTTGTTCTTCGCTGAACATGGGCGCTTTGTTTACATTGCGGCCAATACCCACCACTAATTTATCAAACAAAGGCAAAGCCCTGTCGATAATATCTATATGCCCTAAAGTAACGGGATCGAATGTACCAGGGAACAGGCAGATACGTTGCATAATTTATAATTGATAATTATTTAATGGACAATTGAAATGGTGTTATTACCAAATACTTCACACGCAGAGCAGACATTCACTGGTTTAAAACATTATTCATTAATAATTACACCATCATCCATTCTTAAGAATTTTTTGCGCCGGAAAGCAAATATAATACCGCCATCCTAACCGCCACCCCATTCTCCACCTGTTGCAAAATAATGGACTGCTTGCTATCTGCCACATCACTATCTATTTCCACGCCCCGGTTAATTGGACCGGGATGCATTATTACAATTTCTTTTTTCAACCCATCCAATAATTTTTTACTTACCCCATAGGCAAGGTTGTATTCTCTTAAAGAAGAAAACAATACCTGGTTTTGTCTTTCCAGCTGAATGCGCAGCACATTGGCCACGTCGCACCATTCCAATGCCCTTTTCAAGTTGTATTCAACTTTTACATCGAATGCTTCACTGATATATTTTGGTATCAATGTAGGAGGGCCTGCAACCATCACCTCAGCGCCCATTTTTTTCAAAAGGTAAATATTGCTGAGTGCTACGCGGGAATGCATAATGTCACCGATCAAAACAACTTTTTTCCCCTCCAGTGTACCCAGTTTTTCCTGTATGGAAAAAGCATCCAGTAAGGCCTGCGTGGGATGTTCGTTTATGCCATCGCCTGCATTTATAATTGCCGCAGGAATATGTTTCGCTAAAAAATGCGGTGCCCCACTGGCGCTATGCCGCAACACCACCATATCTACTTTCATGCTCAGGATATTATTTACGGTATCGAGCAGGGTTTCGCCTTTTGCCGCTGATGATCCCGATGCCGTGAAATTAATTGTATCGGCACTCAATCTTTTTTCTGCCAGTTCAAAAGATATCCGGGTACGTGTTGAATTCTCGTAAAACAAATTAACGATCATTACATCACGCAGAGAAGGTACTTTTTTTACCTGTCTTTGTAAAACGCCTTTGAACTCTGTTGCGGTAGATAAAATAGTTGAAATATCCTGGGGGTTGAGATCTTTAATGCCTAATAAGTGTTTAGTAGATAGTTGCATTAAGCAGCGAAGTTAAAAGAAAAAATTGATAGTTAAAAGTTGATAATTAAAAGTCAGTATAACACCACTTCTTCTCTTGCCCATTCCACTTTTACTTTTTGAGAAACAACTGTATCAATTGCCTTACCACAATAATCCGGCTGGATGGGTAATTCGCGGTTAAACCTCCTGTCAACCAACACACAGAGCTCTACTTTTTGCGGCCTGCCAAGATCCTGTAATGCATCCAGCGCTGCACGTATCGTTCTGCCGGTATATAACACATCATCGATCAGGATCACCTTTTTGCCTTCGATGGAAAATGGTATATCCGTTTTATTGGCTACATGCAATGCTTCGCGAATATCATCGCGGTAAAAAGTAATATCCAGAATACCGTATTGCACTTTTTCTGCAGGATACAATGCACGGATATTCTCCATCAATTTATCACTTACTTTGATCCCTCTTGGCTGAAGGCCAATAAAAACTACTTCATTCAAATTCAAATGATTTTCTAAAAGCTGGTGCGCCAGCCTGGAGATGGTGAGATGCAGTTGTTGTTTATCTAAAATGATCTTCAAAGCAAAATATTTACAAGCGAATTATCTGTTATTATTCGATAAAAATGCTCCCTGTTAAGAGGACTATAATTAATTATTTTTCCTGTAAGAATGGGTAACGGTAATCTGTTGGTGGGTTAAATGTTTCTTTAATAGTTCTTGCACTTAGCCAGCGGTATAAATTTAGTATAGATCCTGCTTTATCGTTGGTACCACTTCCTCTGGCACCGCCAAACGGCTGCTGGCCTACCACTGCACCTGTGGGCTTATCATTGATATAAAAGTTACCCGCACTGTTGCGGAGCTTATTGGTTGCCAGTTCTACCGCAAACCTGTCCTGCGCAATAACGGCACCGGTTAATGCATAAGGAGAAGTGCTGTCCACCAGTTTCAGTGCATCTTCAAATTTATTTTCATCATAAACATATAAGGTCAGCACCGGACCAAACAATTCTTCGCACATGGTTAAATAATAAGGATCAGTGGTTTCAATTACAGTGGGTTCAATAAAAAATCCAGCTGTCTTATCACATTTACCTCCTACAAGTACTTTTGCTTTACTATCCCGTTTCCTTGCGCCTTTGATATAGCTTTCCAATTTATCAAAACTTTTTTCGTCAATTACTGCATTGATAAAATTGCTGAAGTCTTCCACGGTCCCCATTTGCATCGTTTTGATGGCTGCTACCAATTTCTTTTTAACTTCTGCTGCAATATTGGAGGGGATATAAGCTCTTGAAGCTGCACTGCATTTCTGTCCCTGGTATTCGAATGCGCCGCGGGCCAATGCCGCTACCACTGCATCAACATTAGCTGATTTGTGGGCTATAACAAAATCCTTTCCACCGGTTTCCCCAACAATCCGCGGGTAAGATTTATACCTGCTCATGTTGGCCCCGATCGTCTTCCACATATAATTAAATACACCTGTACTGCCCGTAAAATGAAGCCCTGCAAAATCAGGGTGATTGAAAACTACTTCGCCAATGGTAGGCCCATCAATAAATACCAGGTTAATAACACCATCAGGCAAACCGGCTTCTTTTAATATACGCATAAACATTTGTGCACTGTATACCTGTGTATTGGCACATTTCCATATTATTACATTACCGCACATAGCAGCAGATGTAGGAAGGTTTCCTCCAATAGCAGTGAAATTAAATGGTGTTAATGCAAACACAAAACCTTCCAGCGGGCGGTACTCCATCCTGTTGTAAATACCAGGACTGCTTATCGGTTGCTGGCGATAGATATCACTTAAAAAATGAACATTGAAACGCAAAAAATCAATCAACTCGCAGGCACTGTCAATCTCTGCCTGGAAAGCATTTTTGCTTTGGCCGAGCATGGTAGTACCGTTAATGTATGGCCGATATTTTGTAGCTAGCAGGTCAGCTGCTTTTAAAAAGATATTGGCCCTGTTCTCCCAACTCATATTGGCCCACTTATCTTTTACTTTTAATGCTGCATTGATAGCTTTGGTAACATGCTTTGCTTCCCCTACATGGAATTTCCCTAAAACATGCTTATGCTCATGTGGAGGGCGTATATCCATTGTTTTACCCGTACGCAATTCTTCATTGCCAATGTACATGGGCACATCGATTGTTGTACTTTTTAATTCTTTTAAAACTTCTTTTAATCTTTTTTTCTCCGCTGAACCAGGTGCATAAGAAAGAACCGGTTCATTTACCGGCATGGGGTAATAAAAATCTCCGTATTGCATAAATTCAATTTGATGATTTGAAAATTTGATGATTAGCTAATTGATTTTAATTTCGAAGTAGCTATTATTTTTGACAAGAGTTTTGTAATTGAAATACAACTATTCAATAAGTCTTCGCAATTTTCGTAACCCACAGAATTTTTGCAAAGTAACAACCAATATTCCGTTTCGTCTGCTTCTTTGGCAGCTATTTTTAGCTTATGTATGAAATCAAGTTTACTTTCTGCATTCTGCACCTCCCTACATTTACTGCAATGCCAGTCCCTGATTTCAATAACTGGCGTGCAATAACATACTTATGATCTTTCTCCAGTTTTTCTGCGTATTTAATAATTTTTAAAGCAAAATCAAAAGTCAATTCTACAACAACATTTTTTCCTTTATTGTCTTGCATAAAAACGGATTAAAATTATTGCAATATCAAATCTTCAAATCAATACATTTTCAAATTATTCATTTTCCTTCTCACTCATCAAATAAGCCTTGATAAAACCATCCAGTTCACCATCCATTACCGGCCCAACATTGCCCACTTCATAATCTGTTCTATGATCTTTAATCATTTTATAAGGATGAAAAACATAGCTGCGTATCTGGCTGCCCCATTCTATCTTTTTCTTTTTGCTGTTGGCAGCATCTTTTATTTCATTGCGCTTTTGTAATTCCAGTTCATACAGCCGGCTCTTCAACATCTGCATTGCCAGTTCACGGTTGCCGAGCTGGCTCCTGTCCTGCTGACAAATCACCACGATACCTGTAGGTATATGCGTCAATTGCACTTTGGTTTCCACTTTGTTTACATTCTGGCCACCGGCACCACCACTTCGCGAGGTTTCCATCTTTACATCAGCAGGATTGATCTCGATATTAATGGTGTCATCCACTAATGGATATACATTCACAGAAACAAATGAAGTGTGTCTTCTTGCATTACTGTCAAACGGAGAAATACGCACCAAACGATGCACCCCCGTTTCTGATTTGAGGAATCCATATGCAAACGCACCTTCAAATTTATAGGTACAGGTTTTTATACCGGCTCCATCGCCCCATTGCCAGTCCATTTCTGTAACTGCCCAGCCCTGTTTTTCTCCATACATCCTGAACATACGGGCGAGCATTTCTGCCCAGTCCTGGCTTTCTGTTCCACCGGCACCACTGTTGATCTGCAACATGGCGGGCAGTTCATCTTCCGGCTCGTTGAGCGTGCTCTTAAATTCAGCCTCTTCTATTTTAGCAACGGCGCTGTTAAAGGCTTCCTTAACTTCTTCTTCAGCAGCTTCTCCTGCTTTCCAGAATTCAAACAATACGGCAAAATCTTCTACGGCAGCATTGACCGCGTAAAAAAGATTGATCCAGTATTCGTTTACCTTGGTCTCTTTTAGAATAGCTGTGGCGCGGGCATTGTCATCCCAAAAACCGGGCGAAAGAGAAAGTTGTTTATCATTGGCTGTTTTAGCTTCCCTGTTGTCTACGTCAAAGAAATCTCTTCAAAACCGATGTGCGGTCTCTCAGAGCCTTGATTTGTTCGATTGTCATGTTGCAAAAATAAGAAAATTAAGGTTAGGAGTTGAGAGGTTTAGGGTTTAGGGGTTTAGGGTTTAGGAGTTTAGAGTTTAGGACTTATAAGAAATCCCGTAAGCCTGCTGCTTACGGGATCAAAATATTTAATACGCTTATTTGAATTCAGCAATCACAGAAATCTTAGGGTCTGTTGAAACTTTACCTGCACCAATTGCTGCGCCGGTAACGCCATAGTCAGCCACTTTGATATTGAAATCAGAAGTTGTAGTGATTGTTTTGCCGTTTACCACAACAGTTGCCGTATTAGTAACAGGTTTTGTTACACCATGTAAGGTAAGGTCACCGGTAACATTAGCGGAATAGGTACCGTCATTTTTAAATTTTATATCAGCAAGATTGGTGATGGAGCCTTTAAAAGTTGCACTTGGAAATTTATCAGAATCCATCCAGCCTGCTGTATTAAAATGCTCCTGTATTTTTGGATTACCAAAAGAAAAACTTTTGACGATCACTTCAAAAGCAACAGCGCCGGTTTTTGTATCTAAACTTGCAACGGCTGTTTTGTTTTCGGCTTTAGGTAATGCATCAAGTTTTGTAGTTGCATCAAAATTTACGGTAGCGGAAGTAGTTATTTTTTTTTGGGCAAAAGATGCTCCAACTAAAGTTACCATTGTAAAAAGAAGAATCGTTTTTTTCATTTGTAGTTGATTTTTATTTATTTTAAAAGTTTTTATTTATTTACTGCACAGCGTTTAAAAGTAATATATTCAGTTTCCAGTATCGAGCTGTAGGTGCCGCCGCTGCAGGAACCTTTAATAGAAACACTATCTCCTTCTTTTATCTGTTTGGCCTCCATTAAATGTTGCTGCTGAAACGCAAAAATGATATAAGCACCGCTGGTGGTATCTGTCATTTTAATATTTATAGTAGTATCAGCTGTTTCAGTTTCGGATACCCTGCCGTTTACCGTAATTATTTTTTCTGTATATTTTTTGTTGGAAAGACTGTCATATTTTTCAAATTCATGAATAAGGTCCATAGCGTTTACAGTAAATGCCGCTTCACGTTTTGAAGTATCAGAAAATTTTTCAGTAAAAATATACCAAACCGCAAAGCAACCTCCTATTAACAGAATTAATCCCATAATCAATATTTTTTTAATCCACGGTTTCATTCTTTTTTCGGGGCCTGTCATGTGTATTGTTTTAGCAGCAACAAATATACGATGTTTAAACATTATATAATATGTAAACTTTGTTTTGAACTGTTTCTTTCAAATAATTATACCCTTTTTAACTTTATTACAACAGTTGGTATGACATAGCATGAAAAAAAAATGTGCATAAAAAAGTGCAAAACAGGTGCACAAAACTCAGGCTGGAAATTTGGAAGATCGTATTTGTAAATAGTATCTTTATGGCTCAATTAAGGAGCTGAAATAACATAAAAAGTATTGTAAGCTACTTAAACGAAAGCATCGGGTTACGAAGCAAACAGTTTGAGCAATTAAACGGTAAGCAACGAAACTTGATGCTTTTTTGTTGTTAGATACTTTATATTTACAGCGTATATTTCCTCTTATTATGTGCCTGGCAGCTTACCGTTATTTTGTACTTTACAAACCGTTTAATATGGTATCCCAGTTTACCAGCACACACAAGGTAGGCTTGCTGGGTGACCTCGATTTTAATTTCCCTGAGGGTACCCATGCGATAGGAAGGTTAGATAATCATTCTGAAGGATTGTTGCTTTTAACCAGCGATAAAAAAATCACCCGTTTGCTATTTTTAAGTGGGGTACCCCATAAAAGGACTTACCTGGTCCAGATCAATAACCAGGTCAGCCGCGAAAACCTCCACCGGCTCAGAACTGGCGTAAGTTTTAAAATAAAGGCTGGCGAATTATACACTACGTCCCCCTGCGAAGTATTGGTAGTTGACAACCCAAAAGATTACTGCATTCTTGAAGAAAGGCTTACTGCATATCATCCTTATACATGGTTATTAATCACTATTACTGAAGGAAAGTACCACCAGGTAAGAAAAATGATCGCGGCAATAAAGCACAAATGCAAAAGATTGATAAGAGTTAGTATTGAAGACTTAACCCTCGACAATCTCCAACCGGGAAAAATTAAAGAGATGGGAATGGAAGAATTTTATAGAAAATTAAGAATTCCCCAATATTAGTATATCAACATGGGCGATGCAGCAACAATGTTAAATTTTTTGCACAATTTGGCATAGTTTGCAGTTTATCTGGAAGTGGCATTTAAATTGCGACTAAGTCGTAACCCAGGGTACATAAATCTAAACACATGAAGTTGCAATTTTTTAAGAATATACAGTTCACTAAATTAATCAAGGCCGAAGGCCGGTTAAGGGAATTTAATTTCAGGAACCACCTTAGCCCTATGCAGAAAGATATCTGTTCTGTCAATGTCACTGATGACCGGGGCAACAGGATTATCTTTGAAATGCAGAAGCAGGAAAGCGGCTGGAAGATCGCACAAGCCCAGTTACCGCCCTGGATCATGGAAAACGAGGATAATTTTCAACAACTTATCGAAGAAGAATTAAAATAAAAAAACCGGTACTTTTTGTACCGGTTTTGCAATGTAAAATATTATTTAAAATATTTTCGCAAAAAATTCTTTCATATCCTTCCACGAAGCCGAATCAGCGGCAGCATTGTAAGTAATAGGCATTTTAAATTTTTGTCCCATTTCTGTTGCCGCGGGATTTGAAAACGCATGTGTTGCACCTGCATATTGCTTAAGAGTATAATCGGCACCAACAGAATCCATTTGTTTTTTAAATGCCGCCACTTCTTCAGGTTTTACAAACTGGTCATCAGCACCATGGCATACCAGTATTTTTGCTTTTAATAAATTTTTATCAGCAGGAACACCTATAAGTCCGCCATGAAAGCTAACCACGCCATTCAAATGTTCTCCAAGCCTCGCCATATTTAACACCATTGCACCGCCAAAGCAATAACCGATGGCGGCAATTTTATTGGTATCAGCCT
The DNA here is from genome assembly GCA_038205215.1 of Chitinophagales bacterium. Lineage (GTDB taxonomy): Bacteria > Bacteroidota > Bacteroidia > Chitinophagales > Chitinophagaceae > Ferruginibacter. The sequence continues at coordinate 19,150 of JBBRCB010000045.1, read as the reverse complement.
GGCTATAGGTTTTTATTTTTGCCAATGCCGCATCAAACCGGCTTTTTGCCAATGCGGGATTTTGATAAAAAGGCATCGCGAGGTTGGTGGCTTCCCCAGGATTAGTGCCCATTTTTCCATCTCCATACATATCCACTGCTATCGCCAGGTACCCTAATGCTGCCAGTTTTTTTGCACGGCTTTTAGTATAATCATTCAATCCCCACCATTCGTGGATGATTAACACTACAGGCCGTTTGGCGGTAGATGCAGAATCATATGCCACGAAACCAGTAAGCTTTGCACTGTCTGTACCATAACTGACAGCTTCTTCTTTAATTACAGGAGACTTTACCATTTCAGTTCCGGGAGTTGTGCTATTATTGCAGGCGCTAAAAAGCAATGCAGCAATACCAATAGCCAGGATTTCTTTTTTCATTTTTTTTATATTTAGAATGGCAAAACGAAAAACTTAAAATAAAGTTCGATAAAATTTAAAAACTTTCCTGCTGAAGACAAAATTTATTTACCTATTGGCTTTTCAGCAGTCCTCACTTTGGAAGGATCAATAATTATTGTATGAATAAAGAGGATGCGTTCATCACCAATGGCGTCATCTGAGTTAACGACATTTTTTTTATTAAATGCAGGATCGCTGCAATTCATACAACCTAAAATGATGCGTTCTTTTTTAAAATCCAGTTTACCGGTGCTGTCCGAAGAGATCATCCCGGTATTTTTTGAATTGCCGCCATTAAAATTAAATGCTGCATCATTCAATTGCCGCAACTGGTATAAACTCATTCCCGGCCTTACGCCGTCTTTCAGGCGCCATAGATTCTCCGGCACATTTTGATCATATTGCAAAGAACTTTCGGCCATGAGTTGCCCGCCAATATATATTTTGGCAAGGTTGCAGTTATTATCCCCGTCGGCCCATAAAAAAACCACCTGGCGGCTGGTATTAGCAAATAGTACGGAACACTTACCTATCTGCTGTTCAGACAAATAATAGATATCTTTTTTTACGTTCTTATCACCAAAATAAAACCGCAATTGTTCGTGCGAATTAAAGGCCACAAGATCCTCGGCAAAACTGATTTCTTTAGGCCGGGGTAACTCCTGTTTTTTTATATGAAAAGAATATTCTGTAAGGGTGTCAATTACTTTAGCCGACAAACATATGCTTATATCATTATGCTGAAATAATAACCAGGGGGCTGAAAGGGAATCCCCTTCCCGGTCACAGAAAAAGCCCTCTTTTTTAATATCAGCTTTGAGTTTTTGGAATTCTTTTAATGATGTGGTACGGTAAGTAAAAGCAAAATCTTCTTTAGTGCTGAAACTGGTAACGGTTCTTTGCGCGGGCAATGAATCTACCGTTTTATTTTTTGTAAAACCATAATCCCTTGCAATCGTATCGGCTTTATAAGACGTGCTGATAAAAGCAAACCCTTTTTTTGAGATATAACCTTCAAATTTCTGTTTAGGGATATAAGATACTTCAGCGATGTTTAATGCAGTAGATACCTGCCCAATAACAGCAGCAACAGAAACCAATAAACAAAAAATAAGTACCAGTCTTTTCAAAATAAAATCATTTCGTATGTAAAGCAATCCTCTTTACCATTGCGGTAAACCAAACACAACGTGATTTTTTGGAGGTGATCTTCAGTGAGGGATATTAGATACTGGGTTTGCAGCTAAATTTGTACAACGAAAATAGGAATTTCCTGCTAAAGCAAGAACATATTGTTTTAAGATACCTAATACAGGCTTCTAGTATTGAAAATAAATTTCTGTTGCGCCATAACCGTAGCGGGGATTGTATTGGTTCACGAAAGATTTGACTTCTCTCTTCAGCCTTAGGCTTTCATGTATCTCATCTTTTAATTTCCCGGTACCCACACCATGGATAATGGTAAGCATCGCCTGGCGGTGGGCAAGGGCCAGGTCATAATACTTTTCAAATGTCTTTAGCTGAAGGGTCAGCATTTCAAAACTGGAGAGTTGCTTCCAGCTATCCGTTATTTTTTCAATGTGGAGGTCAACTACAGTTCGTGCCGGTTCTAAATTTTCCCTAACTCTGGAAGCATCATATACGCGGTAACCGGCACTGCCCAATTTACTAAGGTCTACATTTTCCTGTTCCACTTTGTTGGGGTAGATATCAAATAACAAATAACCAAAACCGGGCTCATTCTTTAACTGGATTTCTTCGATCTTTTTAAATATCTGCCGGCCTTTTAATTTTAACGACACTTCGTAATACGGTGTTTTTCTTTTGTCCGGTTCTTTTAGTGCAAATTCAAAATCAAACCGCGGGCTGTCACTCAACTCTTCAAAATCCACATCATGGATGTAAAAATCGGCTAGGGGCTCAATCGTATTCTTCAATTGAAAACTGCTTTCTCCGCCAATCATTAAATTATACGTAAAGCTATAAGCCATTTCGGTTTGATTCAATAGGCGGATCTTGAATTTCTCTACTACATCATCGTCAAATACATCTTTACTGAAAACAGGAAGAAAAGACAACATCACCCCGTCTCCTTCTTTGGTCTTAACAGCAGTTTTTTCCTTCCGCACCTGGTCGATGAAGACTTTCTTTTTTTCCGGCGCTTTTTTTTGCGTGAACATTTTAAAATAAGGAAAATCTATCTGATCCGTATACGCAGGAAAGCGAACGCCTTTCACTTCGATCATCACCATTTTTTCATTCATAATTTCCACTACTTTACCGTCTTCATTGGTGAGCAGCACGGTAATAGAATCTCCAACTTCGTATTTCATACCAAAATCCTCCTTAATTTATACACAAAAATACGAAAGCTTTCGGCTTCCGTATTTATTAATATATTGATTACGCTCCTTTACTCTTTTATTTTTATCAATGCCCTGCTGCTGCTCTTTTGGCAACATTTTCAGGTGACAGCCTGCTATTTTTATAACTATACAAAAAATAAATGATCAATCCGATGATCAACCAGGCTAAAAAACGTATCCAAACCAAATGTGTTTCCTGTGCCATTAAATAAAAGCAACTGATCAATCCCAGTACTGGTATTAAAGAAAAACTTCTGATAAAAGTATATACCGTTACAATAGTGGTCACTAACCAAAAAAGCAGCATGGGCGATGTTTCCAAAGTAGCAATACTTTTAAAATAGCCATCTGTATAAGTTACGATAAGTGCAATTGCAGCAAAATATAAAGCCGGTACTAAAAATTTTCCATTTACATAAGGTACGCGGAATTTTGACTCAGGCTTGTTGGGCATTTTATCGAGCACTAATATGCCACCACATACCAATACAAACGCGAATAGGGTACCGATACTCGTTAAGGAGAGCACCGTTGATAAATTTAAAAACAATGCGGGGATGGCTACCAGCAGGCCGGTTAAAATAGTAGAGAAGGAAGGCGTTTTAAATTTGGGATGCAGTTTAGAAAATATCTTTGGCAATAAACCATCGCGGCTCATGCTCATCCATATACGGGGCTGCCCCATTTGAAAAACCAATAACACACTTGCTGTAGCGATTATAGCACTCACTGCAACAATACCTGCTATCCAATGCAAACCCCTTTGCTCAAATACCAATGCGAGGGGATCGCCCACATTTAATTGTTTATAAGATACCATACCTGTAAGCACCAATGCCAGCAACACATATAATATGGTACAGATGATCAATGAATATATCATGCCCCTTGGCAGGTCTTTTTGAGGATCTTTACATTCTTCTGCCGTTGTAGAAATGGCATCGAAACCAATATACGCAAAGAACACAGCCGACACGCCTTTCAATATTCCACTGAACCCATTCGGCGTAAATGGTGTCCAGTTTTGGGGATGTACATAATAGGCACCCAATACAATTACTAAAAATATAACGCAGAGTTTTATGATCACCATGATATTACTCATCGCCCTGCTTTCTTTGATACCCACGAAAACAACCGCGGTGATGAGCGCAACAATGCAGAATGCAGGCAAGTCCATGATCAGGTGCAGGCCGCCCAATACCGGCGCATGCGACCAGGCATTATAAGCCGAAAGCATCCCAGCATTATCAGGATTAGCGGTCAAAGTCTGTAATGTCTCGCCTTTTGTGAGCATTGTACTGATCTCATTAAATCCCGAATGCGCTGTCACATAATCCATGCTCAGCCAGTTGGCAACATGCATACCTGCTTTATCCATAAGGTTGGTAAAGTAATCGCTCCAGCTGATAGCCACGGCAATATTGCCAATTGCATATTCCATCAAAAGGTCCCAGCCAATTATCCATGCAAAGATCTCCCCGAAGGCAACATACGAATACGTATAAGCGCTGCCTGATACTGGAACCGTACTGGCAAACTCCGCATAGCACAATGCTGCAAAGCCGCAGGCAATAGCAGTAAACACATAAAGATATACTACACCCGGACCGCCATCATAACTGGCTTTACCGATACTGCTGAATACACCGGCACCAATAACCGCCGCTACGCCAAAAAAAGTAAGGTCACGCACGCCTAAAACTCTTTTTAAAGAAATGTGCTCGCCATCATGCATTCCTGATGCCGCATCTTTTAAAATAGTGTCGATGGATTTCTTCCTGAATAAAGAAGTGGACATGGTAGTTGGTTTTGGTTTTTAGAAAAGTAAATTAAGAAAATATTTTTACTTTACAACATTCTCAAAACCAAATGCCGATAATTTAGAAAGAAGGGTTATAACTAGCTGAGCTGCTAACCGAAAACTAAAACTGGAAACCGAAAACTAGCTTTCCCGCACCATTAAATATTCCGCCAGTTCCCTTAAAGGTTTTTTACGAACCGTAAGTACGGCGGTATCCTCTAAATGTTTTATGGCAGTTTGAAAATAATTTTGTTGCAACTGCTGTGCCCATTCATCTACTTTGCATTTTTTAAAGATGGCTACAACTCGCTCTACTTTATCAGGAGGATTACTGTTCAGTAATTGTTGTAATTCTTTGTTATCATCAACGGCAGCTACTGCCATAGCCTGTATGAGTAAAAAAGTTTTTTTATTGGCAAGTATATCTCCGCCTACCTGTTTGCCAAATTTTCCGGGGTCACCAAACGCGTCTAAATAATCATCCTGCACCTGGAAGGCTATACCGAGGTTCTTGCCAAATTCGTACAAATGTTTTTGATTGCCTTCGCCCGAGCCGCCAATGACAGCACCCAACTGCAGGCTGGCTGCAACCAGCACCGAAGTTTTAAGCGTGATCATTTTTACATACTCATCAAAACTTACCGTGTTTCTTTTTTCAAAATCCATATCCAGTTGCTGCCCTTCGCAAACCTGGCTGGCTGTAGTGTTGAAAAGTTGCAATACTTTTTGCAGGTTGGCCGGTTGTATGCGGTTTAAATTTTCATATGCTTTTACCAACATTACATCGCCTGCAAGCAAAGCGGTGGAATCCCCATAACGGGTATGCACAGTAGCCAGGCCACGCCGCAAAGGCGCTTTATCCATGATATCATCATGTATCAAACTGAAATTGTGGAAAAGTTCGATAGCCGTGGCCACATGGTATGCATCGGGATGGATGTCGTCAAATAATTCATTGGCCAGTAATACACAAACCGGCCGTATCCTTTTACCACCAATGCCTAAAATATATTGTGCAGGATCGTATAAACTTTCGGTATGGGAAGGAAAGTGCCGAACATTGAATCTTTCTTCAAATAACTTTGAAAGTTCTAAAAACGAATGCATGTATTATTTCTTCTTTTGATTTTTTAATTTTTGTTTACCGGCACCTTTTACTGTTTCTTTAGTGGCAGTTTTTGTTCCTTTGCTTACAGCAGGCACCCAATGATAATCCAATTGGCGTTTGCCAAGGTTTGCAGCCACCACTTTTATCATTACCTTATCACCCATCCTGAATTTGCGTTTGGTGCGCAGGCCTACTAAAGCATAGTCAGTTTCATCCAGCCTGAAATCATCATATTCACTCAGGTCTCTTACGGTCACCATCCCTTCGCATTTATGCAATACCGTTTCCACAAAAAAACCAAATGAGGCCACACCGCTGATGATGCCTTCAAAGTCTTCACCTAAATACTGCTGCATGAATTCTACCTGCTTATATTTATTTCCTGCCCGCTCGGTTTCCATCGCTTTACGTTCCCTGTCGCTGCAGTGTTTACACTTCTCATCCATCTTTTTATCCAGCTTCAGGTTCTTGTCCAGGCATTCCTGCAGGATCCGGTGTACCATCACATCGGGGTAACGGCGTATAGGCGAAGTAAAATGGCAATAATGTTCAAAGCCCAATCCATAGTGGCCGATATTTCCGGAAGTATAAACTGCCTTCGCCATAGTGCGGATACCCAGTTGTTCCAGCACGTGCTGCTCCGGTTTTCCCTGTACTTCTTTCAGCATTTTATTGAAGGATGCTGCTACCGCTTCTTCATCATGTAAATTAAAAATATAACCGAATTTCTTTGCAAATGCCGCGAATGGTTTCAACTTTTCGTCATCAGGCGTATCGTGTATGCGATACGGAAATGGTACGGGTTGCTTGTTGATCTTTATCTTGGACACATATTCCGCAATCGTTCTGTTGGCCAGCAACATAAACTCTTCAATTAATTTATGGGCATCCTTACTTTCTTTAATGATAATACCAATGGGTTTGCCTTTTTCATCTAACTGGAAACGCACTTCCTGCGAGGAGAAATTAATAGCGCCATTCCTAAATCTCTCCCTCCGGAATTTTTGCGCCAGGTCATTCAGCAGCAGGATAGGTTTATGATGCAATCCATCTTTTTTTTCAATGATCTCCTGTACTTCTTCATAACTAAACCGGTGGTTACTGTGTATGATGGTCCTGCCGATCCAGCTATGTTTTATTTCTGCACGGTTATTGATTTGGAAAATAACAGAAAACGTGTACTTGTCTTCGTGAGGGCGCAGGGAGCATAATTCATTGGAGATCCTTTCGGGCAGCATTGGGTTAACCCTGTCGGGGAGGTATACACTGGTAGCTCTCTCATATGCTACCTTATCCAGCGCCGATCCGGGTTTTACAAAATGGCTTACGTCAGCGATGTGAACGCCCACTTCGTAATTGCCGTTATCCAGGTTTCTTACAGAGATCGCATCGTCAAAATCCTTTGCATCAACAGGGTCGATGGTGAAAGTGAGGATATCCCTGCAGTCTTTCCTTTTTTTTAATTCTTCCCGGGTGATATTTTCCGAAAGGCTATGCGCCTCTTTCAATACTTCTTCATCAAATACTATGGGAAAGCCTCCGTCTATTAATAATTCTTTCATCGCGAAATCATTCATATCCTCGGCTTTGATCACGCTTACTATTTCACCTTCAGGTTTTTTATCGTCTTTATTCCATTTGGTAAGCCGAACCACTACCCTGTCTTTATCAACAGCACCATGCAGTTTTTCGAGAGGGATAAAAAAATCCGGCATTGGCTTTTCCGTATCTGCTGTAAAAAAAGCAAAGGCTTTGCTCACCTGCAGGTTGCCAATAAATTCAGCTTGTTTTCTTTCCACCACTTCAGTAATCTTTCCTTCAATGCGTTTGCCGGGCATCACATGTTTAGCTACCTGCACTTTAACCGTATCGCCATGAAAAGCCCGGTTAAAATCATTGGGCCTAACCAATACATCCTTATCCATTCCTTCAACTGCTACAAAACCAATTCCACTTCTTGAAATATCCAGGGTTCCTTTTACCACTTTAACCTGTGAAGAACTCCTCGAAGATTTTATTTTATTACTCATAATTTTTTTCTTTTTTACCAGCATTTATTTTCATGTTTCCTTATGCACTGGATCATATAAAATCTTTTTTAACAGCAAACCATTGGGAAACTTTGCATTGAAGCCTGGTAAACCTGATTTATTTCTCTGCTTCCGTGCCTGGTGGCAATCCCGCAAAATATCATGCAATGTACCAACAAATTGCTACATTCGAAAAAAGCATGACTGTTGGAACCACTTAATCAACCGCAAAAAAAGATTATTACCAAAACGATATGGATTTTATCGCTGGTAAGTATGTTTACCGACGTGGCAAGTGAAATGCTGTATCCTGTGATGCCTTTATTCTTAAAACAAATTGGCTTTACGGTAATATTCATTGGTGTATTGGAAGGGGTTGCCGAAGCAGTGGCAGGCCTGACCAAACCTTATTTTGGAAAATTAAGCGATACAAAAGGCCGGCGTTTACCTTTTATAAAGTTGGGTTATGCATTAAGTGCCATCAGCAAACCATTGATGGCCATTTTTATTTTCCCGATATGGATATTTTTTGTAAGAACACTCGACCGCCTGGGTAAAGGTATCCGGACAGGTGCAAGAGATGCATTATTAAGTGATGAAGCTACCAGGGAAACGAAAGCAACGGTATTTGGTTTTCACCGCAGCATGGATACACTGGGCGCTGTTTTCGGGCCTGCCATTGCATTGGGCTACCTGTATTTTTTCCCAAAAGATTATCACACACTTTTTTTGGTCGCTTTTGTTCCCGGCGTTTTAGCTATCGTTTTCACTCAACTCATCAGGGAGAAGCCTAAACCTGTAAATCCTGCACCCATCACCTCATCCCCCACCAACCTCTTCAGTTTCGTTACTTATTGGAAAAACAGCAGCCCGCAATATAAAAAACTGGTAACAGGCTTACTGCTATTTGCTTTATTCAACAGCAGTGATGTTTTTTTATTATTAAAAATGAAAGAGAGCGGGCTGAATGATACCGCCGTGATCGGCGTATATATCTTTTACAATTTTATTTACGCTTTGCTGGCTTATCCTGCGGGCATACTGGCAGATAATCTGGGATTGAAAAAAGTATTTCTTTTTGGATTGTTGATATTCGCAATAGTATATGCAGGTTTCGCATTCAATCACAACCTGGTGATTTTTATTATTCTTTTTGCCTTGTATGGGTTATACGCGGCTTCAACAGAAGGAATTTCAAAAGCATGGATCAGTAATATTGTTGATAAATCGGAAACAGCTACTGCTATTGGTACTTACACAGGCTTTCAAAGTATAGCCTCGCTGCTGGCCAGCAGTATTTGCGGATTGCTATGGTATAATTTTGGCGGGCCAGCAACATTTATTATTACCGCCGCAGTAACGTTGATGGTTATTATTTATTTGTCAACTAATAAAAGGTCATTCGGTTTAAAGGGGTGATGACGGCTCTAAACCACCTGACCCCTTTAAAAAATTTCTGTACCTTCATAAAAAAATATAATGACTGCCTACGACACTGTAACGGATGCATTAAAAGGTTTAAAAAGCAGGGGATACACTGTTGATTTTAATATTGCTTTTGATAAAATAATCTGTTCCGATAATAAGATCTGCCTGGATCCCCATGGATTTGAAATTACCGAAGTATACCGCTTTGAAGGCGACACCAATCCCAGCGATGAAGACGTGCTGTATGCAATTGAATCAAAAGACGGGAAAGTGAAAGGAACGATGACTAGTGCTTATGGGATGTATGCAGAAACTTTGTCCAGCGAAATGATCAAAAAATTGGCTATCCACCAATAATTATATTTACCCATTCTAAAACGATTGCCCATGACTTCATTCAACCGGAGAAATTTTATTAAAACGGCCGCGCTTAGCGGCGCTGCACTCACGCTTAATGATTCCATCAAAGCTTTTTCTAATGTAAAAAAAGACAAAGTGCGTATCGGCGTTATCGGTACGGGCTTTCGCTCGCACGAGCACATGGGAAATTTTTTACAAAGAGAAGATGTAGAGATCACTGCCATTGCAGATCCGCAGCAAAGAAGTATTGATGAAGCCCTGAAAGTCTTTAAAGAATACAACAGGCCCGAACCTGCCATTTATAAAAACGGTGATCACGACTATAAAAATTTATTGAAACGGGATGATGTAGATGCAGTGATGATTTGCTCTCCATGGGAATGGCACAGCATACAGGCCATTGATGCAATGAATGCAGGTAAGATCGCCGGAGTAGAAGTATGTGGCGCTATCAAATTGCAGGAATGCTGGGATGTAGTGAACACTGCTGAAAAAACCAAAATACCCCTGATGATGATGGAAAACGTTTGTTACCGCCGTGATGTAATGGCAGTATTAAACATGGTGCGGCAGGGCATGTTTGGAGAATTATTGCATGGACAGGGCGGTTACGAACATGATCTTCGCGGTGTATTATTCAATGATGGTGTTACGGCTTACGACAGTGGTGTAGAGTTTGGTAAAAAAGCATACAGTGAAGCGCAATGGCGCACCGAACACAATAAAAACCGCAATGGAGAATTATATCCAACGCATGGCCTTGGACCGGTAGCAGTAATGATGGACATCAATAAAGGTAATCGGCTAACCAAATTATCTTCTATTGCTACCAAAGCAAAAGGATTGCATAAATATATCGTGGAACACCCAAAAGGCGGGCCGAACCATCCGAATGCGAAAGTAAATTTTAAATGTGGCGATATTGTGAATACACAGCTGCAGTGTGCCAATGGCGAAACGATACTGTTAACGCATGATGTTTCTTCACCACGACCTTATAATTTAGGTTTTCGTGTGCAGGGCACCGAAGGCTTGTGGCAGGACTATGGTTCGGGTGCAAAGAACCAGGGATTTATTTATTTCCAGAAAGAAATGAAACACAGCCACCGCTGGGAAGACACGAGCAAATGGCTTACCGATAACGAACACCCGCTATGGAAAAAATATGGTGCTGCTGCAGAAGGTGCAGGCCATGGCGGTATGGATTTTTTTGTAGACCATGCATTTATTGAATGCATCAAACGGGGCGCAGATTTTCCATTAGATGTTTATGACTATGCAACATGGTATGCGATTACACCGCTCAGCGAAAAATCGATAATCGAAGGAGGCGCTTTACAGCATATCCCTGATTTTACCAGGGGAAAATGGAAAACAAGGAAACAGATCTTTGCTTTAGGTGATGATTATTAAAGCCCTTGCCCCGCCGCCGGCTGGCGGAGAACTGGTAATGTAGACGACAGAAGCGAAGATTGAAGGAAGTTTTTATTAAGAAGCAAGCCCCATCGGTGCGATAGTTTGGTAGAAAGAAATATAAAAAAGCATTCAAGTCCCGTTGGGACGACAGCCCGCACACAAATCAAAATTATCGAAATAGAAAAAATATTTACATGATCAACAGAAGAAAATTTTTACAGCTCTCCGCATTAACTGCTCCGTTAATTACTGCCCGGAGATCTTTTGCTAACGGTTTGGAGGGGACGACAAAACCCATTGTAGTTTCCACCTGGGACAGCGGCATGGCAGTGAATGCGGAAGCGTGGAAAATATTATCCGCCAACGGCCGTGCGCTTGATGCGGTGGAAGCAGGCGCCATGCATATTGAAAATGAAATCAATTGCTGCGTGGGTTTAGGTGGCTACCCCGACAGGGATGGTATCGTAACATTAGACAGCTGCATTATGGATGAACATGCCAATTGCGGCGCTGTTGCGGGTATTGAAAGAATTAAGCACCCGGTTTCGGTTGCACGAAAAGTGATGGAGAAAACGCCGCACGTAATTTTAGTAGGTGCGGGTGCACAACAGTTCGCCTTGGAGAATGGCTTCCCGTTAGAAAGCGGGGAGCTTTCCAACGATGCTAAAAATGCTTATACCCAATGGCTGAAGAAAAGCGACTACAAGCCCATCATCAATATAGAAAGGAAACAGGGCAACGGCCCTTTTGCCCCCAATTTTTTTGATGATGGCAGCCCCAACCATGATACCATGGGATTGGTGGCCATGGATGCAGCCAATAATTTAAGCGGCGCCGTTACCACCAGCGGCATGGCTTTTAAACTGCATGGCCGTGTGGGCGATTCTCCGATCATTGGCGCGGGCTTATTTGTGGATAATGAAGTAGGCGCAGCAACCAGCAGCGGCACCGGCGAAGAAGTAATCCGTATTTGCGGTACCCATTTGGTAGTAGAATTCATGCGACAGGGTTTGTCACCCGAAATGGCTTGTAAAAAAGCAGTAGAAAGAATTGTAAAAAGAGATAAAGAAAAGGCGAAAACATTGCAGGTAGGTTTTTTAGCGTTGAATAAAAAAGGGCAATACGGCGCTTATGCGATACAGAAAGGGTTTGTATTTAGTGTTAAGAGCGGTAGGGAGAATCAAATTCATGAATCGAAATTTCTTATTTAAAAAATATTCAATGCGCAACTTTCAATTCCCAATGTTCAAATGTGGTGGTGGTGCATTCATTGTAAGTTGGACATTACGTATTGAATATTGAATCTTTTTTATGGACTTTAAGCTGGAAATAATAGCATTTAATATAGAAAGCTGCATCATAGCAGAAGCATCGGGTGCAACAAGAATAGAGCTGTGTGATAATCCCGGCGATGGAGGCACCACGCCCTCCTATGGTTTTATTACCGCTGCCCGCGAAAAATTACAAATTGATCTGAATTGCATGATACGTCCGCGGGAGGGTGATTTTTGCTATAGTCATGATGAGTTTGAAATAATGAAAGCTGATGTGCAGGTGGCAAAACACCTGGGGTGCAACGGGATTGTTATTGGTATGCTGAACAAAGATGGTTCCGTTAACAGGGAAAGATCCAAAGCTTTAGTTGAACTGGCTTATCCCATGAACGTAACTTTTCAAAGGGCATTCGACAGGGTAAATGATCCCTTTAAAGCACTGGAAGATGTAATTGAAACCGGTTGTGAAAGAATATTGACCAGTGGCCTTGTTCCCTCCTGCCTTGATGGAGCGCCATTGATTGCACAACTCATACAACAGGCTAAAGAAAGGATCATCATAATGCCTGGCAGCGGCCTCCGGTCTTCCAATGTTATTGATGTTGCTAAAATTACCGGCGCTAAAGAATTCCATACTTCCGCCCGGGTATTTGTAAACACAGAAATGGATTTTATTGTTGCGGGCATGAGGGAAGATCTTACCAGGGTAATGGTGGATGGAGAAGAAGTAAAAAAGATCGCAGCATTGCTGGAAAGCTACCAACTGCAATAAAATTTGTAGTTTCAAGCAACATTTTTAATAAAAAACAGGCCTTATCAATAAACTTTATGGTTACTTTAAGCATCTTACGGGTATTAATAAACCGGATGCTTTGTATTTTTAGGCCCTATGCAGGTAAAAAAGAACTCCATATCAATTAAACTGCTCCTTTTTGGTATTGTTGTATTGCTTACAGCAAAAAGCAATGTATTTGCACAAACTGTATCTAAAGACACCATTTTAACCGGGGCAGTGATTTACAACGGCGATACCATTGAAGCAAAAACGCTGGATGCAGTTGCAGTGTATGGCCATCTTTCTGCTGCCCGGATCAGCGCCAATGCAAAATGGACAAGGTTAAGAAATGCCATTTATATAACTTATCCCTATGCCAAGCGTGCCGGAGCAGTCTTAAACGATATTAATCTTAAACTCACCAACGTAACGGATAAAACTGACCGAAAGGATTATATCAAAACAAGGGAAAAGGACTTAAAGAGGGAGTTCACTGATCCACTTACCAATTTATCAGTTTACCAGGGACGGGTACTCATGAAACTGATCAACCGCGAAACGGGTAATAATTGTTACGAGATTATCAAAGAATACAAGGGCGGCCTTGTTGCAAGATTCTATCAAACTGTTGCTTTTTTCTTCGACAGTAATTTAAAACAGCCTTATGATGCATCCGGTGATGATGCCGAAATTGAAAAGATCGTGCTGGAGGTGCAGCGGATGTATGGATACCGGTCGTGAGGCGTGAGCGCCACATAATTTTTTTTTGCTGTATGCTCCTTTGGATATTTACTTTTCACTATTTACCATTTACCATTCACGCACACGATCCTCGACTCACGACTTCCTAGTCACGTCTCACATCTCACGTTTCACGAATTTTACTCACTTTCCTCCCCCCACTGTTAATAACTCCACAATTTGGCGATTACTACAACCGTTTAACAGGTAATAGTACTTGAAACCTCCTTAAAATGACGTAGCTTGCAGGCAGAAATTTTCACCCAAGAATGAAGTTAGATATATTGGCCTTTGGTGTTCACCCCGATGACGTGGAATTAAGCTGTGCAGGTGTATTGCTGGTTGAAAAACTAAATGGCAAAACAACCGGGATAATCGATTTAACGCAGGGAGAATTGGGCACAAGGGGAACTGCAGAAACCAGGGAACAGGAAGCCGCTGCAGCAGCAAAAATATTGGGTGTTGAAGTAAGAGAAAATTTACTAATGGCTGATGGTTTTTTTTTAAATGACGAAATCCACCAGCGTAAAATAATCACCAGCCTGCGGGAATACCAGCCGGAGATTATTTTATGCAATGCGCCTACAGACCGGCACCCCGACCATGGCAGGTCGGCTAAACTGGTTGCTGATGCCGCTTTTCTCTCGGGTCTTAAAAAAATTGAAACAGTAAAAGGCGGGATCACCCAGGATGCTTGGCGGCCAAAATATGTTTTTAATTATATCCAGGACCGGTTTTTGAACCCGGATTTTGTAATTGACATCAGCGCCGTTTTTGAACAGAAGGTTGAGGCAATAAAAGCATACGGAACACAGTTCTATAATACGGAAAGCAGCGAACCGCAAACTTATATTTCTACACCGGATTTTTTAGACAGTGTGGTGTACAGGCATAAATGGTTCGGCAAAATGATTGGCGTGAAATACGCAGAAGGTTTTATAACACAAAAAATGATTGGCTTTAGTAATTTTGAAGCCCTCATAAAAAACAATACTTAATATAAAAATAATATCGATGGCAACCCCAAAATTCTTAAATGCGTCGGGTACTACTTTTCACCAGGAATTAAAGAGAAGGGTGAACGAGTATTTTACAAAATCTCAAAAACCGGCGACCGGTAATTTCAGCCTGTACTTTAAAGCGGTGCTTTTCTGGGCGGCTTATGTATTTCTTTACATTCACGTGGTATTTTTTACACCCTCCACAGGGATGGCTATCCTGGAATGTGTTTTAATGGGGGGCCTTACCGCGGCCATTGGTTTTAATGTGATGCATGATGGTGGCCACGGCAGTTTCAGCAATAGCAGGTTCTGGAATAAGATCGCCGCATTCTCGGTTAATGCACTGGGTGCAAGTGCGATCATGTGGAATAACAAACACAATATCATTCACCATACTTACACCAATATCGACGGTGTGGATGATGATATCGAGATCAAACCGATGCTGAGAATGTGTTCTTCACAAAAGAAATATAAGATCCACCGTTACCAGCATATCTATGTTTGGTTCCTGTATACTTTACTTTTGATCATCTGGGTATTTGCTACAGACTATACCAAGTATTTCAAAAAGAAAGTAGGTACTGTACCTATTAAGAAGATGAGCACTTTTGAACATTTTGCTTTCTGGATCGCCAAAGCTGGTTATGCTTTTATGATGATCGCTTTACCAATCTATCTTTTAGGCTTTGTACAATGGCTGCTGGGCTTTTTGATCATCGCAATGTTCGCAGGGCTTATCTTAAGCGTAGTATTCCAGTTGGCACATACGGTTGAAGAAACCAGCTTCCCTGTTCCTGATGCAGATATTAACAGGATCGAGAATGAATGGGCTATTCACCAGATCGAAACCACTGCAAATTTTGCTACCAAAAATAAATTGATCAGTTGGCTGGTAGGCGGTCTCAACTTCCAGATCGAACATCATTTGTTTCCTAAGATCTCCCATGTGCATTACCCCGCTATCAGCAAAATCATTAAGGCTACCTGCACAGAGTACGGGATTAAATATATTGAGTTCCCTAAAATGAGGCATGCACTGGTGTCGCACACCATGCACTTAAAAAGAATGGGAAGAGTATAACATTAAATTTCTTTTTTTCTAAGCCTTTTTATTTTCAGGTATTGATAATAAAAAGGCTTTTTTAGTAGTATTTATTCATTACCACCATAAAACGATTGACATGGCACGACAAAACTGGCACGACCAGCATGAAAAGACATTAACTTTCGGTGACAAATTATCCGACGCTGTAGCTAATGGTATGGGCTCCTGGACCTTTATCATCTGGCAAAGTATATTTGTGGTGTTGTGGATGACGGCGAACATTATCGGTATTGTAAAGCACTGGGATGTATACCCCTTTATTTTATTGAACCTGATATTTTCTACCCAGGCCGCTTATGCAGCACCGATAATTATGATGGCGCAAAACCGACAGTCGGACCGCGATCGTATCCAGGCACAGAACGACTATCAAACCAACCTGGATGCCAAACAGGAAATAGAAGCTTTGCAATTACACCTTAATAAAATTGAAACGGAAAAACTCGACAAGATCATCCAAATGCTGCAGGAATTGAAAGGTAAACAACCATAGGCTACAGGGTTATCAGCCCTGTTAGATAAAGGGTTGATAACCCTTGTAAACCATGCTGAATACTCTAATAATATTCCCTAGGGTTGTCAACCCTAAAGACCGTTTCCTTAAATTTGCTGTTCAAAGAAAAAAAATGAGTGAAGAAAAGAGTTTAAATTTTATTGAAGAAATTATTGAAAATGACCTTGAGGCTGGTAAATATAAAACTATACTCACCCGTTTTCCGCCAGAGCCAAACGGTTACCTCCATATTGGCCACGCAAAAGCTATTTGCCTGAATTTTGGATTGGGTTTAAAATATGGCGGTAAAACCAACCTGCGCTTTGATGATACCAACCCGGTAACCGAGGAAACAGAATATGTAGACAGCATTAAAGATGATATCCGATGGCTGGGCTTTAACTGGGCCAATGAATTTTATGCCTCTGATTATTTTGACCAGTTGTATGCATTTGCCCGTGACCTGGTAACAAAAGGCCTCGCGTACGTTGAGGATCTTTCGGCGGAAGAAATTGCAGCATTAAAAGGAAGTCCTGTCGAACCCGGTAAAGACAGCCCCTGCAGAAACAGGAGCATCGAAGAAAACCTTGCATTGTTTACAGCAATGAAAGAAGGTAAATATAAAGATGGTGAAAAAGTATTGCGTGCAAAAATTGATATGGCTCATGTGAATATGTTGATGCGGGACCCCATCATTTACCGTATCAAACATGCCCACCACCACAGAACAGGTGATACCTGGTGTATTTACCCGATGTACGATTTTGCACATGGTCAGAGCGACAGCATTGAAAACATTACGCACAGCATCTGTACGCTTGAATTTATCCCCCACCGTGAATTATACGATTGGTGTATTGAAAAATTAGGCATCTTCCCTTCACACCAATACGAATTTGCAAGATTGAACATGACCTACACGGTAATGAGCAAAAGAAAATTACTGCAATTGGTGAATGAAGGTTATGTAAGCGGCTGGGATGATCCAAGAATGCCCACACTAAGCGGCTTCAGGAGAAAAGGTTATACCCCTGAGAGCATTCGCAATTTTTGTGAGAAGATCGGTGTTGCCAAAAGAGAGAATCTAATTGATACCAGCTTACTGGAATTTTGTTTACGTGAAGAGTTGAATAAAACAGCAGTAAGGGTTATGGCAGTTTTAGATCCCGTAAAACTGGTGATCATTAATTATGAAGAAGGCAAAACAGAAGCATTAATAAGTGAGAATGGCCCCGAGGAAAGCATGGGCACACGTGTGGTTCCCTTCAGTAAAGAACTATGGATCGAAAGGGAAGACTTCATGGAAGAACCCGCAAAAAAATGGTTTCGCTTGGCACCGGGTACAATGGTAAGGTTAAAGAGTGCTTACATTGTAAAATGTGAAGGCTTTACAAAAGACGCTTCAGGAAATGTTACAGCCATACAATGCAGTTATATACCCGAAAGTAAAAGCGGCGGAGATAGCAGTGGCATCAGTGTTAAAGGAACCATACACTGGGTAAGTGCAGCGCACGCTTTACCCGCGGAGATAAGATTATACGATCGTTTATTCAAAGCTGAAAATCCTGCTGCTGAGGAAGGGGATTTTAAAGATAATATCAACCCGGATTCTTTGCAGGTTATGGCTGCTGCCTATATTGAACCATCGATGGCGGCTGCATCGCCGGAAGGCCGTTACCAGTTCTTACGTAAAGGTTATTTTTGCCTGGACAAAGATGCGACCAAAGAAAAATTAGTATTTAACCGAGCCGTTACTTTAAAAGATACCTGGGGCAAAGAAGTGAAGCGTAATTAATATCGTGCAACGATAAGCAAGGTCATGCTCATTACAAAGGCTGATCATTTTTTTTATTATCTACGATTTTCATATTGGGAAAAACACAAGCAATTAAAATTACTATTGCTGAAAATAACATGATGAATATACCGGCTTTCTTTTCGGGGCAATAGGCATTATAACAGGAAGTAAACAACACGTATGTTTTAAAAGCATATGCCAATACAAATGCAGCCATAAAAAGATTGGTCCGTTTGGCCCACACTCTGGGTAAGATCATAAATAATAAAATAAGTGCTCCTAAAAACACGAAAGTATTTCCCGGCTTACCATATTGTTGTTTAAAGGAGAAGAAACCGTTGAATGTCCTGTCTGCTTCATTGACGATTCGCGGATCTGCATAATAGGTCCAGGGCAAAAAACAGGAAATAATCAAAACGATACAAGCGGCCATACCAAACCACGACAAAATTTTTACGTTCATTCTATTTATTCAGTTAATGTTAAGCTACTCTTGCAAGCAGTAGTTTTTACCGGCACAAATGTAAGGCATTGTAAAAAGAAAACGCAGAAACGATTACTTGAAATAAGCCGCACGCTGAAATACCAGGTGCCGCTTTATATTTACCACTTAATCCTTGCGATGCTAAAAGATTCAGCTGGAAGTTTTTTCTTCTTCTATTTTCTTTTCCGAATATTTTTCAATGGCAGCAGCCCTCTTCCCCACGCCCAGTTTTCGATAAATATTCTTGGTATGTTTTTTTACGGTATTGATGGAGATGTTGAGATAGCCCGCAATTTCTCTGTAAGAAAATTTCATCGCTAAGGCGGTCATTATTTTTGTCTCGCTTTTACTGAGATCTGTTCCTGTAGCTACTTTCATATTAAACACATTCGGCAGTATAGGTATCAACAAAAAGGGTGCAAATTATATAACAGCGTATAAAAAAGAAATAAATATTCTTTTTGAGGAAACAAAACCACGTAATGGGATTTTAAAACGGGTAAAATTTTCCTTTGTGCAGGTAGA
>JBBRCB010000044.1:0-31155 GCA_038205215.1 Chitinophagales bacterium | reverse complement strand
ACGCAATACCTTAAAATAATTTTAGAGAAAAAAGCAAAGAAAAGCTTGTAATGCTTTAATTATCCTCCTATCTTCGCTCTGGTTTTTCATAGGATATTGGATTTTAAAGCGGGACTAGATTTCTATCTTGGTCCCTTTTTTATTTTTACCCCTTCCCGGTTTATGATTAATGTCCAAACATTGGTAAGCGGCACAAAAACAGAAGCTTAGATAAAAATAGCACCCTCCTTAGTTGCAGCAATCTTATTTTCTGCCAACAAAAAATTGATCACTTTCCAAAGCTTTTCTTTTTTAACTGATCGTAGGTGTTGCTGAATGGTTTTTACAGGTAGTGGATTATCTTTTACCAGCTGTAAAATACCCGATGCGATGCTTTCGAATTCTTCCTTAGATATGCTGATCGCTTTTTGATTAATACAGTTATCACAAACACCGCAATCGTTTGCGATGGGAGCACTGAAGTAGCTGCCGATCAATTTACTTCTGCAGGCAACAGTGTTGTTTATATAATTCAGCATCGCAGCGATCCTCTGTTCAAAATTCTTTTTTCGTTCCAAATGGCCAACCAGGTTAACTGAGTAGCTGTCGGCATACATCCTGTTCTTAAGCAGGGTAACCTGTGGCTTTTCATTTTGTGGAGAATAGATGATCATCCCATATTCATTAAGCAGCTTCAGTTCTTTTTTAATGCTACCGATGTCTTTTTTTAAAAAATTGGCCAGTTGATTTTCATTGATGACCGCGGGAAAATCAAAAATGCCTTCATAAGAACGCAGCAGTCCTTTTATTAAGGGCTCAAGTTCCGGTTGAATCTTTTCAAATTCAGAAAGGTCATTCCGGTTGGCAATGACCAATACTGTAGCAGGCTTAAAGATCATCTCATTAAAGCTTATAACATCATCCTGTTCCAAAGCTTTTATGGCATAAGTGGCATTGAGTATATTTAATTTAAAAGCAGCAGTAAAACTCGCTATATCCAGCCCATAATTCATTCCTTCGCCACTGCCTGCTGCAACCTGCAAATGATTCATTAAAGCCGTATAGGTCTGTTGAATTGCTGCTGCACCCGGATAACGGATATCGGCTTGTTGCTGCAGGTTTTCCAATTCTTTATTGCCATATAACAATACCGCGTATGCCCTTTTGCCATCTCTTCCTGCTCTTCCTGCTTCCTGGTAATAATTTTCCAAACAATCCGGCACATCGTAATGCGCCACTACCCTCACATTGGATTTGTCAATGCCCATTCCAAAAGCATTAGTACAAACAATTACCCTTGTTGCATTATTAATCCAGCTTTCCTGTTTTTTATTTCTTTGCTCGTTACTTAATCCCGCATGGTAGAAGTCGGCATTAATGGCATTCAGCCTCAACAGGTCGGCAATATCTTTAGTATGCTTACGGCTTTTACAATACACAATGGCAGTACCACCCACATTTTTCAATACCTCCAGCAATTTATTTTGTTTGGAAGCAACATTAAAAATACTGTAAGAAAGATTCGGCCTTTCGAAAGGTTGCTGAAAACGTTGTTGCTTTTTTCCAAACAATAATTTTTCGCAGATATCATCCTGCACCGGTTTAGTGGCGGATGCAGTTAATGCCAGCACTGGAACATTGGTTAATAATTCCCTCAAGCCTGCAATGCGCAAATAAGGTGGCCTGAAATCGTATCCCCATTGTGAAACACAATGCGCCTCATCCACTGCCAGCAAACTGATATTCATCGCGGGGAGATACTCTAAAAATAAACTGGTCTCCAATCTTTCCGGCGAAACGTATAAGAATTTGTAATTACCATAAGCCGCATTCTGTAATGTTTTCTTCACTTCTAAAAAACTCATGCCGCTGTAAACAGCCAGTGCGTTGATACCTTTTCGCTTTAGATTTTCCACCTGGTCCTTCATCAAAGCAATAAGCGGGCTAACTACAAGGCACAACCCTTCTCTGGCCAATGCGGGCACCTGGAAGCAAATAGATTTGCCCCCACCCGTTGGCAATAATGCCAGCGTATCCTTTCCCTCCAGTACTGCATTGATGATGGCTTCCTGCATAGGGCGGAAAGCATCGTAACCCCAGTATTGCCGTAGTATTTCCTTAGGAGTTAACATCAACTATTTTAACCTGAAATTAAATCACTTTCCTGTAATTCAGCCGTATTGAATTTATCGCCAGCACCACATCACTAAAGCCCATTGCAAGGGCAGCAATACCGGGATGTAAAAATCCCATGGCAGCCACAGGTATGGCCACTACATTATAAATAAATGCCCAGAAAAGATTTCCTTTGATGGTATAAAAAGTATGTTTACCTAATCCCAGCGCTAATGGCAACTGTTTGATGCCATTGTTGGTTAACACCACCTGCGCCGTTTGCATTGCCAATTGAGAAGCAGCCGAAATGGATATCCCAATAGTAGCTTTTGCCAAAGCTGGCGCGTCATTGATACCATCACCGATCATTGCTACCGGTGATGCCGCATTTAGTTGCTCGATAATCTTTAATTTGTCCGCTGGTGTTTTTTCGGCATACACTTCAGTTATCCCAACAGTTGCCGCAAGTTTTGCGCATCGTTCCCGGCTATCGCCACTTAATAAAATAGTTTTAATGTTTTTTGAATGCAGGTATCCTACTACTTCAATAGCTTCTTCTCTTAATTCATCTTCCATGTCGAACCAACCGAGGAGCTGGTTGTTCCTGGTGAGGTAAGCGGTATGTGAGTCTTGAGTCGTGGGTAAGTTGTGCTCAGCCTTCGGTAGTTCATTGTCTTTCTTACCTAGTTGATAAATATTTCCTTCCCCATCTTCTGCGCTCATGCCGACAGCCTTTATTTCTACAATTTTTTTCCAGCTTAACGGGTTGTTTATTTTCCATTCGCTGGTTATGGTTTTTGCAATGGGATGATTGGAATATTTTTCCATTGAAAATACAATGCGCTTGAATTCTCCTTCATCTATATTTTCGCATGCCATATTGGAAATTGTAAACTTTCCTGTTGTAAGTGTTCCTGTTTTATCAAAAACAACAGTAGTGATATTTTTAAACGACTCTAAGCTTTTTGCATTACGGAAAAGAATACCTTTTTTTGTGGCCCTGCCCAAACCCACTGCAATTGCCGCCGGGGTGGCAAGCCCCATTGCACAAGGGCAACTGATCACCAATACTGCAATACTTCTCATTAAAGATTGCGTCCTTGAAATATCAGCAACAAAATAATTTATTAAAAATGTAATGGCAGCAATAGCTAATACCACAGGTACAAACACGGTACTTATTTTATCAGCCAGCTGCTGTATCGGTGGTTTTTCTCCCTGGGCCTGCTTTACTAAATTTAATATATTGCTGAGTACCGTATCTTTTCCAACTGCGGTTACCTGTGCCTTTACGGTGCCGTCGGTAAATAGACTGCCGCCTATCAATGCCTCTTTTTTTTGTTTAAATATTGGCTTGGTTTCTCCTGTTAACAATGCTTCACTAACATAAGCCTCTCCCCATAAAATTTTGCAATCCGTAGGCACCTGCTCACCTGATTTTATCAAGATCAGGTCGCCGTTATGGAGCCGGCTATTTTCAACAGGAAAAATCAATTCTTTATGTTCTTCATCAAAAGCGATCATATTAGCCATTACTTTTTGATTAGCCGCTAATTTGTTCAACTCTTTTTGCGTGGTGGAAACCGCCTTATGTTCTATCCATTCTCCTAAAAATACCAGCGTAATTATCGTTGCAGTAGTTTCATAAAAAACATAATCCATACCAAAGTTGCCGATGGTACCGGTTAAACTGTACACAAATGCTGCTAATGCGCCAATGGCTATCAGTACATTCATATTGGGAATACCGCGTTGCAGGCTTTTGATGGCACTTACGCCAAAGTAACCCATACCGACAAAAAATACCGGAAGGCAAATGGCCAATTGTATCCAGGGGTTCATCAAAAAATGAATATGCCAGGGGAGCATATGCAACATCAGCACCAATGTAAATGGCAGGCAAAAAATAAAACGCTGGAGATGATTGGAGAAAGACCAGCTACTACGGAAGCCAGCTAATGGATGTCCCTTACTGTTGTCAGCTGCCTGTTGTCCGTCGTCAACTACGCGGTAGCCCAGGTCTGCAATACCTTTCGATAAGGCTTCTTTTGTCTTATTCCCATTCAGTTCAAAATTCACATCACCGCCAATGAAATTGACTTTAACGTCGTTCATCCCTTCTTTTTGAAGATACCTGGTTATCGTGAGGGCGCAATTGGTACAATCCATGCCTTCTACTTTCCACTCTATTTTTTCCATTATACAAAATTATTTATTGCTATTGTTACCCAATTACTAATGAAGGAAAATATCTTTGCAACATGGAGGTAATTTTTAAACTGGAAAACATACACGATGCAGCTGAAAAGCTTATAGCCATCACCGCATCAAACAGGGTTATTGCTTTTCATGGAGAAATGGGCGCGGGTAAAACTACATTCATTCATGCATTAGGAGAAGCAATGGGCGTAAAAGACATCATATCCAGTCCTACTTTTTCTATTATTAACGAATATTCCACTCAAGAAGGGAGCAGCATTTATCATATGGACCTTTACCGCCTTAAAGATGAGAACGAAGCGATGAATGCCGGAGTAGAAGATTGCCTGTATTCCGGTAAAATCTGCCTGGTAGAATGGCCTGAAAAAGCGCCCGGGATTTTTCCTGCTGATACGCTGCATGTACATATCACGATGGTAGACAGCAACACCAGAAAACTCAATATTAATTTGTAATTTAGACTGCAAAGGAATTATCAATTATTCATTAATCAATTATCAATTAAACGTGGCCACATCTAAACCATTTGTATCACCTTCATTTACCTACGAAACATTAGAAGAAACATTAGATATAAAACCCAAGGGAGCAGAATTATTTATCGGGATACCCAAGGAAACTTCCTTTAGTGAAAACCGCGTTGCGCTTACGCCCGAAGCTGTAGGAGTAATGGTGGCCAATGGCCACTGCGTGGTGATGGAAACAAAAGCCGGGCATGGTGCCAGCTATACTGACAACGATTACAGCGAAGCGGGCGCAAAGATCGCCTATGATAAAAAAGAAGTGTACGAATGTGATGTACTGGTAAAAAGTGCGCCCGTAAGTGAGAGCGAATGCGAGCTGCTAAAGTATGGGCAATACATTATTTCGCCGATACATTTAGCCGTAATGCAGCGGGATATCCTGCAGAAGATGATGGATAAAAAGATAACCGCGTTAAGCTTTGAAAATTTAAAAGATGACAGCGGCCACAATCCAATAGTACGCAGCATGAGCGAGATCGCCGGCAGTGCTGTAATGCTGATTGCCGGGCAATATTTAAGCAATGCCAATAATGGTAAAGGTGTTTTAGTGGGCGGAATCAGCGGTATACCACCTACCAAAGTGATTATCATTGGTGCCGGTATTGTAGGAGAATACGCTGCAAGAACCGCTTTGGCTATGGGCGCCAGTGTAAAAATATTCGACAATAGTATCTATCGCTTAAAACGGCTGCAGAATAATATTGGCGGGCGGTTATGGACCTCCGTTATTGAACCTAAAATATTAGCAAAGCAATTGAAGACCTGCGACGTGGCCGTAGGTGCCTTGAGCAGCGCCGGCGGCAGAACGCCAATCGTTGTTACAGAAGAAACAGTAAGCAGCATGCGGCCGGGCAGTGTGATCGTAGACGTGAGCATCGATCGTGGCGGTTGTTTTGAAACCAGTGCCGTGACCACGCATGAAAAACCTGTCTTTAAAAAATATGACGTGATCCATTATTGCGTGCCCAATATCCCCAGCGGTTTTGCCCGTACTGCCTCACAGGCAATAAGCAATGTGCTGATGCCATTACTCCTGGAAACCGGCGAAGACGGCGGTATTGATAATGTGATCTGGTATAAGATCAATATCCGCAGCGGCATTTATTTATTTAAAGGCAGCCTCACTAATTTTTACCTGAGTGAACGGTTCGACCTGAAATATACCGACCTGAATTTACTGATAGCGAGCAGGCGATAATGTTTATTGCTATGGCTACGTTCAAAAATTTTACTGATAAATTTAAACGGATCACTTATTCGGGCAGGTATTTGCCTGAAATTGACGGCTTACGTTTTATTGCAATCTTCCTGGTAGTATGTTTTGCACATTTAGGTACTTATGTACAGGATTCGGTTTTACAAGCCGCTAACCAGCAAAGTTATATCCATCGTTTTTTATTGGAAGGCACTTACGGGGTTTCAATTTTTTTTATCATCAGCGGTTTTATACTGGCATTACCTTTTGCTGAAAATAAATTATTGCAGGGTAAACCCGTTGTATTAAGACAATACCTCTGGCGAAGAGTAACCAGGCTTGAGCCCGCCTATATCATAACGTTGACCGGGTATTTTGTGTTAAGGGTTTGGTTGTACAGGTACGAATCATTTGAAGAGCTGCTGCCTCATTTTTTTGCATCATTATTCTATGTTCATAATATTGTTTTTCATGCCCACTCTGCAGTAAACGGTGTAGCCTGGAGCCTGGAAGTAGAGATACAGTTTTACCTGCTGATGCCCCTGCTTTCTTATTTGTACGCTATTAAAAATACCCTGGCAAGAAGAGCTTTGTTTTTTGGGCTGATGATCGGGGGCACCATTCTCTCTTATTACCAGCAATACCATATTGCTAATATATTAAATAAGGGCTGTTATTTCTTTTGTGGTATGCTGCTGGCAGACCTGTATCTTTTAAATAAGAAAGATTTCAATAATAAAATATATGCACTGGTGGGCCTGGTTTTTTTTATTACTTCCTTATTTATTCCCGGATATTATGAAAATGTTTTTTTCAGCATTTTTAAAATTATCCTTGTTTTTATTTTTTTCTTCCTCGCTATTACAAATACTACGTTAAAATATTGGTTAAGCTATAAAACTGCAGCAATCATTGGCGGTATGTGTTATAGTATTTACCTGCTGCATATTGGTGTGCTTGGATTGCTAAGGCATAGTTTTGCCCATACCCATTTCAGCAACAATGACTGGATTAATGTAAGTATTCATTGCATTTGTGCACTGGCGGCGATAGTAACAGTAAGCGGCATTTTCTTTTTACTTGTAGAAAAACCTACCATGAAGAGAGACTGGTATAAAAAAAAAATTAAGAAAAAATCAACTTCATAATTTGAAGTCCCCTATCGCGATCACTTCTTCACAAAAATCATATTCCTGTTTATCATTGCTGCTTACAACCACTAATTTATTGCCTTTATAATTGCTGATCAAATGATGGTATAAAGCCGTACCCTCCATATCTAAGTTGGTGGTGGGCTCATCCAATAATAATACAGCGCTGTTACTAAAAAATGCCTGAGCCAGTTTTAAGCGCTGTTTCATGCCGCTGCTGTAATAGCGCACCTGTTTGTTTACAGCATTTTGAAGCCCTGCTATTTTTAAAATTTCGTCAATAGAAATGGAATCAACAAGCGGTTTAAACTGTGCATGAAAGCGGAGCATTTCGGTAGCGGTCATTTCTTCCACCAATTCGAGGTAAGGAGCGGCGATAGCAATATGCGCATACAATTGCTCGTTGCCTATCGTTTGCTTTTCATTGGTAATGGCTATGCTTCCTTCGCTGTGGGTTAGTGAACCGGCTATCACCTGCAGCAAGGTAGATTTACCTGAACCGTTGGAACCGGTAATGGCATAAGTTCTGCCGGAATGAAACTGGTAATTGCAGTGCCGGAATATCCACTCCCGGTTAAATCTTTTACCAACATTGTTAAGGGTTATCTGCATGATACCGGGAAAGGTAATGTTCAATATTCAATTTTCAATCATCAATAAAAATGCATACCGTTAGTTCTGTTACAGTTTCCAGGAAACGCTCCACGTTGTATTGAACATTGAGCATTGAATATGGAGCATTTTTTTATTAAACTCATTGATCTTTATTCGTCGTCCATGCTTCCCTTTGTAAAACGCTTGATGATCCCCCTGCCGCTTTCTCGAATGAATGTTACAATCTCATCTCTTTCATCTGTTGCCGGAAATTCTTCTTCAATATAATTCAATGCCTGGGAAGTATTCATCCCTTTGTTATAAATGATGCGGTAGATATCGAGTATCTGGTTGATACGGTCCAATGAAAAGCCACGGCGTTTTAAACCAACAGAATTTACACCTGCATAACTTAAAGGCGTACGGCCTGCTTTGATATACGGAGGAACATCCTTGCTCACCAAACTACCTCCTGCTATAAAAGCATGTTGCCCTATCTGGACAAACTGGTGTACTGCACACATTCCGGCGAGTATCGCATTATCGCCCATCACCACGTGGCCGGCCATTTGAGTGTTGTTGCTCATGATACAGTTGTTGCCCACAATACAATCGTGTGCAATATGGCTGTAAGCCATGATCAGGCAATTGTTGCCCACTTTTGTCGTCCACCGGTCTTTACTGCCACGGTTAACTGTAACAAATTCACGGATAGTAGTGTTATCGCCGATCTCAACAGTAGTCTGTTCACCTTCGTATTTCAGGTCCTGTGGTATCGCCGCAATAACAGCACCCGGAAAAATGCGGCAATTCTTTCCAACCCTTGCACCTTCCATGATGGTTACATTGCTGCCAATCCATGTGCCTTCCCCAATTTCTACATTGGGATGGATCACGCTAAAGGGATCGATCTTGACATTGGTAGCAAGCTTTGCACTGGGATGGATGTATGTATGTGGATGAATCATTTTCTTTTGTTAATTGGTTAATTTGTTTATTGGTTTCCCAGGTTACAGGTTTAGTGATCAGCGGCAGTAAAACGAATTTACTGATTAACCAATTAACCGTAAACTAATTATCCGCGTTTTACCAACTGGGCCGTAAGGTCTGCTTCTGTACACAATTTATTACCTACATACACACTTCCCCTCATGATACAGATACCGCGGCGTATGGGTTCGATTAATTCCATTTTTAAAAGCATGGTATCGCCCGGCACTACCTTCTGTTTGAATTTACAATTGTCGATCTTTAAAAAATAAGTATCGTATTGTCCTTCAGGCATGGCATTGATACAGAGCAAGCCACCGGTTTGCGCAAGCGCTTCAATTTGCAAAACACCCGGCATTACAGGGTTACCCGGGAAATGCCCCTGGAAAAAAAATTCATTGAAGGTCACATTTTTAATGCCCACGATCTGCTTATCGCTTAACTCAATAATTTTATCAACAAATAAGAACGGGTAACGGTGCGGCAGTGTTTTTTCTATTTGTTGCTGCGTGTACACCGGCTGTTGGTTGGGGTTATAGATCGGGATGTCCTTGGTATGTTTGTTCTTTTTGATATACTGTTTAATTTTTCTTGCAAACTCTACATTGCTGCTGTGGCCTGGCCTGTTAGTGATGATATGCGCTTTGATAGGGTAACCGATCAGTGCAAGGTCACCGATCACATCAAGCAGTTTGTGCCGTGCAGGTTCGTTGGGGAAACGCAATTCTAAATTATTCAGATAGCCTTCACTTTTTACTTCCACTTTAGTACGGCCAAATGCTTTTGCAAGCCTGCTCATTTCTTCATCAGTTACCGGTTTATCTACCACAACGATCGCGTTATTGATATCTCCTCCTTTTACAAGGTTATTATCGAGCAACATTTCCAGTTCATGTAAAAAGCAAAACGTACGGCAGGGAGCGATCTCCGTTTTAAATTCTTTTATGGATTTTAAGCTGGCATGCTGTGTTCCCAATACAGGGCTGTTAAAATCAATCAATGTAGTGATCTGGTAATTGGTGGCAGGCAATGCGGTCATATCCACTCTTTTCACATCATCATAATGCGTAATATTGGTATCTATCGTATACCATGCTTTGGCCGCATCCTGTTCCAGTACCCCAGTCTCTTCAATGATTTCCACGAAAGGTTCGCTGCTGCCATCTATGATCGGTATTTCGGGGCCATTGATCTCGATCAGGCAATTGTCTACGCCCATACCTACAAGGGCAGCAAGGATATGTTCTACTGTACTTACCTTGGTATCGCCCTGTTCCAGTGTTGTTCCTCTTGATGTATCAGTCACCAGGTCGCAATCGGCTTTAATCACAGGCATTCCCGGCAGGTCGATGCGCTGAAACTGGAAACCAAAACCAGGGTTGGCGGGCTTCAGTGTCATATCTACATTTACACCTGTATGCAGACCTGTACCCGAAATACTTACCGATGCAGCGAGCGTATGTTGTTTATCCGGGTTAAAATTGTTATCCATCAGCATTGAAAATTTTGGTGGTAAAGATAAGACAGTTTATGGTTGATGGTTCATGGTTGATAGTTGATACTGCATGCTTATAGAATGTCAATAAACAAAAAGGAGTTGCTATCCGTATAGACTAACCATGAACCATGAACTAATTAACCAACCTAAAACTGGAACTGGAAACTACCGAATATTCCAAAACGGGAAGTCTTTTGTACAGGTAAAGGCCTTGGTAAAACCCGCCATACAAAATCGAGGCGAAGCACTTTAAGTATATTATCAATCCCGGTGCCTACTTCAAGATAAGTGGTTCCGTTCAATGTTTTAAAAGTACCTGCTTTATTATTGAGGGCTGTATTTTCGCTATTGAGTGATCCCCAAAGTGCTTTTGCATTCCAGAATTGCCGCAATTTTAATTTTCGGGTCAAAGAAATAAACCGAAACAGGCCCGCCCCAACATTATGCTCCACATTAACACCAGCATACTGATCACTTAAATATTCAAAGCGGTTCATCAGGTTAAAACTCCCGGCATTATAATAATAAATATCATTGCCCGGATGATTTTCTAAAAACGCAAAAGGCAGTATGCCATTGATCTTTCCTGCATATACTTTATAAAAAAAAGAACCATAAGGCGAGATCTTCATATAATCTTTTACAGAAGCTGCGATCTTGGTATAATTATATGCGCTGTTTAAAACGCCTGAAAAACCTTTAGCCAGCATTAATTCTGCGATGGGATATTTTGTGCCGAGTGAATAGCGGAAATAATCGCCTTCTACAAATTGTTCCAAATAAGCAAAACGTAATTTTAATGCCACTTCAAAACTGGTGAGTGCTACGCCTTCATTAACCGGAAAGGTAGTTTTGAAAGGTAAATTTTTAAGCGGGTCGTAGGTCCTGTGCGAAATGAACCATTCTGTGGAAAAACCTTTGCCGAGTTCATTGAATATTTCAAAACGTATATCCTGCAGCTGGATGAATTTTCTCGTAGTATTTGGTTTGCGGATGGCCAAAGAAAAAATATTATCCTGGCCCACATCCCCTACCTGGCTGATACCATTATCAATATCGTTGGAGTAAGATGCGTGTAACCGGAAACGTTTGGGGTCGCGCTTTACGATCCAATAAGCCTCGGCTTTGCCTTTGAATTTTTTGTCGGAGAAACCATAAGCCAGGTAAGTATGCAGGTAAATATGTTTATTAAAACCCGTTGTTGTGCCCAGGTCAAAACGTGTCCGGATCCCTTCCCAACTATTACTGCTGATCCAGTTAAACCATGGCCCTATCTCATAATTGGTCAATTGTTTGTACCCCGTGCCAATAAATTTTAATGTGTTTTGCAAGCGTTGAAATTTGGGCATCTGCAATAATTTATCGACCGTGGCATAGATGGCTTTTTCATTGCCAGATAAGCTGTCGTGCCGCAAAACATTCCATGCTGAATCGGTCTTTAAATTACTGCCTGGTGTAACCTTCACTACTTCTTCTATTGGTTGTTGTTTGAATAAATTGGTAATGGAATCGCTATTGATGATGATATTCCTGTAAGAAGTTGTTTTTCTGCCTATAAAAGTGAGTGATTGTTTACCCAAAATTTTAAAATCGGCAAAAAATTTATCACGGTTTAAAAAATATACGGTGTCATTAATAGGAATGAATTCCTGGAATACACTGATCCGGTCGATATAATTAATGTTGGCATCCTTACCCAGGTACAAATTTATTTTTTGTATCTGGTAGGTTTGGCTGGTTACCCATGCATCGCCTTCAAAAGTATTTTGCCCCGCATGCTTTGGTGAAAAAACAAAGTGAAATATTTTATTACCATTAACAACCTGGGTATCCGGTACAAAAAAATTGTAATACACATCTGCATTATCATTGAATGGGCCAATGAAATCCTTATCCATCACATTAACATAGTTACCATACACATTTACGTTCTGGTTCATTACACCCATCAGCTTACTGATACTTTCATT
Source organism: Chitinophagales bacterium (assembly GCA_038205215.1). Classification (GTDB taxonomy): domain Bacteria; phylum Bacteroidota; class Bacteroidia; order Chitinophagales; family Chitinophagaceae; genus Ferruginibacter. The sequence goes on along the minus strand of JBBRCB010000044.1, from coordinate 18,919 downwards.
TTCAAAGCCGCCTTTGGCATTGGTGGCTTTTATATTTTCGAAATATTTCTTTGTATTTTTCTGGAAGGCATAATCGCTTACACTTTCTAATAGATAAGCCGGTAAAAAAGGCTCTTTTTCCGAAGTACTGTCGATATTGTCAAAAATGAAAGAAAAAGGTTTCAGCAAAAAATTTTTCTTTATTTTTTCCGTTTTAAAATTTTTAATATCGATCTCCAGTTTGTTATACGCTTCATAACCAAAATTGGGCAGGTTGTACCGGTTGTACTGCTTCTTTTTACTCATGATTTTTTTCCATAAGAACAACCCTTTATTGAACTTTGACCTTACCGTTACACCATTTGTGGCAGCACCTCTCTGCAACTGGATAAGGATGGTTTTATTATTTAAAGAATCGTTGATAGGGATCTTGTAAGTTTCATAGCCCACATAAGTTACCACCATGGTATCATGGGTGAATTTACTGATGTAAAAAGAAAAGCCACCCGCACTGTCGGATGTTTTTCCAATGGCTGATCTGGTAAAATAAACAGAAGCATAACTCACCGGCTCCTTAGTATGGGAATCCTGTATAATGCCTTTGAAGTAGATGCTTTGAGCATGAAGCAGTACTGCTAAAAAAACAAAAGCAATAAATAAAAGGTATCGTAAAAAATTCAATATAATATTTTAATGATTCGGATTATTAAAATAAACCACTTTAATTTGCTGCGGTACTGCTATTCAAATTAACAGATGTCAAAAGCAGCTAAACTGTTGGTATAAAAAAAACTTTACAGCAACTATTTGTTTTCTTTTAAAGCGGCTATTTGTTTTTCCAGCTCTGCTATACGTTTCTCCATATCGGGCAGGTTACGGGCAAGCGCCTGGCTACGGATCGCATTTCCATAATCATAGGAAGGAGACCCCGTTACAGACTGGCCGGGTTTTAATGATTTACCCACACCACTTTGAGCATTTATCTTTGCACCATTTCCAATATTAATATGCCCTGCAAGGCCGGCCTGACCGCCGATCATTACGTTATTACCAATTTTTGTACTGCCACTAATACCCACCTGTGCAGCAATTGCTGTATTGTTCCCCACTTCTACATTGTGGGCAATTTGCAGGAGGTTATCCAATTTAGCGCCGGCCCTGATCAATGTACTTCCAATGGTTGCCCGGTCAATAGCTGCATTGGCTCCGATCTCTACACCATCTTCTATTACTACATTGCCGATCTGAGGGATTTTTTTAAATGTACCGTCAACCTGGGGGGCAAATCCAAAACCATCACTGCCAATAACCGTGCCTGCATGTATTACTACATTTTTTCCAACCACGCAATCGTGGTAGATTTTCACACCGGGATGGATAATGGAATTTTCTCCTACAATAACATTATTACCTAAAAAAACCTGCGGGTAGATCTTGGCGTTATCGGCTACAATAACATTTTCGCCCAGGTAGGCAAATGCGCCAATAAAAACATTATCGCCGGTTTTTGCCGTGGCGTTTATATAAACCGGTTGTTGAATACCGCTCAACTGCTGCCTTTCTAACTGCTGGTATTTATCCAGTAAAACAGCAAAAGAAGTATAAGCATCAGGAACCTTAATTAATGTAGCTGCAACAGGTTGTTTTAATTCCTGTGTGTCATTTACAATAACGATCGACGCCTTGGTGCTGTACAAAAAATCCTCGTATTTAGGATTTGCCAAAAAAGATAATTGCCCTGCCACAGCTTCTTCGATCTTACCGAAGGATGCCACAATGGTATCACCATTGCCTTCTACCTTGCCGCCAATTATCATGGCTATTTGTGTTGCAGAGAATTGCATATTCAGTTGATGGTTGATGGCCCTTTGTTCATGGTTAATGGTTCATGGTCAATAACTAAAATGATGAATTTTCAACTATGAACTATGAACCATAAGCTATGAACTAATATAACAAATGTAATATTTTTTAACCTTACCCTTTAGATTTTGATTAATCAGCGCATTGTCCACTTCAGAAATGTCTTTTACTGATCCATCCTTAAACAAAATATGAATATGTTCATCTTCGAAATTATAGGTACTGCTTACTGCTTCGCCCGTAAATACTAACCAGCCTGCTTCGTCTTCAGTTAAATTCAATTTAACCCTGGCTTCTTTTGTTTTTTCTGCAAGAAGATTTTTGTCAACAGGTGCGCCAAAATATTTTATTTTTAACAGCTGGCGGTTAAGTATCCCTTTACACAATATGGACAATACCTTATCCTGATGTTCACTCCATACTTTTATCGCGGTATGCAGGTCATAATCATCAAGGCCGCAAAATTCTTCAATAGTTATTTTTGAATGGGGGCCGTTCACCAGTTTGTTCAAAGCTCCGGGAGCAATTGCTTTTATCAGTCTGGCTCTTTTAATGATACGCTGCAGCATTTGTTCGGCACAATTCACCGTTTTATGCAGGTACACCTGCCAGTACATCAACCGCCGTGCCACTAAAAATTTTTCAATGGAATAGATCGCTTTTTCTTCCACCATCAATTCGCCATTGTGCACTGTAAGCATTTTTATTATCCGGTCGTAGCCAATTACGCCTTCATTCACGCCGCTAAAAAAACTATCCCTGGTGAGGTAATCCATACGGTCCACATCGAGTTGCCCGGTGATGAGCTGGTGTAAAAATTTTTTTGGATGAATACCCGTGAAAATATCGATGGCCAGTTGCAGTTTACCATCGAGCTGTTCATTCAATTCTTTCATGATCAGCAGTGAGATCTCTTCGTGGTGCATATTTTCTACCAGCACATTTTCCAATGCATGGCTGAAAGGCCCATGGCCCACATCGTGTAACAGGATAGCGATTTTTGCAGCCTGCTCTTCAGCCGCTGATATGTCAACGCCTTTATTTTTTAACTCGTTTAATGCATTGCTCATTAAATGATAGGCGCCTAAAGAATGATGCAATCTTGTATGTACGGCGCCGGGGTAAACCAGGTAAGCCATCGCCATTTGATTGATACGGCGCAGGCGCTGGTAATAAGGATGTGCGATCACCTGGTAGATCAACTCATCATCAATAGTGATAAAGCCATAAACTGGATCATTGATTATTTTGCGGAAAGACATGTATTGCTGGTAGTTTGCTATTGCTGGTTTGTAGTTATGCTTTAAATACAAACCGTATTTGTTAAAAGATATACAAAGCTAAATAAAGGTTAGCATCCTTAACATAAAAAATTAAATTTGTAGACTTATTTCTTAGTCCATAGTTCTTAGCCGGGCAACCTTTTTACTATTAACCAACAACAATGAACTATCGACCATCAATCATCAACAATCAACCATTAATATGAGCATAGCAAAAATACTTTGGGTAGACGACGAAATAGACAGCCTTACTTCGCAAATAATGTTTTTAGAAAATAAAGGGTACCAGGTACAAACCAGGACCAATGGTTTTGATGCGGTAGAATTTGTAAAAGATAATGTGGTAGATGTGGTATTGATGGATGAAAGCATGCCGGGATTAACCGGGCTGCAAACCTTGCAGCAGATCAAAGAAGTGAACAGTAATTTGCCGGTTGTATTGATCACCAAAAATGAAGCGGAGAATTTAATGGATGAAGCCATTGGCTCTCAAATAAGCGATTACCTGATCAAACCGGTTAACCCTAACCAGGTTTGGCTGAGTTTAAAAAAATTGATCGACAATAAAAGATTGGTAGCCGAAAAAACAACATCCGCATACCAGCAGGAATTCCGCAGTTTGTTTATGGCCCTAAGTGATAACCCTGATTATAACGCATGGATGGATATCTATAAAAAACTGGTCTTTTGGGAATTGGAAATGAAGAAAAGCGACAGCCCCGAAATGCAGGAGATATTTCAATCTCAGAAAGCGGAAGCCAACAATGATTTTTTTAAGTTCGTTTCTAAAAATTATGCTTCCTGGGTAAACCCAAAAAGTAATGCGGGGCCGATCATGAGCAATACGCTGATGAAGTTCAAAGTATTTCCGCACCTGGAAAAAGGCACGCCTTTATTTTTTGTGCTCATCGATAACCTGCGCTTCGATCAATGGAAGACGATACAACCCATTTTTGCCGAAAGTTTCCGCATTCATGAAGAGGACACCTTTTATTCGATATTACCCACTGCCACACAATATGCACGCAATGCGATCTTCGCTGGTCTGTTACCGGTAGATATTGAGAAACAATTCCCCGTACAATGGAAGAATGATGATGAAGAAGGTGGTAAGAATATGTTTGAAGAAGATTTTTTTAAAGCGCAGTTGAAGCGGATGGGAAAAGCTGACCTGAAATATTCTTACACCAAGATCACCAATAATCATGACGGGCAAAAGCTGGTAGATAATATTCATAACATGCTGCAAAATGATATCAATATCATTGTATATAATTTTGTAGATATGCTGAGCCATGCCCGTACCGAGATGGAAGTATTAAAAGAACTGGCGGGCGATGAAACCAGTTACCGCAGCATTACAGAAAGCTGGTTCACCCATTCTCCATTACACGCCGCACTTAAAAAGATAGCGGATAAAAAATTAACGATGATCGTTGCAACAGACCATGGCAGCGTAAGGGTAAAAACGCCAGCGAAAGTAATCGGCGATAAACAAACCACGGCCAACCTGCGTTATAAACATGGGCGCAATTTAAATTACGAAACCAAAGATGTATTATCTTACCGCGACCCGAGAGAAGCCGGCCTGCCCGTGCCAAACGTAAATTCCAGTTTTATTTTTGCCAAGGGCGACCTTTTTTTATGTTACCCGAATAACTATAATCATTTTGTAAATTATTATAAAAACACTTTCCAGCATGGCGGTATAAGCCTGGAAGAGATGATCATACCGGTGATCAGGATGACGAATAAATAATGCACCCTCGCCCTCCGAAAGGGGAAACTGTGAATAGTTTAATGATTTGTATATTGTGTTAGGTGTTGCATAGTATTTAGTTTTTTATCAACGATTGTTAATAAGTAAAGCATTATGAACTTGCGCTCTGCTCTATTTTTGTACTGTTAAAAATGCACTATTCATAACTGACGATTCACGGAATGAAGTACACACAGAACATATTAGATAAAATAGAAAGAATTGCGGAAGAAGCCGGTTACGTGATCCGTTACGAAAGGGGCAATTTTCAAAGTGGCTACTGTATACTGCAGGCAAAAAAAGTAATCGTACTCAATAAATTCTTCCAGACTGAAGGCAGGATCAACACCCTTATCGACCTGATGCCCCAATTAGAGATCAACTTTGACGCACTTACCCTGGAAAGCCAGAAGATGTATGAAGAAGTGATGAGTGCGGAGGCGGATAACAGGAAATAAAGTATTTAACTTATCGAGTTTATAAAGTTTCCAGGCGGGCCTATATACTTTTATACTTTACCATCCTGTTTACTTTTCATTCCTCCTAATTTTCCATTCCCTATTTTTGCAATGTGCAATGCCCCCCTCTTACAATAACATTTTTGGGTACCGGAACCAGCAGCGGTGTGCCGATGGTGGCCTGCGGTTGCCATGTATGCACTTCCACTGATAATAAAGATAAAAGATTACGCAGCAGTATTTTGGTGCAGAGCGATACTACTGCGATTGTTGTGGATACCACCCCGGATTTCAGGTACCAGATGCTTCGTGAAAATGTAAAAAAATTAGATGCCGTCCTTTTCACCCATCCGCACAAAGATCATGTTGCCGGCCTGGATGATATCAGGGCCTTTAATTTTTTTCAGCAAAAACCCATGGAGGTATTTGCCAACTCACTCACCGAAGAAGCGATCAAAAGAGAATTTGCCTATGCTTTTTCTGATAAAAAATATCCCGGTGTGCCCAGCATCAATTTAAATACCATCACAAATACGGCTTTTTATATAGGAGATATCCCCGTAACACCTGTTGAGGTATGGCATCACCTGATGCCGGTGCTTGGTTTCCGGTTTGGCAAATTCACTTATATTACCGACGCCAACCGCATCGACGATAGGGAGAAACAAAAGATCATTGGCAGTGAAACCATAGTACTGAATGCCCTTCGCAAAGAAAAACATATCTCTCACTATACCTTAGACGAGGCCATTGCTGAAATACAGGGACTGGGTGTACCGAATGGTTATTTTACACATATCAGCCACCAATTGGGCAGGCACGAAGCAATTTGTGCAGATCTTCCATTGAGCATGGAATTGGCATGGGATGGCATGCAACTGTTTTTCCAATAATTTCTTCTTACATAGTATTATCCTGCAAACCCTGTTTTGTAACTAATGCTATTACGTATGTGGAAACAATTATTATCTTCTTATTTTTCTTTCACCAAAAAAGAACGTACCGGTGTTTTCCTGTTACTGTCATTGATCGTACTAGTCGTACTGTTACCTTTTGCTTATCCATTATTTATTAAAAAAAAGGTAACTGATGCCGCTGCATTTGAAAAAGAAATAGCCCGATTAAAATTAAAGCAGCCTGACACTGCCAACTCATATATAAAAAAGGATCTTGATGACAACCAGTTTGCTCCTTACGCACAGCCTACTGAAAAAAATTATACTGCCGGGATCAAGGCTGAACTATTTTATTTTGATCCCAATAAAGCCTCGGTCAATGACTGGCAAAGATTAGGTGTTAGGGACAAGACAATAACCACCATTCAAAATTATTTATCCAAAGGCGGGCATTTTTACAAACCGGAAGATATCGGAAAAATATGGGGATTGCATCCCGATGAAGTGAAGGGGTTACTGCCTTATATCAGGATCGCCACCAGCGAAAATGATCATATCGAAAAAGATTACAAACGAAAAAACTTGGATAAAGCAAAGAGCAGCCTGTCTGTGATTGATATCAATAACGCCGACAGCACTGCTTACATTGCTTTACCAGGCATTGGCAGCAAGCTGGCACAACGCATCCTTAATTTCAGGGATAAACTCGGCGGTTTTAATAAAATAGAACAGGTAGCAGAAACTTTTGGTCTAGCTGACAGTACTTTTCAAAAAATAAAAACAAGACTGGTAATCAGCAATGCAACAATAAAGCAATTCAACATTAATACCGCTACTATTGATGAAATGAAGTCACATCCTTATATCCGCTATGCTATTGCCAATGCCATTGTGCAATACAGAACGCAACACGGCAATTTTGCTGCGGTGGCAGATATCAAAAAAATAATGCTGGTTACGGAAGAAGTGTATGTAAAACTGGAAGCCTACTTAACAATTGATTAATTTTTAGTTTTAAAATGATATCATTTTATGCCGAACACATACTCCCAAATAACTATTCATGCAGTATTCGCCGTAAAACACAGGCGAAATTTTATTACTAAAGGCTGGCGTGATGATCTGCACAAGTATATCGCTGGTATCGTCAACAATACAGGAGGAAGATCGTTGGCCGTAGGTGGATGGAAAGATCATGCTCATGTTTTATTTGGAATGCCGGTAACGACCAGCCTGGCAGATTTTATGAGGACAATAAAAGCGAACAGCAGCAAATGGATAAATGAACAAAAATTCCTGGAAGGAAAATTTCAGTGGCAGGAATCTTATGGTGCGTTTTCTTTTACAAGAAGTCAAAGAGATGTGGTAATCAACTACATCATGAATCAAGAACAACATCACCTAACCAAAACATTCAAAGAAGAGTATATAAAAATGTTAACTGATTTTGATGTTGAGTATAATGATAAATATTTGTTTGAGTTTTATGATTGAGACAAAAATGTCACCCCTCCGGGGTTTTTCAAACCACATGCGTTTATTCTACCAAAATGCCGCCTCTTTGAGGCTTATGCATTTTTCATTTTACCTTTTCACAAAATACCAGCTCACTGGTATAAAAAAAACCGCACAAAATATGTACTCTAGGAAAGGCAGCATTTAGATTTTGATATTTTTCCTTTCAACTTCACCAAAATAACATCCTGCAGGTATTAAAAAAACCGCAAAAAATATGTAGTCTGTGAAAGGCAGCATTCAGGTTTAGATAACCCTCTTTTCAAATTCACCAAAATAGCATCCCGCAGGTATTAAAAAAACCACACAAAATATATACCCTAAGAAAGGCAGCATTGAGATTTAGACATTTTTCCTTTCAACTTCACCAAAATAACATCCCGCAGGTACTAAAAAACCGAACAAAATATGTAGTCTGAAAGAGGCAGCATTCAGGTTTTGATAATCCTCTTTTCAACTTCAACAAAATAACATCCTGCAGGTATTGCAAATACTGCGAAAGATTGTCAGCTACGGATCGCCGGCATTGAGATTCAGCTATTCCCCGTTTCAAACTCACCAAAATATCATCCCGCAGGTATTAAAAAAACGCACAGAATTTGTAGTCTGAGACAAGAGGCATACAGGTTTAGACAACCATCTTTTCAACTTCAAGAAATAACATCCTGTGGGTATTAAAAAATACGGCACAAAATATTTAGCCTCAGAGAGGCGGCATTCTGGTTTCGATATTTCTTTTTCAAATTCACCAAAATAGCATCCCGCGAGTATTAAAAAATATGGCGCAAAATATTTAGACGCAAAGAGGTGGCATGGAGGTTTAGATAATCCTCTTTTCAACTTCAATAAAATAATATCCCGCAGGAATTAAAAAATACGGCGCAAAATATGTAGCCTCAGAGAGGCGATATTTTGGTAGACCCCCATTTACAAAACAGGGATAAAGCCCCAGAGGGGCGACATTTTAAATCAAACAAATGCGCAATTACATGGTAACTCTCACCGTGTTGGGACAAAGTGCAACGAACCGTTGCGTTGCTTATAGATGACTGTTTATCAATCAACTATCGCTTATTTTTTCTTTTTTACTATCTTCTTTTTGGGAGTATTTGCTAACTTACTTTGGATATTATTTTGTAGTGGGATGCTTGTAACTGATGCAGAAATAATAGCATCAAAGTCCCCTACAACGATTGTTTTAGCCTTTGTTTTTGGTTGTTTTGAAGTCATTTATAAATAATTTTTTGTTATTGGTAGTAAATAAATTACTTTTACAAAATATTAGGGAGGGGATAACATAGCCTATTACCTAACAATCAAAAAATGGCAACTACATCTATTAATTACGCCTCCGAAATTCTTAAAGCGAATTTACGGGAAATTGACGACGAAGACAAGCGTATAGATGAGGACTATACTGCACGGAAGAGAAAAACAGCAGACCGACGTAGGCAGATACATAAAGCATTAGAGTTACTAAATGATAATAATAAAGAGATAGTAACTACAATACCTGAGAAGAGGGGAAGAAAGGCGCAACCGTTCAACCCTACTCAATACCCTTACGATGGCAGTTTTAGGAATAAGATACTATTTGCAATCCATGATGCAGGACGTTTTATTCATGTTAGAGAAATTGCAGCTACATTAATAGCAAAAGAAGCCTCATTAGATACAAATGATTTAGTTGAAGTAATTGGACGGTCTATGTGGAAGATCAAAACAAGTGGTGCTGTTATCCAGTTTCAGGCTGGTACTTCTTTACGTAATACATTCTATGGCTTGCCCACATGGGTTAATAGTGATGGTTCAATCAAAATGCCATATATGTATAGACCTGAGGCTTTAATTGACAAAGAAGCTAAGGGAGCGTTAAGACCTATAGAGAATAGTATATTTGATTGACGTAATGAATAAAAAAAGCCCATAAGGGCAATTTAAAATAGTTGGGTTAGAGACGGTCTCATTAGCTGACAAATCCAGTGTTAGCGCACTGTGTCCGAGACGTGGTCTAATAAATCACAACCAACAGTAGACGGCAAAGGTCTCGTGAAAGTAGACATCGCACCACACCAGGAAGAGCGGCTACGAGTAGCGAGACTTTTGTTGTTTTGTAAAGGTATATACTTTATTTGTATATGCAAGTATATTGATAAAAAAATAAAGTGCAACAAAATGTTGCACAATTCAAAAATAGGGTTTATATTTGTTTCACAATTAAAAACAATGACATTCAAAAACGTATTAGAATTACTTGACCATTTCAAAGACGAGGCAACCTGTAAAGCTCATTTAGAGTATAAGCGTTGGGGCGGCACACCTGCTTGCCATCATTGTGGAAGCCTAAGAGTTTATAGAACTAATAGAGGCTTTAAATGTGCTGAAAAATTATGTGGTAAAAAGTTTTCTGTCCTAACTGGCAGCATGTACGAAAACACAAAACTGCCACTTCGTATTTGGTTTGCAGCGGTGTACTTGATTAGTTCATCAAAAAAAGGTATTAGTTCTTTACAGGCTGCAAGGCAATTAGGTATATCTAAAAAAACAGCGTGGTTCTTAAACCATAGAATTAGGGAGATGCTAACTAATAAAGCACCTCATTTACTTAGCGGAACGGTGATTGCAGATGAAAGTTATGTTGGAGGCAAAGAAGGCAATAAGCATAAATCTAAAAGGCAACATTATAGAAGCGAGAATTATGTAAACACTAAAGTTCCTGTTGTTGGTATAGTTGAGGATGGCGGGAAGGTTGTATTAAAAGTTGTTCCTTGGGTAACTAAAAGGACTATCAGTAAATTATTTGAGTTGCATATTGCCAAAGGTTCGACTATGGTAACGGATTCTTATGGCTTATACAATCATTTAGGTAAAAGCATACATTACAAACATGAAGTTGTAAACCATAAGAAAGAAGAGTATGTAAACGCAAACGGGTATAGTACTAACAGAATTGAAGGTTGTTTCAGCATCCTTAAACGTGGTATTTATGGCATTTATCATTCAGTTAGTTCAAAGCATTTGCAACGTTATTGTAATGAGTTTGCGGGACGTTATAACACAAGGGATATAAATGACGACACACGTTTTGAACGGACTTTAGAAAATTGTGCCGGAAGATTGAAATATAATGACCTTATTAAAAATGAATACACATTAGTTATTAACCAACCTAAAATAGAAAATGATGACTATAATTGAAGCATTCGAACAAGTAATGGCAACGGCTAAATTTAAAGACAAAGCCAAAGATAAAACCGATACCAAAGGAGGGCACTATAGATTGTTACGTTCTCGATACAATAGAGGGACATTAAAGAATAGTGCAATGGTAGATATTATCATAGAATTTGGTTATACCGTTACCGTTAAAAAGACTAAGGGGGCATAATGCCTCCTTTTTAATACCTGCCAAATACAGTATATTTACTGAAATATTGTCAATATTGTTCATAAAATTGTTAAAAAAAAGTTAAATAACCTTATACCAATAGCCACCTACCCTTACCTTTGCCGTCCTTTATATATGTTTGATAAAGCAAAACACGAAACCTTAACTATCTAATATCTCCAAGTGGCGCAGAATTTGTAATATATCCACTGAATTACCGTTAGAATTAAAACCGAATAAAAACGAAATTAAACTTAGAACCATGTTAAAGAAGGTGTTTATATCATCTACTCATAGCAAAAAAGCTATTGCCTTCTTTGAGGAAATTAATAAACGCAAAGAAGAAGCTAAGAAAAAATTCAACGAGACTACTTCTCGTATAAGGGAAAAATTAGCAAAAAATCCTGCATAGTTTATTTTGGAGTGCTACGATTATTTCAAAGAGCAAATAGACGACGGAAGTGTTGTGTATTTATTTGATACTGGCGGAGCTTCATTTTTTACAGTAACTTTTGATATAAATCTATACGCTAACCATTTGGATAGGTTCCCCTATTTATTAAAGAATGGCTATGGCTTATCTATTTACCCCGAAGGTGAAAAAATAAGTAGCCCAAAAATATCAAATACTATAAAAGCAATACTTGCGGATTTTTTAGATACAGAAGATAAAGAAGCCTTCTTATTATACCATTGCGACTATAAGGATAAAAAACAAGCAGCAAGAAACAGATTATTTCAAACATGGTATTTAGAAACAAAACAGAAATGCGATATTTATTATAAATATAGTTTGGAAGTTGAGATTGATACCGGCGATGATGGCAAGGTTAAGCATTATGTAGGCTTTATTTCTAAGGATGAGAATAAAGGTAAAGGCGAGGCTATAGAAGAGTTTGAGCAGTTCTCAGTTGATTTAGTAAAAGAAGGTGTAGCAAAAAACTAAGTACAATTTAATAAAAAACGTTTAGCACCTTTCAATGGGTGCTTTTTTATTCTCTCCTGTTGTCCCAACTGGGTGAGAGTTACCAATTACATGAGCTAACAAGCGTTAGTATTTTAAATTGCTTAAGTTTGCATTTCAAAGATTGCAATTTATTATGAATTTTCAACAAAGCGAATTAACACAGCAGGTAGCACACACAGCAAGGGACTTTGCTATTCAATATATTAAACCGCATTTAATGGAATGGGATGAAAGCCAGGAATTTCCCCTCCATATCTTTAAAGAAATGGGTAAGCTGGGTTTGATGGGTGTTTTTGTTCCGGAAGAGTATGGCGGCAGCGGTATGGGTTATTTTGAATACAGTGTGGCCATACAGGAAATCGCCAAAGTATGCGGTTCCATTGGCTTATCATTGGCCGCTCATAATTCATTATGCACCGGTCATATTTTAGCATTCGGTAACGGGGAACAAAAGAAAAAATATTTACCCAAATTAGCCACTGCGGAATATTTGGGCGCATGGGGCTTAACAGAAGCCAATACCGGCAGTGATGCAGGTAATATGAAAACCACCGCGGTTAAAGATGGCGACCACTGGATATTAAATGGTACCAAATGCTGGATCACCCATGGCAAGAGTGGTGATGTGGCGGTAGTGGTTTGCCGCACTGGTGAACCAAGGTCAAAAGATAATTCAACTGCGTTTGTGGTAGAGCGTGGTACACCTGGTTTCAGTGCAGGTAAAAAAGAAAATAAATTGGGCATGAGGGCAAGTGAAACTGCGGAAATGATTTTTGACAACTGCCGTATACCAGATACCAATCGCCTGGGAGAAATTGGGGCCGGCTTCAAACAAAGTATGAAAGTATTGGATGGGGGCAGAATCTCCATTGCGGCATTGAGCCTGGGTATTGCTAAAGGCGCTTACGAAGCATCTATTCAATATTCCAAAGAACGCCACCAGTTTGATCAACCCATCGCAAGTTTCCAGGGCATTAGTTTTAAGCTGGCCGATATGGCAACGGAAATTGCGGCGGCAGAATTACTCATCAACCAGGCCTGTTACTTAAAAATGCAGGGCTTACCCATGACCAAGGAAGCCGCGATGGCAAAATATTATGCCAGTGAAGTGGCGGTAAAAGTGAGTACCGATGCTGTACAGATATTTGGCGGTTACGGGTACACTAAAGATTTCCCGGTAGAAAAATTTTATAGGGATAGTAAGCTGTGCACTATCGGTGAAGGAACCAGCGAGATACAGAAATTGGTGATCAGCAGGGAAGTGTTGCGGTAGCACTTTATTTTTTTCTACTTCGCTTTCACCATCGCTTTCACCTGCTGGGTAGCACCATTTTGCAAACGGGCATAGTATACGCCTGCGGGTAATGTGCCACTGTCGAATGTATAATTATATGATCCGGCCGCCACATCTGCGTCAACCACGGTTTTTATCAACCTCCCCATCGTATCAAAGATTTGTAACAGCGTATGGCCTCCGTCGGTCTTATAAATTAATTTGGTGGATTGAGTGAAAGGGCTGCCCCAAATTTCCAGGTAACTATTTCCTGATGTATTGGGATTTACAATTTTACAGGCCGCGGAGTTAACAATATTGAGGTTTTGGAAATTTTTCAGCATGATCTGTTGCAGGTCGGCGTTTTTAACGCAAAGCCAGTTCTCCAGCAGTGACGCATACACGCTTCTGAAATCATACTGCATGGGAATATTATCATTCACCGTAACGTTTGCGGGTATGGTAGGATTATTGCCGAGCACCGCCGGTACCACATTCTTACCAAATAAAAATACCGGGGCCGCAGCACCATGATCAGTACCCACGCTGCTGTTACTTTTTATACGGCGGCCAAATTCACTGAAAGTCATGCCCACTACCCGCTCTTCAATCCCTAAAAATTTAAGGTCATCCTGGAAAGCTTTAATAGCATCGCTCACATTCTTTAACAGGTTAGCATGAGTACCTGTTGTAGTATCGGTGGTAGTAGTTTGTAAAGAATGCGTATCAAAACTTCCATACTGTACCATATACACCCTTGTCTTTAATCCACCTTTAACTAATCTTGCTACGATCTTTAACTGGTCTGCGAGAGGATTGGGTGTAGGATAAGCAGCCTGTTGCGTTACTTTTTCAGCCGCTGCTTTTACAACTGAAGTATACTGAGATGTTTGCTTTGCTACTAAACGCACATACTTTAATTCCTTTCCGGCCGGGGTATTAGGCGCAGGGTCTTCTACGCCATTTAATAAATTATAAAAACTGGTAGGATTACTGATGCTCATTCCTGTACTAACGGAAGGGCCCTGGAAAGTTAATGATGTCGTGGACCCGATCTGGATGCCTAACGGATCGGGCATGTCGCTATTGGGATATCCTACGGGGAAATTTGGGAATTCATAATTCAAATATCTTCCTGCCCAACCGCTGATCAAAACTTCATCACTTGCAGAAGCGCTCATCCAGATATCCGTTGCACGAAAATGAGAGAAGTTAGGCGTAGGATAACCTACTGCCTGTATCACGCCGAGTTTACCCTGGTCATATAGGGCCTTCATTCCTGTCATTGCCGGATTTAGTCCAGTCTTATCCGTTAGTTTTAAAATACTGGCTTCAGGTATAGCGATATTGCTCCGTGCATTTAAATAACTGGAATAGGTATCAATGGGTATCACTGTATTGAGTCCATCATTGCCGCCACTCAACTGCACGATCACCAACACATGATCGGTGTTGGTGGTACCTAGTAATTGTACCAATGGAGAGTCAGCGCCGAATGCTTTTATAGAAAATCCATTGATGACAGCAGGCAGGATGGTTGCCGGCACTGTTGTTCGCAAAAAATCTCTTCTTTTCATTGTTACAATTTTAAGCCCGTTCTCCGCCAGCTGGGGGATTAGGGGATTATGCTAATTGGTATTCGGCCAGTTTCATCAAATATTGGTATAAGCTCGTAAGCCTCGACTTAACAATATTAGTATTGGTGATATCATTGGGGTTGGCGATATAAGCCGTCCATGCATTGGTCCAGTAAAAATCCGAGGTCTGGCCACTCAATAAAATATCTTTTTTCAACTGGTCTTTTGAAGCCTGTTGTAAAGGCAAGCGGAAAAGGTATTTTATCGAATCGCTGATAAGTTCATTGGGGTCACCGGGATTGGGCATTGACTTTGCAAATAGTATGGGATCGATCCTGATATTTTTTCCTCCCCTCGTATAACCGGTCAATAACATTTGGTCAGTAAACTGGTTACGTTTGGGATACGTGTCGGAGTTGATCCAAATTTCATGGAACTGCGGTTCCTGGTAATACGGCTGCCAACCGGCAACGTTAGGTGGGTCGCCAATATTTTGTTGGAAAGAAATCGCCACACTGTTCAATGATTGCCAGCAACTGTAATTTCCTGCATAATCTGTTGCCACTGGAAACTGCACATCAAACTCCCGGCAAAGGCCAACAATAGTATCAACAGGACTTTTGATCATACAGCCCTGGTTTAATACATCAAAAAAGTGTTCGCTCTTGAATAGCGTGGATAAAACAGGTTTTATTTCAAAATTATTGCTGCGGAGGACCTGTGCCAATGGGGTGATCACATTAGCTTCTGTTGTTGCATCAATATCGTAATACACAAACCAGCGGTATAATTTACGGCAGATATGCATTGCCACATCATTGGTAGCAAATATCATGTTGAGCAGGTCGTTCAGTTCAAGGTCTCCCGCTGTTGCACCCGTTCTCCCGGTGATAACAGTGCTATTGTAAAAAGAAGAGAATTGTTTGTTGGCAGTATCATGCCTTGATGCAGTAAAAAAAGACGTGTTGGTTGTACCATTCACCTGCCAACCGGTTAATACTCTTGCGGTGGCTTTTACATCTGCTTCCGAATAAGGAGGTGTTGCGTTATTGCTGCCTTTACCTATGGTAAATAATTCCTGCAATTCCCTGCCATAGTTTTCATCCGGTGCACCAGCAGTATTTAAATAACCATTCAGGTAACGCAGCATGCCGGTATCTAAACTGATCTCTCTTACAAAAGTTTTAAAATTACCCAATGCATTTTTTCGAAGTACCGCATTGTTTTGGTAACACCAGATAGCACGGCCAATATCATTGGTCTCTGTTGAAAAATGGTTATGCCAGAAGAGTGTGAGTTTTTCCAGGATATTTCTTTCTTCATTTACCATCCTGCCCATCCACCAGTTTTTTAAAGAAGCAACCCGCCTTGAATTGATACCGCCATCATTGGTATTGGTATTTACCCAGGTTTGACCTGCTGCAACCGCATTGTCAGGGTCAAGGGGATCAATGGAATTTGCATAGTCTTTAACCGGGGGCAGCGGCTGGCTTTGCGCTGCCGATACATTCAGTAAATAATCTACCGCCTGGCTCATCGTTATACCATTGAAAAAACCTACGTCTGCCTTTTTAGCGCCAAACATCGTTCGCTTTAAAAGATGGATAACTTCATTGGTGGTCCATGGCCCGGTATAAGGAGCAGTGCCGCTTAATACGCGTGCAGGGGATTCAAACGGAACAGGGGCGATCTTTTTTATTTTGCGTGTGGTAATAAAGTCTCTTCTATCCATAGCAGTGTATTTGGATGAATGATATAAAAAGTTCTGACTCAATGAAAATACAAAAGTTTAAAAGGGGCAGGAAGTTTTTACAGGATATCTTTTCTACAAAAACTGTTGCCTCTAAAGAACAACAATAATGCCCGCCATTAAAGGGTAGCCGGAAATCTCATTAAGCAAATGTTATCAGCTGATATTTTCGATAATACCTGCAATGCCCTGCCCGCCTCCTACACAGGCTGTAACAATACCATATTTCTTATTCAGCCTTTTCATATCATTTACCAATTGAATGGTGAGTTTGCAACCCGTGCAACCCAGTGGATGGCCCAAGGCAATAGCGCCACCATTAATATTTACAATGTCGGGGTTCAGTTGCAATTCACGGATAACAGCCAATGCCTGTGATGCAAAAGCTTCATTCAGTTCGACCAGGTCGATATCGTTTAAACTCATTCCTGCCTGTTTTAAAACTTTTGGCACGGCTTCTATCGGGCCAACACCCATGATACGGGGATGCACGCCGGCGCTGGCGCAATTCACCAAACGGGCTATAGGTTTTAAACCCAGCTGGTTGATCAAGCGTTCGCTCATCACAATTACAAAAGCGGCGCCGTCACTGGTTTGCGAACTATTGCCTGCGGTAACGCATCCACCCGCGGCAAATGCAGGTTTTAATTTGGCAAGACCTTCAATGGAAGTGTCAGCCCTCACGCCTTCATCGGTATCAATGATATGATTCCGTTTTTGTTTTTTCTTCTTTTCATCTAAATAGATCTCTTCAACAGTAATGGGCAATATGCCGGATTTAAAAAATCCAGCTGCAATGGCATTGCCTGCTTTTAAATGGCTGTTATAACTGAATGCATCCTGGTCTTCTCTTGATACTTTATGTTCTTTAGCCACTGCTTCTGCTGTTAAGCCCATGCTTAGATAGTAATCCGGTTCTTCATTTGCAATGGCATAAGAGGGCACTGTCTTCCATCCTGCTGTTGGTACCATGCTCATGCTTTCTGTACCGCCAGCAATAATGCATTCCGCCATACCGGTTCTTATCTTGGCTGTTGCCATTGCAATACTTTCCAGGCCGCTGGCGCAATAGCGGTTGATGGTGATACCCGGTGCATGGATGCCCACCGCTTTTGCCGAGATCATTCTTCCTACCTGTAAGCCTTGTTCTGCTTCCGGTACAGCATTACCTACAATTACATCATCCACGAGTTTTACATCGAGTTGCGGTAAGCTCGCAAGTAATCCTTTGATCACATCAATAGCGAGATCATCAGGTCTTGTAAACCTAAAGCCGCCTTTTTTACTTTTTGTAATAGCCGTTCTGTAACCTGCTACGATATAAGCTTCCTGCATGTTGAAAGAGTTTATAGTTTTCTGTTTATAGTTTTCTGTCTATGGTTTTCAATGCTTGAAGCCACTTTCTTCTTTTGAACTGTTCCCAAACTGGAAACCGCAAACAGTAAACTGAAATTAGTTGTTTATGCAACTTTATATACCAAAGGTATAATTTCCCGATGAAAACAAAAAACTGAAAACTCTAACTTATTTTTGCGCCACATGTACAAAATACTTCGTTCGGTTTTATTCCTTTTTGATCCTGAATGGGTGCATTATTTTTCGATGAACGGCTTAAGGTTGATCTGCAAGTTTCCAGGAGTAAAATGGTTTATAGCTGCAAGCTTCACGCCTAAGGAAAATGTTCAATGTTCCCTGTTCAATATTCAATTTTCAAATCGAGTAGGTTTAGGTGCAGGTTTTGATAAGAATGCCATGTATTTGAATGAACTGGAAGCATTGGGTTTTGGTTTTATTGAGATCGGAACGGTAACGCCGAAACCGCAAGCTGGCAATGATAAGCCGCGTTTATTTCGTCTGCCAAAAGACAAAGCATTGATCAACCAGATGGGTTTTAATAACGACGGCGTTGAAGTTGTTGCAGCCAGGTTAAAAACGTGGAGAAAGGATAACGGACAACGGACAACGGATGACGGACAAACATTCACGATTCACGACTCACAACTCAAGTCTCACGACTCACGTCTCACGTCTCACGACTCACAACTCACGAATCACATCTCCCGCCTCACCATCGGCGGCAACATCGGTAAAAACAAAACCACTCCCAACGAAGATGCCTGGAAAGATTATGAAATTTGTTTTATGGCTTTGCATGATCATGTAGATTATTTCGTGGTGAATGTAAGCAGCCCGAACACGCCTGGTTTAAGG